>JACKFW010000001.1 GCA_020632265.1 Pseudomonadales bacterium | reverse complement strand
TGAAGAAGTTCGATAAAAATAAACTTCCCCCGGTCGATGAAGATACACAGGCTTTATTTAACGCTGGTCATGAATTTGAAAGTTACGCAGAAAAGCTGTTTCCTGATGCCATTCGTTTAGGATTTAACAATTATAATGAGTATCTTTCGTTAACCAGTAAGACGCTCAAGGAGATTAATAATGGTACCCAAACTATTTTTCAAGGCCGGTTAGAAGCTGATAGTTTAACCTGTATTTTTGATGTTCTGCAGAAGGTTGGAGAGAAAGAATTTGACTTAATTGAAATCAAAGCTACCACCAAAGCCAAGCCAGAACATGAGTATGACTTAGCCTTTCAAGTGTTAGTTCTAGAGAAGTCTGGATATTCTGTTAGGAACATTTCTGTTATTCATGCAAATAAGGAATATGAGAGAAATGGGGATATAGATCCAAAACTTTTTTGTGACCAAACTAATATCACTGACAAAGTAAAAGCTCTGAGAGGAGTAACTGAGCAACAGGTATCTGCAGCTCAGACAATGCTAGGCGAAAAAACAATTCCTGACATTTCTCCTCGGTACGTGAACAAGGTTAACATTCCTGGCGTTTCTCAATGGTTCCAAGAATGGCTGGATATCTACAAGATACTGAAACCAAATAATGATCCCTACAATATTTACGAGCTTAGTTACCCTAGTGCTGAACAAATAGCTAGTTTAGAGGACGTGGGCATAACAAGGATAGCTGATGTGCCTGATGAGTTAGTTCTAAGACCAAAACAATTTGCTCAAGTAAAGACCACCAGAGAAGATAGGCCAATTTTAGATAAAGAAAAGATCAGAGAATTTTTAGATTCTTTTCAGTACCCACTTTACTTTTTTGATTATGAAACGATGTCCTCAGTAGTCCCCGTATTTGATCGCATGAGCCCTTATAAAGACTATCCATTTCAGTATTCCTTGCACGTTCTTCAATCCCCAGATGCTGAAGTCGAGCATCATGAATATCTGCATTCGGAGAATTCAAATCCGATGCCAAGACTTCTTAGTCAGCTCACACAAGATATTGGCAATGAAGGCACTGTTCTCACTTGGAATATGAGTTATGAAAAAGGATGCAATGACCGCATGGTCGCACTATACTCAGAATATTCAGAGTTTTTGGCAGAACTTAACGAGAGAATAAATGATCTAATGATTCCATTCTCTGAGATGTGGTATTTCCATAAGGATTTCTTTGGTAGTGCATCAGTTAAAAAAGTAATGCCTGTATTGGCTCCTGAGTTAAGTTACAAGGAGCTCAATGTTGGCAATGGACTCCTTGCTAGGAGAATGTGGACCCAAACTATTTTAGAAGACAAACACCAAGATCAACGAGATAAAATTATGGAGGATTTGAGCAAATATTGCACTCTAGATACATTTGCTATGGTTCGAATTTTGGAGGTATTGAGGGAAATTATTAATGAATAACTGTAATAAGTCATGATTGAACTTAAAATAAAATAAATGAATAATGTTTCATCAATTGTCAGATTTTGCATTCTACTAGCCTTATTATTTGGTTTGATCTATACAAACAAGCAACTCGGTGAGACTAATGCACGACTGGAGAAAGTTGAGATCAAGCTTGGCGGTGCAGAAAAAATTGATTGCAACGAAAAGGATTCCATTGAAAAAGTTCGTCAATCTGTCGTTAGAATCATCGGGGGAGAAGCTGAAGGATCTGGTTTTGCTATTAAATCAGGTGGAGTAATTCTCACAAATTTCCATGTTATCGAGTTTGAACCCACGCCGAAGGTTGTCTTACCAGATAATTCATTCGAAACAGCAGAAGTGCTTATGGCTGATAAAAATGCAGATCTCGCCATAATAAAGATCAATAAAGAATTGCCTGTTATTTCTTGGGGTGAGCCATCAGAACTTGATCCTGCAGAGGAGTTGCTTGCAATTGGTTTTCCATTAGGTGGACAACTCAGTGGAGAGGCTTCTGTTAACAAAGGATCACTTTCAGGCCGCCGAAGATCTAAAGACGTTGGTATTGAATATCTTCAGACGGATACCACACTCAACCCTGGAGTAAGCGGTGGGCCTATGATTAATATTTGTGGCGAGGTAGTTGGTATAAACACAGCTGGTCTATCTGGATTAGGCCTTGGTATATCTTCCGACTCAATTAAGCAAAAATGGCTTGAAATGGCCACGGCAGAGGATCCATTGGCTGATGTTCAGAAGATTGACTTTAAACCCGAGGAAAGCTCGTTAGAGGCGGTCAGAGCGTTCTATAACTACCTCAAGGCTCGCAAACTAGAGAAAGCATTTGATTTGCTGTCAGATAATTTTAAGAAAGGTTATGATTTTGACTACTGGAAACAGGGGTATGAACCCCTTCTAGACACCAGTGTTATTAAAATCGAGGATGACCCAGAAATAGAAAATAGGGTAATTATCAAGCTGTCAACTAAGGACTTCGTTGATGAGGAAATTGTTTATAAGTACTTCGAGGGCTATTGGGACGTTAAAGATGTTGATGGACGTTGGTTACTTTGGGATCCTGAAATAAAAGAGGTAGATCCAGACTTCCTCTGGTTCTATGAATAAACAATATGTTTGTTTACCTTCAAGAATACTCGCACTACGAGGACTTGTATGATCTTCACACAATTGAGGAGTGTCTTGATTGGTACTGGCGTTTGCGTAAAGGAATGGAGCAACATCGAGGCGAGTTGAAAGCTAAAGAGCCCGAGACTAATTTTGATAAAGAGGTCCATAAATGCTGCAGTTACACAGTTAATGTTATAAAAATCGAAAGGTATCGCCATAAGAAAGACCGTATCTCAGAATGGATGGAAGCCGATCGGAAACGGCAAGAGAAAATTGATAATGCCAAGGCACCTGACGGAATCCTCTGCGACAAGTGTCACTCTCCTACTAAGGTTATAGAAAAAACTTTACATGATGCCTATGACGACAATATGCAGGTATCCTTCATGTTTGAGTGCCTAAAGTGCCAAAAGAGACAAATTTTCTATGAAGATGGTTCTCCTTGGGATTTTGAACGTCCTAGGTGCAAAGACTGCGATGCAAATCTAGAAACAAAGTATGATAAAAAGGGTGAAAAGCTGACCATCATTACTTACTGCCCTAAATGTTCATTCAAAGAAATAGATGTCATTGATTCTAAAAAGAAACGTATTGCGAGAGAAAAAGAAGAACAGAGACAACTCAAGCTTTTGGAGGAATATCGTTCTGAGTTTTGTTTGAATGATGAAGATGGCCCCAAGGCTATTACTAGCCTTGATGGAATCGTGTACCTTGTAAAAGAATGGAAAAAGCAAGAGAAAAAGGAGAAGGATCCTGTTTTCCAAAAGGCGAAGAAACTCAAAAAATTAAAACTAAAACAGCTGAAAGATTTGGTTTCAAAGGTTATTTCAGACGTTGGTTATACTGATTTGGAATTTAGTAAACCAGAAATGGGTAAGTTTGTAATTGTGGAGTTTAGCGCCACTGATAACAAAGAGGAGCGGGAAGAATATGACAGCACTCATGTTATTAAAAAAGCCATAAAGTCCGTTTTGGAAACCACCAATTGGCGTTTAATGAGTGAGGGTATTCATTATCGGTTGGGAATTGTATCTGGTAGACTGAAGGCCTACGAACAAGAAGACGACCTTATGTCTTTAGTTTCAAATGATTATGAAAAATAGACAACAAAATTTAGTTGATTTAATTTCTCAAGCAAAGAGTGCTGAAGAAAATGGTTCCTATTTTAGTGCTGCTATTTACTACAAGGATGCTCTTGAATTAGCCGACAAGCTTCAGGATTCTAAATCTATAAAGCTCTGCAAAAACAAAGTGGTAGAGATGAATAAAAAGTCAATTGAGTCCGGCAATGACTTCAAGGAGCATGAGTTTCAGTATCAACTAACCGATGAACAACATAAATCACTGGTAGCTTTCCTTGATGGAATACTAAAAATAAAAGATATAAATAAGATACTTAAAATTATAGGACAGCACTCAGACTTTATGCCTAAAGTAAGAGATGTTCAAGCTCTATCTGAAAAAAATATGCCACTTACATATCAATTTGCAACTTTGACTAGTGTATCTGATGCTGGCCACGCTTTGAGAGGTGGTTCAATTGCAGGATACTCATGGTTTATACAGATGTACGATCTTAGTCAAAAGCAAATTTATCAGTTATCATTGGGTAGATTAATGCATATGCTTTTACATTCTGACTCTACTGGAGAAAATTTAACCATTGAAAAGCTGACTAACTATTTTTCTGAATCTAAACTATTTACTTCTGACCAGCGAAAAATTGTACTTGTAGGTTTAAATAGATATCTTGAGAAAGATTATGTATCTGCAATGCATATTTTAGTTCCCCAATTTGAGAGTTTATTTTTAAATATAGCTCAAGGGTTTGGAATTCAGATAGTTTCTTTAGATAAAAAAAGGGATATTGCAACTAGAACCACGACCCTTTCTGAGTATCATCTGGACTCAGACGAGTTTAAAAATATATTTGGCGAGGATTTCTGTCAGCAAATTAAATTTATTTTGTTTGAGCCAATGGGCTACAAAATTCGTCACAAGGTGGCACATGGAGAAATCAAGGTAAGTGAGTGTAATTTTGCCAATACAACTCTTATTCTGTATTTGTATCTAGTTCTATTGGCTAGGATAAAGGTAAAAAGTCAAAAAAACACTTAGTCGAAGCTTACTGTTGATAAAATTTGCTCAGTGATTTCTTTATTCTTTTCAGTTGATGGTATGGTTGAGAAACTGATTAGTTTGCCATCTTTAAGAATAAGGGTTAGATATCTTGCCCTTGGGCCCTGTTACAAGCCCTTCAACGCCCTTATAACCGCCTACAGACGTTTCATTGATGCTATCTTGCTCCATTTCCTTCTGAGCTTGTTTAAGCCCTGCTTCAGCAAAATCTTTGTCTTGGTACACTCCATATAGTTGGTACGGTTCGTCTTCAGATCCGCCTGTAATATAAAAACCAATTGTTGTTGGTCTACCAGGATCATCTGTTCTTTCTTCTCGATACTCCGTACCTTCAGGGAGGGTTATATACATTTTTGCGAGAGCTACAAACTTTTCATTATCATTGAGTGTTCTTTCTGGATTCGGATCTGGAGTTGATACTATTAAAGGGTGCTGTTCTTGGTTACTAGCAGGTGAACTATTTCTATCTGAAATTATTTTTACAAACCCAAGTACTACGACAATTAATCCTATGAATGTAATGACGTATTGTTGTCTGGTTCTTTTGTTTTTCATATTCGTTTAATTCTCATTGTCAGGCTTCCCTGGCATGAACATATATCCATAGTCTATTTTAGACTCTTTTGGTTCGTTAAGAAGTACGTCTGCAATCTCCCATGTGTTCATGTTTGAACCTAAACTGTAGTAGCCTCTATCGATTGTTTTATCTGCTCCTATTTTTAGAGCATTACTATTTCCTGGCACGCTATCGTTAGAATGCTCCAGAGCGTACCTTAATGCCTGTTCGTCCCTTACTAGACCATAGTAGTGTAAGTTGCTTACAAGAGCATCGATTGTCATAGAGTCCGATACATAGAAACTTGTTCCCACAGCTGCAGCATCTCTGGCTTCGTATGGCGACATCCTCAGTTTCTCTCTGTAGTAATCTGAGACGGTTTTTCCATCCCATGTGCTTAAGTCCACAGGCTGAAATCTTACATCGTCAGTATTGGGTTTGAGTCTAAAGATAATGAAAAGCCCAATGAGGACTACAATTCCAGAGAGTAGTATCCATTTGGTATAGTTGTGCTTTATCTTCGTTTTCATAGTTTCTATCAACAATTATTGATTGATAGTTTGTAAAAGTCAAACTTTTCTTACTTTTCATACATTATCCCGACAAACAATCTAGCCCCCTATACAAAGGGGGGCTAGACTTCAAGACGAGATGTTTAGTAGGAAACCTTCATCTCGTCAAATCCGATCTTAGACGTTCCGTTGCAAGGGTTGTCGTCTAACCAGATGTTTACAATGCCATACCACCAAGGGTCTGATGGATCCGTTCTGACCCAGGAATCGTAGTAGGCATTCTGGTTAATGCTAAAATGATACTGACTTGCAGTATTGTACGTCAGCGTATAGGGAGCGGCCCCATTTGTAGCATTTGTACCTGGAATGTAGGTATCATGCGTTGCCCAGTTCACTGAGCCAGCGTCATTCCTCCACCTAGCATAGTTGCTTAGACTACAGCCTGACCAAGTATATTTCATGTAGGTTGGACTACAGCTTCCACTGTCGTAACAATAACCTTCATTATTTACTTGGTACCAATAGGCGCCTGGCCCGTATTCATCGTAATAACTTCCGTTATTAGCATAAATGTATACTTGGGCATGGGCAGCCGATGCTCCGGTGGCGAGCATGAAGACACCTACAACAAGTCCTAATAGTGTCTTTCCAAGATTTTTCATAGTTTTTTCACCTCCTTTCTTTTTGTTTTTCTCTCACTTATTAAATACTCAGCGTATTGGTATAGCTGAGTAGATCGCCACCGACAGTTAGTCCGACCTGTACAAATGGCTTGGTACCATCAACCTCTTTAGAGGAGTCTGTCCATCTGAAGAAGTAGTTTGTACCGCCTTTTTCGCCAATGCTGGCTTCCAACTGACCAAGGTCAGCTCCAGGAGCCATTTTAGCGATTAGCGTCTGAGCCTGTGCTTCTAAGTCTTCCTTAGAGAATTTAGAATCGGTGTTGTACACCTTAGCTTCATCCCCAGGCATCATAGGAGCTGGACCGAATTGAATGATCTCATTGGTCCTCATGTCAACCTCGACATAATCGGGTCCTACTCGATAAAATTCAGCATTGACTGTGTGGTCATAGCTTGATCGAGAAGTAGAGACATATTCTGGATTGAGAGAATCATTGTCCATAAAAGCTCTTATACTTGCTACGGCACCAGCTCTTTCGGATGCTGGACGAGCCAAAGTTTCCTCTTTGGCATTTGACGCTTCTCTACGTAGCTGGTCAATTTGTTTAGCAGAGTTACCAGTGAATGCAACTTCACCGTGTTGATCTGTTTCCAAATTACCTTTAGCATCTGCTTGTTGAGCGATCTCTTTAATCTGGTTAGTGAGAGAGTCTAACCTTTCTTGTGGATCTAGCCCCTGAGCAGAAACGGCTGTCACTCCAACGACTACCGCTGCTAGAGCGAGAGAAGGGAGTATAAATTTGACTTTTCCTTTCATATTTTTTCACCTCCTTTCTGGTGTATATTTATAAAAAAACCCAGGACTTATTAGTAACCTGAGTTTCAAGGGAAGGAAAGATTTGAGAAGAACTAAAAGCGGAAGGTATTAAGGTCATATTGAGATGGTATCTAGTAAGTAATCTCTTACATTTCTTACTTCTCATACCACAAGTATTTCAGAATGATTTGCTAATGTCAAGCTCTGTTTTTCTCTGGGAGTTTATGGCGATTACTGTAATTTCTCGTTTGAGAAACTTATCATCTGACCCGCTTGTGTGTAGACAATACTAATATGGGTATCCTCTTTGGACCATGTGATTGAGTAGGTAGTATTTCCTGCCTCGTTACTTTTTGACACACTGTTTAGTTCAAACTGGGTAAGGTCAAATTTACCGACTGAGTTTTCGTGGTCTGTTAGGAACTTGCGAGCAATTTCTTCAGTTTCCTTTAGTGAATATCTGTATGTGTAATCAAGATTCTTTTTAGGACTATGCCACATTGAACCATCATCACTTTCACCCCAAGTGCCTTGTAAGGGTTCCATTTTAATTATTTGGTTTGTTTTAACGTCTATTACGAAGTAATCAAAGTCCAACGTATACGTTTCTGTTTTTACCTCCTCATCCGCATTATTGGGGTTTCTGTTAACGCATTCATACTCAACTTCAGCCCCTGGTTTTCCAACGAAGTCTCTTATAGCAGAAATTGCCATCTCCTGTTCTTCTGGGGAACGAGCGCTTACTAAACACCACTCATTTTGAGCTTGTTTATACCTTTGGCTACCCTTATCTCTGTAGTCTGGGTTACTACTTAAAAGTTGAGTCAATTCTTCTTGTAGTGCGTTCCTTAGGTTTACCAAAGCTTCAATGATAGGAGATTTAGCAAATGCGGTCGAACTTCCAAGCACGCTAACAAACAAAACTATTACAACAACTGTTGCAAAGGCTAGGGGAAACTGAAACGACCAGAATGATCTTGTTGGTTTAAAGTCTTCTAATTCTTCTTCAAGCTCTTTTTCTCGCTGTATTCTGGCCAGTATCTGTTTTTCCACTGCACTAATGTGCCTGATATCTTTTTTGGCCTGTTGGTTGAAATGGTCTTTTATTACTGCTCTTAATTTCATAGTAGTGACTCTTTGAGCTTAACAATAGATCTATAAAACCTCATTTTTACATTGGCTTCTTTTGAGCCTAATGCACTGGCAATTTCTCCAAAACTCATTTCCTCGTTTACTCTTAGCCGAATAATTTCTTGTTCTACTGGCTTTAACTTCTTCAGTTGTTGTTTTACTTTTTTAACATCTTGCTCTTGGGTAATCTCAGCATCCAGTAAGTCTTCGACATCACTATCATCAAACAGTTGGATATTGTCTTGCTCTATTGAAAGGTGGTTTTTGTTTTTTCTAAACATATCGGTTATTACGTGTCTACAAATAGTGAGCAACCAACTTTTTAATTGTCCTTCACTCTTAAAATCAAAGTTGTCATATGCTCTCATAGATTTCAAAAATGTCTCTTGGACAACATCATCGATGTCATCCGGTTGGGACAAAGACTTCCTAGCAAAAAAATATACTAGTCTGATGTAGTCGCTGACTACTTTTTCGAAAGGTGGCTTCTTCATGGTTTAGTTGGTCCCGTCCCACCTATCTACTTAAGTAAACGGGACGGTATAAGAAAAGTAACATTTCCTTTACATTCTTACACAATTATAACCAAAAATAGTGAATTAGAGGGAGGTCAAGACTCTTTTTCTTGAAGTAGGCCCATTTGTAACATTAGCACTTTCACTTCGGAGACTAATTTATCGGCCTGATTAACCTTTTTTAGTATTAGTTTTCTTATTTTCTCTTTATCGGTGTTGTTATCTTGGGTAGTGCTATTCATAGTGGTTTTTGTATTTACTGTAGTTTTTCATTATTTCCAATATTTTGCTTCGTGATAGACCAGATAAATCCTTAACCGTCCTCACATCAAACATATTAGTCTTACCTGATCTCTGCACTCTCAAGTATGCCATAAAGTCATTTTTTGTTATCTGAGTAGCCATAATAGTCCATTGATTGCTAGAAGTATGATTACTATGACGTATACGATTCCAAAAAAATTCGCAAGGCGTTTCTCTAGTTTTGGGTCGGCATAGTTTTCTTGTTTTTTCATAAGTTTATAAATTTTGATATTCCCTCAAGTTGATCTTTTATAAAGTGCAAATCACCTACATGAGCATAGGTTGGTTTCTCATTCTTTTTAAGGTGACTGTTAAGCCCTTGATTAATATTGTTAATTAAAGACTCACATTGTTCTTTAAGACTTTTATATTCTGCTAATACTTTAGGTTTATTTTTCATTTAACAAGCAATTATCATCAACTTCCTCAAGAAGTCAAATTTCTAAACTTCAACAGCGCTTTGCTTTTTGATACTTTCACCAGCACTACCCCCGTCTTCTGGCATAATCCTTCGTTGTTCGGTCACTTCTTTTCTGAAAGGCTTACCGTTTTGTATAAAAATTTCAACCCTACCAAACTTCACCTGGCGTATATCTTCGATGATTTTCTTTTCAGCTTTACTGAGAGCTACTGGATTGGTAGTTTGTTTATTTGTTTGGCTCATATTTCATTCTTTTTTTTAAAGCTATATGCCAATAAATAAGTGATAACCAGAAATCGTTAGGGCCCGTGTTTGCCCACTCACGCTTTGATTGCCCAAGCTTGTCAGTAACAGTTCTGGCATACATTGTCTGAGCGTGTTTTATTAACTCTTTGAATGCTGGGTGGTCTGGAGAGACAGCAAACTTTATGTTGCCCTGGCGAAGAGAAGAAATGGTTTCGTCCATGATTCTAGTTCTGGAAGAGAGAACCTTTACTTCATCTTCAAAAGCTGCATCCTTGCCTTCTTTCTCGTCAAAAAACCTAACAACCTCAAGCATTTTTGGATCATCCTTAAACCAGCTTAGATAGACTCTGTATGGAAATTCTTTAGCCAGAGTAAAGGCTTCTTGGGTATATGGTTGCCCATCAATAACAATTACTCTTACATCGAAGAATTTTATTAAATCACTGGTTTGCTTCCATCTATCAACACCTTCATGATCTTGGAGGACACCAATCCAGAAAATACCTCGTTTGTTTCCTATCATGACATGGTTGCCTTTGCCGGATCCCATTCCCGTATCAATCCCCATTACATTGAAATCTTCTGAAGAATCTACCTTTGCATCGGTTAAATTACGAATAAATAAACTTGAGGGTATTTTTTGCTCACTGGATAAGTAAGGTAATCCTAAAACGAAATTGTAGAAATAGGTGTCATCGTCTGCATCTTTTTTCTCTTTTATTAGGTCTGCGGCACTTTTCCAAGGGCAATGCATTTGGCTTATCCAGTAACCAGATGTTGTTCTTCCTGGATATCTAGCTTCCCAACTACCTAAGTCATTTATTTGTCTAGGGGTTATTTCTTTTCGACATTTCTGACAAACATATATTCCACGATCTTCATCCACGTTTTTTTCCCACTCCATATGTTGCCTGAGGTTGCAGTATGGACAGTTAAATCTCCAATATTTTTGATCTGATTCTTCAAATATTTTATCTACGCCAAAGTCTGGAGTGGTGGGTGTAGAGAAAAAATGTTGGCTTCTTATTTTTGAATAACCCATACGAGAGGTGTAATCTCTCACCACTTCTGGTTTCGATTTATCTAGCTCGTCATGGATATTTCGATCTGAGGTGAGCATGATAGCTTCTTTTTCGGTGAATGTGCCTTTGAAAAATAAGAATGATTTACCTATTTGCTTTTGTTCGATAGAGTCAACGTCTTTTGAACTAACTCCCTGTAGGATGCAGGGGTTAACTTTAACCAATCGGTTTACTTTGCTTTTGACGAATTCGTTGACATCATCAACTGTGGGGAGAGTGTATATCTGGTTAATTCCCCAGAATCTAGCCGCATGAAAGGCTCGTAGGATCTCCATTGTGCTTGCTCCTACCTGAGAACCCTTCCGTATCACTTGGACGGCAGTTCTGTCGGAGTACACATCAAGCATAAAACGGTGATCCTCAAACTCAATAGGATTGCCATTCTCATTCTTAATTTTGTTTTCTGTGATCCAAAACAAAATGCTATTTTTCTGGTGTTCTTCGTTTTTTGTCATAGAAATTCTTTATTGCTTGATCTATTTCTTTTCCTAGTTCATCTTCTTCTGGAGTAGGTGGTACTTGATCGTCCTCATTTATCTTGTGTGAGATCTCAGTCTTACCTGTTGATAGTCCTAGTTCAGTTCGTAGCATTTCCCACAATGCTTTTACGTCACTTGTTGAGACGGCCTCACCTTTACGAAGTTGTTTTATTTTCAAGTCAATTGATCGTTTGAAAGCTTCTGCAACCTTGTGCTTTCTTGTTGTAGCAATACGCTGAGTTTCTTCTCGTAAGGCTGTCAGGTCTTCTGCCAACTTCATGTCTCGGCGCTTAACCCATTGAAATTTCTTTGACCATGAAGCAAGTGTTCTTCTGCTTACAAGATCTCCCAACCGGCTTCGTAGACCAATGAATTCCGGTGAAGTTTCAGTGAAGCCTTGGTGAAGTCCTTCCCAGAGGTGAAGGAGTTTATCGATACTTCCAGAATCGCAGTACAATAACCAAGCTACGTACTGCTGTTCGCTTTCTCCTGGCAACTTGGTAGTTGCCAGCTTAATTGTGGTTTTTTTCTTTTTTCTAGCTGCCATATTTAATTCAATTTGAGACGCTGAGTTCTTTTGCGGATTAGGTCGCAGAACTTTTCATCTCGCTCCATAAGGTAGGCAACTCTACCTACTTTATGTGCAGCCATAAGAGTACTTCCTGAGCCTCCGAATAAATCGAGAATGATTTGTCCGCGCCTGCTACCGCCTTTAATTGCCTTCATAATCAGCCATTCAGGTTTTTCTGTTGGATGGACCATCTCAGTTACTGCCTTTCTTGGCATATTCCAGACATCACTTTCATTAGTTTCTCCAGTAAAGACGTGCTTTTCTCCTTGCTTCCATCCGTAAATAATTCCCTCAGCTTTGGTTTTACCTTTACCTTTTTTACCTTTCATAATCTGTTCATATTGTTTTTTGTAGTCGCTCCAGCCAACTGCAAAAGAGGGTTTAACCCAAACAATGGCACTACTAAATACAAACCCCGAATTAAGCATTTGGTAGTAAAACAATGGGTAGGAGGTGTAGCCAGTGCAAACATAAATAATTCCTCCAGATTTAAGAGCCTCGTGCATAGTTGTAAAAAATCCGTAGGTGAATTTTTTGAAGTCTTCCTCATTTTGGTCATCGCCAAGAATAATTCCTTTTTCAGTATGGAATTTGCCCTGTTTTTCTTTGCTGGTATGAGCAACGTTATAAGGGGGATCTGTGAACACCATGTCTGCAGATTTATCGCCCATTAGTTTTTTTACGTCCTCTGGGTTCGTAGAATCGCCACACATAAGCCGATGGGGACCAATTTGGTATACCTCTCCATATTTAGAAATTGGGTCTGTTATTTGTTTAATTTCTTCCACCGTATCCCAAGGTTTTTCTTCTGGAGCTTCTAGGAGCATTGTGGTATCTAAAAGATTGCTCACCTCAACTTCATTGAAACCCGTAATTGAAATATCAAAATCAGATTGTGTTAAGTCTGTTATCACTTGAGCTAGTTTTTCTTCATCCCATTGATCCTCAATTTTATTTAGTGCCAAGTTAAGTGCCATTTCTTTTTCCAGAGTTAACGAGACAGTAGAGTAAGGCATCTCAGTCCAACCAAGCTCTGTTGCTGCCCGCACTCGCTTTTCTCCGCCTACAATAATGTTATTTCTACCTTTGTAGGTATTCACTACAATTGGGACCGGACACCCAAATTCTGTAAGTGACCTTTTGAGTTGCTCTATAACATCCCGAGAGACTTTTCGAGGATTGTACTCAGCAAATTTGAGTGAGCTTATCTGTATGGTTGGGTATGTTTTTTCATTCATAATTGTTTCAATCTTTTTTTAATAAATACCTTAAGCTCTAGAAATAGACGTAGATAAATTGGCATTTTCAAACCGTCTGCTGGCATTAAGGGAATAATTCGTTTCTGTGTTTCATTTTGCAGTTTTCTTGAGATGTATCCCTCTTTTAATAACGGGTGTATAAAATTTTTCATAGACTATTTCTGTTGATTCTTTTCAACTCTTTAGCCAGCTTTTCTCTCTGATCTTTATCTAGGCTTGCATATCGTTTTTTCATCACACCAAACGGAATGCCATAGTTCTTAGCAAGTCTTTTAAGCATCTTTGTTTTCTTTTGGTTCATGACTTCAGTTGCTATCCTTGTCCAGCATTTTTTTAATAATCTTTAAGACTTTGTTTCGTTTTTCAATATCTTCAGAATATTTGGCTAAAATATCCTTCTTGGTTAAGTTTTCTTCTCTTGCACCAAGGGGAGATCTTTTGACTACTGTCTCAATAACTTTGTCATCTGGAACATCGTCTAAGGTTGCAATTGCAATCTCCATGCGGATAATTTCCTCATGAACTGTGTTATATATTTCTTCTAGTAATTCTGGTTTTGTTTTAATCATATTTTTAGTACTCAACTTGAGATTCATTTTTCTTGAAAGTTTTCTCATTCCATTCAAGTATTTTGTTTGTTTTTAAATCGAGGACCATATAGACCTTATTGCCATCTTGGTCGTTTTTAGTGCCTTCGAAGTGATATTTAGGATTTTTGGAAATTAATCCTTTTTGTCCTGGCTTCATAAGTAGCTCACCTCCTTTATGAGTAATTTGGATAATTCAGTTATTACTGTCGTTGTTACCGCATTCCCTAGGCACTTGTATCTTTGAGTGTCACTTAATTCCTCAGTCCAGCCATCTGGAAAACCTTGTAAGCGCTCGCATTCAGTAGGTGTTAGTCGTCTGATTTTTAAGCCGTCAAATACTCCATGTCTATCCTGACTGGTGAGAGTAAAGGCTGGCTCTCCATGAGTTTTGAAACGGCGACCGTTTTGACGCTTCTTTTTTCTGTCTGGAGTTAAGACTGGTATGGCATACAAACCTGTTTTCCCCCCAAGCCCGCCAGCATTGCCAGCAAGGGTTGAAGCAATACCATCTGCCGCATATACTCGCTGGCCTTGACTAAAGTTTCTGCTATGTTGTTTTTTGTCTTTGATCCACATATTTCTTTTTCCTGTAATGCCTCCTATGTAGTGGAGGTAGGTTTCTCCTGAATTTCGCAAGGACCCATAACGGGCATCAATCGTGCTCGAAACCCTCGTCCCGATTCTTTGTTTTGTTGGCTTCTTCTTATTAAGAACTGCGTAGCTTTCTCCGATAGGAAATACTTTGGGTCTACTGTTTCCTCTAAGATGTCCAACAATGAACACTCTCTCCCTATTTTGGGGAACTCCGAAATTTTTGCTGTTAAGAACTTGCCATTGATACTCGTACCCCAGGTCGGAGAGAACCCCAAGTATTGTCTGGAAAGTTTTTCCTTGGTCATGACTAAGTAGCCCTTTAACATTTTCAAGTAGAAAATATCGGGGTCTTTTGTCTCGGAGAATCCGAGCGATTTCAAAAAAGAGAGTCCCCCTGGTGTCTTCAAACCCCAATCTTTTTCCGGCGATGCTAAACGATTGACAAGGGAAACCAGCACAGAGAAGGTCGTGGTCTGGTATTTCTGCTGTGTCGACAGACCTGATATCTCTTGAATCACACTCCTGATAGTGTTTTTTGTAGACTTGGTTTGCATATTTGTCCCATTCATTTGAGTATTTGCATTTAAACTTCGGGCTGGCTTTTTCAAGTCCATATCTAAATCCTCCTATGCCAGCAAATAAATCTATAAATTTCATAATTCATGTTGTGCGTTTGCTAAGGCTTTTTGATTTGCCTTGATCAATATTTCTATTACTTCTTTTGTAATTCCTGTTGATGTTTCTGAATGACTCTTAAGAGCCAAGGAATTTACCTCAAGCTCTCTAATTGATTTATCCGATGGGGTTAGCGTTGCCAGTTCCTCAATTGATAAAACCAGCTCTCGTTCCTGAAGATCAGTCTTGGTGCTATCGACAGTTTCAATCCAATGCTCTGTATTGCAGCCTGAACTTGACGGGCAATAAACTCTTGCCAGATCAGTAACATCACCGCTTTGTTGATACTTTTTGTAGTAACTCAGTGTAGTAATTCCACTTGCAACATCTTGGCAAGAATCATTTAAGCTGATGTATTCCATTCGACAGCTGCCCCAGCCAAAGGGATTTCCTCCACAAGCTTTTTTCCCGAAAGTGCTTTCTATCCGGCTAATGCCTACAAGAACGTATGGGTCGGCATGATTATCATCCGCACAACTTACTAAAGTTTCGCCACTGAGTGGACTGTCGACTTCGGTCAACAATTCTTTAACGGCCTTTAGGCGAAAGTCTTTTACATAAGAACTAGTATCCGGAGTCAGTGTTGGAAGTGGTGTAGAGTCAGGAATAGGAGAAATTAACTCACCTTCGTCATGTCTGAAGGGAAATCCTAAAGTCATGTTCCCCAAGAACATTGCAGTGACCATTAGTGGTATTAATATTATTTTTCTCATATAGCTTCATTGGCACACCGCCAGTAGAACAATTTCTCAATATCACGAACTCCTACCGCATCCTTGCAGTAGGACAGTGCTACAGCCAGACGACCTTGTTGATTTTTTGTAAATGCTCGCTTAATGTGTTTGGCGAATTCTTGACTTGGACTACCGTTTAACCCGAGCTGACTCCAAAGCCTAATAGCTTCTACTTGCCATTCATGCTTAATCTGACTATTAATTTGATCTGGAAGTTGGTATTGATTAAGCACATCCCCAATAGCCGCCACACCGTTTCCATTTATTAAATTTTTTTGACGAACACTATCGTTGTTTATTTCTTTGTCTATATCTTTGTTTGCTCTCATTTTGATACTTAGATTTGTCTCACTTTGAGATTCTTGGGATCTCACTTTGAGACTGTTAGTCTCATATTGAGACTCAGTTTTAATCATTACTGAGTCGAACCAATTACTGGTTGCTTTGAGTAGAGCTGGCTGATCTGGATGCTTCTCAAGGAGATCTATGCTTAATCCCTTTTTGATAGCTCGAAATACAGTTGCTCGACCTAAATCAAGATAGCCGGCAAGCGTTTCCTTCCTGGCATAGCACCATCCCATTTGGGCATTCTTAGGATTGCTGGCAAGGTTATGGATTAGGTCGAACACGCAATACTCGTTGATTGTCAGACCAAGCCGCACTCTGGCCTCGTGATTTATAATCGTGTAGTTGATGCGGACTACTTTGTTCATCTTGGTATTTGGTTAGACCTTTATTCATAGGCGTTACAATCGTGACTAGCTGTTATTGTTTTCAGAAACACTTTCATGTCCTACGGGTTCGCGCTCGATGTACCATTTGCTTGCTGGAATATCTAAGTAATCTCCAATCTTTTTTACTGTTGAAGGTCTTGGGTCACCGCCGGCAACTAAAACACGCCTAACTGTTTGGGGGGAGAGCTCAACATCTATTGCCAATTGAAACCTAGAGAGCCCTTTGGTAAGCCTTATTTCATCAAAGAGCTCACTGTTAACTCTCTTGTCTTTATTGATGTAAATTGTTTTTTCCTGGGCAGTTTTTGTCATCTTTAATACCAAAGTACAGACTGTTGTAATTTAGCTCAATAAACTTTATGATGATTTATGTTCATTTATGTAAACTAATGTCATTATAGTAAGAAATCTCTTACATTTCATACAGTATTTGCTACAATAAAAATTAGATAAAAAAAATAATCATCATGAAAAGAGACCAAAATCCTAAAACCAAATTTCAGGGACCCGATGACTTTGCTACAGTTGGGAAATACCTGAGCAGTTTGAGAGAGGCTAAGGGTTTTACCATGAGTGCGGTGGTTGATGAGATTAAGCAACTTATAAAAGCCGATACACTGTCAGAGCAGTCGGCAATCTCACGAGGATATCTTTCGAGCTTGGAGGCTGATAAGTATCTTCACCCATCGCCGTTCAAACTCAAGGCATTGGCTCACGTTTACAAAATTCCTTATGAGCTTTTGCTCAATAAGGCTGGCTACTTGGATAAAACAAACAAGAAGGTCAAAGAAGATGCAACATTTACTTTAATGTTGAAAGAAGTCCAGGATATGACTCCTGGTGAAAGAGAATCAGTTCTGGACTACATTGAATTTGTAAAGTCTAGAAGAAACCAAAAATATGACAAAAGCCCAAAAAAGGGCTAGACAGATTTTACGAAAGTATAAACTGTCTACTGCCCCCATAAATTTACAGACAATAGTCGATGGTGAGAATCTTATTTTAGATGAGTGGGATTTTCATGGAAGAGTAAAGGAAGTTTATCTTGGTGACAGCATTGGCATCGATCAAAATATGGATCCAGAAAAACAACGTGAATTAATTGCTCATGCCTTAGGACATCACTTCCTTCATCAGGGAAACCACTTGTACTTTGAAGCCAATGATCAGTTTTGTACATTTAAGCAAGAACATGAGGCTCAATGTTTTGCAGCAGAACTACTTTTACCCAGAAAGCTTTTAAAGCAAAAGAAAAAGTTATCTTCGAAAGCAATTGCAGATTATTTTAATATTTCAGTTGACTTCACTGAGTTTGGTAGAGATGTCGTTTTAAAGGGGGGTCTATGCCACTAGCAATGCTTATTTTTATGGACGAATCCGGCGACACCGGATTTAATTTTGAGAGAACATCTAGTAATTATTTTGTACTTACGATCGTGATTTTTGATAATCTAGAGTCAGCAGAAACAACCAACAATGCAATAAATCAATTGAAAAAAGATTTAAAATTTCACTCCAAAAAAGAATTTAAATTTAGTACAGGAACCAGCAAGAAGGAAAAAGTGGCATTCTTAAAGGAGATGTCCCGTCATGACTTTAGATATAGATCAGTTGTTGTAGATAAATCGGCTCTTAAGAAATTAGATCCTTCAAACCCTATAGATAGCCTTTATATGCTTGTTACTGACCAACTATTTTTGAGAGCAGAAAAGCGAATTCATAATGCATCTCTTTTCGTTGATAGGACCAACAAATCATTTGTTGTTGATTTTAATCGTTACTTAAGAAAAAGGTTGAACACTGATATGAACAAATTGATTGGGAAAATTCGGCATAAAGATTCCAAAAGCAATAACTTGCTTCAGTTAGCCGATATGGTCTGTGGTGCTATCTACAGAAAATATAACCGAAAGGACGATTCGTTCTATAAGTTGATCAAAAAAAGAGAAGAAGATTTGTGGAAGCCTTACTAAAAACCCTTTCGGGCGACCTCTGTGGCCAAGACGGATCATCATCTCTGATGCCGACATTCGCTCCCTAAAAAGGTACTTTCACCGCAGAGGTCATTCGGTACCTGCAATATACCAAAATATCGTCACTTAGTCAATAAAAATCGCTTGGACTGAAGCTTACCAGACTGATATATTTATATATATGACTACCACCATTATCCTTATCGCTTTCATACTTTTTTTCTTTTCTGCATTCATCATCTCGTATATCAAATTTCAGGATGAGCGTAATAAAAATCTTAGGATTCAAGGTGAATTTCAACCTTACACTAAAAAGGCTACTTTTTTATCGAATAGTGAAAAAAAACTCTTTTCGTTACTCAATTCTTCAAGTGTTGCCGAGAACTATCATATCTTTCCTCAACTTCATTTATCAACCATGCTTCAGGTAAAGGATGATGCCAGAGATATGCAGGGTAAGTTTGAATGGCTAAATAAACTCTACGTTGACTTTGTTCTTTTTGAAAAAGAAGGGTTTACGCCATCACTAGTTATTGAGCTAAATGATCAATCGCATAAATGGGGTCCAAGAAAAGCTCGGGATCAATTTGTTCAGAAAGCATTGGACGAGAACGGTATAGCATTATTGGTTGTTGAAACTAAAGATCTAGCAAACTTCACTCAAATAGAAGAAAAAATTCGATCTCGTTTAAGCCAATAACTTGGTATTTGTTTATCTCAATAGGTATATACCTAAGATTACTCCAATAGATATTATTACCCCCAAAATCCACCACTTCGTGTGATTTGGTTTCTTTTTGACTGTTTGTATTGTTGGGTATGAGAATGGTTGCTTGCTTTCTTGCTTAAAGAACTGTGCCATACATTCATATTAACAAAATTTGGTTGGCTGTAGTATGCACTTATTTACATAAATTGCGTGTTTATTTACATAAGTGAACAATATTACACACAAAGTTTATTGAGCTAAATCACCGGTTTCTGTACTTTAAGAGTTAGAAATGACAGAAACTGCCACAAAAAAATCATCAAATGAGCAAAATAAACTGGTTCTTACAAATTCTCTAATTACAAGAGAAGAACTTGATAAATTTAAAGAGATTGCCCGAAAAGATTACTCTATTGAACTTAGCGATGATGAAGCCTTTGAACAAGCGACAGCACTTTTAAATATGTTTGACTATTTAATTGCAGCTCGACTTGATTCAAGGCGGGAAAGAGTTAACATCAACAACAACCTATAGCGGTTAAAGGAAAATAGTAATTCTAGAAATATGACCAATACTTGTTTTATATATTGCAGAAAATCATCGGAAGATAAAGATCGTCAAATCCTCTCACTAAACGACCAAGAAAACATATGCCTTGAATTGGCCGAAGATAAAGGACTAGTTGTTCTTGGGGTCTATAAAGAGAGTAAGTCAGCAAAACGTCCAGACAAACGACCTGAGTTCAAGGCTCTCCTTTCAAGACTTGCAAATGGGGAAGCTAGTAGGGTTTTATGTTGGAAAGCTGATAGGTTATGTCGCAACGCAAAAGAAGGCGGAACTTTGATAGATAAAGTTGATTATGAGGATTTAAAAATAGTCACTCCATCTATGGACTACGACAGAAATAATTCGACTTTTCTCTTTATTGAGTTTGGTATGGCAACAAAGTTTAGCAAAGATCTCTCTGACAATGTTAAGCGCGGGCTAAATACAAAACTTCAGATGGGTTGGAAACCAGGAAAAGCCCCAATGGGATACCTTAATGATCACATCAAACCAAAAGGTCAAAAGGAAATTCTGCCGGATCCAGAAAGATTTGATTTGTGTCGAAAATGGTGGGAGTTAATGTTGACTGGTGATGAAACTGTTGAAAGTTCTCTAAAAAAAATTACTGCATTAGGTTTGAGAAGTACTAGAACAGGTAAAGCTGTTAGTACTACAGAGGCTTTTCGTTTTTTTAGAAGAGTTTTCTATACAGGTCTTTTTGAGTACAAGGGTGAAAGGTATAAGGGAAAGCATAGACCAATGGTTACTATTAGTGAGTTTAACCGAGTCCAAAATATTATTGATGGTAGGAAGAACATTATAAAAAATAACAACAACTTTTATTTCATGCGAATCCTAAAGTGTGGCGAGTGTGGCGCATCTATTACCGCTGAAGTTCATACTCGTAAGTACAAAAATGGTAAGTCTCAGTTTTTTGCTTATGCTAGGTGTACTAAAAAAAGTGGTAATTGTAGTCAACCGTTTCTTAATGCCGATAAGTTAGAAGATCAGGTCAAAATGTTTGTAGAAGATCTTGAAATATCGCCTGATCTGGTTGAATGGGTAAGGGCTAATTTAAAGAGAAGAAATGAGAAGGAGTTTGAGTTTGAAAGAATTCAAAAGGGCAAATTAACTAAAAAACTTGACGGTATTCTTATTGAGAAAAAGAATTTATATGGAATGAAAATTGAAGGCTTAATAAGCGAGGATGAATACCAAAAAGAAAAAAGTAGACTCCTTACCGAAGAGACTCAAACTAAGAAGGCAATTGAGGGTGACGGCATTGACTCTTGGACTGCTGTTATGGAAGAGACACTGCACTTTGCTTCAAAGCTAACTTTGCTATTTGATGCTGCAAAACACAACCCAGAGGCTAGAAGAGTGATACTAAGGATACTTGGCTCGAACCTAGAGCTAAAGGATAAAAAAGTCCGAATTACCGCTGAAAAAGCATTTATGTTCTTAAAACTACTCGAAAAATCAAGAAATCCTGAAAACAGTCCGCTCGAACCTAAGAATATGCTGAAAGACGGGGATAATTCTCTTTTTTTTCCAATTCATTCCCCTAATGAGCGGGAAACGGGGTTCGAACCCGCGGCCTCCTCCTTGGCAAGGAGGCGCTCTACCACTGAGCTATTCCCGCAAAAATTCTCTAAAATAACAAAACTTATTGTACACTCGAAGTGTCTTATTGTGAATAACTATATTAATTAGTGTAAAATAGAACAATAAACTAGCATGAAAAAAATCCACTTATTTATTTTTACTTTATTTATTGCTTTTATCATTGGTTCAACAATACTTTATCTACAAACATATAGACCAACAAAAACTACCAAAGAAATTACCAAACAAAAACCCAAAAGTGAGACATTGGAAACTGAAAAAACCCTTAATCCTACTGGAGAAGACGTAAAAATTCTTGGTGAAGCTACTGAAGATACTGATCTTAAAAAAATCAGTTCGCCAATAAACACAGCTGAGTCGAAACAAATTGTATTTGAAACGATGAAATTGTATTCATTGATTAACTCATATAGAAAAGAGAATAATCTAACTCCACTTTCTATCAATAAATCTTTAGAGATTAGCGCTGGAAAAAAAATTCAGGATATGATTGAAAATGATTATTTTAGACATTCAGACCCTGAAAATGTGGAATCATGGTATCTTTTTAGAACTTCTGGATACGAATTCAAGACAGCTGGGGAGAATCTGTCTGCTGGAATAAATTCACCATGGCAAGTCTTTGAAGCTTGGAGAAATAGTGAAATTCATAATACCCAACTACTCAACAAAACATATTTGGATATGGGCTTGGGCACAGACTGCGTATCATATAAAATCGCCAATGAAACCTCTTGCATTGTAGTTTTACATCTAGGCTCATTATAAAATATTGCTTTTTGAATTACAAATTTATATTTTTCATATAAAAAAACTCCCAATAAAGGGAGTATTTTTACACAATTTGATTTGTGCCAAGCTCAGGAATCGGACCTGAATCTCATGTTTTTCAGACATGCGCCGTGACCAACTTGGCTAGCTTGGCAAGTTTGTTTATTGTACAACAAATAATAAACAAAAACCTCTGTGGACTCTAGAGGGCTCGAACCTCTGACCTTCCGGATGTAAACCGGGCGCTCTACCAACTGAGCTAAGAGTCCAAATGTGCCCAGGAGAGGAGTTGAACCTCCACACCTTTCGGCATACGCACCTCAAGCGTACGTGTATACCATTTCACCACCTGGGCATGATCAAGTCATTTAAGATCTGTATTATAAAACAAAATCATCTTTAATTAAAGCACTCCTGAAAATATTTGTGCCGAAGAGAGGAGTCGAACCTCCATAGATTTCTCTACACGTACCTGAAACGTGCGCGTCTACCATTTCGCCACTTCGGCATAGATTATTAATCTACAATTTATTTTGGCTTTAAAGAACCATGCTGTAAAGTTTTGGAAAATTTTTGATATAACGCTTCAATAATTACGTCACTAGCTTCATTGACCCTAAAATAAGTAGTATTCAAAACTAAGTCATACGAATTAGGTTTGTTAATATCCTTTTTGAGATATTGTTTTACAAAATCATGACGTTCTTTTTCAATTTTTGCAATAACTTCTTTGGCCTTTATTGTTGTGTGACCCTCATAATCAATTGCACGCTGAACTCTGACTTTATAAGGAGCGGTAATATTAACATGTAAACCTCTTGCAAAAGGTGTAATAAAATTTGCCCCACGACCTAAAATTACAGTTTTTCCTTTATATGCATAAGTTAAAATAACTTTAAATAATTCTTGAGTGTATTTCAAGTCATCAACATACTCGCGATTAAGAGCAGCATGAATTATGTCCTCAATTCCTGTTCTGGCTTTTTCGTCAATTTGCTTAATAATTTCTTTTCTTTTTTTGGTTGATTTAGCAATTTGATCAATAATTTGTTCATCAACAAATTCAAATCCTAATTTAGTTGCAACTTCTTTGGCAATTGGTGCTCCACCACTTCCTGGTTCTCTGGCAACTGTAATAAAAGGAATTGAAAAAGAATGATCGTCTTTGACCTTGAATGATGACAATCCTTCTTTTATTTTAAAAAGTTCTAATGCTTTATTAATCAACGGATAATATTTTATGTTCATAATAGTTAATTATAATACCTACTTGAAGAAAAAGTAAGATATAACTATTAATGCAACAAAATGGTAAAATACAAAGGTAAAAAATAATTGCGCCAGTAGCTCAGTGGATTAGAGCAGCGGTCTTCGGAACCGCGTGTCGGGGGTTCGAGTCCCTCCTGGCGCACACAGAATAAATCAATTCAAATCTAGATAGATCAACTTAAATCTAGATAATCATACTCAGAACAAAGATAAATTGAAACAGATCTGGAAAAATCATCCCAAACCAAAGATACATCCTCCCAGACCTGGAAAAATCATATTGATGTTGATATAATACTCTTTTGTTAATATAACAATACAAACGTGGGTCAGTAGCTCAGTCGGTTAGAGCACCTGCCTCTTAAGCAGGGTGTCCTGGGTTCGAATCCCAGCTGACTCACAAATTATCAATCTTGACCCCGAACCCAGTGGCAAGATTATTAAGAATTTCCTGAGGTAGTTTAAGTTCAATCTCTATTTTATTGGGTATAAACCTTTTTCTATCTGTTTTTCTACCTGCAATCTTATCTGTTTTTCTCACAGGTCGTGAGTAAACAATGATTTTATCTATTAGCATATGGATAATATCAAAGACCTCTTGTTGGTTTTTATACATCTTTTCCAATGACTTCACATACTGTGGCTTAAATAATTTTAATGTAGCTAAATAACTCTTAGAAACACTCTTCTGAGATATCTGATGGTCCAAATCATCAATCTTTTTTTGATATATTTTTTTGTCTTGATCACACCTTTTTATACTCTTCTTAAGGGAAGATAGATCAATAATTCCAGCTGTATGTTGTTCCTTATACCTTTTCTTAACACCTGGTATATTCTCAATCAATTTAATCCAACGCTTTCTCTCTGTCACTAACTTTTTGATCATTAGTTTAGTAGATTTCAATTGCTGATAATATTCATATACAGCATCGGGGTTATTGATAAGTCCTTTTACAATCTCTACCACATACTCTTCTAGCTGTTGTGCCGGGATAGGGACAGTACCACAGGTCTGTGAATGCTTTGTCTTTTTTCTTCTTCCACACTTATATGAATAGCTGATTGATGTCTTTTTGCCTTTTTTTATCTTCTTTCTATCTCCGGTCCAAGTCATTAAGTTTTCATTGCCAACATCATCTCTACAGCAATCACACTTAAGTAAACCAGATAATAAATATAAATGACTATCTTTCGTTTTGTTTTTACTGTTGGAAAACGACTTAGCTTTACTAAGCATTAACTGAGCCTTATTAAAGGTAAAAGTATCTACAATACTTTGATGTCTATGAGGTGATAATTTCCATTCAGACTTTGGAATAACCCTATTATTTTTTATCTTGTCATAATAATATTTACCAAGATAAGCCTCATCACTTAAAATAGCTCTCACTTTCTCAGATCTCCAGAACCAAGGATCATTTTTCTTTTTGACTGATCCCTTCCTTTTTTTATTTTTAACTGCAGATGCATCTGGGGATAAATACTTTCCTTGAACCAGATAGTCTGCAATAGCCTGAGGTGATAGTTGCTCACTTACATATTTATCAAAAATCATCCTTACAACCTTAGCTTCCTCTTCTAAGACAACGAGTTTTTTATCAATATCTTTTATATACCCAAACTTAGGAGTAGCACCCATAACTACACCAATCTTATTAGCAGCCTCTCTACCACCCCTCGATCGTTCTTTGAATGTTTCTATCTCTAACTCTGCAATTACACCAATAATGCCCAGCATTGCTCTTCCAAATGGAGTAGAGGTATCAATACTTTCATTCACTGAAATAAACTGAATATCTTTCTCATCAAAGAAATCTATTACATCTAAAAGAACTTTTAACTTTCGAGCAAAACGATCAATCTTATATACTGCCACTACATCAAAAGGTCTATTTCCCTCTGGAGCATTCAATATATCTGATTGCAATCTAGAAAACTCAGGTCTTTCTTCTAAGCCTGTGGTCCCACTAATACCTCTATCAATATAAATATATTTCTTACCTGCTAAAACCATTTTGTCTCGTCCATCATTCAATTTAACCTTAGATGAGATGTATGACTTCAAAGAATTTCTTTGTAAAGGAATACCAAATTTTTCAACCTGTTCCTCAGTAGATACTCTGATATAGAAAGCTACCTTTAGCTGAGTCTGGTCATTTAACATTGTTCAATATTTTTTATATAACTAATAAGGATATGTTACCCAGAATACACCATATATCTAATTCAATAGACAAAATAACAGATCATTACAGAGGAAAAATATACTTTTTAAGTATCTTGACAAGTTTTCAATTAATCAAAGAATAGATGTATACAACCGAGCTGGATCTACTAGAAGTATTAGAGAGAATAATTGGGAATTAGTTTGTTCTATCAAGAAGTCGGTGTAATAACTTTTGGTCATTAGTACTAGAAGAGTAGAGAGTTACCTGGAGATTTTGAACTGAGCTTCCTTCTGGAAATCTTAGATCTGGACAATTAATATAGCCTTTATCAAAATTAATTTGAGATTTTATTTCTTCAACTTTATCCCAATCTTCATCGTTCATTGCTTGATGCAGCTCTTTACTTAGTTTTGGTGAAATTTTCCCTGAGAACAAACCTGAGTTATTACTTCTACCCATCGCTCGGCTGCTAGCAGTATTTAACTCCCTCATACTCGGCTTTGTTTTTGATTTTGGTTGCTTGATATTCTTTTGTTTATTCTGGGTCATTTTAATCAATTGTATACCATAGAAAATTACTTGGGTATTTACTACAAATCTGTGCTTCTGAAATGATATACTTGACTCAATCTAGAAAATAAAATTATAAGTTGCATATAGAGACATATTTATGACAAAACCCTCCATTACTCAAGAAGAAATTAATTCCATAGTTTGGAAAGCCTGTGATACCTTTCGTGGAGTAGTTGATCCATCTGAGTATAAAAATTACATCTTAGTATTCTTGTTTATAAAATACCTAAGTGATGTTTGGAAAGATAAATACGATAAGCATCTGGAAACCTACAAGAGTGACTCAAAAAGAGCTTTGCGAGCTATGTCTCGTGAGAGATTTATAGTTCCAGAACATTCCTCCTATGATTATTTCTACGAACACCGCAACGATAACAATATTGGTGAGATTATCAACACTGGATTACAAGCATTAGATGAGTCTAACAGAGGGAAGTTAGATGGAGTATTTAGAAACATTGACTTTAATTCAGAATCCAATCTTGGCAGAACTAAAGACCGCAATTCTAGACTCAAGCACCTCATCGAGGACTTCTCTGATCCAAAGCTGGACCTCAGACCTTCAAGAATTGGTATTCAAGACATAATTGGTAACACCTATGAGTATTTAATTTCTCGTTTTGCTAGTGATGCTGGTAAAAAGGGTGGAGAGTTCTACACACCAGCAGAAGTATCACTGCTGATTGCAAAACTTCTTGATCCTCAACCAGGTGATCGTATTTGTGATCCTGCCTGTGGCTCTGGCTCTTTACTTATCAAAGTTGCTAACGAAGTTGGAAACAATGATTTTTCGATCTATGGACAAGAAAGTAATGGCAGCACTTGGGCGTTGTGTAAAATGAATATGTTTTTGCACGATATGGATGGAGCTAGAATTGAATGGGGTGATACAATTCGCAATCCTCTCTTGATTGAGGGTGACAAACTAATGAAGTTTCATAAGGTAGTAGCAAATCCACCCTTCTCACTCGATAAATGGGGTATTGAGGTCGCTGAGGCAGATAAATATGAAAGATTCTGGAGAGGCATCCCTCCTAAGAGCACGGGTGATTTTGCATTTATCTCCCATATGATTGAAACTCTCAACGAGTATGGCAAAGTAGGCGTCGTTGTTCCTCACGGAGTCTTGTTCAGAGGAGGAAAAGAAGGCAAAATTAGAAAGAAATTAATTGAGGATAATTTACTTGAAGCAGTAATTGGACTTCCTGCTCAACTTTTCTATGGCACTGGCATTCCAGCTACTATTTTGATCTTCAACAAGGCTAAGCAAACTAAAGATGTATTGTTTATTGATGCAAGCAATGAATGTGAGTCTGGCTCTAAACAGAATAAACTCAGAGAAAAAGATATTGAAAGAGTTGTATCTACATACAACAACTTTAAGTTTGTAGATAAGTACGCTTTCAAAGCTACTATTGATGAGATCCAAGAAAACGACTTTAATTTGAACATTCCTAGATATGTAGATACTTTTGAGGAAGAAGAATTAGTTGATATTGGTGAGGTGCAGAAAGAAATTGATGAAGTGAGTGAGAAAATGAGGAAAATCGAAAAAAATATGGAAAGCTATTTATCTAGATTGAAATAATATGTCAGTACAAAGATATTTTGGAAAAATAAACATACCTAGTGATTGGCAGGTAAAAAAACTATCTGATATTACAGACAAGATTTGGATTGGGTTAGTTACTACTATGACAACACATTATGTGGATTCTGGAACTCCACTAATAAGAAATTCAAATATAAAAGAAAATAAAATCGAAGTTGGTAATATAATATATTTAGATAATGATTTTGCTGAAAGAAATAAAGATAGGTCTCTAAAGAGGAGTGACGTTGTTACTGTGCACACAGGCGACATCGGTACATCATCTGTTATTCCAAATGAGCTAGATGGTGCTCAAGGATTCGCAACACTAAATACTAGAGTTTCGGATGGGTTATTACCAAAATATCTTTCTTATTTTTTCAATTCTTACCTGTATAAAAATCAAGCATATTCTGTTTCAACTGGAGATGGTCGCAATAATTTGAATATGAAAGATTTTGTAAAATCTCTAATATTAGTTCCACCACCTGAAGAACAAAAAAAGATAGCTCAAATCTTATCAACTTGGGATGAGTCTATTGAGACTATTGAGAAGCTTATTGAAAAGAAAAAGAAATTATTAAAATCATTACTAAATGATTATTTTTCTGAAAAAAGCAAGTATCATAAAGATAAGTTGAAAAACCTTGGAACTTTCTCAAGAGGAAAAGGAATTGCCAAAAAAGAAATACTAGAACAAGGATTGCCTTGTGTTAGATATGGGGAACTATATACAGATTTTGAAACGGGCATAAAGACAATTTCTTCTTTTATAAATAGTTCTAGTGCTAAAAAATCCACAAAAATCAAATTTGAAGATATTTTGATCGCTGGCTCAGGTGAAACTGCCATAGATATTGGTAAAAGTGCAATTTATTTATTAGATGAAGGATATGTTGGAAGTGACATTATTATCTTTTCTCCTAATAAGAAAAAAGTAAATCCAAGATTTTTATCTTTTCAACTATCTTCACCTTATCAAATAAAACAAAGAGCAAGACTAGCTCAAGGAAATTCAGTAGTGCATATTTACAAAAGTCATTTAGAAAAAATTGATATTTTGCTACCATCATTAGAAAAACAAATCTCGATAGCAGAAACTTTTGATAATTTAGAATCAATTATTCAATTACTCTTTACAAAAAAGCACCTTCTTCAACAACAAAAAAAAGGACTTATACAAAGACTTCTCGCTGGTAAGGTGAGAGTAAATTAGTAATGGCTAAATCAAATAAAATAACAAAAATCAGCACCTCTATTTCAATTACTGCAGGACAGTATTTATTAGCTCTTGCTCCTAGTCAGCCCTGGTCTGTTGGCTTATCTGCCTTTGTAACTTTATTAGCTGGCTCCAGTGAGTTAGCAAGTATACTTTTTGATGATATTGATATTCAAAAACTTAGAGATCAAATAGAAAATAATCCTGATGATGCTAGACTATTTTGGTCAATTATTGATGCGGGATTACGAGAAGCGGCTAAAGAGAAAATTAGAATATATAACTCATATCTCAAAGGAGCTTTTGAGGATATCGAAATAGCTAAAGAAAATAATTCAAAGGTATTACTTACCATTCAGCAGATAACAGTCAAAGAACTAGATATCTTTGAAAAAATATATACAAACTTCAAAGATTTACAAATTATCAATCTTTTTCATAGGGTAGACTCCACAAATAAGGCAACAAGGAAAGAATTTGATAGTGTCGAATTGAACAAATGGCTAGATGAATTTCTTGAAAAGAATAAAAAAATATCAAAGAAAAATTATTTGAAAGAAACCAAGTTTGAACAAAGTGGTTTTTTTATTTTAGACCTGAAAAAACACAAACTGTTTAGCAAACTTAATCTAAAAAATGAGATTGAAATGTTAGCAACATATGGTCTACTACAATCAACTCAGGCAATGGATGGGGCAATTTATCACACAACTGATTTTGGTACTTACTTTTTTGAATTTATAAAAAATGGAAAATAAAATTCATTCTAAGCTAGACAAATGGATTAGATACTCAAATGATATTCGTGTAGATGCTCAAAATCTAATGATAAAAACTAAGCTATATGATGATTATATTGAAATTGTGAAAGCAAATAAATCAATACAGAATCCAGATGACTTTCATCAATGGATAATGAGAAATTATTTTGAGTCAGCTTTAATGTCAATTAGAAGGCTTACTGATGATCACCGGGGTTGCATATCCTTGATAAACCTTTTAGAAGATATGAAATGCTATCACCATTTGATAACGAAAAACTTCTATCTCAGGGATTTGAAAAATGGTGATGGTTTAATTCCTACAACAAAAGATTACGCCTCAGATTGGTTTGATGAAAATTATTCCACAAATGATAAAGATTTAGATCAGAATATTGTTGAATCTGATATTGGTGAATTGAAAAAACAAACTCAGTTAGTTGAAAAATTTATTGACAATACTTTAGCTCACAAGAATAAAGGTTCTAGGGGAAAGCAAGCTATAAAAACTGAAAAAATAAGGCAAGCCATAAAAAAGATAGAAGAAGTTACTTGCAAATATTTGGATTTATTGGGTCACGGAAGTTATCAAGAACTAACCCCAGTTTGGCAATATGACCATAAATCTATTTTTAGAAAAACCTGGATTTTAGATAATAGTTTATAGTTTTTGCATTACGGAACTCAAGTGTTTCAATGTAAAATATACCCAAGGCACCTAAATTGAAAGTAATACATATATGCACCAGACTCCGAAGTTCCAAGAAGACCACTCTTCACAGATACCAGCCATCCAATTCCTCCAAAATCTAGGCTACACCTATCTCACCCCAGTTGAAGCACTGCTAGAACGAAATAAAGACAATCAAAGCGTTATTCTTGAACATATTCTTGAGACTCAACTCAAAAAAATAAATTCATTTGAATATAAGGGTGAACAGTATCGTTTTTCAGAAAATAATATCAAAAACGCAATCAGTGTTCTCAAAGATTTTCCACTTGTAGAAGGTTTGGTCCGTGCCAATGAACAAGCCTATGACCTACTTACTCTTGGCAAGAGTTTTGAACAAAGTATTGATGGAGACAAGAAAAGCTATAGTCTCAAATACATTGATTGGGAAAATCCAGAAAACAATGTTTATCACGTTACTGCTGAATATGAAGTTGGTCGTATTGGACGAGAAGATCGCTACATACCCGATATCGTTTTATTCGTAAATGGTATTCCTCTAGTTGTGATTGAGGCTAAACGTCCTGATCTACAAACAAAAAAAGGGGATAAGCCTGTAGATCAAGCAGTATCTCAACATCTTCGTAATCAAAAAATGGATGGTATTCCACAGTTATATACCTACTCACAGCTAACTATGGCTATTGCTGGAAATGACGCTAAATATGCCACAGCTTCTACTCCTGCTGAGTTTTGGTCATACTGGAAAGAACAATTTGCTAATGACGAAGATGGACAATTAAGTCAGGAAAAAACATCCAGAATCAAAAACACACCACTCAGCGAAGAATCAAAGATTAAGTTATTTAGAGAGCCATTCCAATATGCTCGACATTTCTTTGACCAATTGGAGCAAGAAGAAGTAGCTGTAACTTCTCAAGATGATTTACTCTATGCACTTTGCCGTCCAGAAAGATTGCTCAACTTTATTTATCGCTATGTAATTTTTGACGCCGGTGTCAAAAAAGTAGCTCGATACCAACAATTCTTTGCAGTAGAAAAAGCAACTCAAAGAGTATTAAAACAAGAAGAAAATACAGGAAGACGTCAAGGTGGTGTCATTTGGCATACACAAGGTTCTGGAAAATCTTTGACAATGGTAATGCTTGCTAAATCTTTAGCTTTAGAGCCAAGTATTACTAATCCGAAAATTATCTTAGTCACCGATCGTGTGGATTTAGATGATCAGATTTATAGAACTTTCCATTCTTGTGGCAAAGAAGTTCATCAAGCTAAGAGTGGTGATGATCTAAAGAAAATTATTCAATCAAATAAAAGCAGTATTATCACCACTGTAATAGACAAGTTTGATTCAGCCCAAAAACAAGGAAACTTCAAAGATGCTGATCCGGATATTTTTGTGCTTGTAGATGAAAGTCATCGTAGTGTTTATGGAGAAACATATGTAGCAGTACAACGTATTTTCCCTAATGGCTGTTACATTGGCTTCACTGGCACACCTCTGATGAAAGAGGAAAAAAACACTGCTGTTCGCTTTGGTGGAATCATTGACAAGTACACTATTGACCAAGCTGTAGCAGACAAAGCTGTTGTGCCGCTCTTGTATGAAGGTCGTCACGTTGTACAAGAAGTAAATAAGCGTCCACTTGATCGTTATTTTGAACTAATTACTCAAAATATGAATGATGAACAGAAACTCAAACTTAAGAAAAAGTTTGCTAATGCAGATCAACTCAATCAAGCAGATCAAAAAATATTTAGCATTGCTTGGGATGTTTCCCTACATTATCAGGCTCATTGGCAAGGCACTCAGTATAAGGCTCAACTCACTGCTCCATCTAAAAAAGCTGCTGTAGCCTTTAAGAAATACTTTGATGAAATTGGTCTTGTTAGCACTGAAGTCTTGATCTCTGGTCCAGATACTCGTGAAGGGCACGAAGACATATACGAAGAAAGTACTGATGAAGTTCAAAGATTTTGGACAAAGATGATGGCTCGTTTTCAAAATGAGAAGCACTACAACAAAGAAATCATCAACTTATTCAAAAATGATGACCATCCTGAAATCATCATTGTTGTGGATAAACTTCTCACTGGCTTTGATGCACCTAGAAACACCGTTTTGTACATAGCTAGAAGCCTCAAAGAACACACATTACTTCAAGCTATTGCTAGAGTCAATCGTGTTTACGAAGGCAAAGACTATGGATATATTCTTGATTATTATGGTGTTCTGGGAGAACTAAATAGTGCATTGTCTACCTACAGCTCATTATCTGAATTTGATGAAGAAGATTTATCTGGTACTTTGACTAACGTAATGGAAGAGATAAAGAAAATATCTCAATACCACTCTCAACTCTGGGATTTATTCAAAGAAATTAAAAATAAATATGACTTTGAACCATATGAGCAATTATTAGCAGATGATGCTATTAGAACTAAGTTCTATGATCGCTTATCCAAGTTTGCTAGAACCCTGAAAATGGCACTTTCTACTCTGGAATGGATAGAAGAAACAACGGATAAACTCATTGAAAAATACAAGAATGACTCAAAGTTTTTCTTACAACTCAGATCATCTGTAAAGATGCGTTACTCAGATGATGTTGATTACAGTCAGTATGAACAACAAGTTCAGAAGCTCATTGATACACATATTAGCACTGAAGATGTAATTACTGTTTCTGAGCAGGTGAATATTTTCAATAAAGAAGAGTTTGAGAAAGAGATAGATAAGCTCACGAGTCCTACTGCAAAGGCTGATACGATTGCTAGCAGAACTAAAAAAACAATCACTGAAAAATTCAACCAAGATCCTGAGTTTTATAAAAAGTTTTCAGAACTGTTGGAAGAAGTGATTGCAGATTATAGACAACAAAGACTGTTGGATGCTGATTACTTAGATAAAGTCACAGAGATAATGCACAATGTCCAAAATAAGACAGGTGATGACATTCCTACACAGCTAATCAATAACGAAGTGGCAAAGGCGTTTTACAGGAAATCAAAGACTATAATGCAAGAACATTTGGGTGAGAGTTACCAGGAATTAACAACAGAAGTCGCCCTCGCTATTGATAAAATTGTCAGAGAACATTTGATTGTAGATTGGCAGTATAAAACTGATGTACAAAACAAGATAAAACAAGCTATTGATGAATACTTCTTTTCTCTTGAATCTAAAAGAGGTGTTAGTCTGCCACTAGATGAAGTAGACAGCATTATTGAATCATCATTACAAATTGCTCTTCACCGTCCTGAATACCAGTAGGAACCTATGAAATTATCTGTAAATTATGGAAACCAACAGTTAGATTTTGAAGTGGAATTTTCTGACAGAAAAACCATTGCAATTTCTGTCTATCCTGATTTACATATTGGAGTCAAGGCTCCAACTGATGCCAAAGAGAATGAGATCAAGAAGCGAGTTAAAAAGAAAGCTCCTTGGATTATACGACAGGTTGATTACTTTGAAAGTTTCCTACCTAATACTCCAGAGAGAAAATACATTAGTGGTGAGACACACAAATATCTAGGAAGACAATATCAACTCAAAGTTGAATTAGCTGATGATGAATCAGTTAAGATGCGTCCAGGATTTATTGTAGTCAAAAACTGGGATACAAGTCCAACCAGAGTCAGACAATTATTGGCTCGTTGGTATTATAAACACGCACAGAAAAAGATTAATGATCGTTACAAGGAAATTTTACCTAGTTTCAAAAAATATGGATTGGAACCTAAAGATATCAAGTTCAAAAAAATGGAGACCCGTTGGGGAAGCTGCAATGTTAAACAAGCTATTATCCTCAATCCTGAACTTATTAAAGCTCCCGTAAGGTGCATTGACTATGTTATTAGTCACGAGCTATGTCATATCAAACATCACAACCACGGAACTAAGTTTCATCAAATGATGGACATAATGATGCCGGATTGGAAAAAATGGAAACAGAGACTAGAGGAGAGTATGGTCTAGATATTCAGTTTCTCATTTATGTTTTTTATGCCAGTCTTTTCTTTCTTGCGGTGACATTTTGAAATATTGATCAATAATAATATCTGCAAGAACTTTTCCTGAATCTATAGATTCTTGGACCTCGTCATCTGATTGGTCCTGAGATTGTTTTCCTAGTATTCTACGAGCTTGTTTTATTGTCATTTTATTATTGTTCTAATACTTCTTTCTCCCATTTTCCATCTACGAGAGTTTCTATTGTTGTAGTCATTTCATCTCTGGTTTTTATATACACTTTTTTTGGAATATTTTGCTCAACAATGTATTCAGAGACTTGATGCCAACAACAACCAGATTTAGTCATTGTGACAATTACCTCTTCATCAGGATCTACATCAAGCATTCCACAATTGCCGTGTGTTAATTTAGAAAAATCTTCATTATGTGAAAATGCTCTGTCATTTGCTAGATATATCTTAAAGGAAGGACCGTGATAACAGCCATATTGACCATCCATTATAGCAAGATCTTTGGTCCCATCAAAATTATAGTCTTGATAGTGAATTAGGCTTTGCTCGCCATATGGTAAATATGAGATATTGGCTTTTACCTTATTGTCGTGAAGATCAAATGCTAATTCATTAGAATAAATCTTAATTAACTCTTGATCACTTTTTTTATCATAGATTGCAACCCATCCCTTTCTAAAAACCTTTTCTTCAGCTTCTGCTTGGACCTTTCCATAATAAACATCAGAGAAATTATCGATAATATAAATAGGCTCAGATTCTATTAACACATCTATCTCATCTTCATTGACTTCATCTTCTATAAATAAGGTATCTTCTTCATATAATTGAATGGTTTCTTCAGGCTTTAGGACTATCTCAGATTCTTTATCATCTATTGCATTAGATTCGGTAGAATTGAACGGTTTTAGAGTAGCTGATACAGCTATAGATACAAATAAGAATATAATAATAGAGACTATGGTGGCTTTCTTGTTAAGATTCATTTTTACTTTTTTATGATATCACCTATACAAACTGATAGATTGTTATATATCGTCTAATCTATTTTTCAGAACCTGTCAAAACCTGACATTTAACCATTATTGCAACCTAATAAAACCTAATATTTTTAGGGAGCTAACCTCTAGTAGATCCTGCTTAGGTTATATTTAATAGAACATTATGGCTGGACCATCTATTTCCGATCCTTCTAATGCTCTTATCAATGTCTGAAATTGTCAGAATTAAGGGGTGTTTCTCGTTGTATAATACTTCTGGGTCAAAATCTTTGTCCCACAAGATAAAATATATTTATATATCAATTTTTATTTCTAAAATAGGATTTTCTCATTACTAAGTGATATAATTATCATTATGTCAAAATATGATCGACCACAACCAACTGATTTTATTGAAGCCTTATCTGACACACCAAGTGTAACTATTGCACGAGAAGCCTGTCTCAATTTTATTGATAACTTTTCTGGATTTATTTACCTTAAAACAAAAATTCAAGAAAATCAGTATGACATTTTAATGGCAAAACTCAATCGATTAGTAGAAGTTGCAATTCTAGAACAAGCAAATGAAGATAAAGAAAAGCAACACGAAACAAAAGGTTGGCAAAAAGATGAACTTGAAAATCTTAATAACTTTATACAAGAGCTAGAATTAAGCGACGATGATCTTCAATTTTTACAAACATTCATTTCTTTAATCACTAAAATAGCTCAACAGCTTGAGTTCATGGTAAGAGTAGAACAAACAAAAATTCCTGAAATCACAGAAGAAAATTTTAGAGACCTTTTAGATGCTTTAGATAAAGACTACAAAGAGGGAAAAGTACCATTCACAATAAGTGATACAAAGTTTGGTGAACAATGGAAAAATTTTATTACTCCCACCGATTCTTCCATCGCCTAATCTTCTTATCTATATTTGAAATATGAAATACCAGAGGCGACTCCTCTTTATTAGGGACTTCGGGGTTAACGATGTTGTCCCACAAGTTGCAATAGATTGATATATAAAGCTAAATTTTTTTTGAAAAAAATACTTCTTTCAACTGATCTTCATTAATATCTAGTTCACCACATTCTTTAAAACCTAATGATTTGTGAAACTTATATGAATTGTCATTGCTTTCATCAGTAGAGCTTAGCAGTTGTCTAACACCAAGTTTTTTAAGTACTTCTTCTACTGATTGAACTAACTCTCTGCCAACCCCTTTTCCTCGCTCTTCTGGTAAAACACGAATCATTTGTAGTACAGCAACTTCATTGTCCCAAAGATAACCATAACGAATATATCCAATTATTTGATTGCCCAATTTAGCAACAAACAGTCTTCCATCTTCAATTGATTTAGCAAATACCTTGTCATTAGTAGTAAAACCCATTTTTGTATCGACTAATTTACAACCGCTAGTGTCTTCTGCTGTTAGTGCTTTTCTAAAAATGATATTCATATTAGCTAAAGTATAACGTAAAAGCTATAATTCATCTCATGATAATACGAAATGCTAATGAAAACGATATAAATCAAATAGCAATATTAGCCCAAGAAACATATACCCAAACTTTTGGCGATGAAATGTCACCAGAAGACTTGACTAAAGCATTAAAAACAAGAAATGAAGATTATTTTTCACAAGCAATTAGGACAGAAGAAATTGTTGTAGCTGAATTAGGAGGAAAGATTGTTGGATTTATTCAATTTGGCGCTGTTAGCTATGACAATATTGAAACTAATCCTGAAGACCTAGAACTAAATAAAATCTATGTTAATCCTAAATATCATGGGCAGGGCATAGGCAAAAAACTAATTGAAGCAATGCTTTCTAATGAGAGAGTTAAGCCAACCACTGATATTTATCTGGATGTCTATGCCAAAAATGATAAAGCTACAGGACTCTATAAAAAGTATGATTTTAGAGAAATTGGTAAAGTACCATTCAAAGTAGATAGTAAAGTTGTTGGGTATGATGTATTAATGAAGCGAAGTCATTAATTAACCCACCGATTCTTCCACCTTAATAGTTGCAAATCTAAATCATAATAAGAAAAAACCAATTTCATACTTGAGGAATTGGGGGGTTCCGTGTCAGAGTTCTTACTCCACAAGATAAAATAGATTGATTTATAAACTCATTTGATTATCAAAAAATTAAATTTCTTCTCTGATATAATTAATTCATGGATAAAACACTCATTAGCTTACTTGGTGGACTTACAGCAATGATTGGATGGGGAACATCTGATTTTTTTGCTAATGAAGCATCAGATAAAGTTGGACATATAAAAGCTCTGTTTTTTTCTCAGCTAGCAGGACTTATACTTATTGGATTAGCAACAATATTCTTCGCAAAAAACTTAATTTTAAGTCCAATGCTTGGATTTTTAATAATTTTATCAGGAATTACTTATACTTTTGGATATTTACTATTCTACAAAGCATTTGAAATTGGAAACGTTTCAATCGTTTCTGCCGTAATTAACTTTCAAAATATATTTATTATCTTCATTTCATATTTTTTATTTGGACAATCACTTACGACATATCAAATCCCTGCAATTATTTTAATTCTCTCAGGTACTACATTAGTTTCAATTAACTTTAATGATCTTAAAAAGGGTAATGTTTCACTTGTTAAAGGAGTTAAAGAAACACTACTCGCAACTATTATGTTTGGAATTTTCTTTTGGCCCTTGAATGAATATGTATCAGAAAGAGCAGATTGGATTTTAGTAAGCTTCCTGACTAAATTAGTAGCTATATTAACATTACTAATTATTTCTTTTGCAAAAAAACAAAAACTAACTCTTATTAAACCAAATAATAGATTAAAACTTGTACTCCTGGCGGTTGGACTATTAGAGGCAATAGCAATTCTTGGAATGAGCTTTGGTGTAGCTTTTGGAGATATGATAATTGTTTCACCAATTGCTTCATCTCTAACTGTTGTAACAGTAGGTCTAGCAATAATATTTTTGAAAGAAAAGTTAACAAAAAGTCAAGGACTTGGAATAATAATAACCATCATTGGTATTATTTCAACAGCTTTTTAACTAAGAAATACTTAATCTAGGAAAATATACAAATATTCTTCTACCTAATAAATTATTAATTTATTAAATTAGAAAAATCATCAATATTTTTTATAATAAAATTAAAAATAATAAAAATAAAAATTTATCAACCAATAAATATAATTACGTTTAATTATTCATTTGTGACTCATAAGCCTTCAATCTAAGAAGGCTAATAACTGTTTTTATTTGATCTTCAGTCAAACACTGAATACATTTTCTAAGAATTCTCATTTTCTCCAAATCTTGATCAGAAAATTTAGTTTCTTGTGATAATTGAATAAGCAAAAGTTTAATATAATTTGTATTAATAAATTCTATAGCTTGATCAATATTATTGATTCCATTGGGAAAGCAATCTAATAAAATTATTGATGTATCAGGAGTTCCTGACTTAGTTATTTGAGGTAATGGTAATTCCTTACGATTCTTTTTACTCATTATTATTTACTCTGTAAATTATATAAATATATTAATAAAAAAATATTAAAAGATTTAGATTGTTAGTGCCACATGCATGCTTTAGCTACGACTGAAGCTTGCTGATTTAATATTATCAGATTATATCATAATAATACAAAGACATTAGTCTGACAAACCAATTACATCTTTAATTTTAGATCCCCAAGGTGCAAAATCTGATTTTTCCTTGTCGACCACATTTGGTTTCACAATTGAATTAACCATTTCAGCAGTATCAAAAACATTTATCTCTCCAAATAAAAATTCAACTCTCTCTGAGATAGATTTTCTAATTTCAGTTTTGTTCTTTTCATCAATATCCCAACATTCTTTTTTAAATTTTCCCCAAGCTTTCTTTCTTAACTCATAATGAAATTGCTCGTCAGTTTGACCTTCTTTTCTTTCAGCTCGCTTAGTTTCATCAAGCCAAGCATACATTTTATTCAATAAATCTTTGGGAAAATTTGGATGATTCATCTGCAAATTTTGAAATCCAGTTGCTAAATGCACTTCAATAGCTTCTGATTTTGGAAATTGGCTAAAAAATTCATCAGGTAGAGTAGAAGCGCCATGTTGAACTGCGCCACCAATTTGATAATTATTCCTACAAATTTTAGAAATATTTGAAAGAATCGAAAAATCTACATCAATATCTGCCAAAGTGCCATCGGCCAAAACTACACCTCCATGAGAGGTACCAGTTGCAACACTAATCTTACTTATTCCCACTAATCCCTTTGGCAATCTATCATTAAATCCTGAAATAAAAGCTACAAAATCTTCAGTGGTACTATTTCTTCCACCAATATGTCCAATTTCTCCGCCAATGGAAATTTCAATACCATCTGGTTGAATTTCTCTAATAAACTGAGCTAACTCGACAGAATATTTAACATTTGGCTCTTGTTGCTCAAAAACATCTTCCTTGTCTAAGTCAACTAAGGTTGACATATCAATGTCAATATTATAAAAACCACCGGCTATGCACTGACTAATTAAATCCTTAATTGCTTCAATCTCACCCTCTTTTATAACTCCCATTGATTCAGCTTTTGCTTGAATATGATCTCCTTGTATAAATAGTGGACCAGACCAACCTTCTCTTAAAGCTGCTGCAGTTACCACAGTCGTATATTCAAAAGGGGATTGATCGGTATAACCCATTTCAGATCTCGCAATTTCGAAAATCATCGCTCCAACGTTTTTTTCCTTAGCAACTTTAAAAATTCCTCTAGACAAATCATAGTTCATGCCTCTAACATTCATTGCTGGTACTGTAAAATCATTTGGCAATTCACCTCTACCACGAGCCATATATAAATCATTGATTGAAGCACAAAATACGCCATTATCGACTCCTAATTTCCAAATTTGATATCTTGAATCTTGTTTTTCTTCTTCAGATCCAAAGACTGCCGAATATACTAATTTGTCTATCTCATTTGTATCAACCATGCTTCCTTTCTAATCTTCGAAAAAATATTTCAAAGATAACTATTTGCTAATTATTTGATTATTTTTAAAGTCTAAATTTAATATCATCATGATTAAAAACATGAGTAGTATCAATAAAACGAATTTTTTTGCTTTGAGTAGACATCATTAAAGTATGTGTTCTTGCACCAGAACCAAAAAATCTCACTCCTTTAAGTATTGAACCTTCAGTGACCCCAGTAGCACAAAAGATTGCGGTCTTACCACTAGCTAAATCATTCTGTGTATATACTTTATCAAGTTTTCCACCCATTTTCATAAGTCGTTTTCTTTCTTCTTCGCTTTTTGGCCAAAATCTGGCTTGAAGCTCACCCTTTAAACATCTCATTGCGGCGGCTGTAATCACTGTTTCAGGCGCAGCACCTATTCCCATGACTCCATGCACTCCAGATCCTCTCATACAAGCTTCCACGCCTGGAATTAAGTCTCCATCACTAATCAATTTAACTCTAGCGCCAGCCCCTCTAACATTTGCGATCAGCTCTTCATTTCTTTCTCGATCTAGAATCACGATCACCAAATCAGAAACATGGCGATCTAAACCTTTAGCAATTGCCTTCAAGTTCCTTTGAGGTTCCCAATCAATATCAACTTTACCGGCTGCTTCTTCGGGCACAATCAATTTATCCATATACATATCTGGAGCATGAAATAATCCGCCTCTTTCGCTGGCAGCTAAAACTGCAATTGCTCCCGGACCAAAAACTGCAGTCGCGTTGGTATTTTCCAAAGGATCAACAGCGATATCGATTGCTTTACCTTTACCGGTCCCCAATTTTTCACCAATAAAAAGCATAGGGGCTTCATCTCTTTCACCTTCACCAATAACAATTCGACCATTAAAATCTAGTTCATTAAAATAGGTTCGCATTGCTTCAACTGCTTTTTGGTCCGCCTTCTTTTTGTCGCCAAAACCTGCAGTCCTGGAAGCTTCAATGGCACCAACTTCAGTTGCGTGAGATAAAGATAATGCTAATGAGTCTTCCATAAGTTGACCTTTCCAAATATTAATCTTTCCAATTCTCGACAGCTTCCTTATATGACTGATCTTTTGAGGCATCAAACCAATTTCCTTGAAAAACAAATGCGCTTAGTTCTTTTTCTCGAGCCAACTTTGGAAATATATCTGTCTCTAAATTTAGATATTTATATTTTGCAATCAACTCAAAAACTTCAGGTTTCAAAACATACATGCCAATATTAACAATACTGATGCCTTCGTGCTTGGATTTGTCCAGAAATTTGACAATTTTATTGCCATGCAAAAATGCCTGACCATATTTTTCTTCACTCATTCTTGGTTTTACACATATCGTGGCGATTGAGTCCTCCACCAGATGAAACTCAAACAAATCATTGAGGTTTAAGTTGGTGAGAGTGTTGTCGTTTATCACCAAAAAAGAACCGTTGCCGATTAATTTCTCAGCATTTTTGATAGTGCCCGCAGAACCAAGTGGGTTTTTTTCACTACTGTAAACAATCTTAACTCCATATGAAGCTCCATCAGCAAAGACGCTTTTTATTTTGGCTTCATTAACGCCAGCACAAATTACAATATGAGAAATTCCAAATATTTTTAGTTGATCAATCATTATCGAAAGAACATAGCGATTGCCTATCTTTTTTAAAGAGGGGATTTCTTGGTTTTTTCTATCACCACCGGCTAGAATAACTGCTGTACCAACACTAGCTAATAAACTTTGTCTAACCAAATTTTCAATTGAATGAGAGCGGCTTCGAATAGTATGACCATCAATTAATGAATCTACTCTAGATAATAAATCTTGGGAAAGAGTGATAGTAAGGCGCGTTTTGGTCTTCATTTTCTGATAAAATAAAATTATCATACTTTTTCATACATTTAAAGTGCGAGTTACAAATGTAATCTTAATTTTAGTTTGTTAAAATATTTTTAGATCGATTGAAAAATAAATATAAGGAATACATCTAATTACGGACAATTTTATGAACGACCCATCAAATAAAAAAATAGGATTGATACCAAACAATGAATTTGAAGAAAAAGGTCTTGATCTTGGTGAAGCTGGCCAACCAAATATGGATGGCGGAGGCATGGACGCAGTTTCTGGTCCAGAAATTGAGGCAAAAAATCAAGAATTAATTAATGCAAATTCAGCACAAGTTGATAAGTTGCATAGTATGGCAGTAGCAGCAGGGCTCTTAAGAGAACATCAATTTGATAACTTTACTCTTCCCAATCGAAATGACAAAGCGCATGTGCTTAAAATAAAACTTAAAGAAGTAAATCAAAAAATCGACGCAGTCAGTGGTAACGAAACCACTGAAGATTTAATAGCGCTGCAGGATGAGAAAGCGGCTCTGGTAACCGAGCTGTTATATAGTATTACAACTTTAATTACTAAAGAACTTCCTCAATTTATTCAAAGAATAACTGATAAATTTAGGCTCGCAGCCAAATCAAAAAATTTCAATGAAGTGAGTAAAGATTTACAACAAATCCAAATAATTGCGCCACAATGGGAAGCACTTGTCACCAATAGTAGAGAAACCATGAAGTTACTTAGAAGAAAACATCCCTTGGCAGTTTCTGACGCATATTTAGGTGAGCTCAACAACTCAATTTATCTTTGGCTTAATCTTAATACTGCAAATCTTCAAATTGAAGACGGAAGATCGGATGGAGGAACTTTATTAGATGTCATGGAAGAAACCAAGGTTCACTTACTTAGACTCAGTGATGTCGATCAAACAAAAACTAAATCTGGAGAAGCTGGTGTTGCGGAGATTAGCGGAGAAGAAACGGTTGGAGATGCTACCCAAGATGAAACATTGGCCATACCTATTGTAAAAGAACCAAGTGAAAGAGTTGAAGAAGCAGATGCCGAACCCGTTGTTGCTGAATCAAAAGAGGTTGTCGCAGAAAACCCAGACCCAAACCTTTAATTTTTATAACTAACTTTTGGAAAATCGATTTCGGAAATTTTTTGTAATGCTGCTTTGAAAGCATGGAACTGATTGGTGGGTTGATCATTTTCATCATAAAAACTAAAGCCTGCAAAAGGTCCTGGAGCACCCTTAAGCAAAAATGGAGTTACCGCCACAACTCTATCATCTGACCAAATGTGCTGCATCGCATAAGTATAATAAGAGCTCAACCATCTTGAAGTTGCCTTCGTTTCCATCCAACCTGTTTCGGTAATCATCACCTTATATTCTTCACCAGTTTTTGCTTTCAAATAGTCTAATTCATATTCAAAGCCTCTTAAGGAATTCTTGCCATATTTTGTGGGAGAACTAATAAATCCTGGATTAGGATATGAGTGCGAATTCCAAATATCGACATACGAAAATATTTCTGGATCCTCTGCATACATTTGATTTAAATAATTAAAGGCTTCAAATGAAATCGAGGAATTTGGAACTGCTAAATCCATAGCTGCAGGTAAAACTACATAATTTTTTCCCTCGGTGTGAGCCCAATTGCTCACAAATTTCAAAATTTGTGTGTATTCTTGTGGATTAACTTTTCCTCCCCATTCTGCTGCATGGTTAACTTCATTAAAAACTATAATGTTTCGCTGTTCAGTAGGCCAATTTAGCTTTGAGAGAAAATCTAACTGAGTAATTATTTGTTTTTTATTTGGAACCACCCAAGCTTTATCTTCTAAAGAATATTTTGTAGTTAATCTAACAATTGGTATAACCTTCATAGTTTTGGCATTATCAAAAAATAGTTGCCAATCCAACTCTTTATGATCCTCAATATCGTCAAAAGTAATTGGTACTGTCACATAATTCCAATCTTCGTAAACAGTGGGTAATATTTCTTGAGAATTTACCCCAAGAATATCAGTTGATATAGGTATAACTAGATCTTTAGCGTCTTTTAGTTCAGAAACATTTAAAATATGAACACCCAACTTGGAGAATTCAAAAGCACTCACTTCGCTCACGCTGTGTAATAACATTATGCAAATTAAACTGGCTAAAAACATCAATTTTTTTATTATCATTCTATATTATAGGATATCATTTCCAGACCAAAATGTCAATGTTCACAATATTTGGTATACTACTGTTGTTTAAAATACTTATGAAATCATTATTCTTTGTTTTTGCCTGGTTTTTATTGTCTGCTGGGGTAATTGTAACCACAATTGCCGGTTATTCTTTCTACAAAGATAATATCGTAGCTTATCTAGAAAATGATAGTTATGACGAAAATGTTGCAATTTCTATTGGTCAAGCAAACGGTAATAGCGAAGAAATTTTAGGGGCAACAACAATTGTAGAAACTGAAGATGCCAGAGCTCTAATTATCACTAACTTTTTAAAAAGATACAACGGCGAAACTAGAAATTTACACCATCCACTTGTTCCAGAAGAATACTTTGGCAAATTTTTCGTTGAACTTGCAGATAAATATAATTTAGATTTTCGACTTTTACCAGCTATTGCAATGCAAGAAAGCAACTTGTGTGTTAAAACACCTAAACCTACTGACGAGAACGGCAATATTATTGAATCATTTAATTGTTTAGGCTTTGGAGTATACGGACAAACTGTTACAAAATTTTCCAGTTTTGAAGCGAATTTTGAGCAAGCTGCGAAGACACTTAAAAAAAATTATATTGACATAGGTTTGGATACGCCATATAAAATCATGAAAAAATATACACCGCCAAGTAATGGTAGTTGGGCAGATTCAATCAATCAGTGGATGGCTGAAATGAGATATGACGACCGAAAATCTGGAATAAAGAATAAAGAAGAAGCAGACTTGTTGGAATTTGTTGATGCTTCAGATTCGGCTTTGGAATCGGCTAAAGATTCGGCTTTGGAATCGGCTAAAGATTCGGCTTTGGAATCGGCTACATATTCAATTTCAAACTAAAAATTTAAATATCAGGCTCAAATTTTGATACAAATTTTTGATATATTTTGCTATTGTTTGACAATCTTATAATATAATGCTATTATACATTTACCTCAGAAGGTTATTCCTCACCGGGAACTTCGTTCTGAGACAAAAAAATCCACCTCATGCAAAAAATATATGAAGAGTGGATTTTTTTTATCAATTTACATTTTTTATAATTGCTGATACACAATTTCGCAAAGAGAGGATAAAAACAGTGACTTCAGTCTTGGACCACTATCTAATTAGCAAAATAAATGTTGGCTAACGCTCACAATTTTACGAAATCTCAAGAAGTGAGATTTGGGTTAAAACTGAAAATTACCAACCAGATAATCTCTGTTACGTGTTTTTTTCCGTAAGAATAAATCGCATAGTAAAACGGAACGAAGTGGAGCGAGAGTGCAACGTGGCTTTAGCGTATTTTTCTGAAAATTTTTCTCCATATTTGTTGAAGGATTCTTTATAAAAGAAATTTTGATTTTTTCCTTTTTGGCTCAAAAAAGAGGGGTTAGGGGTGAATTTTTTGAGCCAAAATTCCTTATTGCTGTTCCATTCCTTCTTTTATATATTGAGCAACTTTTAAAACATCTCCTTTCTGGGGAAAATAGCTACTTTTTATAGCTCTATGTTTGGGCCAGCCATGTCTCTTGGCACTTTCAATAAACATATTGTTGTCGTCAACAAAAAATCCGTTTTCTGGAGGAATAAAAAGTTGTGGATATTTACTTCCTCTCAAAAAAAAGATCGGGTCGTCGTCGAAGTTATCGATCATATCCTCATCAAATATCTCTAGTCCAGCTTGAAAAGTCTTCCAACTTGCGGTGGGATAGATTGATTGCATAACTCCAATCACCTGCTCGTCAGTCATCTGGCCGAGTCTTTGTGCTTTATAGGCTAATGCTACTTTTCCCCAATCCTCAATACTTATGGCTGGTAGTCCAGCCAATTCTGAACTCATTGCTTTTCTCATCTTTTCTAAACTTTCTGCTGTTGCAGAAGTCCAAAATCCTACTTGATTACCATTTTCAATTAGCTTCTTGAGTAACGGTTGCATCCAAGGCACCACATGATAAACTCTTTCAGACGAATCTACCTGATTTTGGACATCATTCATCACAACACCTTCAATATCAAAAATGAAGTGCTGACCTTTGACTTCTGCCAACATATTTCCAATTTCAATTTCAAATTTAGCATATTCAGGAGAATTCATTGTTTCTGCAACCCAGTCAAAAACTCTTTGCACTTGGCTCTGAAATAAATCTCTATCTTCACCTTCACGAGCTGGAATTAATGAAGTAACATCAACAATTTCACCTCTTTGGGATATCACCGAAGCGTCAAAGACGTCAATAGGGATTTTCCTTTGTATTAATTCTTCAGGTATTTTTGGTTTTTCCATAATTTATCCTTTTAAATTTATAAATAATTTTTCAATTGTGAAGGAACGGAACAAGTGAAAACGCCCTTTATCCCCCTCATAAAATAATAAAAATCAAAATTTCTTCCTTTATTGTAATCCTTCAACATTCTTCTTGCAAAAATTTTCAGAAAAATATGTCGGACAACGTTCCTGCATATGCGATGTTTTTTGCCCGCTTCCTTATTATTTTATCAGAAAGAAAGGGCAAAAAATATGGGTGAGGCAGCGTTAGCGACCGACGAACCGTATATGTCGTGTTATATGACCCGAAGAGCGCAGCGTGGTCGCAGCGTATGCGGGGACGTAATAAAAAGCCAATTTATCCTTGTTCTTAATAATTTTGGCAATTATTTATCTTGATCAGTGAGGGATGATAAAATCTCAGCTTTACTCATTCCTCCTCTAAACAACCCTATTGCAGAATTGCCTAAATTAAAAATACTTTGAAAAAAATTGCCTTCTTTTTCATCACCTGGCTTAAGATTTTTAAATGATGCTTTGGTTTCAGAGAGGGCTACTTGTAATACTTCTCTAGCATTTCCATCATAACGATCATCGGTAATATTCCAATCTGGTTCACTTGGTCTTGTGTCGGGACTAGGGTTTAATGCTTTTTGCCAATCCATCTCGTGGAATGCTTTTGGCCCATTTGAAAATGCCTGGCCTATACATTGCCAAAACTTTTCAAAGTACACACCATTAGCAAAAGCATCAATACAAGCCTCAACATATGCTTGTTTAGATTGATTATCTATACGACCTTCATGTAGGCTTATTAGCTGAAACATTGCTTTAGCTAAAGCATCTTTACCTTTTTGTGGATCTAACGTTTCTCGTGCCTCTAATATACTATATGGTTTTTTCTCGATCATTTTTTCACACCTCCTTTTATTTATTGCCAAAATTATATCAAATTGCTTTTTATTATGGCGTATAACGTTTGCGTGCATGAGAAGTTTCGCCGACTTCATTATTATTTTATCATAGAAGAGGCGAAATTTGGGTGAAAGAAAAAGTGCAATAATAAAAAGCAAGGGTTCAAGGAATAGTAATATTTTCAATACTAAATAGCTCTCGTTGGAAGCGAATTTTGCCTAACTCATTTTTATACGATATATTTTCATAAATTAAATAATAATTTGTATGTTATACGAAGTTATGATAAATTCAAATCTGCAAAAACTACATCAATTTTAATCATTTTCAATAACTTATGCAAATACAGCTTCAGAAAACAAAACGTGAATTGAAAATTAAAAATTACAGTCCCAAAACTTTACAAAGTTACCTTTATAGTTTACGAAAGTATTTTTCTTTCAAAAACAATAAATTTACAGAACTTGATCAAGAAAACATTAGAGATTTTCTACTTCACTGTGAGAAAAAACGTATCTCACCTCAAAGCAGAAATTTGTTGTTAAATGCTATTAAGTTTTATTATCGCAATGTTGTAAAAAATTCACAAAAAATTGAAATTCAATCAGCTAAAAAACCACACAGTTTACCTATTGTTTTATCCAGAAGTGAGATAAACAAAATTTTAACAACTGTAAAGAATGCCAAACATAAACTTATGTTATCACTTGCTTATGGTGCAGGACTGAGAGTAAGCGAAGTTATTGCACTAAAAGTTCAAGATTTAGATCTTGAAGAACTGGTGGTACACATCAAACAAGCAAAAGGACAAAAAGACCGAATAAGCGTCATACCGGAAAGCTTGACTGATAGTTTGAGGAGTTTAACTGCAGGAAAGGTAGGAGACGATTCTGTCTTTGCCAGTGAACGAGGTGGAAAGCTAACCACAAGAACGGCACAAAAAGTTTTCGAGAATGCCTTGCGTGATTCAGGAATAAAAAAAATCGCCACTTTTCATTCACTAAGGCACTCTTTTGCCACGCATTTGCTAGAGAATGGAACTGACGTAAGATATGTGCAAGAGTTATTGGGCCACCAAAATATCAGAACAACGCAAATATATACTAAAGTAACTAATCCTAAACTTAAAAATATCAAGAGTCCCTTATAAACTGGTGCCGAAGAGAGGACTTGAACCTCCAAGGATTGCTCCACACGGTTCTAAGCCGTGCGCGTATACCAATTCCGCCACTTCGGCATTTTGTATATTTTGACAAGACATATATTAAAAGACATCTTAAAAAATATATCTTACAAGATGTATTTTACACTAAGAGCACAGCTAATACTAATCCTCATTTGGATAATTTGCTTTTTTCCTATTTATATCAAGGCAAATTTTTTATAAGATAATTTAATGATCCTAGCAGAAAACCCAACTCAACTAGAACCTAATCAAAATAAAAATACAGTATCCAAAGCTCATGGTTTTTCTTCTATTATTAAGCCACAAATTACTCCTCAAATTAACCAGCCACAAACTACTTCACAAATTAACCAGCCACAAATTGCTCCTCAAATTAATCAGCCACAAACTACTTCACAAATTAACCAGCCACAAACTACTTCACAAATTAACCAGCCACTGCCAGGATCAAGTTTTGTCAAACCCATCATTGAACCCATATCCAAAAACTCAAAAACTAAACTTAAAAAAATTTCTCATGCCTTCTTTCACTGGTGGCATAAAATTGCTGTGGTGTTGCTATCAGTTCATGGACTTATTGGATTTTGGGAATCAATTAAATTTGTTTTAGTTGACTTAAAAGACTTGGAATTCCAGCTAAGTATGCATTGGATAAAACGAGACGAAGTCAATTTTCTAATTGCAACCGCGATAATTGTTGCTCTAACTACTTTAATCAACATATTTATGGCAATTAGATTGGGAAAAACTAAAGAAACAACTGCCCATAATATTGATTTATTTATTGCTACAATTCTAATTGTTGGAACAAACTATATTCAAAATATTCTGATACAATTTGATCTTCTTAATATAGTTATAAATCTAATACAAAAATGATAATTCCATTTGAATACACTCATAAAACCAATAAAAATTCAAAATCTTTAAGACTAAAAATTGAACAGGATGGCAAAATAATTGTGATCTCACCAAAATTTGTTCCTAAGTTCATAATTGATCATTTTGTCAAAAAAAATCAACAATGGATTTTGGATTCGCTTAAAAAAACTTCAAAAAGTAAAAAGTTTGATTCAGAGCAATTTACCTTCATTTTTGGAAAAAAATATCAGAAAAAAATTATTTATTCCGCAGATCAAAAGTCGGGAGTGTATGTGAGAGGAGACAAAATTATTTTCAATCCAATTGCCATGCCGATTACCATGCCAATTACCATGCCGAAAAAAAGCAGTGCAAAAGTTGTTACTGATTTGAATAAAAAGTTTAAAAAAAAGATTGATGATTTTTTAAAAAGCTCCGCTAGTCATTATATTGTCAAAAGAACTCATGAGCTAGCAAAAAGCATGAACTTAAGCTTTAATAAAATTACGTTAAAAAATCAAAAAACTAGATGGGGTAGTTGTTCAAGCCAGAAAAATTTGAACTTCAACTGGAGATTGGCACATTTTGATACTAGTATCATTGATTACGTAATTATTCATGAATTGTCACATTTAGTTCACATGAATCATTCAAAACAGTTTTGGGATTTTGTAAAACAATATGACCAAGAATACCTGAAGCATAAAGGATGGCTCAACCGTAATGGCTTGAGTCTGGACTAAATAGAAAAAAAATAGAAAAAATTATGATCATTATCCACGGAGAAAACACTGTAAATTCTCGACAAAAGTTAGTTGAAATTATTACGGATAAAAAAGCTAAAGATCAAGAAATCTTCAGATTAGAAGCTAAAAAACTTTCAGAAGCAAATTTAGAAGAAATATTGGGAGCTACCGATCTTTTTGGAACATCCAAAACTATCATCATTGAAGAACTTCACTCATTGCCAACTTCAAACAAAAAGAAAAACTTTATTGAGCTTTTATCAAAACCTCAAACTCATGACATAATTTTATGGGAAAAAAGACTACTTACAAAAACCATGCTCAATAAGTTTCCAAATGCCCAAATTTATGAATATAAAATTAGCAAGACATTATTTGCTTGGCTAGATTTACTTGGATCTAAAGATTCTGATAACAAAAAATTAAACTTGCTTCATTCAGCAATTGAAACAGACGGAGATTTTTTTTGTTTTTTGATGCTTATTAGACAAATTCGCAGTTTAGTTGAAATAAAATCGGGTGGCCTACCAAAAGGCGCACCGTTCATGATCTCAAAAATTAAGGCTCAAGCATCAAAATTTTCTCTTGAAAAATTACTTGATTTATACGAATATTTACTTAAAATTGATCAATCACAAAAAACCTCAAAGTCAAACTTAAATTTGCTTCAAACTCTTGACCTTTTAACTTTAAAAATGTAAATTAACATAGTTCATACTTTTTCATACTTTTGAACTATACAAAGTAAAATCAAAATAAATAAATTAAAAATATCAAAAGGAAATAATGTACAAATTAGTTAAAAATATCAACTCATCAATTTTTAGAGGTTACGACATCAGAGGTGTTGCCGATGTAGACCTAAATGAAGATGTTTATTACACCCTTGCTAGAGCTTATGCCACGTTTCTAAGTCAACGACGTATTAAAGAAGCAACAGTAGGAAGAGATAATCGCTTGACTGGAGAAATTTATTCAAAAGCATTTATAAAAGGACTCAATGATGGGGGAATCAACACAATCGATATAGGTCTTTCATTAAGCCAAATTGTGTATTTTTCCTCTTACGAATTCAAAACCAAAGGTGGTGCAATGATCACCGCATCTCATAATCCAAAAGAATATAATGGTCTAAAATTGGCAATCGGTTATTCTGAGACCATGATCACTGAAGAAATTCAAGATCTTAGAATACTTTGCGAAAAAGGAGAATTCTCAACAGGAACAGGAACGAATAGAGAAAAGGATATTTTCCCAGCATATAAAACTGATATTTTAAAACACTTTAATTTAAATAAAAAATGGAGAATTGTTGTTGATGCTTGCAACACTACTTCGGGAAAATTTTATCCAGAAGTTTTGAGAAGTGCGGGCTGTGATGTAATTGAACAAAATACTGAGCTAAATGGAAGTTTTCCCTTAGGAGTTCCAGATCCAACTGAAATTGAAGTCCTTGATCGACTAGCCAAAGGTGTTAAAAAAGCCAAAGCTGACATTGGTTTTGCTTACGATACTGACGGAGATAGAATGGCAGTTGTTGATGATCAAGGTCAAGTATTGTGGATGGACTCAATCGTCGCACTTTTTGCAAAAGATGTCTTAGACTTCATGCCGGGGTCGAAAATCGTTTACAATACTCTTTGTTCTCGCCAAGTTACAGAAACAATCGAAAAAGCTGGAGGCGAACCAGTAATGTGGCTGACAGGACACTCCTTTATTAAAGCCAAACTAAAAGAAGTAAGAGCGCCTTTTGGAGGCGAATTGTCTGGACACATATTTTTCATGGATAATTTTTATGGACACGATGATGGCGCCTATGCAAGCTTAAGACTTTTGGCGTATCTTGAAAGAAGAAATCAGTCACTTTCGCAAGCGGCCTCAAAATTATCAAAATATATTAGCAGTCCAGAAATTAAGTTTGGACTCGCCGATGATATAAAATTTGAATTTGTTCAGACAAAAATTAAGTCTGAATTTGAAGCGCAGTGGCCAAATGCAAAATATATTGACATTGATGGCATTCGAATGGACACTAATAATGAAATGGCAATTGTGAGAGCATCACAAAATGGTCCATACATCACAGTAAAATTTGAAGGTAAAACTCGAGAGCAATATGATGATGTTAAAAAGATTTTACATAGAATACTCAAAAAATATCCAGAAATTGATTGGAGCCAGGGAGTGAATACTCACGCACTTGATTAGTGTAGGCATACGTACAATTAGAAAAAGCAATACGAAAGCTACTCAAAAATGGATAAGAGTAAATTTTTATTAACAGGAATAGAAGCAGTCAAGGAAGCTCAAAAAATCGTATTGAAATACTTTGACACTAATTTGAATATAGATACAAAAAAAGATGGTTCTCCTGTCACAATTGCAGACAGAGAGTCAGAACAGATTATTAGAAAAATTATCACGTCAGCCTTTCCAGATCATGGCTTCATTGGTGAAGAGTATGGTGACTCACAAAAAAAATCAAAGTATACCTGGGTGATTGATCCAATTGATGGAACAAAAAACTACTCGAGAAATATTCCTTTGTTTGCTACAGAACTAGCTCTATTCGAAGATGAAGAGTTGATTTTGGGAATTTCTAATGCTCCATTGCTCAAAAAATTTGTTTATGCCCAAAAAGGTCAGGGAGCTTATCTGAATGAAACTCAAAAAATTCAAGTAAGTAAAGTCGATAAAATTAAAAATGCATATATTAGTATTGGAAGTTTAAAGTATTTCAAAAAACTAGAAATACTTAATAAATTAGTAAAAATTAACGAAGATTGTGCTGGAATGAAAGGATTTGGAGATACCTGGAGTTACCAATTTGTCGCTGAAGGAAAACTTGATGCAATTATTGAAGCAAAACTAAAAATTTGGGATATTGCAGCTGTTTTAGTGATTATTCAAGAAGCCGGAGGAAAAGTAACTGACATTGATGGCAACAAGATAACAACTAAATCAACATCGGCACTCGCTTCAAACGGAATATTACACAAACTCTTACTTGATTATTTAGCATAAAAAATACTTTTTGAGCTAGATTCCAGATAACTGTGAGGTAGAATAGAATTATGCAAAAACCTACAATTCTAATTATTGCCGGAGGAGAAAACTCAAGATTTTATCCCCTCAATACTCAAACTCACAAAGGATTTTCAACCTTAGTTGGAAAACCAATTGTCGCACATGCTCTTGAAAATCTAAAAAAAAATAATTACCAAAAGGTCGTGATTGTAGTTTCACAAAAAGATTATGGAGATCAAGGCTTCAGTAAATATTTAAAAGAAAATGACTTTGGATTAGATATTAAAGTTGTGCTTCAAAATGAACCCAAAGGAATGGGAGATGCGATACTGGTTGCAAAAGACTTTTTAGATGAATTTTTCATAGTATCTTCACCATATTACTTCAATTTAGGAGATAGAGCCGAAATTCTTTGGAATAAAAAAAATCAGTCTGGAGCAAATTGTGTTTTTTCTGGAACTCAAACTGAAAATACAGAATTATATGGAATCTTAAATCTTGATCCAACTAACCCAGCTAAGGTTTTAGGCATTATTGAAAAACCTCAAAAAGGGACAGAACCTTCAAAATATAAAATCGACAGTGTTTACTTATTTGATAAAAAATTTATCCAAGAATTAAACAACACTCCCGACGATGAATATTCGCTAGAAAACGCAATCACATCATACTCAAAAAACAACAATATTACATGGATAAAAAGTAACGAACAAATAAAAAGTATTAAATTTCCTTGGCATTTATTCAATTCATTCAACCAAATCATTACAAATGAAAAAACTAATATATCTAATGATGCCACAATTTCAAAAACCACCATCATTGATGACTCCAGAGGACCCGTAATCATTGCTTCAGGTGCAAAAGTTGGGGATTTTAGTAAAATTTCTGGTCCTTGCTATATAGGCAAAAATTGCCTAGTAGGAGACTATTCTTTTGTTCGTGGAAGCTCTATTGAAAAGAATGTGATAATTGGCGCAAAATCAGAGGTAGTTAGATGCATATTTTTTGAAAATTCTTCGATACATTATGGCTATATTGCTGATTCCATTATTGGATTTCAAACCAAAATTGGAGCTGGATTAATTACAGCCAACAAAAGATTAGATAGAAAAAACATCAAAGTTTTGGTGAAAAATAAATTTATGGAAACAGGAATTAACAATTTGGGAATAATTACGGGCAATTACGTCAAAATAGGCATTGGAGTAAAGACTATGCCTGGAATATTAATTGGTGAAAATACAATAATTTATCCTGGATTAACCATTATCAATAATATTGATGATAATGAAATAATCAAAGAATAATTAAAAAAATTATCGTATATGAAAAATAAAAAATTATCAGATTTTAGTGCTTTGCTTTTTGATCTTGACGGAACTTTAACAAACGATAGAAATGGTATTCCAACTGAAACCATTAATTGTTTGAATCAATTAGACAAATTAGGCTATCAAATTGGAATTTGCACTGGCAGAGGAACAGCGGCTATCAAAAACAAAATTTTGCCTATATTTCCAAAAAAATCATTTCATATTACTACCGGAGGCTCTCAATTAGTAAACTCAAAAGGAGAAATTATTTATGATCATCCTATCAATCCATTAACTGTCGAAATTATTAAAAATTACCTAAGCGAATCAAATGCTTTGGCAGTATTTATGAAAGCTGACGCTCAATATGCTGATGAACCATTGTATTCTAAAATGAAAAATCACCCTTGGAATTATGTTGTAAAAAAATTAGATCAAATGAGTAATGAGAGAGTAGGGGCAGTTTTTATCACTAAGTTAAATAATGAAATTGTAAATTATATTGAAAACAATCCAAATCTTTCCTATAAAGAAATGGTGGGAAACAATTCTGGAAAACCTTATATTGATGTCACGGCAAAAGGAGTAAACAAATCAACTTTACTCCACAAATGGTCGGAAAAAACTCAAATCCCTATGGAAAAAGTAATTGGATTTGGGGACAGTCTCAATGATCTAGAGTTTTTGCAATCATGTGGCTTTAGTGTTTCTATGGAAAATGCAATAGAAACCCTAAAACAAATTACTGACAAAGTAATTGGAAATGTCAACGAGAACGGTATTGCTGAATATTTATTAAAAATTATCCAAGGAAAAGATTTATGACAAAAACCTCAATTTTAGATTCTCGTGACGAAATCTCAAAACTCGATTTAGAAAATATGATGGGCTCTATCGAAAAATTGGGTAATCAAATTGAACATTCTTGGAATGAAATAAAAAATATTGAATTCGAAAAAACAACTGAGATTCATAATGTCATAGTTGCTGGGATGGGGGGTTCTGGTTTGGGAGCAGACGTAATTAAAAATCTTTTCAAACAAGAACTAAAAGTACCCTTTGATTATGTGCATGATTACACACTTCCCGGATTTGTTAATCAACACACACTTGTTATTCTAGCAAGTTATTCTGGAAATACAGAAGAAATAATTTCTTGTGCTCAATTAGCTCAAAGTGCAAATGCCCAAATTATGGTCATCGCTTCCGGAGGAAAGCTAGAAGAAATTGCTATAAAGAATAAATATACGTTTTACAAAATCAACCCAACATACAATCCTTCGCAACAACCAAGAATGGCCATTGGTTATACAGTTTTTGGAACCATCGGATTACTCGCTAAGGCAGGAATAATTTCACTCAAAGATGAACAAATAAAAGCAGTTGTAGATACAATCAATAGAAAAGTTGATGATTGTAAAATAGAAGTATTGGTCGAAGAAAATCCAGCAAAAGCCCTTGCTTTCATGATGATAGATCGCAGACCAGTATTTGTAGTTTCAGATTTTTTAGAAGGTGCTGGACACGTCAGTGCTAATCAGCATAACGAAAATGCTAAAGCTTTTATTGATTATAAAGTTGTTCCTGAAATTGATCACCATCTTTTGGAAGGTTTAAAATATCCGAAAAGTAATGTTGTTAATCATATCTTTATCTTCGTCCAATCAATGCTTTATCATCCAAAAAATATTATTAGAATGCAATTAACTCAAAAAATTGTTGACGTTAATGAAATTGACACTTTGACAATACCTCTTCAAGCAAAAACTAAAATTGAACAGGTATTCGAAATGTTAACTACATTTTCATTTGCGGGATTTTATTTGGCCATGTTGGAAGGAATCAATCCAAGTCCAATTCCATTTGTTGATGACTTCAAAAATGAACTTAAAAAAATGACTCAAGGCATCTAGTTTTAAATAGAAGCGATAATGCTATTCATCAAATCTTAATTTGGCAATAAACTGCTGAAGTTTTGTTCTTGCACTGATCAAATTAGGATCATCTTGTTTACTAGGAATAGGCATACAATCAAGAACAATTTCCGCTTCATTTTCACTAATTAAGACATCTAATTCTTGCGTTTGATCAATTAAATTTTCCACAGGTTTAAGTTTAAAAAGCAGGTTTTCCTCTTGACAATCTTTAGAAATCAAAAAATTTGAAAGAATTATTAATTCTTGATTACTAAGTCGGATAACACCTCTTTGCATATATATTTATTGTACACTAACCCTTTCAAAAAAAAATAAAAATGATATATCATAAAGATAGATATCTAAATTAATTATTAGTAATTTTTGGATCATAATTCCTAATCCAAAGCTTACAGAAACTACAAAAAAGTGTATTATTAATACATAGGCATAGTAAGTTTTTTGATGAATAAATTACATTGTGCTTTTAGATAATATGGCAAAAATTGATGGAATATACGCAAGAGAAATTCTTGACTCCAGAGGAATACCAACTTTAGAATGTGCATTATGGCTTGATACAGGAGCAGTTGTTGCGACAAGTGTACCCACTGGTACTTCCGTAGGTAAATATGAAGCCAAAGAACTTAGAGATGGCGACATGGAAAGAATGTTGGGAAAAGGAGTATTAAATGCCGCCAATAATATCAATACAGTTATTTCAAAAAATCTCATTGGCAAGGATCCAACCAACCAAACAGAGCTTGATCAACTTCTCGTAGATCTAGATGGAACCGAAGATAAATCAAAACTTGGATCAAATGCAATTCTAGCTGCTTCTCAAGCCGTAATGAAAGCAGGAGCTATCAGCATAAATGTGCCGCTTTATTATTATATTGAACAGAAATATCAATTAATTCAACAACTAAATATTCCTAGCTGTATCTACACCATGATTAACGGTGGCGTGCATGGAGCAGATAACCTAGATATTCAAGAATTCCAAATAATCCCAGCTAGCCATATAAATTATAGTAAATCAATGGATATGGCAGTTACACTGTTTCAAAAAGTTGAAGAAATTCTGATCCTTAAAGGCGCAACTCACTCGACTGGCATTGTGGGAGGATTTACCCCAAATCTTTACAGCAATTCAGATGTTTTTGAAATTTTAATCGAGACAATTAAAACTAGTCCTTACACATTTGCACAAGATTTGTTTTTCGGCATTGATGTCGCTGCTGAACAATTATTTGAAAATGGAAAGTATGTTCTTAAAGATAAATCTCAACCATATACTAGTGAAGAATTATTAGAATTTTACAAAAAAATCCGAAGCCTCTATCATGTTTTTTGTATTGAGGATCCTTTCCAAGAGGATGATCTGGCTTCATGGGCAAAATTAACTGCTGAATTAGGAGAAACAACTAAAATCATTGGAGATAGTTTTTTGGCTACAAATAAAGCTAAAACTCAAAAAGCAATTACAGAAAAAACCTGCAACACTGTTTTGATAAAACCAAATCAAACTGGAACAATTAGTGAAACAATTGAAGTAATAAAAATGGCAAAAGAAGCCAAATGGCAAGTAATTATGTCTCATCGCAGCGGTGAAACAAATGATGATTTCATTGCTGACTTTGCAGTAGGCATCGGAGCAGATTATACTAAATTTGGTCCACCAAATCGGGGTGAGAGAGTAGCTAAATATAATCGTTTATCACAAATAGAATTCGAAATAAATCAAAGTAATAATGAAAAGAGTATTAACACCAATCCTGAAAAAATGTAGTTTAAGTTAAATATAGCTTTTTGGCTATACAAAATATTTAACAATATTTTCTCTCATGACAGATAATCAAAACAAAGTTCCAATCAGCGTATTAACAAATCAATTAAATATTAATGTTAAAAAGAACGATGTTCAATTGGATGAAACAGAATCAGTTGAAAATCCTATAAACCCTGCAACAACCCAGCCCGTTCCAAAAAACCAAGTGGCGACTACTAACATCCCTGTGGAAACTCAAGAAATCCCAGTGGCGATTCAAGAAAACCCAGTGGCAAGTCAAGAAACACCTTTTGTAGACACAACAATTATTGACGAACCACCAACCGAATCCGGTTCAACCCTAGGAAGCATCCATAAACCCAGTGCAGAATCGCCAACAATAGAAACGCAGCCAACAATAGAAACGCAACCAACTGAACCCGCAACAGAATCACCAACAATAGAAACGCAACCAACTGAACCCGCAACAGAATCACCAACAATAGAAACGCAACCAACAAATTCAAATAAACAAGTCGTTGAGGATATTATCAAAAGTAGATCTTCTGAACCTATCTTATCTGGAGCTCCATTTAACGATACTTTTCCCAAGCTTGATTATAACGGACCAAAGCCAATGGTACTTCTAATCCTTGATGGATGGGGAATCGGACCAAATAATGCAGGTAATGCAATCGTGCAAGCTAATACACCAAATATGGATAAATATTGGATTGCATTTCCTCATACCCAACTCACTGCCAGCGGAGAAGCAGTTGGCTTACCAAGAGGAGAAGATGGAAATACTGAAACTGGCCACATTAATATTGGCGCTGGCCATATTGTTTATCAGGATCTACCAAGAATAAATATGTCGATTGCTGATGGTACCTTCTATCAAAATCGAGCGATTCTAAACGCAGCTGATCATGTTAGAAAAAATAATTCCACCATGCATTTAATGGGACTAATTGGTGCAGGCGGAGTTCACTCAAATATCGAACACTTATATGCATTATTAAATTTCTGCAAACAACAAAATATTAATAATGTATTAATTCATGGATTCACAGACGGTAGAGACTCACCACCAACGTCAGGAATAAATTATGTTCAGCAAATTATTGATAATTGCAAATCTCTTGGTATTGGAAAAATCGCAACTTTAATGGGTAGATACTATGCCATGGATCGAGACAAAAGGTGGGAAAGAATTGAAAAAGCATATGACGCTTTAACAATTGGTAAAGAAGAATCTTGCACAATTGATCCAATTTCTGCTATGAAAGCTCAATATGATAAAGGCATCACAGATGAATTTATTGAACCAATCAATGTCTGTGATCAGGATGGCTCTCACAGAGTGGTCAAAGATAACGACGCTGTAATATTTTTTAATTATCGTATTGATAGACCAAGAGAACTAACCAGAGCGTTTGTAATGCAAGATTTTGAAAGCGGAGTGAAACACGAAGCATTCGATCCATATTCAGAAAAATACAACAAAACTAACATTCAAGAAAACACTAAAATTATTGAAACTTTCGAAAGAAAAGTAAAAATTAATAACCTATATTTTGTAACAATGACCAGATATGAGGAAAATGTTCCCACTGACATTGCTTTTCCACCTCAAAATATTAAAAACCCTCTTTGCAGAGTATTTGCAAACAGTGGTTTAAGGCAACTAAGAATTACTGAAACTGAAAAAGAACGCTTTGTTACTTATTACATGAATGGTCAACAAGATATAATCTACCCAGGAGAAGATAGAGTCATAATTCCGTCAAAAGGAGTTAAATCATATGACCAAGCACCCGAAATGAGTGCTTATGAAATCGCCGGTGAAATGATTAAAAGAATTGAGCAAGATATGTATGACGTCATTATCTCAAATATCTGTAATGGAGACATGGTAGGACACACAGGAAATCTTGCCGCAGCAATTAAAGCATGTGAAATAGTTGATGAGGTAGTTGGAAAAATTGTTTCTGCAGTCTTGGCACGAGATGGAGTAGTGATAATCACTGCTGATCACGGCAATGTTGAAGAACTGATCAATAATGATACTGGAGAAGTTGATACTGAACATTCTTCATACCCTGTTCCCCTGATGATTATCGGCAAACAATACATCAATCAAGCAAAAATGCTACCAACGGGCATTCTGGCTGATATTGCTCCCACAATGTTAAACATTATGGGAATCAGCAAACCTCCATCAATGACCGGTCGTACACTAATCTAGATTATCCATAATATTCAAAAATTTGTTATTTATTCAATATTGATATACTAAGTTATATTAAGTTCTAGTTGTCTATTCGTACTAACTTCGGTTATGCTGTATTCACTTCGGGATAAGTACGCCCTAACAATTATTAAAGTAATATTATTTAAAAAGGATATTTATGGCAATAACACTATATAAAAGACAAAGACAAATAGTTGATTTCATTGCTCAATACATCCAAAAAAATGGTTATTCGCCAACTCTAAAAGAAATTGCAAGCTCAATTGGAGTTTCTTCTTTAGCTACAGTTCACGAACATCTTCAAGCATTAGTAAGAAAAAAAGTCATAAGAAAACATGATGGGGCAGTACGTGGCATCGAACTTTTAGATCGAACATTCATTAAAATGTCAGAAAGTATTGATCTTCCATTTTTAGGTTTTATAGCAGCTGGATCACCAATTGAACCTCACATTGATCCCAACGCAAGTTTTAAAGTTTCGCCAGAAATGATTAGCGGTAAAAGAAGATCGTACGTATTGCAGGTTAAAGGACAATCGATGATTGAAGATCACATTGATGAAAATGATTATGTGGTAATTGAAGAAACAAATAATGTAAATAATGGTGACATAGTTGTAGCTCTTTTGGATAATGGTCTAGCTACTCTAAAAAGATATTATAAAGAAGTTACTAGAATCAGACTTGAACCAGCAAACTCAAGTATGAGTCCAATTTATGCTACTAACGTTAAAATTCAAGGAAGAGTAGTGGGTCTAATTCGAAAATTTCAATATTAATTATCCAACCTCAAATTTAATTTTAATTATCAAAACTCAATTTCAATGTTAATTATCAAACATCAAATTCAAATGCACTGAAAATTAATTAGCAGTCAACTAGTATGACTGCTAATTTGACATCTCAAAAAAAATTGTGGATACACCAGACAAAAAATGTTGTTTTTAGATATGCTTTGATATCCTTAATATTATATTGATATGATTAAATTATCTTTTTTTTACTTGGAATAAATGCTCTTTGACACACAATTTATCATTAATAAAACATCTCAAAATAAATAAATAGTCGGACAGCCGATTTATATATTTTAAAATGAGTTCAGGCACACTCTTTTTTTCTGATAATCCTACAATCAATCTCTCCAAACGTCTACTTACTGTTCTCGCAATATCTATATGAGCACCTAACTCAGTTCCTCCTGGTAAAACAAATTTAGTTATCCAATTATCTGCCATTTCCAACTGAAGTCTGTCGGCTTCTGTCTCAAGTTTAAACAACTGAGACTCACTCAAACTTTCTTTTGGAGATTCAGCTAATTGTGCGCCTAGATAAAAAAGTGTGTGTTGAATATCTAATAAAAATTTGACATTTTTTGTTATTTCTTTGGAAGGATTTTCTTGAATTTTTACTATTACCAATCCTAAGTGTGAATTCAATTCATCTAAAGTTCCTAAAACTTCAAAAACTATATTGCTTTTAGAAATTTTTTTTCCATTAATAAGATAGCTTTCACCTTTGTCACCTTTTTTAGTTGAAACCGAAATAAGCTTACCCATAAATTTATTTTATTTTCGCTAATTTATTTTATTTTAGCTAATTTATTTTATTTTCGCTAATTTATCTTATTTTAGCGTTTTTTTAGTTTGTTTCCAATCGGCCTTTGTTAAAATTGGCGCAAAAACATCATCTTCGATATTGATCTTCAGCAACTCAATCTCACTTTGAGTTGGTGCATAATCAACAAACTCAATTTGACTAATTTCTTCAACAATACAAAGTGGTTGTGATTCAGCAACTTCGCCCATTTCCAAAACTGATGCAATCGCAATGCTTTCAGCGACACCAACATAGGTCATTTCCATTTTTCTTCCAAATAAGTCTTTAGTGCCCACTTTATTATTTAATGCTTTAAAACCACAATAGGATAAAGCAGTACCAACACAACCCCACTTTAGAGGATAAGATTTACTATCAGTTACTATTACTCCAAAGTTACTTAAATTAAATTTTTTTCTAAAATGACTCCAAATGTTTTCTGCCCATTTATATGGATATTTTGGTAAAAGGATGTAATGACCTTGTGCGTTCGAACTATCGATTCCGCCATTTACCAGCAATGTATTATGAATAATTGTTAACATCAAATTATACTTTGAAGAATTAGGGTCTGTGTAATAATCTGAAACTTTTTTAGCAAGCTCATGTTTTTCAAGGCTTTGATTCTCAAATTTACCACTAGGTTTTACAACACTACCCTCAAACATTGCTAATATCTTTGAGGTAACTACCAAAACTTTATTTTCTAAATCTGCTGGAACGTATTTATCTAAAAAAACAAATGCATCGTCATTAATATGAACTACTTCAGTTTTTATGGCTGTTATTTTCATAGCTGAATTATAGCAGGCAAAGATGATTATTTGAGGTTATAATAATGACCTATGAAATTTAAAGTCATATCTAGATTTGAACCGACCGGCGATCAACCACAAGCAATTAATAAAATTGTTAGTGAATTTAATGCTAATAAAAAACACATCACGCTCCTTGGTGTAACTGGCTCTGGAAAAACATTTACTATGGCTAAAGTAATTGAGAAAATTCAAAAACCAACTTTAATTATTGCCCATAATAAAACCCTAGCAGCACAACTCTATCAAGAGTTTAGAGACTTTTTTCCAGAAAATGCAGTAAGTTATTTTGTTTCCTATTACGACTATTATCAACCAGAGGCCTATATACCGACTACCGATACTTACATCGAAAAAGAGGCCACTATTAATGATGAAATTGACAAATTACGTCTAAGTTCCACAACAAATCTACTTACAAGACCAGATTGTATTGTAATTGCTTCAGTTTCTTGTATCTACAACTTGGGTTCTCCAGTAGAGTATGGAAAATATAAATTGGAACTAGTTATTGGACAAGTAATTTCTCGTGAAACATTATTTTTGCAATTAGGTAATCTTCAATATAATCGGGCAGAAACTGAATTTGTCAGAGGAACATATAGGGTGCGTGGCGACACCATTCAGCTTTGGCCAGCTTACGAGGATAATGCTTTAAGAATTGATACTCTGGAAAATTCTATTGAATCAATTACCTGGATTGATCCGATTAGTGGTACTGTCACCACACCAAACAATGGCAGTATTCATAAGACTTATAACCCCGAACAAAAACGTTTCATTATATATCCTGCAAAACATTATGTAATGAATCCAAAATCTCAAGCTGATGGAATTGCCGAAATCAAGAAAGACTTGAAAATAAGGTTAGACGAACTGAGAAAACAAAACAAAATAATTGAAGCCTACAGACTGGAACAAAAAGTTAATTACGATCTTGATCAAATGCTAGAGTTTGGATTTGTAAATGGAATCGAAAACTATTCAAGATATTTTGACAATCGCAAACCCGGAGATCCTCCATTTACTTTAATTGATTACTTCGAAGCTAATGCTCAAGAATTTTCTGATGGATCATTTTTAACTATTATTGATGAAAGTCACATGACTCTGCCACAAATTAAGGGCATGTATCTCGGAGATCAATCAAGAAAACAAACATTGATTGATTACGGCTTTAGATTACCAAGTGCTCTGGACAATAGACCTCTAAAAATCGATGAATTCATGAAAAAAACGAAAATAAAACTTTATGCTTCTGCAACCCCAAAAGAAACTGAAATTTTTCTTTCAGGAAATGAAGTAGTTGAGCAACTGATTAGACCAACTGGCCTAGTTGACTCAAATATTGAATTAAGACCTACGACTGGTCAAATTGAAGATCTGATAGTTGAAATTATTAAAAGAAAAAAACTAGGCCAAAGAGTTCTAGTTACTACTTTAACTAAAAAAATGTCAGAAGCTCTAACGGATTATTTAAATGATAAAGAAAAAATTGATCAATTGATTAAAAACTATAAAGATAAACAAAAAAAGAATGACAAAGCAATTCAGATGGGTGAAGAAATTGATATTACTATTTGGCAACAAGAAGAACTTCCAATAAACAAAATGGAAATTGGCAAAATTGAAGAAAAATATTTTTCACATCTTAAAAAAGCTGTAAAATCTGTTGATAGAGTAGATTTAGAAATCATTGAATACCCTAAAGTTGCCTATCTTCACTCAGATATCGATACTTTGGAGCGATCTGATATTTTAGACGATTTACGCAGGGGAGATTATGATGTTCTAATTGGAATTAACTTACTTAGGGAGGGCTTAGATCTTCCCGAAGTTTCATTGGTAGCAATTCTAGATGCAGATAAAGAAGGTTTTCTAAGATCTAGAACATCAATGATTCAAACTATGGGTAGAGGCGCAAGACATATCGAGGGCCATGCAATTCTATATGCTGATAGACTCACTGGATCAATGAAGCAAGCAATTGAAGAAACTCTTAGAAGACGAAATGTTCAAATTAAACATAATTTAGATCATGATATTACTCCTGAAACAATTATCAAACCTATTAGAGATAAAATGGTTAAAATTAAAAATAAACCAAAAAATAAAAAAAGGGGGAGTGGATTGTTTGAAGAAGAAGATAAACCCAAGGTAATTATTCAACTTAAAAAAGGCGAACAAATTGATTTAAATAAAATTAATCCCGATGCGCTAACTCCTGATGACAAAGTTAAAATCACTAAAAAACTTAGACGATCTATGGGCGTGGCTGTCAAAGAGATGGATTTCGAATTAGCTGCAATTATTCGGGATGTTATCAAAAGCCTAAAATAACAAACCCTAAATAGAAAATTACGAACCCACTCTATAAAATTTAACTATATCGCGATATAATACCTGCTCGATTAAGCCAATAATTTTTTAAAGGAAACATTAGAAAAAACTTTAGACAGGATTTAAAAATTTACAATGAGCACTCAAGACACAATTACTATTACTGGCGCTAAAGAACACAATCTCAAAAATATTTCAGTGGAAATCCCAAAAAATAAACTTATTGTTTTCACCGGCATTTCTGGAAGTGGCAAAAGTTCATTGGCATTTGATACTCTCTACGCTGAGGGCCAAAGGCGCTATGTTGAATCCTTAAGTTCCTATGCAAGACAATTCCTAGGAGTCATGCATAAACCAGAAGTCGACCAAATTGAAGGTTTGTCTCCGGCAATTTCAATTGATCAAAAAACCACGTCCCACAACCCGAGATCAACCGTTGGAACTATTACTGAAATATATGATTACTTAAGACTACTGTATGCCAGAGTGGGTAGACCTCATTGCGCAAACTGCGGAAACGAAGTTGCTACCCAATCAATTGACCAAATTGTCAGTAGAATTTTAAATGAGATAGAAAGCAAAGTTAATGGATCAGCAGTAAGAATGATGATTCTTTCTCCAATTATTAAACAAAAAAAGGGTGAATTTAGTAGTCTTTTTGATTCTTTACAAAAAAAAGGTTACTTAAGAGCAAGAATTGATGGACGGTTCTATTCGCTAGATGAAGATTTGACCTTAATTAAAACAAATAAACATGACATAAGTTCACTCATAGATCGATTGGTTGTTTCGAAAAAACAAATTAGGGATATCAAAGAAAGAAAGATTTTAAGGAGTAGAATTTCACAATCTATTGAAGAATCCTTAAAACTTGCAGATGGATTAGTGATTGTCTCATTTATCGAAGATGATTCATTAGATTTTCCTGAAAATCCAAAACAATTTACTGACAAACTTTTTAGTGAAAAAAGAGCTTGTAGCGACTGTGGAATTTCAATATCTGAAATTGAACCTAGGCTTTTTTCATTTAATTCTCCGCAGGGAGCTTGTGAAACTTGCAATGGATTAGGATCGTTGCAAAAAATAAATATAGAAAAAATTGTTGCTCCGTCATTAACTTTAAGTGAAGGTGCAATTATTCCCTTTGCAAGAATGATGAGTAATGACACCTGGTGGTCGAGATTAGTTCGCATTGTTGTAGAAAAAACTGGCTATGATTTTAGAAAAACTCCATTTGAAGAAATGAGTAAAGAAGCTCAGGAACTTTTATTATTTGGCAGTGATGAAATTTACAAGGTAGAAGGTGAAAATAGATTTGGCAGACAAACAGTAATTCACGAGCAATTCGAAGGCTTTGTCAAAAACTTAGAAAGAAGATATAGCGAAACTGATTCAGACTTCATTAGAAAAGAAATCGGTCAATATATGCACAAGCAAATTTGTGCAAAATGTAATGGCGATAGATTAAAGCCAGAGGCATTAAGTGTATATATTGAAGGAAAAAATATTGCCGAAATTACCAAATTACCAATTAAAAAAGCATTTGAATGGGCAAAATTACTTTCAAAAAGCGAGAATTTAAGTAAAAATGAAAAATTAATTGGGGAATCAATTCTCAAGGAAATTGTTTCCAGATTAAGTTTTTTAAACTCGGTGGGCTTAAATTATTTAAATCTTAGTCGTGAAGCATCAACATTAGCCGGTGGTGAAGCCCAAAGAATCAGACTGGCATCTCAAATTGGAACTGGACTCACGGGAGTTTTATATATTTTAGATGAACCAACTATTGGCTTACATCAAAGAGATAATCATCAATTGATAGACACATTAAAGGAACTCCAACAAAAAGGCAATACTGTTATTGTGGTTGAACATGACCGAGATATAATGATATCCGCAGACTACATTCTCGACATAGGACCAAAAGCTGGAATACATGGTGGTGAAATTGTAGCTCAAGGAACTCCAGACGATATTATGAATTCTCAAAAATCACTCACTGGAAAATATCTCAGTCGTAAAAAAGATGTAATTCGTAAAAAATTTATCGAACGAAAAATAGTAAGTGATGACGAACCAATACAAAAATCATCAATCAAAATTACTGGTGCAAGGAAACATAATTTAAAAAACATAGACGTTGATTTTCCCTTGGGTAAACTTACCTGTCTAACCGGTATCTCCGGAAGCGGAAAATCTACTTTACTTCATGACACTTTATACAATCATCTTGCAATGCATTTAGGTAAAACAATCAAAACTATTTCTGGACCAATAGACACTATTACAGTTCCAGATGAAGTTAAAAGGGTAAGTCTAATTGATCAGAGTCCAATTGGCAAAACACCTAGATCAAATCCTGCAACCTACACTAAGATTTTTGACTATATTCGTAAAATCTTCACAAACACAAAAGATGCTCGTATCAGAGGATTCAATGCCGGTAGATTTAGTTTTAATGTCAAAGGAGGAAGATGCGAAACCTGTCAGGGAGATGGACAAATAAAAATTGAAATGCAATTTTTACCAGACGTTTATGTTACCTGCGATGTGTGTGATGGCAAACGTTACAGTGAAGAAACTTTGGAAGTTTATTATAAAAATAAAAATATTTCTCAAGTATTGGATATGACAATCGATGAAGCAGCAGAGTTTTTTAAGAATCAAAGCACAATTATTAAAAAAATTAAAACCCTACAAGAAGTTGGCTTAGGATATATTAAACTTGGCCAACCAGCTCCAACCCTTAGTGGTGGAGAAGCACAAAGAGTTAAACTTGCAAAAGAATTATCTACCAAAACTTTGGATCATGTAGTTTATCTTCTAGACGAACCAACTACCGGATTACATTTTGAAGATGTAAAAAAATTATTGGAAGTATTAAATCAATTAACTCATCAAAACAACACGGTAATTTTGATAGAACATAATTTAGACGTCATTAAAAACTCTGATTGGATAATTGATTTGGGACCAGAAGGAGGAGATGGTGGAGGCGAAGTAATTGCCGAAGGCACTCCATTCAATATTGCAAATAATAAAAATTCCATTACTGGAACCTATCTCAAAGAAGAATTAAAAAAAAGCGGTTTAATCTAATTACGTTCCCCCAACTTTGTTCAAATAAAATAAACGTTTAAATATTTCAACTGATATCTGCACAATTATCACAAAAACAGTTACAATAAATGTATATGTTTAAACTTAGAGTAATTCTAGTTATTTTTTTATCATTCATTTTTGTTGCTCAACCTCAATTAATTTTTGCCCAAACTGAAATTAACAATCAGCAAGAAAATGAAAACTTCATCACTACAATTAACTCAACATATACTGTTGATCTTCAAGGCATGACTAAAGTCTCGCACAATATTAAAATTACAAACAACACCCCAGCTTTTTATCTAAAACAATATGCTTTAAAAACCAGTTATTTTGGTCTTAATAATATTGAAATTAAAAATACCAGTGGTAAAACAATTCCAGCAAATATAGTAACTAATGAAACTGGAACAAGTATCGGTATTACCTTTGAAGACGAAGTTGTTGGTCAAGGAAAATCAAGAAATTTTTTAATTGAATATAACAACCCAGATCTTGCAACAATAGCTGGGAGAGTTCTTGAAGTTCATATTCCACAGCTTGGTGATGCACACAGCTTTAGTGAAAATAAAACGACATTAATAACTCCTTCCTATTTTTCAATCCCAGTTCGAGTCAGTCCAGAACCACTCAGTGTTGATTTCAAACCAAACGGAGTAACTTCAATTTTTCTGCGTCCAAATGGAGAAACAATTTCTGCAATTTATGGTCAAGAGCAAGTCTATAAAATGACACTAAGATATAGCTTAGAAAATCCCACTAACTCACCGGCAATAGCGCAAATATCATTGCCTCCAGATACTCCATTCCAAAAAATGCATTACCACGCACTTGACCCTTTGCCCACAGAAATGAAAAAGGATCTAGATGGTAATTGGATTGCAACTTACACAATCCCAGCAAGTGCTGCAACAGTGGTTCATTTAACCGCCGAAGCAAAAATAACCTTAGATCCTAATCCAAATATTCCATTTTCTATTCCATCAAACGATCACACAAAAAGCTTAAAATTTTGGGAAAGTAACGATTCATCAATTATAGAAAAAGCGCAACAGTACAAAACTCCTGAACAAATCTACAATTACATAATCGATACACTAAATTATTCCAGAGATGAGCTTGATATAAATACAATTTCAAGACTGGGGGCAGTCAAAGCATTTGAAAATCCAAATTTGGCGGTTTGTCAAGAATTTACAGATACTTTCATTGCCATGGCGAGAGCAAATAATATTCCTGCGCGCAGATTAATAGGATACGCATATACAGAAAATTCAGTTTTAAGACCACTAAGTTTTGAAGGAGACATTTTGCATTCATGGCCAGAATATTATGATAGTACAAAAAATATTTGGATACCAATTGACCCAACCTGGGGAGACACTACTGGAGGAATAGATTATTTTCATCAATTTGATTTAAATCATATTGTGTTTGCAATTAATGGAGTATCAAGCAACTTACCGCATCCAGCCGGATCATATAAAATTCAAAGTGAAGACACCAAAGATGTCGAAGTTAGCATTGGTGAGCTATTTCCTCAAATTACACCTCAAATTTCTACCAAAATGGTACAAAAAAAGCTACTTTTTATTCCAATTCCAGGAATGTATGAAATGTACGTGCGCAATGATACAGGTCAGGCATGGTATGATATGCAGGCATTAATAACATCTTTAGATAGTGAAGTTAATGTTGAATTTAATGATTCAACAATTATTAAAACAATACTTCCATTTCAAACAATCAAATATAATGTTACATTTTTTACAAAAAAGATTTCTATTCCTAAAGATTCTTTAATCAATGTAAACTATAAAGATGTGTTAACTGGTAATTTATTATATGAATCAAGCACGCAATCCATTAAAAGTGGCCCAGAAATTATCAAGCAGATCCAAGATCCTCAAGCAATCATTTATTTGGGAATCGGTGCTGTTGTCATCACCCTTGTTACCGGGAGTGTATTGGTTCTCAAACAAAAATGGCAAAGTTCTGTACGTAGGCAAAGCGAAGAAACTCAAGAACCGACTTAAGTCTTATACCCATTTTAACCAACTTTCAAACAGAATTAAGCAAATGGTTTCTACAGCCTACGCAGTAAAATTTAAGGTTCTAGATAGTGAATTAGAAGCTTTGCTTACTGAAGCAGAGTTAATAAGAACTTATCAGCCACATTTCAACATCTTACTTAAAGATGATAAAAGTCCGCTTTATATACATATTACTGATGAAGAATTTCCTAGAGTCATAGCAATTAGAAAAAAAGAAATTATTTCTGCCAAACCAAAAGGAACAATTCTTGGTCCATTTCCAAGTGCATATAAAACTCAAGAGGTCTTAAAAATTGCTAGAAAAATATTTCCATGGTGTAATGGTGGCTCAAGACCATGTTTTTACTATCATATAGATCTGTGTCCAGGATCATGTATCAATGAAATTACCCAGACTAAATATAATAAAAATATTAAGCAGCTAATTCTATTTTTAAAAGGAAAAAAACAAACAGTTTCTAAAAACCTCAAAAAAATGATGGATAAGAACATCATCTTAGAAAAATATGAAGAAGCAGCTATCATCAGAGATCAATTAAAAATGATCGATGAAGTGACTAAAAAATCTCATCGCCTTAAACCAGAGCTAACTACCCAAGCACTTAAAAATAAGATTAATGAAGATGGAATTATTTATTTACAAAAAATCCTTTCAACATATCTTAGTTTACCAAAAAAACTGCCTTTAAAAAGAATTGAAGGCTACGACGTTAGTAATACCCAAGGAACAAATTCGGCAGTTTCAATGGTTGTCTTCACTGACGGGAAACCCGATTCTTCTCAATATAGATTATTTAACATTAAAACTTTAAATACGCCCAATGACTACCATATGATGAAAGAAGCCATTATCAGGAGACAAAATCATCCCGAGTGGAGTGCTCCTAATTTAGTTGTTGTTGATGGAGGCAAAGGTCAAGTGAGAACAATTTTGCAAATCTGGAATTGGCAAAACCCAATAATTGGAATTGCAAAAAATCCAGACAGATTTATTCTGCCCATTATTAATTGGACAAGGTGGGAAGATAAAAATAACAAAAAAGAGATCCTCAAGGGACTTCAATATCATATTGTTAAACTAGACGCAAACGATCCCTCCCTCAAATTAGTTCAGCAAATAAGAAATGAAGCTCATAGATTTTCACAAAATCAACACAAAAAACGCCGAATAAAAGGAATGTTCTCCTAGAAAATTTTACAAAAAATCTATATAATATTCTTATGTTTAGAGCAGTGATTATTACGGGAATAACCCTAGCAATTTTAAGCTGGGCTCTCCCAACAATTGGATTTAATAGTCTGTTCAGTTTAATAATTGCTAGCATCGTTTTAACAATTCTATATTCATTGGTTAGACCAATTTTAAAAATTTTATTCTTACCTGTAAATGTTGTGACATTGGGATTATTTTCAGGTGTTATCAATGTTTTTTTGCTTTGGCTAAGCACCTATCTTGTTCCTGGTTTTCACATTCAAAATATGATAATTTATGGAACACATTTGGGCCAATTTTGGTCATTAATCTTTGTTTCATTTTTAATTGGCTTCATCCACTCAATCATCAAGAAAATACTTTAAAAAATATTTTTTGATTCCAAATGCATATTTTTTGATTCCAAATGCATATTTCTTGTCTGTAATGATTTAAGGTATAATACACATATGAAAAATATTTATTATTTATTTTTGTTATTTTTATTAGCTTTTTTCTTAAAAACTAGTTTGCTTGTAAATTTAAAAGTTCATGCAATATCGCTCGAGAATGTTGAAATAAATACTGAAATTGGAGTTATCCCCGATGATGCAACTACTGAAGCCTCTGCTACAGATTCCACAAAACTAGCGTCTCCTTCAGCAGCTGTGGTTGAAAAAATTCAAGAAAAAAAGGATCAAGATATTACCGAAACTAGTGGTAAACAAAAAACAAAACTTGAAACTTATCTTGATGAAAATCCACCTGATCAATTAAATTGGAATAACTTTTTACAACACTCAATTCGATTAGCAGTTTCTAATGGATTACAAGTAAATGTGATTGTTCTAATTATTTTATTTCCACTTGCTGCTTCAGTTATTGCTGCATCAAGACATATTATTGGTTTGAGAGGTTTTGGAATCTATATTCCAGCCGTTCTTTCAGTTGCTTTAGTTTCTACAGGTGTCATCGAAGGCTTAATTATTTTCTTAGTAATTGCAGTTACTGCAATGGGAGCAAGAAAAATTCTTAAAAAGGCAAAACTATCATATTTACCAAGAACTTCGTTAATGCTCTGGATGGTTTCCATAGGTATTTTCTCGATTCTCATGCTTGCTCCATTTGTAAAATATATCTCTTTATTAAGTGTTAATATTTTTCCAATTTTAATTTTGGTACTTTTGGCCGAAAACTTTTTGGATGCTCAAGCCAAAACAAAACAAAGTCAGGCTTTATTATTAACAATCGAAACTATTGGCCTGGCAGTAATTTCTGGATTTTTGCTTAAATTTGAACCACTTCAAAAATTAGCCTTATCAGAACCTGAACTATTATTACTTGCTCCAGGACTCATTAATATTCTCATTGGTAAATTTGCAGGACTAAGAGTTAGCGAAAGATTAAGATTTAGGTCAATTATTGAAGAAGAGTAGGGAAAAAATATGGCAATAAAACCCTCTCATATATTGGGCATGAATGCTCGATTTAAATACACAAAAAAAAATCCTTATGTTGCTAAAACCTATGGTTTTTCAAAATTAAAAACCAAAGAGTTATTGCGCGAATGTCACATCCCAACTGCAGAAGTTTTTCATACATTTGAATCAATAAACGATTTAGATAATATTAATTGGGAAACTATTCCAGTGCCGTTCGTAGTCAAACCTGCTAGTGGAAGTGCTGGAAAAGGTATTATTGTTATCTTAAATAAAAAACCCAACAAACTTGAATGGGAAAGTTCTGAAGGGGAAATACTCACTGATGAAGATTTAAATCTTCATGTAAACAATATTCTAGATGGTGAGTTTAGCACCTGGGGTAGCACCCATAAAGCAATCGTCGAAGAAATGATCCCAGCTCACCCAGATTTGTTAAAATACTCGTACAAAGGAACTCCAGATATTAGAATAATTGTATTTAACAGTGTCCCAGTAATGGCAATGGCTCGAATTCCAACCAAAAAATCCAGGGGTAAAGCAAATCTAGATCAAGGTGCAATCGGCCTAGGTATAGATATGGCAACTGGACTCACAACTTATGGTGTTAATGGAAAATCTGGCATCATTACGCATTTTCCAGGAACCAGAAAAAAGGTTTCTGGGATTCAAATTCCACAATGGAATCAGCTTCTAGAAGTCGCAGTTAAAGCAGCTGAATCAGCAGGATTTATTTTTATGGGTGCAGATTTATTCATTCATGAAGCAAAAGGTCCAATGATAGTAGAATTAAATGGTTTTCCAGGACTTTCAATTCAACTTTGCAATAAAGCAGGTCTTAAAAAAAGACTTGAAAGAATTGAGGGTTTAGAAATTAGAGACGCGAAACATGGAGTAAAAATTGCACAAGCACTATTTGCACATAATTTTACAGATACAAAAGACATTGAAAATGGAGTGAAAGTTATTCCAACCAAACCTCATATTACAGTTTTTGATGACAAAAATAAAGGATTTGATACAGAAGCACTTGTTAATACCGGAAGATATCGATCTGCTATAAGTGAAAATTACGCTCATCATTTAGGAATTTTAGACATCGATGATTTGTTATGGAGACAACAAGAAAGTATTGAAGGAAAAGTTCCAGTTGTTCAAGTTAAGTTTAAATTAAAAGGAAAGAAGCTCAACACAGCTATGGTAGTTATTAAAAAATTAAATAAAAGCAAACACAAAATCGAACTTGGTCGAATGGATTTACAAGGATTCTTGGTTGGCGACGTGGAAGAAAAATAAGGTTATGAGTTTAATTACAGATTTAATTCCCATTAACTTAAATGAAGAAAAGGAGAAATTTTTCATTGATAATTCATATAATCCTCAATTTGTATATGAAAATGAAACCTCCGATGAAAAAATTTATAATCACGGAAAACCAAGCTTACAACATATACAACTCGCGAATCAAATTCTAGAAAAAACATTTTTGGGTAGAAATGAACAAGATCTAATTATGATGGAAGGTCCTCTGATCACACAATCATATACAGAAAAAACAATCAAAACATTTTTAAACATGCATCAACTTCACAAAAAATATAATATTATTTGGTCCTCATCTTTCGTTTCTAGAACAAGTATTTACGCAGATACAATCAAACTTAAATTACCAGTCACTTTTAGAAAAGAGGGATTATTGGGAATGGTTTACCATGAAATTGGTACGCATGCTATTAGACAAATCAATTATGAAAAACAACCTTGGTATAGAAGAAAAAAGCAATTTGGTTTTTCTAATTATTTAAAAACCGAAGAAGGTCTTGCTACATTGCATGCCATAATTCCACATTCTCACAAAAGCGCATATGTTTCAGCTATCAGATATCTGGCAGTAACATATGCTCAAAGCAACTCATTTGCTGAAACCTTTAAAAAAATTAGTAAATATATTAATGACCCCAACAGATGTTGGACGGTAACTTTTCGACAAAAAAGGGGACTAAGAGACACAAGCAAACCCGGTGGATTTTCAAAAGATCTAGTGTATTTTGAAGGTATGGTCGATGTTTGGCTTTGGTTAAGAGCTAATAATTACGATCTTACCAAACTTTATTTTGGCAAATTAGCAAAAGAAGATGCCGATTTAGCTTACAGTCTGAACCCAGACTTTGTTCCAAAGTTGCCAAGTTTTTTTACATTGAATAGACAAAGTTATGCTGAAGAAATTAATAAAATCGGAATTTTTAACAACTTTGATCAATTATCATGATTATCCCTGTTTGGAAAAAAGTAGGCGAATCCACACACATGCTCGCAAAGAAAACCGGAGAATTCATTGCTTCAAAAACAAATAACAACAATGACTTAAAAGCTACTCACACAGGCACTCTTGATCCAATGGCTGAAGGTGTCGTGGTGGTTTTAACTGGAGATGATCGATTTAAAAAGGCAGAATTTTCTGATTGGAAAAAAATATATCAATTTGAAATTTTATTTGGAGTCAGTACTGATTCGTTAGACTTATTAGGACTTCAAACAAATCTTATAACTTTCAATTTAAACTTGGAAGAAATTAAAATAAAATTAGAATCTATAATTCCATCCTTTATTGGTTTTCAAAAACAACTTCAGCCCAAGTTTTCTGCTCAAAGAGTAAAAGGAAAATCTGGGTTCGATTTGGCAAAAAAACAACAAAATTTTAAGATAAAATCTAATAATATTGAGATTGATTCCTTAAAACTTATCAACACGTATTGGATTGAAAACAAAAAATTACTTAATAAAATCAACCACAAACTTTCTCTCGTAAATGGAGATTTTAGACAAGAAATAATCATTAATAATTGGAACAAAAATTTCAAAAAACTTGGAACACGTAGTTCATTGATTATAAAATTATCAGCGGTTGTTTCCAAGAGAACTTATATTAGATCTTTAGTAAGAGATATTGCTAAAATAATTGGAGTACCGGCCACGACATTTTCAATTGTGAGAACTAGAAACGGTATTTACAGTCAAAGAAATTGCATTATTTAATTTAGCCTGTCTAGAATTAAACTAAAATTACATTTTTTAACCGCTATTGCAAGATTTGAACCACTAATGCAAGATTTGAACCGCTATTGCAAGATTTGAACCGTTACTACACGACTTTAATAGGTAATAAATATTCAATTCTGATACAATATCTTGTCTTATGCCAGTTAAATTACAAAACAAAAAAACAAATTTCAAAACCAAAGTTGCATTAGGAATGAGCGGTGGAGTGGATTCATCTACTTGCGCACATTTATTAATCGAGCAAGGCTATGATGTTACTGGAGTATTTCTTGAATGCTGGAAAGCTCCTGGATGCAGGAGTGAAGAAGATAGGAAAGACGCACTAAAAATTGCTCTCGACCTTGGAATTCCATTTAAAATTCTAGATTTCAAAAAGGCCTACAAAGACAAAGTAGTCGAATACTTTTTTGAAGAGTATAAAAAAGGGCTGACTCCAAATCCAGACGTAATGTGTAACAAAGAAATTAAATTTGGGTTATTTTATAACTGGGCAATGGATAATAAGTTTGATTTTATTGCAACAGGACATTATGCAAAAATTGCCAAGACTACTTATTTTTTAAAACCCAACTTAAAACCAACTTCAAAAAATAATGCAATTGTTACAAAGAAACTTTTTATTCCAAAAGATGCTCATAAAGACCAAACATATTTCTTATATTTAATGAATCAAGATCAAATCGATCACACCATATTTCCTTTACAAGATTTAAATAAATCAGAAGTCAGAAAAATAGCCCAACTAAAAAATATTCACGTTTCAAATAAAAAGGATTCTGTTGGGATATGTTTTATTGGCGATATTAATGTACATGAATTCTTGAAAGATAGGCTCGGAGAAAATCCGGGAGATGTAGTTGATACAGCCGGAAATGTTATTGGCTCTCACAGAGGATTATGGTTTTATACAATCGGACAAAGAAGTGGATTTACAATTAAATCAAAAGTACTTATCAAACAAGATGATGGCTCAACCATCAGCAAACATAATATTCCGCCATTTTATGTAATCAAAAAAAAACCAAAGCAAAATCAGCTAGTGGTTGGTTTTGGATTTGAAACATTAAGTGACGAATTTAAGGTTCGAGATATTCATTGGATTAATGATGACAATGAAGAGTTAGCCTACAAAAAATCTGAGCTTTATGTGAGAATCAGACACACAGGAGAATTACTCAAGTGCAAACTTAATAATAATGTTGTCAAGCTGGATCAATCAATCAAAGGTATTGCTGAAGGACAATCAGCGGTTTTTTATTTATGTCCAAGAGGGTATCAGCAGATTTCAAAAAATATTGAAGTGGGTAGTGGGTCTGAAATTATTTGTCTCGGGGGTGGAATCATTTCATAAAACTAACCCTTTGTTTTTATATCAGCACATGATAAAATACGAATCTTCTTAAAGATAAAGTCCAAATTTGGATACTAATCTCAAGAAAATCTCCAAATTTGGGGGTTTTAAATAATTTAATCAAGAACTATAATAATCGTTCTTGAGTTTGCTAGTGTCTAAAATACATTATCAAATCGCACTTTAACAAGTTAATAACTAATAGATTTGCAGTCAAAACAGCAAACTGCAAATCAACAATGACAAATATCTGACATAAACATGGTGATAGAACTGAAAAAATAGATCGACTTTAATTTAAAAGTGGATTGTACAATTCTATCCTAGGTTTACCTAAGATATTACATACATTACATATATTTATATATGTTTATGTGTACAATCCGTTAATTTTTAAAATAAATAAATCTAAAATAACAAATATAGAGCTAAACTCTTATCCTTTACGGGATAAGAATTCAAACTTTTTTTGAGAGTTTGATCCTGGCTCAGGATGAACGCTGGCGGTGTGCCTTAGGCATGCAAGTCGAACGGTAACAGATCTAGTTTACTAGATGCTGACGAGTGGCAAACGGGTGAGTAACACGTAGGAATCTACCCAATAGTGGGGGATAGCCCACCGAAAGGTGGGGTAATACCGCATAAGCCCGCAAGGGGAAAGCATTTATGCACTATTGGAGGAGCCTGCGCGCTATCAGTTAGTTGGTGGGGTAATAGCCTACCAAGACTACGACGGCTAGCCGATGTGAGAGCATGATCGGCCACAAGGTTACTGAGACACGGAACCTACACCTACGGGTGGCAGCAACCGGGAATATTGCGCAATGGACGAAAGTCTGACGCAGCGACACCGCGTGTGGGAAGAAGCTCTTAGGAGTGTAAACCACTGTGGCGAGGGATGAACTTTGACAGTACCTCGCTAGAAAGCACCAGCTAACCACGTGCCAGAAGCTTCGGTAATACGTGGGGTGCAAGCGTTATCCGGATTTATTGGGCGTAAAGGGTCCGTCGGCGTTCTTATTAGTCTTTTGTTTAAGCCTGAGGCTCAACTTCAGAAAGGCAAAAGATACTGTAAGAATAGAGTCTGTTTGAGGAAACTAGAATTCTTGGTGGAGGGGTGAAATCCGTAGATATCAAGAGGAATACCATGCGCGAAGGCAGGTTTCTACAACATGACTGACGCTCAGGGACGAAAGCTTGGGTAGCAAAAGGGATTAGAGACCCCTGTAGTCCAAGCCGTAAACGATCCTTGCTAGTTGCTCGAGTTTACTTGAGTGGCGTAAGCTAACGCGTTAAGCAAGGCGCCTGGGGAGTACGACCGCAAGGTTAAAACTCAAAGGAATTGACGGGGGAGCGCACAACCGGTGGAGCATGTGGTTTAATTCGATACGAAGCGAAAAACCTTACCCGGACTTGACATGTACCTGCACGGATATGGAAACATATTCTTCTTCGAGAGTGGTACACAGGTGATGCATGGCTGTCGTCAGCTCGTGTCGTGAGACGTCCACTTAAGTGTGGTAACGAGCGCAACCCTTGTTCTGTGTTATAAGTGTCACAGAAGACTGCCTTTGTTATACAAAGGAGGAAGGAGAGGATGACGTCAAGTCAGCATGTCCCTTACGTCCGGGGCTACACACATCCTACAATGGAGCCGACAACAGGTCGCGACGGGGTAACCCTGAGCTAATCCTCCAAACGGCTCCTCAGTTCGGATTGAGGGCTGCAATTCGCCCTCATGAAGCCGGAATCGGTAGTAATCGCAAATCAGCAGGTTGCGGTGAATACGTTCTCGCTCCTTGTACACACTGCCCGTCAAGCCAGCAAAGTCAGCAGCGCCCGAAGCGGGTGACCATAACCAGTTTACTGGAGTGGCCCTTCTACGGTGAGGTTGGTAATGAGGACTAAGTCGTAACAAGGTATCTGTACTGGAAGGTGCGGATGGATCACCTCCTTTCTAAGGAGATGGGTAGGAGATATCACGACCTCCTGTTTCCCATTCCGAGCAATCGGAATGAAACAATTTTTTACAAATCCTGAGACTATCATATCCAGGTCGGCTCTATCACCATGTTTGCGCCAGAATTTTGTCATTTTATCTTGCAATAATTTGCAATAATGCAAGTATTAGTTATTAACTTACAGCAATTTTTTCCATAATTTTTCATATCACAGGACCACTTTAATTGGTGACTTTTTTACTCCGATTAGTGAATTTTTACCTCAATTTAGAGTATTTTTTACTCAGATTAGTGAATTTTCGATAATTTTCAGATCAATTATAAAAAGTAGATAAATTTCTTGTATTTTAAAAAAATAGTATATACTGTGATTATGAAGAGATTAAATAATGCCTTTATCTTATTAATCCTAATATTAGGCTTACTTACAATCCTTTATATATGGAGATCTGAAAAAGAAAAAGAATTATTAATCAAAAATATCACAAAGCAAGAAACTCAAATTGAAACATTAATTAATAAAGTTAAACAACTTGAAAATTTGAACAATAATCTAGACGTTAAAGGTGCATCAACAACTGTGACTGGTACTATTTCAGGTTATATTCAGCTTGACGAAACTCAAGAAATTTCAACCACTATCATTTGTGCTCAAGACAAATTTACCACAAAAGAATTCTGCACTGACGAAATAATTAATACTAATGATCCAAAAATATTTCAATACTATTTAGAAATTCCAAAAGGAAAATATTTTGTTTTCGCACTTCCAAACCCTTCAGCAGAAAAAAGTTTTTATTCAAAAATGCAAAAATGCTCAGAAGAAAATAGTGAAGATTGTAAAAATAATATTGAAATTTTACTTGAAATAAATGAAAATGATGTAGAATCCGATATCAATTTATATCTTTAAAAGAAAATTATTTAATTTGATTAATTTAATTTGATTTATTTCCTAAAATTATTAACGATTGAACAAAACTCCTGGCTGTAGAACTCCTTGAGGCAATGCTATGGCAAATGGCATCACTAGCCATTGAACACTTGGGTCGATGCCACCAGAAATTTTATCTTTTTGAGTTGGTTTTACAAAAGTAAATCCGGGCAAACATCCCTGCAATAAATCAATGCTTTGATTTGCAAAATCTAAGTGATTCTCAGCTATCGCTGCTGCAGTGTTTAACCAACCAGAAAGTAATTTTTGATAAAGTTCTAAAACAGAATTTAAGACATCACTCCATGAATCAAATGCAAATACAGTTCTTTCAATGTCATAAACAGCGCTTTTTCCAACTGTTTGGGTGTAAACCATTTTTTGTCCAAAGCTGACTAGTTCATTTGAATAACGTTGTATTGCTAATTCTCCCACTGTATTCAGAAAGAAAGGCAAAAGATGCTTGCTTTTAACTATCTCAGCCTCTTGAATCCAACTTATGCTTGGCGAATCTGAGTCAACTGCATCAACAAAATGCAAATGAGCTCTATATTGAGATTGAAGGCTTCGATCGGCAATTTTTCTTCCATTTATCATCTTAATATCTGAGTTTTTTGCGAAACCTAAAGTTTGAAATATCCTCAATTTCTCATTTTTCGATTGCATATCAGCAAAATAAGCCTCTGCCTGAGCTAAAAACAAACCATCTTGAGCAAGTTTTATCCAAGAATCATCACTCCAGGAATCAATATTTGCTCCATCACCAACAGTATCTATCCAATAGATACTATGCTTTTCTTCGTCAGGATGATGTCTTCTCGGTGGCCTATCGTGAATCCAAAACATGTGATTGCCCCCAATTATTTTTGCCGAAGCCTGCAACCTTAAAACTGCAATCACTCCACTTTCAAGATCTTCGTCAGTTGGCTTCCAAACATCAATTTTCTGCTGTGTTCTGGGTATAGTCACCGAAGGTATTTGAATATCAGATTCTACTCTTAAAACTCCAGCTTCAATTCTATTATTTGTCATATTTACAATAAGTTATAATGATTCTCCGACTAATACGAAGAACTGATTTTAACATAAACATAAATTTTTACAAAAAAATACTTTATATATGGCAAGAAAAAACATTAAAGAATCAAATATTAATATCAAAACCGAAAAGCTCCCTCTTAAAAAAGCAAATAGAATTAGTGAATTAATTAGAAATACCTTTGGCTTAATTTTGAATAACGCAAAGATTAAAGTTGAAGGCGTTGAAAATATTGCAAAAACTAATCGTCCAATTATTTTTGTTGTATCCCCACACAATGGTCACACAGACTCATTATTCGTCAGAAAAGCTATGCCTCCAAGAGTGAGGAGTAAAATGGCTTTTATTGCAGCTGGAGATTATTGGGATAAAGATATGAAGATGAAAATCTTATCAAATATTTTTTTAAGAACATTACCAATAGATAGATCCGGTGGGGCTGAAACTAATAATGATATTACGGTCAAAACAGTTACTCAACTTTTAGCGGGAGATTACTTAGTAATTTTCCCTGAAGGAACAAGGAGTAGAGATCCAAATAAAGAGGTAAAAGATCGAAAATTTAAAACTGGAATTATTCAAATGTTAGTTGCAACTATTAATGCACTTGACGAAGAGCAAAAAAAATCTAATTCTCCAGTTATAATTCCTGTTTATTTAAGTGGCGCAGAAACAATTATGCCGGTAGGACAATCCCTACCAAAATTTAGAGAAAAAGGTACGCTTAGAAGAAAAGAAATCATAATTAATATTGGCAATCCAATTGATTTACTTCCTAAAATTGAAGACTTTGATGACTATGGCAACCGAAGGGAAGTAATGCGGTTCTTAAGATCATTAACTGCCTTACTTAAAGAGCATTTTGTTGCAGTCCAAGACGAAAGTATTGATCTCAATGATGATGAAACCTTAGAACCCTATTAAACCTTTAAAAAAATATTAATATAATATATTCAAAATTGAACATGTTTCTTGAGATAAAATGTGCTAAAATATTGTTTTGTTAGAGGGTGTATAGCTCAGTTGGTTAGAGCGCAGTCCTGATAAGACTGAGGTCCATCGTTCGAATCGATGTACACCCACAATAAATCCAAAATAACTCAAATTTCCAAAGACTTTTTAAAGTTCACAGATTACCTCTTGATCTTTAGCAGTCATAATAATAGAATGCTAAACATGATCGATAAAATTAAACAAACCAAACCTAAGCTTAAAAAAGTTAAGAGTGAAATCTTAATTCTTGATGCTATTCCAATTCGTGAAGGAGTGTTATTCCCAAGCACCGAATCAGTTTTAACCTTTGGAAGACAGTTATCTTTGAATGCAATCAAGGATCTTAAAAGTCAAAAGAAAATGGTTGCGCTTATTACGCAAAGAGATCCAAAGATTAACCTACCAACAGCTGAAGATTTGTATCAAGTTGGCACCTTAGCCATCGTCGAGAAAAAAATTAAAACTGAAGATAACATTAATGCTCTGGTAAAGGGAATTAGTAGGGTCAAAATTATTAGATTTATTCAAACTTCACCCAAACTTATTGTCGAGGTTGAAAAATTACATGAGGATGTAAGTATCAATGATGACACGGCTGCATTGGTATCCCACTTACAAAAAGAATTTAGAAAAGCTGTTCATATGGGCAAACCTGTTGAATTTTTAAGCTTTATGAAATTAATGGGCGGAGTCACTGATGGTGAATTAGTAGATCAAATTGCAAGTACTCTCACAATTAAAACTTCCAGCAAACAAAAAGTGCTCGAAACTTTAAATGTCAAAGAAAGAATGGAGCTCGTCATTAACCATTTAGCACATGAAATTAAGGTTCTAGAAATTGAAAAAGATGTGGTTCACAAAACTCAAGAAAAATTCGATAAGAGCATGAAAGAAAATATTTTGCGAGAAAGACTGAAAACAATTCAAAAAGAATTGGGCGACATTGACGATGATGATGAAGCAGCGGAAGACTATCAGAAAAGATTGAGTAAAATCAAATTTGATCAAGAATTAAAGAAGAAAATTAAAAAAGAAATCAAACGATTAAGAATGATGTCCCCAAACAATCCAGAATCTGGCTATGTCAGAAGTTGGCTTGATACAGTCTTTGAATTACCTTGGAATGTCAGCGCAAATTCAAAATTAAATATTAAGAAAGCTGAAAACATTCTTGAAAAAAGTCATTATGGATTAGACGAAGTTAAAGATAGAATTCTCGAATATGTTGCTGTCTTACAACTCAAACAAAGAAATACTAAAAAAGAAGATCAAAGTTTGCCAACAATTTTATGTTTTGTTGGACCACCGGGTGTAGGAAAAACTAGTATTGGCAAATCTATCGCCGAAGCTTTAGGTAGAAAATTTATCAAAATTTCTCTTGGGGGAATTAGAGATGAATCAGAAATAAGAGGTCATAGACGCACTTATGTGGGAGCCATGCCTGGAAAAATTATCAGTGGTATGCGTCAGGCAAAAAGCATGAATCCAGTCTTTATGTTGGATGAAATTGATAAAATTGGTAGTGATTACAAAGGAGATCCATCATCAGCATTACTTGAAGCTTTAGACCCTGAACAAAATAAAGAGTTTGAAGATCACTATCTGGACATGCCGTTCGATTTATCTGAGGTGATTTTTATTACAACTGCAAACACTTTGGATACTATTCCTCCAGCTCTAAGAGACAGACTGGAAATAATTAGATATTCTGGATACACTCAAGAAGAAAAATTTAATATTGGCAGAGATTATCTTTATGAAAAAGCTTTGGCAACTAATGGCTTAAGAGCTAGTGAAATTTCAATTCCCGATAATAGTATAAAAACAATAATCAATAGATATACAAGAGAAGCTGGAGTGAGGGACCTTGAAAGAACTTTGGGCAAATTAATGAGAAAAGCAGCTAGAGATATTGTTTCAAAAAAATCCAAATCAAAAATTGTAGTAGACGAAAAACTACTTAAAAAATACTTAGGACCAGAAAAGTTTGATGTTAATATTGCTGAAAAAGAAGATATTATAGGTCAAGCAACTGGACTTGCTTGGACTTCAGTTGGAGGCGAACTTCTATTTATTGAAGTGTCATTAACTCCAGGAAAAGGCAAAATTCAGTTAACTGGCAAACTTGGTAGTGTGATGCAAGAATCTGCGCAAGCAGCACTTACTTTTGTTAAAGCAAATCACAAACAGCTTGGAATTACTGAAAAACAGATCCAAAATACAGATGTTCACATCCATGTTCCTGAGGGAGCTGTACCAAAAGACGGTCCATCAGCAGGAGTAACGCTAACAACAGCAATTGTTTCAGCCTTTACCAAAATTCCTGTTAGAAAAGATATTGCTATGACTGGAGAAGTCACCCTTAGAGGTCGAGTTTTAAGAATTGGTGGACTAAAAGAAAAAAGTATTGCTGCCCATATGGCAGGAATTAAGACTGTTTTAATTCCAAAGGAAAATGAAAGAGATATAATTAAAATTCCTGAAAGCGTTAAAAAAGACATCAAATTTATTCCAGTTTCACACGTTGAAGAGAACCTAACCTTAGCACTAACAAAAAAACTTAAACCTTTAGTCTAATTAAGTCGTGTTAAACTGAATATATGAAATGGTTTAAATTAATCATCATTCTTTTGGTAACCACCATACTTTCTGGTTGTAATCCATTAAGCAAAACCGCAAAATCTGGCCTTCAAGTCATTACCGATGGAGTAGAGAGCTCGGTTTTTCTCGATGACCAATATCTCGAAAAATCTCCTTTCATCAATCGTGATATAAAACCTGGAGAATATTTATTAAAAATACAACCAGATGATCCTACTTTGGTCTCATATGAAACAAAAATTAGATTAAGACCCGGACTTTTAACCGTTGTAACTTGGAAACTTGCTCAAAGACCTGAGCTTAGCGGTGGAGTAATTTATGAAATGGAACCAATCAGTTCAAAAAATAAATCAGAAGTTTCTTTCGTCACCATTCCTGACGGTGCTATTGTATCCCTTCAAGGAAAAGAAAAAGAATTTTCTCCTGTAATTATTACAGATGTTAATCCTGACCACAATGAATTTGAAGTATCACTACCTTCATATGAATCTCAAAAACACACTATTAATGTTGTACCTGGGTATCGAATGCTAGTAAACGTAAAACTGGCAAAAATTAATATCGATGGTTCTGGAATTTCTGACGCAGAAGTCGAAGATATCGACTCAGAAATGAATCAAGAAAGTATTGAAAATATTGCTACCAATGAAGCAGAAACTAACTTAATTAAAAACTCAACTGAATCAGCTGTAATAGACACAGAATCTCAAGTTTCACCACCTACTCAAGACGAAGTTATAATTAATACGACCAATTTTTTTAATAATGGAGAAGAGGTGTTAAGAGTTAGGGATAAAGCAGGATCAACAGGTTTAGAAATTGGATTTGCTAAAGTCGGAACAAAATACAAATACTTGGGAAAAACCGAATCAAATTGGCTATATATAGACTTCAATGGAAAATCTGGTTGGGTTAGTGGTGAATATGCTCAAATCGTTAAAGTTAACCAATAAAAAATTAACAAAACATAAAAATTATTTGCTTTTTATTTTAGCAACAGTTGGTTTATATTTTGTTAGAATTTTTTTAAATATCATTTCTTTTAAACCTGATGGATTTTATGCTGGTCATCAAAATGTTTGGAGTGATTGGGCACTTCATATTTCTTTAACTAATACATTTGCCAACAAACCTATTAATGAGTGGTTTTTATATCATCCTTATTTTTCTGGTGGAAAATTAACCTATGCTTTTTTAACAAATGCAATTTCTGGATTATTAATGAAACTTGGTCTTAATATTGTTCAAGCCATGGTTTGGCCATCAATAATTTTAATCATATTATTTTTAATTGGAATATACTTTCTCTTTTATCAAATATTAAACTCAAGAAAAAAAGCAGTACTGGGAATTTTCATCTACTTAACTTCAGCTGGCCCAGGATTTATAAAGTTTGTAAATGAATTTGTTGCCAATCCCAGCCTAGAATTATTGAAATATCCTCCAATCGATTACACTAGAATGATTAAATATAACTGGTTGGCAGGAAATATTCCAACTGCAATGCTTGTCCCTCAAAGAGCTTTTCTGCTTGGAATAACGCTCGGAGTTTGGAGCTTATTTTTATTAATAAATGCTATTGAGCTAAAAAAGAATTCTAAAAATATAATCAATCATCAAAAAAAATTATTATTTGCTGGTGGAATTTTGGCAGGTTTATTACCAATTGCCCACATGCATAGTTTTATCGCAGTGGTAATTATTAGTGGATTAATTTGCTTTGCTGATAAAAATAATTATAAAAAGTTAATCTATTATGTTCTTCCTGCTGGATTACTCTCAATATTTCTGTATTTTAAATTTGTTTACGGTGGAATTCAGATAGACAATTTTATGAAAATATTAATTGGATGGACGTCTGAAAAAAATTTATTTTCATGGATAAAAATGTGGTGGGAACTTTGGGGCATTATGATACCAACAGCAATTATTTCTGCCATGATGTTGTATCAAAAAAATAAAACAAAATTAAAATATTTTTATGGATTTTTTGCATTATTTATAATTGCAAATATTATTATTTTTCAACCAACTGCTTGGGATAATACTAAAATATTTGCCTGGGCATATGTTGGATTTTCATTATTAGCTGCTCATTTAATTATTGAACTCTGGAAAAAATCATCAAAAAAAGAAAAAGGTTCTATATCTAAAATAAAAAAAATCATTGCGATAATAATAATCATACTGCTTTCATCAACAGGAATATTAGAATTAATTAGATTGCAAAACTTTGACAGAAATACTTATATTCTCACTAGTGCTGAAGAAATTGAGTTTGCTAAAAAAGTGATGATTAATACAAAAACTGATGACATTTTTCTAACTTCAACAGCACATAATAATCCTCTGCAAATGTGGGGATCGAGATCGATAGTTTTAGGATATAAAGGCTGGGTGCCAAATTTTGGATTTGATATCAGCACTAGAGATAATGATGTTAGAAATATTTTTGAAAACACAGCTGAGTCACTTAACTTAATAAAAAAATATAATATCAGTTATATAGTAGTTGGAGCACAAGAGAGATTGGAATTTAAAGTAAATTACGAATTTTTGAACAAAACTTTTCCAATATCTTTTTCGAATTCGAAAACAATAATTTACAAAGTTAAATAAATATTTAACTAAAAGCTTCAATAATTTTTATCAATCTTTGAGGATCTAGTGAGGCGCTACTTATTAGAACACCATCAGCAACTAATAAATATTCGTTAACATTTGCTTCGTTTACACTGCCTCCATAAATAACTTTAACATCGCCTGCAAGTTGCTTAACCCTACTCATTATTTCTTTAACTCTCCCTAAATCTACATTCTTGCCGGTGCCAATCGCAGAAACTGGTTCGTAAGCAACAACACATTTCTTCATATTTTCACTGCCAATTAAATTAATCTGCTCATCTAAATATTCATCATCAATACACAAAACTGGAGTAATATTGTATTGCAAGCACTGTTCAACCTTCATTACCACATCTCTAGAATCTTCTTTAAAATATTTCCTTCTTTCTGAATGACCTAAAATTGCATATTTAATTTTGAGACCATTAATATTTTGACCTGATACCGCACCAGTATAACTACCGGCTGGAAATGGACTAATATCCTGTAAAGAAAGTGATATTTTTTTATCAAATTCAGCAATGGTATTTGATGCAGAACTCAAAGAAATAAGGGAGGGAGCAACCGATACTTCATTTTTATCTAAAGATACTTTGTTAACATTGGTTAAAAAATTTTCAAACCATAAATTTGTCTCAGTAATCGACTTATTTGATTTAAAATTTGCTAGAATTAATTTATTCATAATAGAATTCACTATATCATTAATTCCATCAAGTGTGTTAGTATAATTTCTCATGTTAGAGCCTCTTAAAAAACTAAATCCAGAACAAACCACAGCAGTGATCCATGAAAATGGACCAGCAGTAGTACTAGCTGGTGCTGGATCAGGTAAAACTACTGTTCTTACTAACAGAGTTGCCTGGCTAATTTCGAAAAAAAACGTCTCTCCCTATTCCATATTAGTTGTAACTTTTACAAATAAGGCTGCTAAAGAAATAAAAGAGCGTATTCAAAAACTCACTGGACATTTATTGCCATGGAGCGGAACATTTCATAGTTTTTGTGCCAAAATTTTGCGAATCGATGGAAATCAAATAGGACTTCATCAAAATTTTGTTATCTATGATTCGTCTGACCAAATTTCATTGTTAAAAAAGATATATAAAGAATACAACTTTGACAATGATGAATTTAATATAAAAGCCGTTCATGCTGCAATTTCAAACGCTAAAAATGAATTGCTCTCACATACTGATTATTTAAATATTGCCAATGGCTCTTTTCAAAATCATGTGGCTAGAGTTTACAAAATCTACCAACATGAACTATTCAAAGCTTCTGCTGTAGATTTTGACGACCTGCTTTCAAAAACATTACAATTACTAAACGAATCTAGTGAAATTAAAAGGAAATATCAAAACATGTTTGACCATGTATTAGTTGATGAGTATCAAGATACCAACAAAGCTCAGTACGAATTAACCAAAATTCTTAGTCAACCACAAAACAACATTTTTGTGGTTGGTGACTTTTGTCAAAGTATTTATGCATGGAGAGGAGCTGATTACAAAAATATGCTTCAACTTAAAAGTAGTTTTCCAAATATTCAAGAGTATCGACTAGAACAAAACTATCGCTCAAATCAGACCATTCTTGACGTTGCAACTGAAATAATTTCAAAAAATACCACTCATCCTATTTTAAAACTTTGGACCACAAAACCAGCAGGTAACAAAATAACCTGTTTTGAGGCAAATTCAGGAAAAAGTGAGGCATTACAGGTGGTAAAATTTGTCATTACTCATCGCAAAAATTATGATTATGGAAATATTGCAATTTTATACAGAACTAATGCTCAATCTCGTGAGTTCGAAGAGGCATTAATTGGAGGAGGAGTACCATACAAATTAATTGGGGGTACAAAATTTTATGATAGAAAGGAAGTAAAAGATTTAATTGCTTACCTAAGATATTCACAAAATAGAGCTGATATTGTCAGTTATCAAAGAATATTAAAACTTGGAAAAAAAAGGTTTTCCAACTTTATGAATTGGCTAAAAAATAATGATAAATTGCTTGAGCCAAATAATAACGTCTCTTCTGTCCTCAAAAAAATAGTCGAAGAAACTGAATATCTTGATAAGTTCAAAAGAGATTCTGAAGAAAATGTTGCTCGCAAAGAAAATGTTGAGGAGCTAATCAATGTCGCCTCTCAATTTGATGATATTAATCAATTTTTAGAAAATATCTCCTTAATTCAAGATAATGAATTTGCAGATAAAAACAACACTAACGGAGATGAATATTCTGTTAACCTCATGAGCCTTCATTCTGCCAAGGGATTGGAGTTCGAAGTTGTGTTAATGGTGGGCATGGAAGATGGCCTTTTGCCACATTCAAGATCTCTGATGGATAATGAGCAGATGGAAGAAGAAAGAAGATTGTGTTATGTAGGAATAACTCGTGCCAAATCTCATTTATATTTTACGTATTCTAGAAACAGATTCCAATATGGGGCTAATACATCTGCAATGAGAAGTAGATTCATTGAAGATATTCCAAACTATTTACTTAAAATTACCTCTGAACCAGAAAAATATAATCAATATAATCAATATAATAAATCAACAAATAATTTTAACAAAAAAACTACTACCCCAAAAAGAAGGATCGTTGTAGATGATGATATTCTTGAAGGAGTATTAAACGGTGATTTTGACATCGACAAACTGATTAATAGTTAACATCAATAACCATTAATATCAAAAAAAAATAATTATAAAAAGAAAGATTGGGAATTAACCAAGAGACTATTTCAGAATCATTGTTTTAACGTATAATAAGTTTTAAATATGTTTATAAGATCAATAAGAACAGAGGAAAAAGACGACTATAACAAGGCGGTAGGCCATCCTCTCCAATCTTGGGAATGGGGTGAATTTAAGAAAAAAACTGGGTTAATTGTTGAAAGAATTGGAGTTTTCGAAAAATCTGCTATTTCCAAAGCAATTCAAGTAACTTTCCATCCAGTTCCTTTTTTAAATAAAAACATTGGATACTTTCCAAAAGGATACATGCCGGATGCTACTCAGCTAGCATCACTTAAAGATCTTGCTCAAAAAAATAATGCAATTTTCATAAAGATCGAACCAAATGTTGCTCAAAAAGTTGGGGCACTTTCAGCCCATGCAAATATCAGTAAGTTCTTAATGGAAAATGGTTGCGTTCCTGGAAAACCTCTTTTTACCAAACATACATTTCAACTTGATTTAACAAAGCCCGAAGAAATTTTATTTAAAAATCTTTCTAGTAAAACTAGATACAATGTAAATTTAGCTTATAAAAAAGGTGTGAGAATTTTTGAAAATACATCTGAAGATGGCATGGAGCAATATATAAAAATTCTTGAAGAAACAACAAAAAGACAAGGATTTTATGCTCACTCTCCAGAGTATTTTAGAGATATGTGGAAAAAAATGGGAGAATCTGGAATTTTAAGAATATTTAATGCTGTTTATGAAAATGTTGTTATCACTTCTTGGATCATGTTTATTTTTAATGGTACTATTTATTATCCATATGGTTCCTCAAGATCAATTCACAGAGAAGTGATGGCAAATAATTTAATGATGTGGGAAATGATTAAATTTGGAAAAAGTGAAAATTGTCGCATGCTAGACATGTGGGGATCACTCGGTCCAGAACCTAATAAAAATCACCAGTGGTACGGATTTCACAAATTTAAAATGGGCTATGGCGGAGATTTAATGGAATTTCTAGGCACATACGATTATGTTGTAGATTTTCCAATGTACCAAATTTTCAAAATTGTGGATGGCATACGTTGGAAAGTATTAAGATTAAAAACAAAACTAAAATTGTAGGAAAGGATTTTATGTCTGCGCAAAGATTTAAAAGAATTATGCTCAAAGTTGGCGGTGAATCAATGATAGGTGACCGAGAATATGGAATTGATCCTGGCGCTGCCTTAAAAGTTGCTGAGCAAATTAAACTTATATATGCAGAACATATTCAAATTGCCGTCGTGATCGGCGGGGGAAATATATTTAGAGGTGTTGCAGGATCAAAACAAGGTATTGACAGAGCTACTGCAGATTATATTGGAATGATGGCAACAGTTATGAATGGCCTTACTTTGCAGGATGCTTTAGAAAAAATTGGTGTTCCAACCAGACTTCAATCTGCATTGCAAATGCCAGCAGTTGCTGAAAATTTTATTAGAAGAAAAGCCATTAGACATATGGAAAAGGGTAGGGTAGTTATATTGGGAGCAGGAACTGGTGTACCCTACGTTACAACTGATACTGGAGCATCACTACATGCTTTAGAACTTCACTGTGATGTCTTAATGAAAGCTACTAAAGTCAACGGTATTTATGATAAAGATCCAATGACAAATAGCGATGCAAAAAGATTTAAAACCTTAACATTTAAAGATGCTATCGAGATGGACGACGTCAATGTTATGGATACTGGAGCATTAGCAATGTCAAAAGAAAATAATATGCCTCTGATGGTCTTTGAATTATTTAATGGAGATAATCTTATTAAAGCCGTCAAAGGTGAAGATATTGGCACATACGTCAGTAATGATGTTCAAACAGTATTAGCATCAGAATAGTTTTAAGGACAAAAATTATGAAAAATTTTAGTATCAACGGTTTGGGTAGAATTGGTAGAACTTTCTTTAGAGTGTGGTGGAAAAATGGTAAGAACTCCTCCAATCTAAAAGTGATCAACACCTCAGGTTCAATGGAAATTGAAAACTGGGCACATCTTCTTAAATATGATACTAATTATGGAGTTTTTTCAGGTGATATTATCACTAAAAGATTGCAATCTGTAAAAGATGTTACCGATGAAAATCCAGTTCTTGGCACAATCATTGTTGACGATCATGAAATTATTATTACTGCTCAAAAAGACCCAAAGAAACTTCCATGGCAACAATATGAAATTGATATTGTAATCGAAGCTACTGGAGTTTTTAACACTGAAGAAAAAGCCTCTGCACATATCGAAGCAGGAGCTAAAAAAGTATTAATTACCGCACCTTCAAAAGGGGGTAATATTAGTACTAGCGTAATTGGTGTCAACCAAGCAGATGAAAATTATAAGATTTTTTCAAATGCATCATGCACCACCAACTGTGTTGCTCCTGTTATGCAAATTATGACCACAAAGTTTGGAATTGAAAAAGCAACTTTGACAACTATTCATTCATACACTGACGATCAAAATACTCAAGATAATTCTCATAAAGGAGATATGAGAAGAGCAAGATCTGCAGCAGAAAACATTATTCCCACTTCAACTGGCGCTGCTAAAGCCACCACCAAAATTATTCCAGAATTAAGTGGAATTTTTGACGGAATTGCCATTAGAGTTCCAACTCCAACAGGTTCGTTATCTGATATGGTCTTTATTACAAAACGAGATGTGACAATAGAAGAAGTCAATCAAGCTTTCGTTGATGCTTCCAAAGAAAATCGATGGCAAGGAATTTTGGCAGTGACTAATGATCCTATTGTTTCTTCCGATATCATTGGCAGACCCGAATCATCGATTGTTGATTTACAACTTACAAATGTGATCGGAGGAAATCTGGTTAAAGTAATTAGTTGGTATGATAACGAATGGGGTTATTGCAACCGGTTGGTAGATCAACTTGCTAAATTATAGTTAAATATAATTTTCATAAATTTATGATAACTTATTTTTTAGTATAGTTAATAGGATCCTTTGTAAAGCTGAATTTGCATCGGTTCAATTTTGATAGTGGAATTCTCTACGTAATTTGCAAGTTTGATCCTGTAAATTTCTAGCATGCTGACCTCTATTAACACTGCAACTATTGCCGGTTTACAAGCTATAAAAATAATTGTCGAAGTTAATCTTACCAGAGGAAAACCTCAACTAATCATCATCGGACTTCCTTCAAAATCGATAGAGGAATCAAAAGAAAGAATTACCTCAGCTCTGTTAAATTCAAATATCAGACCCAAATCTCAAAGAACTATAGTAAATTTAGCCCCTGCAGATATCAAAAAAAATGGCAGTGGTTTTGATTTGGCAATAATAATTGGAATTTTAAAAGCATACGGTAAAATTAATTTTGAATTGAAAAACTCAATGTTTTTTGGAGAATTATCGCTCAGTGGTAAAGTTAAAAAAGTTAGAGGTTTACTACCACTAGTGATTGCCGCCAAAGATATGGGAATCAAGAATGTTTTCATTCCTGATTCAAATAAAAATGAAGTTTTATTAATATCAAATATCAATATATATCCGATCAAAAATATTACCGATTTAATACAAAAAAACGAAAACGAATTACCCCAAAAGATTCAGAAAATTTCTTATGAAACTATTAAAAATCAAAGAAATCAATTTCAAATTGATTTTGCAGACATATATGGTCAAAAACTAGCCAAAAGGTCTCTAGAAATTGCCGCAGCTGGAGCCCACAATGTGCTAATGGTGGGACCACCGGGTGCTGGCAAAAGCATGATGGCAAAAGCACTCATGAGTATTTTGCCACCATTAAATGAAGATGAAGCACTAAACGTTTCAAAAATATACTCTGTTTCAGGATGTTTAGAAAATGGAATAATTAGTTCAAGACCTTTTCGGTCTCCTCACCATACCATAACTAGAGCAGGCTTAATTGGTGGTGGCAGTCAAATTCGTCCAGGAGAAATTTCGTTAGCACATAAAGGAGTTTTATTTCTTGATGAATTTCCTGAATTCTCATCAAATGCTTTAGAAAGCTTGCGGCAACCATTAGAAGACAAAATCATTACCATTTCTAGAGCAAGTGGAACAATTGAGTATCCTTGCGACTTTACCTTGGTTGCCGCAAGCAATCCATGTCCTTGTGGATACAAAAATAGTTTTTTAAAACAATGTATCTGCAACAACCACATGCTTAATCAATATAGAAAGAAAATTTCTGGGCCCATATTGGACAGAATCGATTTACTTGTATATGTCAAAGGTATTGAAATTAAAAAAATCACTGATAGAAATTTATCATCCAACGAATCATCATCAGAAATCATTAACAGAATAATTAAAACTAGAAAAATTCAAGAAGAAAAATATAAAAATATTCATCTCACAACAAACTCTCAACTTAGTTCCAAACAAGTTAGAAATTATTGCCAACTTTCTTCAAAAGCTGAAACTTTATTAAGAAGGGCCACAAATAAATTAGTTATTTCAACAAGAAGCTATTTTAAAATAATAAAGGTTGCTCAAACAATCAGCGATTTGTCTGGCGAAAAAACTATTAAAGAAATACATGTGGCCGAGGCACTACAATATAGAAAATTAGAAATTTAGCTGTTTTAATTAATTTCAATCAATTCTTTATCAAATCACTACCAAGAACAAACTCAACAATCCAAAAACAATACAATAATAACCAAAAACTTCTAGTCGAGCTTTTTTAATTATATAGGAAAAAATTTTCAAACTTAAATATCCAGAACCAAATGCTGTTAATCCGCCAACTATAAATGGCAAAATACTAATTGATAATTCTCCATCCTTCATAATACTTAATAATTGTATTGCAGAAGCGCCAAAAACGACTGGAATAACCATTAAAAAAGAAAATCTAAAGGCTTTTTCTCGATCAATATTTTGTAACACTCCTCCAGCAACAGTTGAGCCAGACCTTGAAATCCCTGGTAGTATTGCAAAAGCCTGAAAAATTCCAATTATCAAAGCCTCTTTAATGCCAACTTCCTTTTTTATAACCACAGAATCATTCAGTTTATTAAGTTTGCTGTCAGTCATTAGGTTCAAAAAACCTGTTATTATCAAAAACACTGAAACTATCAATACCGAACCAAATAAAGCCTCGAATTGATCTTTAAACAAAAGCCCAACTAAGGTAGCAGGAATACTTCCAATAATGATTGCCTTAATTTCATTGAGTTTTATTGAAAGAATATCTTTTTTGAAGTAAATTAAAATTGCCAATAAGGTAGCAAAGTGCAAGAAAACGTCGAAGGCAATATTTGAATCCTTAATTCCAAGCAAATGACCTATCACTACCAAATGACCGGAACTTGAAATTGGTAAAAACTCAGCAAAACCCTGAACCAATCCTAAAACCATTGCAGTTATTAAGTTCATGAAATTTTTTTAATTTTATTTATTTTTTGTTTCGTTTTTAAATTTTTTATACCAATCACTAAGTATCATGCTAACTAAGTCCTTTCCCCCAAGACCCAGAGCCAATCCAAAACCTAATGAAAGCATAATAATAAAACCAATGAAAATGATTAAAATGAATTCTCTGGCAATACCAAGTTCTGAAATTGCAGCCAAAACTGTTACTATCATTACCGCATAACTTGAAATTTTTCCCAAAAGCCTGGAACTTTTACCATCGACACTTTTAACAGCACCTTTGACTAAGCTTTCAACTACACCAGCAATTAACAATCCAAAGAATAAAATGATTATCGTAGAAACAACGGTAGGCAAATATAATAAAACTCTACTCAAAATAATCGTTAAAGAAGCCAAACCTAAAATACTAACTGTTGTATGAATAACAATGAGCATCACTAACCAATACAAAACTGAACCAATTATTTCTTCAACCTTGTCGCCAATCTCAGCATTTTGTAAAAAATGATCAATCGGAGTTTTCTTGAATGTTGCACTTACTCGCAAACTCTCTAATAATTTAACAACTACTTTTCTAAAAGTATTAGCTAGTGCGGATCCAATAACCAACACCAATAACGCCATTAAGAGCTTTGGTAAAAATACAACAATATCCGTAAGTAACTGACTACTTAAAAAAACCAAAGAATCATAAATTGTTTTCGGCATATATCTCCTTATCTAACTTGAACTTATTATAGTAGTAAAACAAAAAAACGTCACACTCAATTTAAATATGACGTTTTTTACTTAATTGACAATAAGCCGGATTCTGTATTTGACAATGATCTATCTAATGCCTGAGACTTTATCACCGATCTAAATAATATCCGAAGATACAAATAGAATTGGGAACAGGTCCATAATGCGGTGAAGTTCGTCAGTTGCAGCTGGGAGGATTGCCCCTCTTAATTTCTCAAAAGATAATTAAGAGAACTCTGAAGCTTAGTCGTTTCATTCGGCGCCACCCGATTCGTCACTGTTGCTCTAACTGGCTTTGCAAAATCTGAAGAATCACATTTCGCAAATCTCTCACTCGTATTAAGTTAAAACCCAACACTTCATGAGACACCATCTATTCTGCTGTCCGGACTTTCCTCTTTCACATAAAATGTAAAAGCCACTGTCTCGTCAATTAAGCAAAATATATTATATATCCCATAATATAAAAATTAAAGTGGGAAAACCCTACTGAATTTATTAAGAAATATTTAGGACGAAATATGGTTGAAACTAATTCTGTGAAAGAATAAAGCTACAATGAAAATAAAAAGCTACAATTTTGATCTAATAAAAGTTGAAAAAAAAGTACGACCAATTATATATAATGGAATTGAAAGTAATGCTCCTATCATTCCGCCCATCTTGTATCCTGTTAAAATAACTGTGATGGCAACTAATGGATTAACATGGGCGCTAGTTTGCATTACCCTTGGAACTAAAAGATTATTTTCAATTTGTTGAATGATTATATAAAGTATAAATACTATTCCTGCCATAACCGGTCCAAAAGTTATATATGAAACAACTACAGCTGGAATCATGGCAATCGTTGGACCTAAATTTGGTACAATTTCCAAAAAACCTGCTAGCAGAGCTAACGGCAATGCATAAGGCACAGATATTAAGAAAAGACAAATATAAGTAATGATAAAAATAGAGAACATTAATATTAATTGAGCTCTAACCCAGCCACCCAATTGTTCTTCAATTGAATCAATAAATTCTTGAACCTTTTGAGCATATTCTTCTTTCCTTGTAAACCAATAAACCTTTTGATGTAAAACTTTTCTTTCTAACATTAAATAAAATGACATAACTAAAAGAGTAAAAACCGTAATTACTCCATTAAAAGTGCTATTAATAATTGAGAAAAGAACATTGAATGAACCACCAAAATTATTGATTACATCATTAAATTCTTGCAAAGTGAAATTAAATTTATGCACTTCTTCTTCAAAAACAGGCAAATCTAATAAATTAAGTAGCTGAAAAACTTGTTTTGATAACGGTGGAACCAAAAGTCCAATTACAATCACAACCAATCCAATCAACAAAATATAAGCCATAAAAATGCTTGGAACTTTAGGAAAACGCAATTTTTTTGATAAAAATTTTACTAATGGATTAAGAGCGACGGTAATAATAAATGCTAGCAATAACAAGATGATCACTGATCTTGCTCTATAAATTCCATAAAGGCTTAATAAAAAGAAAACTGCAAACATTATTGAAGCAGGTGACACAGAAACAGCGTGATCGCTATATAAATATTTTTTCATCAACTAAAGTATAGCTTGATTTAGTTAAATCGTCCAACCAAATCACTTCTTTTTCTTTCTTGAGCCACACTAATTGTCTTTTTGAGTATTGAAACTCATGAAGAGCCCAAAGTTTTAAGCACTTTTCCAGATTAATTTCATTTTTGATGTAGGCTGTTAAATCCTTAATTCCAAGAGTGGAACAAACCGGCAAATTATTTTGGCGACAAATTTTGTTAACTTTCTCAACTTCTTTTATTACCCCGGCATTAAATCTGTCCGCAACTCTTTGAGAAATTTTTTCTAAAATAATTTCTAAATCTGATGTCAAACCGAATCTTAATTTTAGAAGATTTTCGGGAAGTGAGCAAATTTCTTCATCATTAGGTATTCCTAAGGATAGCTCGATAGCTCTAATTAATCTGCGAGGATTATTTTTATCTGAATTATTCATCAATAAAAATTTATTTAAATTAACCTCTTTTAACCATTCTTGCATTTCCTGCAAAGACATACTTTTTGCTTTTTCTCTAATTTCATCTGATGGAGGAATGAATAATTTATTATCTTTTTTAAATAAATGATTAATGTAAAGTCCAGTTCCACCAACAATAATCGGCAATCGATTAAGCGCAAGTGAATTCATAATTATTTTGGTTGCAAAATTTTTAAAATGCGAAAGCGACCACTCCTCAGTTAAACCAATAATTGATACTCCGTAGAAATTGATTTTGTCCTTACGAAAAAACGGATAGAGTGATTTTTCTTTAGTATCCTTGTTGTTAGGAAAAGTTTTTTCAAATCCAAGAGGTATATCGGTACCAGTCAAAACTTCAAGACCTTGATAGATTTGGCGAGAATCAGCTGAAATTATATCTACACCTGTAAAAATTTTATTGCCATGTTCATTTTTTAATTGAACAGCTTGGCTAGCAAGCTTCAATGCAAAAGAAGTTTTTCCCACCGCAGTTGGTCCAAAGATAGAAATTAAAATATTCATATATAAATAACTTTTTAAAATAACTGCTTTAAATAACAGTTGGACGAACACTCAAATTATCTTTATTAATAATCTGATCTAAAATTTCCCAACGACGCTTTTTTTCTTGATGTGAAATTGTATCTGGATATATTTTCCAACCAGCGGTGCCTGGTCTAGGAGAATATATTGCTACAAAACCAACTTTCCAATCCATTTCTTTTGCTAAATCTACGGTTTCTTGAAATTCAGCTTCTGTCTCTCCAGCAAAACCAACCACTATGTCTGTTCCGATTACAATTTCGGGATCAGCTTTTTTTAGTTTTTCTACAACTTCAATATATCTTTCCTTTGTATAACCGCGATTCATTCTATAAAGCACTGCATTACTCCCAGATTGAATTGGCAAATGTACATAACGATCAATTTTTTTATTTCTTCCAATTTCTTCAATTAATTCATCGTGAAAATCCCATGGATTACTACTCATAAATCTGATTTTTTCAATTTCCGGAAATTCTGAAACTTTTTGTAATAATTTTACGAAAGGAGGAATACCTTTGGGCGTTAGATATTGTGACTGATTATCTGGTAAATCACTTCTATTAAAATCAATCTTTTCCATCATCAATTTTCTAAAACCAATTCCCAACTTTTCCAAACCCCAAGAATTCACATTCATACCTAAAAGTGTAACTTCTGAATAACCTTTATCAACCAAACTTTTTACTTCTTCCAAGATTGATTCCAAACTTCGAGATTTCTCTCTACCTCTGGAGTAGGGCACAATACAATATGTACAAAAAGAATTACATCCTGTTGAGATTGGGATCCAGGCATGTTTGCTATCCTTTCTAAGTGTTGCTTGATTGAAACCAACTTCATTGATTGGCAAAATTTCATCTACCATCGGCATCATTTCGTATAGCTTTTCATTACCATGATGAACCATACAACCAGTTAAGATAATTTTAGGTCTCTTGATGTCTTGCTGACTTGCACTCTTTAGGTTATTAAAATAAACAACCACTTTGTGCAAAAAACCTCTAGCTCGATCCTCAGCTCTCTGACGTACTGCACAAGTATTAACTATCAAATCGTCGCAAGACATCCAGTTCTTTGCCTCAACATAGCCTTTGGCTTCATAGTCACCAGCAATTCTTTCGGAATCACTCTTATTTGATTGACAACCAAAAGTATGAATAAAGTAGGTTTTTCTTCGACTTGTATTATTTTGATCCTTTGACATGAATACATATTGTACCACTCGAGAAAAGTCAATTGTTAGCTAATTCTCTAAATGGAATTTTTACGTCTTATAACTTTACAATTTAGCAATATTTTGATATACTATAAGCTAATAACAAACGCTGTGACCTTATTGCAAAGTCACTTTGTCGTAAGTTATTGAGATTAAAATATACCCAGAGTACTTCTAAAAGTTTATGACTATAAACTTGAATTACTCAAAAAAAGATAAAGTTTTAGAAGTGCTCTGGGATATCTCTTAACAAAATCAAGTTTTTCAAGCTTAAGAATCTAATTCAGCCGAGGGGTTATTTTTTTTTGAAAAAAACCAAACATTCATCCAAGAAAAAATTTCTAATAACAAAACTATCAAAGCAATTAATGCTGACTTATAAGAAGTCAATGCCACATGAGCAAAAATTGCAATTAAGGCAAAATATGTCAGACGCTGGATATTTATCCAAAACTTACCAAAAAATTTCTGAGAAATATTATTTGAAGTTAACCAAACTGGCAATAAAATAATTAATGACAAAGAACCTAAAATTTCTCTAGAAGTTACAAATTCAGGTCCAAAAGTGCCAGTCATTACAGCAGGAATTGTACTGACATAAAATGAATGAATCATTGCAACAATAAACATTAGAATTCCAATTTGTCTTCTAAATAAAACAATACTAGCACCGACTAATGGAAAAACTTTAAATCTGGAAAAAATACCTGGAAGAAGGGTGGTCAAAAACAATAAAAGCGCCAAAGTTCCAAGAGAATTACCACGCTGTGCAATCAAAATAAAAACTTCAGTGAAATTTGAAAAAAGGTAAAATCCTGAAACAATTATTCCCATTCCCAAGATTTGAAGAGTTAAAAATATATTTAAAATAATTTGTTTATATTTGACCAAAAGCGTGTGAACTTTAATCCAGTAGGGTATTTTTATCATAAATTAAAAAATATAATTAATAATTACAGATATGAAAACTTATTTCAAACATCTGATTAATTGGAGGCGCGTGCGGGATTTGAACCCGCGAACTGAGGTTTTGCAGACCTAGCCATTAGACCACTCTGGTAACGCGCCACTCAATCTCAATTATTATAAACCAACAATAAAAAAGAAGAAGCCCAATCTAAAAACTTAATCTAGAATTTTTACAATTGCTTAATTTTAAAAACGGTACCGCCTACTGGATATCCAAATCTTACGGATGCAGTTTTTTCTGAAATCTGATGAACTCTCAAGAAAAGCTCGATAAAAGGATCATCATAGCCACTAGAGCCTGCATTAATTGCCAAAACTCCTCTATCAACTTGAAAACCTCCGGTTGAAAGAATACCTATCATGCTAACTTCGTTCAAAATAACTTGCAGTTTATCTCCTGGATTAAGACCGAGTTTCTCTAAATCAGAACGTCTCATTGTAGTTTTTATATTTCCAAAACCATCAGTCCAAGAAACCAAATTATTTGGAATATCTGGAATATCATTGACATCAAGTTTTTTACCTAGTTCGCTATAATCACCATTGATAATTTTAGCCACAGCTTTTGGAAAAAAATCTCTTGATCTAAATTGTGAACCAGCGTTTGGACAATCGATATCTCTAAACTCAACAATATCTTTTTTAACAAAACCAAATGCGTAGTCAGACCAAACATTAATAATCTCAACACCATTTTTTAATTTAGCGTATTTAATTCCGTGATCAATATTGTTCTTTTGAGCCTTAGTACTAGTTCTTCTTGGAGCACAATTGCCATAAATGAACATTTTTTTACCATTTGTATCTGCATAAGCCAATTGGCCAGTTGCAAATCCCAAAGCAACTGTATCAAGTGAAGGAACTGATAAATCATGAATCGTGACATTCTCAGGTTCATTTAAATATGCATGCAACTTAGTATCTATTTCGGCAAATTCAAGACCGCCAGAAACGTAGTCATCTATATGATGAAGTAAAATTTGTTTGTTAGCCATTAAGCACTCCTTGTTTGAGATCCCATCCACAGGGATTAATTGTTACCAAATATTATACCATCTCCCAAAAAAAACTTATTGAGGTATAATGCACCACTATGAACAAACCAACACCAAAACCAACAAAAAAAGTGGCTGATGAAAAACAATCATTAATTTCACCAAATACAATTATTAAATTAATTATTCCTAAAAATGAAGCTCAACAAGCATATAAAAAAGCTCTTGGCAAACTTGCTAAAAAAATAAAAATTGATGGATTTAGAAAAGGAAACGTCCCTCCAAAAATTGCAGAAGAAAATCTAAACCCTCAACAAATTATCGAAGATGCCCTACAACTAGTTGTTCCAGAAATTTACTCAAGAGAAATAGTCAAAAAAAAGCTTCATCCTCTGACAATGCCAATGTTTGACCCAATCTCACTTAACAAAGGAGAAGATTGGATTATCGAAGCTCATATTGCTGAAAAACCAGAAGTTGATTTGAAATCATATAAAGAAATTGTAAGAAAAGCCAAAAAAAATGCTGGGTCGGAAATCGAAAAGCAATTAAAAGAAATGGAGAAATTAGAAAAAAAGAAAGACAAAGATAAGGATAAAGACACTAAAAAAGAGGGTAGAATCGAAAAAAAGACACTAACCGAAACTGAGAAGAAAGATTTTACCCTTCAATATATTTATCGAGACTTAATTCAAACAATCAGACCAAAAGTTCAAGAACTATTGGTCAAAGAAGAAGTTAATTATGATTTAGAGAGTTTAAGTCACAGACTTAAACATATGAATATTCCATTTGAAAGATTCCTTGAGCATCGAAAAATGACCATAGAAGATCTTTCCAGTGAACTGGCTGCAGGAGCACTCGGAAGACTTCAAATGAGTTTCATTATTGACAAAATTGCACAAACTGAAAAGATTGAAGTCAGTTCAAGTGATTTGGATGCAGAATTCGAAAAGATTAAAGATAAAGAAGTTAGAGAGAAACAAAAAGCTGATTCCAGATATGTGGACATGATGAATCAGACAATCATTAGAAATAAAGTTGCCGATTTTTTGTTTGAAATCAAATAGAAAAAACAACTTGTTGACAATACTGCCCTGTAAGCCTATAATAAGGCGATTTTAAAGATACATTGTAGTATCTAGAGGTAAGTAAAGAACACAAATAATGGTAAGTCAAAATAATAACACACAATTTGGTGCTCATGCAACAGCAGGATCAAGTACATTGAGTCCAGAATTTCCAAAAAGAAATGACGATATAAATGCGCTTCGAATGGCATTTGAGGCTTCAAATAAAAATTCGCGAAGCAGTACAAAGAAATCTGAACCACCTAAATTCTCTCCTGAATCACTGCAAAATGCAGGATATGATTCACCTGGAGTAGCAGCTCAAGTTCGTGCAGATCGAGAAGCTGCTGCACAAGCAGAACAACAAGCACTTTTAGAACACCGGGCTCGAATTAAAGCCGACGACACAGCTCAAGTTGAAGTGTATAGAAATGCAGAAGCAAAAACTGCTGCAAGAGTTGTAGAATTGCAACATATATTCCTAAGCACTTTAAGCCAAGAACCAAGAAACAGAAAAATGGATGCTATTGCTGCTCAAGCTAAAGTTCATCAAGGATCAAACAGAACAACTGAGGGAACTGGCTATACAATCTTCTGGCAAAAAATGAATCTTATGGCTATCAGGGAAAATAGAAGCACAACAAGCTCAAAAAGATGGAGGCAGGAAACTAAAGCAAAAATAGATAAAAGACGAAGAGGGGGAGGCAAGTTCGGTGCTGGAGTGGTCAAAACCTCTGGTCACGAACAAAGAACTCAAATAGATCAATTTTTTATGAATGAAGAAAGAAATAACGCTGGTGAATAACCACTCCTAAATGTTTTAAAATTAATGACCAAACCCAATGCTCTGTAAAAATACAGAGCTTTTTTTAAAAAACTGTTGCAAAAAGACAAAATTAAAGTATGTGCCAGTTTTTTAATTAATAATTTAAACCAAAAATTTTGCTATACTAATTTTCATGAAAGAACTATCATTAGATAGAAATGCCATTGTTGCCGCTGCCTCTAGAGCTCGCCACTTCCTCAGGAATAATATCACCAATACTTTTGATGGACCAGCGGGGTTGGTTTCTGGTCTTGTTTATAGAGAGCAAGAATTTGCGAATCAAATGGAAACTAAGGAAAATATTCCAAACAATCCATTGGGAGAAACCTGGAAAAATATACTTACTTTGGCAGAAAACCTACCGATGCCTTTTTGGAATGGCATTCACCCTAAAATTGCGAGAGAGCTTATGAAACATTTAAATAACCAAGATGATCCGTTTTGGAATGAGCCAATGATGAATAACGTTGTCAAAACCAGAAAAACTAGGGTGGTGAACATGGAGCCAGGAATAAATCGAGACGAAACCCAACCTCAACTAGATTTTCTTGAAAAATATTTACCCAAAGGATCACTATCAACAATATTTATTACAAGAGGCAACCAAACAGTTTGGGGCAGAGTACCCTTAGCAAATGCATTTGCCGAAAACCCTCATCAAATGAGCTTGCCAGCTTTAGCAACAAAAATTATCAAAGGTATTAATACACTTTTGTTAACTTCGAGTGAATCAAAAACTGTTCCGAGTGAATGGAAAGAACCCTTTCCAATCGAATCAAATCATCATGCTCCAATTGAGGCAAAACATAAAAGTCCAACTATGGCTTGGATGAATCTTCATCAAATTGGCCATTGTATGGTAATACCAACCTGCTGGGAGTATCTTGATCGAAATTATTCTCTTATCACCCCTCAAGAATTACTTCAATTAACCGAATTAAGACTTAAGGCTCTGAATGAGTGGTATTTGCGTTACTATGGATTTAATGGACGCGAATCTAAACCAGACACAACCACCTACTTATATGAAATAAAAATTGTTGAAAATGCGCTTTATGCCCTGAGTCAAACGGATGCAACAACTGAGCTAGACTCAAATAAAAAAACTCACCTGAAAGAAGATGGCACCGAAGTTAAAAGAGAAGAAATTTTCTGGTTTAAAGGAGTGCGTATTAAAGAAATTGCAGCACAATTAGATGTTTCTGAAGATCAAATCTGGAAAGGAGTGATGCTAATGGATAAATATCTCATGGATAATCATCATTCAAGACCTACTGATGCAGTTTACAACTCAGCCGTTCATTCTACTGACATTGGCACACATCCTACCGAAGAGGTTATCGTAGATGTAATTGCCCAAGCAAGACTAGGTATCCTTCCTAAGGAATATAGCTATTGGAATGAATATACTCAAATGGTTTTTGATATCTGGAAAAAGTGGGAAGAGAAAGAAAACTAAATGGTGAACTTGAGAGGACTCGAACCTCTGACCTCTTCGATGTCAACGAAGCGCTCTAACCAACTGAGCTACAAGTTCACTTTATTTACAGGTGTAAATTATAACAAAAAATCTCTCTTTAACAATTAGAATTTTAGATGATATAATACTGTTTCTCTGAATAAGAGTGGGTTGTCTTTTGAAAAATTACGTACTTGATGTACAATACAACCTATTATAATAACAAATAAATAAAAATATTTATTAAAGGACAATACTTTAAAACGTGAGAATAAAACCAGGTAAAAATAAAAGCTCTTATAACAAAAGAATAACTGTAAACTTATTGATTAGAGCATCAGAGGTAAGAGTACTTACCGAGCGTGGAGAAATGGTTGGCTTAATGTCTCGAGACGAGGCGCTAGCAAAAGCCAGAGAAGCAGACAAAGATCTTGTTTTGATCAATGAGAAAGCTAATCCTCCAATTGTTAAAATAATTGATCTTGCTAAGTATAAATATCAAGAACAACAGAAAAGAACTCAGGGCCGAAAAAAGGCCAGAGCTCAAGGCTTAAAAGAAGTTAGATTTACTCCATTTATGAGTGATGGAGACTTCAATTCTCGCCTTAAGAAAGTAACAACTTTCTTGAAAAAAGGAGATAAAGTTAGACTTACATTGCTTTTTAAAGGTAGAGCAATCACAAAGAAAGAATTTGGGTTTAATATTTTTGAAAGAGTGATCGAAAATACAAAAGAATATTCAACCGTAGAAGTGGTTCCTAAACTTATGGGAAAAAAACTACTTGCTCAGTTGATGCCGATACCTTCAAGGGTACAAGCAAAAAAGGGAATTATAAATGAAAAAAATTAAACAAAAAACTAGAAGTGGAGTCGCCAAAAGATTTAAGATTACCTCAACAGGCAAAGTCCTAAGACGTTCTCAAAACATGAGACACAGAAGAAGAATTAAAAGTAAAAAAGCAATTAGAGCATATCGAAAGCCAACGGAAGTTGTAGGTAAATTTGCTCGAAAGATCAAGCGAATGCTTGGTTTAGCATAAAATCAAAGGATAGGAAAATAAATCATGCCAAGAGTTAAAAGTGGAACAACAAGAAGCAAACGACATAAAAAAGTACTAAATCTTACCAAAGGTTTTAGAGGCACAAACAATCGACTTTACAAAAGAGCAAAAGAAGCTCTATTACATGCTGGAAAATATGCCTATATTGGTCGAAAACTTAGAAAAAGAGACATGCGCAAACTCTGGATTCTCAGAATTAACGCCGCTATCAAAGAAATTGACGAAACAATGCAATATTCTAGATTTATCAACGCACTTAAAAATGCGAATATTTCTATAAATCGTAAAATGCTTTCTGAAATTGCAATTGCAGATTTTAGAACATTTAAAGATATTGTTTCCGCAAGCTCCCTAAAAGGTACTGAAAAAAAATAATTTCAGATAATTTGTTGACTTGAGCAACAGCACAAATTATAAATAATTCAAAATAAAAACTAAACCCGCTTAAAATAGCGGGTTTTTTAATTTGTCTGGTAGAATTACCATTAGGGAATCTGCAAAATTCAAGTTCAAAATAATGCTAAAATCCAAGCAAGGTAGTGAATTTCAATTACAAATTATGAAAAAGTCAAATATATTTACACTTGCATTGAATATTTGTTTGGGGATTATTATTTTTCTATTACCTAGTAATTTTTTCCTAAAGTTTTTTGAAATGAAAGCTTTTGTAAATGGACTGAGAGTTGATTATTTAATCCCAAAGTTATATCTTTCTGACATTTTCATCTTGATTTTAATATTAATCTTTCTATTTGAATCTTTGCATAAAAGACGCTCACTCAAAGAGAAAATACAAAACTTTTTTAAACTTAAACTCAAAAAAAATTTCCAAACCCTCAAAAAACCTTTGTTCTTTTTGCTTTTAGTGATTTTTTTTCTAAGACAATTTTGGTCACTTTTCCCACTTTCTGCAATATTTTATTTGTTAAAGTTGATTGAACTGAGTTTCTTTTCACACATAGTTATTATCAATAAAAACAAAATTAATAAATATTTTCTACACAATGCAGTAATAATTACTTTACTTTTTCAATCACTCTTAGGTCTATATCAATATATAAATCAAAAATCTCTTTCTGGTTTCTATTTCTTCGGAGAACCAAACCTAAATAATTATATTGGAATTGCCAAAAGTAGTTTACTTGGGGTCGAAAAAATATTACCGTATGGGACCACGCCACACCCAAATGTGCTAGGAGGAATGCTTGCTTTATATTTGCTTTTTATTTTCAAAAATAGCATTTCAATCAAGTCAAAAAATCAGCCAAATTTAATTTATAGAATTTTCAAAATAGTAGTAATATTTTTATCGCTATCAACCGTTCTTTTAACCCAATCTATTTCCGCAATAATCGCACTCACTTTAGGGTTAATGTTAACTCTCAACCAAAAATTTTGTAAAAGTACTTTCAAAAAAATTAAAAACATTTTTTCATTTAAATACTTTCTTATTTTATGCTTCAGTCTTTTGTTATCTAGTATTATTTCAATTAATTTTCTATCAAATAATTATCCCGATAATCCAAGTCTTGATAGAAGAAGTTATCTCAATAATGCAGCAATTACTATGACTAAGAATAACTTAGTGCTTGGAGTTGGCTTAAATAACTTTACTGGAAACGTAGAAAAATATAGTTCTAATAATGAAATAGTTAGGTTCGTGCAACCTGCTCATAATATTTTCTTATTATTAATCGCGGAATCTGGAATAATTGGAATATTAATTGTGGTCACTTCTATTTACTACGCTCAAAAATTGCATTCAACAGATAATTGGCTTTGGATGTTAATCCTCGTACCAATCGCGCTCCTAGACCATTATCTTGTAACTCTTAATTCTGGATTATTGCTACTCGTTTTTGTAATTACGCTGTCGCGAATAAATAATCAATAATTTGAAAGCCACCATTTAAGTTCCAGATGGAGTGGGTGTAGGTGTTGGAGTAGGTGTCACCGTTGGCGTCGGTGTAGGTTTGGGTGTGGGAGTTGGCGTCGGTGTTGGAGTTGGCGATGAAGTAGGCACTGGAGTTGGTGTTGGATCCGGCTGATCCCATGCAATACCACCCGTTCCAATCCGAACCGTAGAACTTTCTTTTTTCTCTCCTGATCTAGAATATGCAAAAGCCTTTAGTTCATGCTTACCTGCAGACATAGATACATTTGTCTCATAGGATCTACTATTAACTGTCTCTCTCAAGGATCCATCTACCCATAACTCTATCTTTTCGATACCATCACTAGAATCAGATTCGACTTTTACCTTAATATTCGTCTCACTAAAATTCTTCTTATCGCTTGGTTCAGTAATTCTGACATATATTTCCTTAGTATCCCCGCAATACTCTGTTGGATACTTATATCTAGAGTCTTCTTGAGCACTAATCCAGGCATCAATTCCTTGTTGCCATCTATTGACGCCATCAGTGCTAAAAGGGTCATCTTCTCTAAGTATAATGAATTCTTTTTCATCATAATCATTGGCGGCAATTCTAGCATCGCTAGCAAGTTTATCCTCACCTTTACATAATTTAAGTTTTTGATGAATTGGATCGGGAACATCTGGCAAAGTGCCAGAAATTATATAATCTTCTCTTGATTCAAAATCATCATGGGCAGGCCAACCAGATATTTTATCAACCGCAATTTTTTCTATATTTTCTGGGATTATCCATTCAGGAGCAGAGTATTCATCAGAATCTAAAACCATCAGCATAATTTTTCTCCAAATAGGAGTGGCGCCAGAAACACCAGAAGCAACACTCTTCATTGCGGAATTATCATTATTTCCCACCCAAGCTGCTACAATGACATCTTGACTCCAACCAACGGCCCAGTTATCTCTTTGATCATTAGTGGTTCCCGTTTTAACCGCGACGTTTGGGTTGATGTTTAACAACGAATTTGTGCCAAAAGCAATTGCTCTAGCAAAATTATCTGAAAGAATGTTATTAATCATAAATGCTTCTTCAGGTAAAAACGTCTGACTACCTTCTACATCTCGATGCTCATAAACTATATTTCCATCAACATCTTCAATTTTCAAAATAGCAATTGGTTCAATTTTTTCGCCATAATTTGCAAAAGAACTATACGCAGTAACCATATCGATCATATGAACTTCAGCACCTCCAAGAGTTACGGCCAGACCGAATCTCTGCTTATTCTCAGGGGTTGGTTCTAGAGTTACAAAACCCATGTCATAAGCAAGGCTTAAAAAGTTGTCAATTCCCACTGTTGCCAAAGATTTAACAGCAGGAATATTTAAAGAACTTCCCAAACTATTCCTAAGAGAAACAGGCCCTCTAAACTTGCCATCATAATTTTTAGGTTCATATTTCTTGGCATTTTCATGTGGAGCAAAAACTGTTTCTACATCCGCAATCATCGATGCGGGAGAATAACCCTGCTGAATCATTGCCAAATAAGTTACTGGTTTGATGGAAGAACCAGGTTGTCTCAAGCCATCAACAACAACATTGTATTGACCACCAATTTCATCGTTATTATAGTCTCTACTTCCCACCATGCTAAGAATTTCTCCATTTTTGGGATCCATAACAAGAGCCGCGCCATTAGTAATATTTAAATCATTAACATTATCCACTTCCGAAGCAACTATCTCTTGAGCTTTTTCTTGCATCTCCAAATCTAAAGTAGTGGTGACTTTAAAACCGCCAGCCTCAACTGCTTCATCCCCAAACATCTCACTTAAAAGATCACTGACATAAAATATAAAATGAGGAGCTTTGATTGAAACTGCAGACTTTTCAAATTCTAAAGTGTCTAAGTCGCTAACTGCTTGCTCGTGGGCAAGCTCTGTAATATAATCATCTTCTGCCATTCTCCTCAAAACACCCTTTGCTCTCAATTTCCACAGTGGCTGGCCATCATCATCGGTTTTTCCTGTATAAGGTGAATATGATGAAGGTCTTTGAGGTAGGCCTGCTAGAACAGCTGATTCAACTAAATTAAGTTCTCCTACTGGCTTATTGAAATATATTTCTGCAGCAGTACCTACTCCCCATGCAGTTCCTCCATAAGGCGCTTCATTGAGATACATCTCCAAAATTTCATCCTTAGTAAATTTACGTTCAATTTGAAGTGAAAGAACTAATTCTTTAAACTTTCGGGTAATCGATCTTTCATTTGTGAGCAAAGCATTTTTAACTAACTGTTGGGTGAGGGTTGAACCACCGATCACTTTTCGTCTAAAAACCGCATTATAGGGAATTCTAATTAAAGTTAGAATATCAAAACCTTGATGTTTGTAAAAATCTTTATCCTCGATAGCAACAGTAGCATTTTGTAAATCTTTCGGAATTTCTGCTATAGAAACTGGCGTTCTTCTCTCATCATCAAACAAATCATAAAGAAGTTTATCGTTTCGATCAAAAATTTTTGTACTAAATCCATCCCTACGAACAACTTCTCCGGGCTTAGGTAGATTCCTTGAAAACCAAGCAAATGCTATAAAAAATACTAAAATTCCACCAACAACAGCAATTAAACTACCAAAAGCAAAAAATCTCATCAGTTTGGCATAAAGTAGCTGTTTATTCTGAACACTCATCCTTGATTTAACGCCCAACCGACTTCTAGAATAAGTAGGTTTTTTTGAAAAAGGATTGTATTTCCTCAACAGCCTGAGCGATTTTCGCTTTAATCTCGTCAAGTTTATTTCCATGTCCTTAATTGTACCTGATTTTTACATGAAGACAAATAATATTGCTAAAATTTGCCACATCCAAGAGAACGTTATATAATCTGAAATAATGTTATCTAATAATTTTTTTTCAAGCTACTTTTTTAACTTCCAAAAATAAAGGGAGCAGGTTGCTAAAAAAATTATAATTAACCTCAGACTCCCAAAAGGGAGTTTTTTGTTAATAAAAACCCTATAAGAAATAAACACAAATTATTGATAAAATAGAAATTATGACCGAAATGATCTCAATTGAACAACTAGAATTAAAAATCTCAGATATTAAGTCTCAACTTGAAAAAGAAGAGGGGTTAAGTAAAGCAGATTTGCAAATTAAATACCTTGGAAAAAAAGGACTTTTTAATGAACTAGCAAAAATAATTGCAAAAGTTAATTATCAAGACAAAAAATCTGCTGGTCAAATGCTCAATGAGCTGAAAAATTTTCTCAATGAAACAATAGAAAAAATGGAATTGCAAAAAACCAAAGTCAAGTGGATTGATTTAACTCAACCTGGAATCAAACCAAAAGTAGGGCACATGCACCCAGTTTCTCAAGCTATGGAAGAAATCACAAGAATTTTCGAAAGAATTGGTTTTACCAGAGCTAGATACCAAGAAATAGATTGGGATTGGTACGTTTTTGAAAGCTTAAATATGCCAAAAAGTCATCCTGCCAGGGATGAATGGGAAACATTTTTCATAGATGCGCCCACTGACAAAAAACTTGGAAAAATAGTTTTGACAACACATACATCAAATGGTCAAGTTCGCGAAATGGAAAGACTGAACAGCAAAGCTCCAATCAGAATGATAAATATTGGCAGATGTTATCGAAGACAACAGGATACAACTCATACTCAAATGTTTCACCAATTTGAAGGCTTAGTCATTGATAAAGGCATAAATATCCAACATCTAAAAGGAACCTTAGATTATTTTGCTCAAGAGTTTTATGGTCCTGGCACAAAATCCAGAATTAGACCGTTTCATTTTCAATTTACCGAACCATCTTTGGAAGTAGATTTTTCATGTCACATCTGCAACGGTACAGGATTTTTGGACAATGAAGTTAAGAAGTCCCAAGACCAAAGAAATAAATGTAAATTCTGCAAGTCTGGCTGGCACGAAGTCGGTGGTGCTGGAATGGTTCATCCCAATGTTCTCAAAGCCGGTGGTTTTAATCCAGAAGTTTATACTGGTTTTGCTTTTGGCTGGGGAGTTGAGCGGACTTACACATTAAAAGAAGGTCTGAATATTGACGATATTAGATTACTTTATAGCGGAGATTTAAAATTTTTGGAGCAATTTTAATATGAACATATTAATACCACACAAATGGCTGCTAGAACACTTGGACACAAAAGCAACAGATGCTGAAATTCAAAAATATGTCTCTTTGTGCGGACCTTCAATAGAACGAATTTATCAAACTGAAGGTGACAGCGTCTATGATATCGAAATTACTACAAATAGAGTCGATAGCATGTCCGTTAGAGGGATTGCTAGAGAAATTGCAGTTATTCTTGAACAATTTGATGTTAAAGCATCTCTAAAACCGAGCAACATTATTAAAAATGTTGATGTCGATGTGTCTCCAACAGAAATGCTCCCTCTTCCTAAAATAAAAAATGACCCAAAACTATCAAAAAGACTTACTTGTGTAGTTTTAAGTGGAGTAAACCGCAACCAAACCCCAGACTGGATGGCAAAAAGATTAATCCAAACAGGACAAAATGTTCACGATGCAGTGATTGATATTACCAACTACGTGACGCACGAACTCGGTCATCCTTGCCATGCATTCGACTATGATAAATTGATGCAAACCGGTGGTGAAATTAATGTTGAGGAGGCCAAAAAAGGTGAAACATTTTCGACTCTGGATGGTGAAACATTTACTACCGTAGGTGGAGAAGTAGTTTTTAAAAATGGTCAAAATGAAATAATTGATTTACCTTCTATTAAAGGGACCGCAAATACTTCAATAGACGACTCAACTAAAAATGTTCTACTTTTACTTGAATCTATCATGGCGGAAAAAGTTAGGTTTGCGAGCATGACCCATGCGATTAGAACCACTGCAGCCCAACTAATGGAAAAAAATGTCGATCCAAATCTAGCTGAAGATGTCTTACTAAAAGGAATTGAATTATATAAATCATTAACCGATGCAAAAGTAGCTAGTAAAATTTTTGATGAATATCCAGGAAAAAAATCTCTAGATCCAGTTAAAATAACTCTGAAAAGAATCAATGAATACCTGGGCATTGATATTAAATTGGATAAAGTTCAATCAATTTTAGAACAACTTGAATGCAAAGTTAAAGCTAGCGATGACCTAATTACAGTTTATCCGCCAACTTTCAGACCCGACCTTTCAATACCTGCAGATATAGTCGAAGAAATAGCTAGAATTTATGGATATCATAATTTTCCAAGCATTCTCATGGACACCCCAATCCCAACTAATAGGCAAAAAGGTGTAAATTTTATCATCGAAGACAGAATAAAAAGATTCTTATCCAGTATTGGTCTGCAAGAAATCTATTCATATTCTATGGTCAGTGAAGAAATAGCTCTCAAAACTGATACGCTCGAAAATCATTTGAAAATCAGCAATCCTCTCACAGACGACAGAATCTATATGAGGCTCTCATTAATACCATCTCTAGAAGAAATTATCGATCAAAATCCGCAAACTCCAAATCTATCAGTTTTTGAAATTGCAAATGTGTATCCACCAATAGAAGGAAACTTGCCAAACGAAAATCTTCACCTTGGAATTGTTTCTACTGAAAGTTATCCAAAAGTAAGAGGCATTGTTGAATCATTATTTGAAAATCTTTTTATAGAAAAAATAACAATTGAGATAGTTTCCAGCCCTATGGTGAGTAATGTTGGCATTATCACCGTGATTCATCAAGGCAAAAAAGTGGAATTGGGTGGAATTAAACTTTTGCAAAGTAATAAAGTTGCAGTTGAAATAGACTTTGCAAAACTTTTACAAGCTGTCAGTACTCATCCCAACTATCAACCATCACCAAAAACCGCTGTAATGGTAGAGGACATGACTTTTACTTTGCCTCCAAAAACATTGGTGGGAGATGTCATAAATTCAATTCTTCAACTTTCCAAAATCATTACTAAAGTGGAATTAAAAACAAAATATAAACAAAATTATTCGTTTGTCATCACTTATCATGATGATGACAAAAATGTTTCATCGGTTGATGTAGAACCGCTGAGGAAAAAAATTCCAAAAGTATTAGACTCAATTTACAAAGCAAAATTGGTGGGCACAGTTTAGCACTACAAAAATAACTTGATATAGACTAAAAGTAAGGATAAATATGAAAATTAACACAGACGAAATTTTAACAAGAGGAGTAGAAGAAATCCTCCCAAACCTAGAAACATTAAGCGCATTAATGGAATCCAAAAAGATTCGTGTCTATCTTGGTATTGATCCAACTGGATCTCTACTTACCCTTGGTCATTCTGTAGTACTCAGAAAACTTCAACAATTTGCTGAGCTTGGTCATGAAGTAATTTTACTTATCGGCAATGGTACCGTTAGAATTGGAGATCCCACTGGCAAAGATACTACTAGACCAGAATTAACCGACGAGCAAATTATCAAAAACTTCAAAAGCTGGAAGGAACAGGCATCCAAAATCCTCGATTTTGAAAAAATTGAAATAAAATACAATGGTGACTGGCTCGATAAACTGAGCTTCTCAGATATCGTTAAATTGATGGCAAAAACCACAGTTCAACAACTAATGGAACGAGATATGTTCCAAAAGCGCCTTCAAGAAGGTAAACCAATTCATGGACATGAAATTATTTATCCACTACTTCAAGGTTATGATTCTGTTGTGATGGACGTTGATTTAGAAATTGGTGGCACCGATCAAACTTTTAATATGATGATGGGGCGAACTCTTCAAAAAGCCTACAATAATCGAGAAAAATGGGTCTTAACAACTCCAATCATTAATGGCACAGATGGTAGAAAAATGAGTAAATCTTATGATAATTTCATTGCTTTAACCGAAAATCCTAATGATATGTATGGCAAACTCATGTCTGTTGCTGACGAGCTTATCATTCAATATTTCACTCTACTCACGGATCTTCCGCTAGAAGAAATCACCAAGATTGAAGCAGAAATAAAAAACGGCCAAAATCCTATGGAATTTAAAAAACAGTTGGCCTTCACAATCACTCAAATGTATCATGATGCGAGCCAAGCAGAGTTGGCAGCTGAAAATTTTCAAAATACAGTTCAAGATAAAAATATTCCAGAAAACCTTCCAGAAATTTATGTTCAGACGAATTCAATTGCAATTTTAGATTTAATAAAACTCTGTATTCCAGAAGAAAGTAACTCCAATATCCGCCGACTTCTAGAACAAAGTGCAGTTGAGTTACTACCCTCTGAAGAAAAACCAACTGATCCTTACAAAGAAGTTATAGTCAACGAAATACAAACAATCAAAATAGGCAAACGTAAATACTTTAAAATTTTACGCTAAATCTTTATAATTTAAATAAAAATAATTGGGGAGATGTATGAAAAGAAAAACTAAAGATAACATTATAAAAATTTTTGTAATTATTTTTATTATTGCAATGATTGTCGGCACTTTCGCTAGCGCTCTTTTTTATATATAAAAACCAACTGTATTAAAATTAATTTATTTAATATTTCAAACGCTCTCGCAGGAACAAGTCCTGAATGTTCGCTTTTTTAAATATTAAATAAATTAGCCAATCCACAAAATATAATAAAGAAATCGATGTACACCTTAGAAACTCCACTCGAAACAATTAAGGGAATTGGGCCAAAACTTTTTGAAGTCTTATCAGCTCAAGGTTTTATAAAACTCAAAGACCTCTTATTATATTTACCGCTTCGGTACTCCGACCGCTCCGAAATCGTTACAATTTCAAGTTTGGAAGTCAATAAATTGGTTTCATTTGAAGCAAAACTCAAAAGTATTAGTGGTTTTTACAAAAATCGTCGTCGTATGGACACTGCCGTTGTTGAAGATAGCACTGGAAAAATCAAATTAATGTGGTTTAACAACAAATTTATCAGTAAATCTCTCAAGGTAGGGGAGAATTATATGATTAGTGGCAAATTAAATGACAGAGGAACGATTACTCAACCTACTGTCGAAATGGCCAGTACCGACACCATTCACACCGGCAGACTTGTCCCAATTTACTCCAGTACAATTGATATTCAGCAAGGAAAACTTAGAAGAATTTTACGCAATACCACTCTCCAACTAAACAACAAGGCAAAAAACAATATTGTTGATGCCATAATTCAACTTCATTTTCCTGACGACGAAGACTCAATTATAAAAGCACGAGAACAACTTGCACTCGAAGAATTACTTGCCCTCATTAAAACTTCAGAAAAAATCAAGCTTCATTGGAAAAACCTCAAATCTGCCTCGGCGATTTCACTCTCAAAACCATTAATACCAAAGACCATTCCTTTTGAACTCACTAATGCGCAAAAACGATCAGTCAAAGAAATAATCGAGGATTTACAATCTTCTTCTCCAATGAATCGCGTGCTAATAGGAGATGTGGGTTCTGGAAAAACAGTGGTAGCGGGCATAGCTGCGAGGCAAATTATCAACGCCGGCCACTCCGTAGCATTTATTGCTCCTACTAAAATCCTGGCTGAGCAACATCTTGAAACTCTGACCAAACTTTTTCCGGAACTAGATCTAGTTTTGTTGACTGGAAAATCAAAACTTCCAAAAGTAAAAAGTGCCAAGCCAAAACTATATATTGGCACCCATGCTGTTATCAACAAAATTGATGAAATTAAACCAGGCTTAATCATCTATGACGAGCAACATAGATTTGGAGTCAGCCAAAGATCAACCAACCAACAATCAAAAAATAAAAAATCGACTAACCAAAAATTAAATAAGGGTAAAATCAAATCTGCTCATATTTTAACAATGTCAGCCACCCCAATTCCAAGAAGTCTGATGCTAACAATTTTTTCTCACCTAAAAGTAAGTTATATTGACGAATTACCTCAAGGTAGAAAACAAACAAAAACCTGGGTTATACCTGAAAATAAGCGTGAAGCAGGTTATGAATGGATTGCCCAAGAACTTAGCAAAACAGATCAATCTATTCAAAAAAAAATGTGCTTAATTGTATGTCCTTTTATAGATCCTTCCAATCATCTCGCCTTTGAAAACGTTGCTTCAACCAAAGAAGTCTATGAAAAAATTAATGAATATTTTACTTCAAAACAAACTAATAAAAAACTAAGTATTGGTTTGTTACATGGCAGAATCAAAAACGATGAACAAGCAAAAATCATTAATGAAATTTATCAAAATAAAATTGACATCCTAGTAACAACGCCAATTATAGAAGTAGGAGTTGATTTGCCCACTGCTTCAATAATATTAATAGAGTCAGCAGATCGCTTCGGAATGGCGAGTTTACACCAATTAAGAGGCCGTGTGGGTAGATCAGGACAGCAGGGCTACTGTCTTTTATTTTCAGAATCTAAGTCTGCTACAACAAAAAAACGTTTGCAAGAATTTTCCAAAGAAAATAATGGCCTCAAATTAGCAGAACTAGACCTAAAAAATAGGGGTTCAGGAGATATTTTTGGGACAACTCAAAGTGGATTTTCTCAGTTAAAGTTTGCAACGTGGACCAATTTAGATCTAATTGCCAAAGCCCAAAAAAAGTATCAAGAACTACCCAAAGATTGGCAATCGTTTTTTGACATTAAGAGCGATACAAAAGACCCTAAACCACTCGCAAATTAAAGTTACTGTTGCCATTTGCCCGAAGTAGAGTTAAAATTCCCTTCTGACCATATTCTAGAAAGTGATATACTTTCATGTAATGAAGTTTGAAAGGAAGCCATGGGTGCTTTACCAAAGAATAAAATAACAAGAGTAGAACGAGGTAAAAGACGTAGAGGAAACACTCCTAAATTAAATAAGGACGTTAACACTACTTCGATTCCTATGCACAAACAAGGTTTTGTTGCAGAATTCTTTAAATCTCTTGGTATAAATACTAAAAATTAACAATAACAAATCCAAAATAGAAGGGTTGAGATGTCAGATCACAGACATGATCGTCGCGTTAAATTAATGCAAGATCTGTTTGCTTGCACTTTCAGCTCAACTAATACTGAAATTTGTATTAAAGAAAAACCAGAAGATTCTTTAGTGATTCAAATTATTAATAATCTAAGTTCGATTGATGCGCAAATACAAATTGCTGCTCCAGAAAGACCACTTAGTGAAATCAATAAAGTTGACCTTGCAATATTGAGGTTAATTGTGTTTGAATCAAATTATAAGAAAACTCCAAAAAAGGTTTTACTTAATGAAGCAATTGAACTTGCAAAAAATTATAGCGGAGAAAAATCTCCAGGATTTGTAAATGGAGTTCTTGCAAAAATATTATTAACTGAATAAATCAACTATGTCTAAAGCTGCTCGATTTGAAGAAATTCTTACTATCATTCAAAATATTATTGCCGATCAAACTGGCAATGAAATTGAAGATGTTGATCTTTTTTCAGATCTAGAGGATGATCTGGGAATAACTGAGATTGATTTTAAAAGAATTATTAAATCAATTAACTTATATTTTGGCATTGATCTAGATGTAGATGAAGTATCTCAAGAGGTAGAATCAGTCAAAGAACTCTCGGTGTTAGTTCAAGAAGAATCAGAGCTTGGATAAAAATAATTATTATGCTTCCAGAATTTAAAGATAAAGAACTACTAAATACCGCTCTCACGCATAGAAGTGCTCTAAATGAAAAAAGTTCCAGCGCGTCAATTTCTAACGAAAGGCTTGAGTTTTTAGGCGATGCTGTTCTCGAACTTTCAACTACAAAATATTTATATACAAAATTCCCAGAAGAACCAGAAGGTGTTTTAACAGCTTACAGAAGTTCTCTCGTTAAAACCACAACTCTTGCTAAGATAGCTGTTAAACTTGGATTAGATAAAATGCTTTTCATGAGTAAAGGTGAAGAGTCAACTGGCGGAAGAACGAACATTGGTATTCTTGCAGACGTTACTGAAGCAGTTTTAGGCGCAATATACTTAGATCAAGGAGTAGAAGTAGTTGATAAACTCTTAAACGAGATTCTTTTCCCCGAAATTAATGAAATAATTCAAAAAAAACTTTACAAAGATTCAAAGAGTTATTTACAAGAAGTGGTCCAATCAAAAAATATAGATACACCTACATATCAAGTAATTTCTGAAGTTGGCCCAGATCACAACAAAGAATTTACAGTTACTGCTTCAGTGGGAGATAAAATTGTGGGTAGGGGTATTGGTAAGAGCAAACAACAAGCTCAACAAGCAGCTGCAAGGGAAGCACTAAAGAAGTTCGATGCCACTTGAGAAAAAATAGCTTATAAAGTATAATTCTCACTCTTGGGCAGAAAACCCATTAAAAAGACCCAAAGTCTAGAAGTAAATTATAAAGAATACATCTTATGTTGAAAATCAAATTAGCACGTTTTGGTAAAAAGAACCAACCACACTTTCGTATCATTGTTAACGAAGCACGAACAAAACGTGATGGTGAATATATGGCTCTAATTGGTCATTATTCTCCAGCACAAACTCCAAAAATATTAGAAATCGATGTAAAAGCATTCGAAGAATGGTTGGCAAAAGGTGCTCAACCAACAGACACCGTAGCTTCATTATTTAAACGCTTTAAATCTGGAAATCCTTTTCCAAAAAAGACTAATACTTTATCAAAAAAAGCTAAAGCAAAACTAATTGCAGAAAAAGAAGCTGCTAATAAACCTGTGGAGAAAACTGTAAAAACTCCAACAGAAGTTGCAGAGCCTTCTACAGAAGTTGTTGAACCCGCAGTAGAAATAGCTGAAGCAGTAGCAGAAGTTGTTGAACCCGCAGTAGAAATAGCTGAAGCAGTAGCAGAAGTTGTTGAACCCGCAGTAGAAATAGCTGAAGCAGTAGCAGTTTCAACAAGTCCAGCAATAAAAAAAACTAAAGTTGTTGAAACTGAAAAAGAAGAAGCTAAGTAAAAATATTCTTGTAAAGGAACAATGAAAAATTTATTAGAATACATCCTTATTCACCTTGTACAATTTCCAGAAGATGTAAAAATTGAGGAAACAACTGACGACAAAGGCTCGCTTTTTACCATACATGTTAATCCTGAAGACATTGGAAGAGTTATTGGCAAAGGCGGAGCAATCATTCACTCAATTAGAAACATTGGCAGAATACGTGCAATAAAAGAAGGTATAAAAGCTAGAATTACCATTGCAGACGGAAAAGAAGAAAATTAATACCCAATCTTTATAGATAAATCACTTAAATCTTTGATGAAATCTATATCAATCAAAATTAATTGGATCAACTCCAAAAAAATCTTCTAAACCACCACCCTTAATATCTAACTGTTCTGGCAAATCAGACACAGAAAAATTTGTTAATTCTTTTAAAACTACCTGCTCTTTCGTTGATATTATTGGTAAAGGAGCTTCAATAGCAGCCGAAACAGTCTGTGTAAAAAAATGTGATTCAGTTGTCAATTTAGCTTGCATATCTTGTTCTTGCTCATTAAAATCATCGCCTCTTTTTCTAGAATTTAGAGATAAAGTTTTAATAGTAGTAAATGGTGAGATTTTTTCCAAATCAATTAGAAATTGTTGTATATTATTGAATGTTCCAATGGCATTCATAGACACTTTTAGGGTATCAACTCCATCTTTATTTGTTGCATTTTTGGCATTTGCTTGTAGTTCAGCAGTGTTTGAAGCAATAATACCAGGATTAAGATCAAAGTCATCAATTTGAATAGAATTAGAAACTGCTATGGAATTTAAACTTGTGAGTAATTCAAGTAATGGTTTTTTTGAAGGTAAAGCACTCTCTACTATCGAAGCCTGAGCAAATTCAGGTGTAAATTGAATATTCTCAAGTTCAACTAACTTTTTTTTAAGCTTATCTAGCTGAGGAATTTCTTTTTTAAGCTCAGTGCTTAGAGATAAAAATTCTCTAAATTGTGGAATTATTGCAAAAACAACTAAACCAAAGGCAACAATGCCTAAAATCAGTGCTATGAGCATGTGTTTTCTATTTACAAAAAACATTTTGATGTTTAATGGTTTTTTAGTTGTTTGCATCTTATTGAATACCTTCCGAATTTGGACTAACTGGTTGTGATCCAACTAAATCAGCCTCAGCAACCAGTATAACTGTCAAATCTACAGTATAGTTACCCGTACTTGAGCGTCTCATATTTTTCTTAGTAATATTAGGATATTTAGAAGCTACATCAACAGAATCTATAGTAGTAAAAACTCTCTCCATCACAAAGATATTTGGAGCCTTAATAACAAATGAAACCACGTCTTCATCTGAAGAACTATAATCAATCCCACTTACAATAACTTCATCACCAAAAACTTCACTAAAAAATACTAGCGCTTCCTGCTTATCTTTTCTTTTTCCAAAAAATACTGCTAATTTTTTTAATTTTTGAGCAAAAATAATATATTCTTTCTCAACACTCTCATGTGAAAGAATGATATTTTTAACACTAATTTGCTCATCCTTGACTGACTTTACTCTAAAAACATAAAAAACTCTCAACCCTAAAACAATTAAAAAAATTGCAAAAATTGCAATTACAACATTAATCATGATGCCCATAATTTTTTTGTCTTGTTTTTGAGTTTTTGTGAGACGTTTTCTTCTATCTCCAACAAAATTGATTGATTTTGACATTATGACTTAATAACTAGTTTGTATATTACATCTCACGTTGTAAAAGTCCCATGCAAACACTCATTGCAGGGTGATTGACATTTTCTGGAACCTGTCCTTTTGCACCTGAAAAAGGAGAGGCAATAAGCACCTCAACTCCAAGTTCATTGGTAATATGTTGAACTATTCCAGGCAATAATGCAGTTCCACCAGACAGAACAATTCTTTGAACTGTATCTTGGGGATTTTGATTTACAAAAAATTGAACTGATTTTCTAATTTCAGCTAACAACATATTCATTGCAGGCAATAAAGCTTCTTTAACTTTGCCTTGAAATTGCGAACCATCAAGTCCATAACTTCTTTTATATTGTTCTGCTTGAGCAGAGTCCAACCCAATTGATGTTTCCAATGCTTTTGTAAGCATTTGACCACCATTCATCTGTGAAATCACAAACTTGAGTTCACCTGCCATAACAATTGACAAATTCATACTTGATGAGCCAATATGAGCAATCAAAGTCGTTGGATCTTCTTGAGTAAATTGAAGCGACCTAATTACTGAAATTATTTGAGTTTCAAGTAATGAGGGCTCAATTCCAATTTCATTAAACATTGCTACATACCTCTCCACCATTCTTTTTCTAGTTCCAACAAGTAAGACTCTCATTTGTTTATTTTCTCTTTTTTCAGGCCGATAAAGGACTTGATATTCAAGAGAAAGCTCTTCTGGAGGAATTGGAATATGTTGTTCTGCTTGCCAACCAATTGCGGATGCTAATTCAGCATCAGAAAGTGGGGGAATATTTATAACTTTGGTTGAAATAATTGTTTCTGGAAGAGATAGACGTACATCGTTTCTTGGCAATTCATTATCACCAAAAAAAGAATCTAGCAGTTCTTTGAGTTTAGCCACGCTTACATCATCTGTTGGTAAAGCAATACCCGTTTCATTGAAAACTTCAACAACACGTTGAACCTCCACAACTTTTCCAGGTTTAGCATGTACTGCTTTAATACTATATGTTCCAATGTCTAATGCTACGGCAGGCATATGATCTTCCAAAATTATAATTTATTACTATTGTATTAGTTATTTTACTATTGTCCTAATGTACCTCCAGAGTACAAGGCATAATCCATAAATGATGGTGCTGTCGAAAGACCTCTGCCAACTTCGATAGTACGACTTTCATCTCCAAGATCATTATTTGCCTCAGCTCTGATAATAAAGTATTGATTGGTGGCTTCAGCTCCAGTAACCCTGAGAGGTGTATCAGCATAAACGGCTTTAATTCTCATAAATAATGGCGTTACACCAATGCCAGTTGGCAAATTAAGAGTGTGCTTGTACTTATAGACGGCGTCAACACTTGGTTCTCTAGTAAAATCATCAACGTCTCTAGGTGAAGTGCAAGGAAGTTCTGGTCCAAAAGGATCATGAACTACTTTAGTTTCTCCCGCGTCGTCATAATATGTTGTGGCGATCAGTGAAGCGGAATTGTCACAATCAGAATTTTTAGACCATTCAATTGTAATCGGAGAGCCACCAGCAATTCCTGTTAAATCTAGGTGTACAGAAGTACCTTCGGTGATTTGAGTCTCAATCACTCCTTGAGGAATAATTGTGGTATTTGTTGTAACGTTATCAATTCCAACATTCGGAAGGTTTTGAGTTCCAGACATTGCTGAAAAATCTTGTGATAAAGCGTCTTCGACTCCTGATTCAGCAGCATTGAATACTCTGGTAGATTCAGCCTCTTGTTGAGAAAGAAAAACTTCCTGAGTTGTTCTTGAAGCAAGAGACAAACCAATTGTTAATAACACTACCATGATTAATAAAATTACTATGGCTATTTGGCCTTGCTGATTTTTGGTTGGGATCATTGGATACACTTTATACATTTATTTACCCAGACAAGTTATACTGCAAAATTTATTAACAGATCTTGATCTGTTAATATATCAATAATACCTTAATAAGATATTAAAACGCAATGGGAGATAGGTTATAAATAGAATTTATGATTTAAACTCACTATTCTTTTCCATATCTTTCTCAATTAGAGTTCGCAAATAAACCGAGCGAGGAATTTTCTTTACTTTTGAGATCCAATCTAGATAATTTCCAATTTCGGGTGAAATAAAAAAATTAAATCTAACATCTGATTTTCCTTGAGCATAGTCTATTGAATCCTTGAGTATGTTTTCCAAATCAGATTCTGTGTACTCGATTACTTGTAATTTATCATTTTCAATGCCTTGGGCAAAAAATGGGGGATTTCCTGGTTGGTATAGTGCAATGACGGGTTTATTCATTTCGAGGGCTTTATGTAGAATAAAACCCATTGATAAGCTATGAGTAGATACTTCTAAGATTACAACTTCAGATTGTTTTATAGACCGTATCATTCTTTGAAAATGGCTAATTTTCTCAGCATGCTTTCCATTATAAAATTTATCTTTGTCTTCAATATTAAATAGTACTTTGTCAAGATTTTTATGCCCTAACTTTTCTATTAGATTATAAATGTTTTGCAATTTTTCTCTATTTGTTTTAATACCTCTCAGAGAAGCAGTATAAAAAATTTTCATAAATAAAAAAATGAATTATTAAAATTATATTTACTAATCAAACAACGATGCATTATATCATGATATTAATCACACCTAACATAACATGAGTGTTCTTGTTGTGTTACACACTTATTGTGTGTTTTCTGTTATAATTCCAACCTACGATTTTTAATTATACTTTAACTACATGACATTTCGAAATAATATAATTCAGAACTTTCATTCGGAAACTATTCTTACTGATGTTGTAAATAGTATAAATCTATGTAAATTATTAAGAAATGAAAATGTAATTGAATTTGTTAAATATGTTATTACAGAGCATTATCATTGTATATTTTCATCAAATAAATATTCTTCAATATTAATTGATCAAACTTTTAAAATTCTACAAGAAAGTCAACAAAAGAATCTAAGTATCATAAATCTTAAAAATTCAATTAACTTTATTTCAAAAAATATTTATTCAAAGAATAAGGCCGAAGAGTTTTATAAAGAATATGATTTGTATAAATCATTTTTGAAACCAAACTATTACTATTCAATAATAAAGAATGACATTATAGGAGAAAAAATTCTTGATTTTGGCTCTGGTAAAGGCTATATGTCAAAATTGATTCTGGATAAAGGATTTAAAATTATCTCAAGTGATGTATTAGATTATAGAGAAATCAAACAAAGCAGTATTCCATTCATCAAAATTAATTCTTCTTCAGACATCTCAAAAAGAATTATCAAAAATGATACATCAATATTAATAACTGTTTTACATCATATATCAAAAAGCAATCTTATCAACACAATTACTGAACTTTCTAAAATTTCCAAAAGACTCATTATCATTGAAGATGTTTTTGACTCTAAATACATTAAAAAAAATAATCTCAATAAAAACAAGAAAATCACTGAACAATTCTTGAATTTATCTCCAAAATCTCAAATGGAGTCGGTCATGTTAATGGATTTTTATGGAAATATCGTGACTCAAGGACTTACTAAAATGAATCTACCTTTTCAATTTAAGAGCGTTTCAGAATGGAAATTTCTTCTTAATAAATGTGGTTTCAAAAATATTAAAATTGAATATATTGGATTGCCAAAAATAAGTTTTCACGGATTCTTTCAAATTAAAATTGTTTGTGACAGCAAAAATTATTGAAAAAAATAATATTATGAATATATATTTTACTGCATCTGCAAGAGCGCCAAAAGAAATCAAACTAAACTATAAAATCATTCATAATTTAATTTCAAACCTTGAACATAAAAACACTGATAATTATGAAATTAATACTGATCCAAATAAATTTTATTCCTCATCTGATAATCACAAAACTGAAGTACACAATAACGCATTAAAATTAATAAAAAAATCTGAAGTTGTAATCTTAGAAGTATCTACTCATAGTTTAACGATGGGATATTTGATAAAGTATGCTTTAGACCTTAGAATTCCAGTTATTGCATTATACATTAATAAACATGAACCAGGATTTATTTTAGGAATAGAAGACGACAATTTTCAATTAATTGAATATGAACCCAAAAATTTAAAAAAAATCCTTAATGATTCAATAAGTTTTGCTAACAATCAAGGAAAATCTCGCTTTAATCTCATGCTTTCACCAAAATTAAGTTCCCATATTCAGGAATATTCAAAAAAAGAAGGGATTTCTAAAGCATCGTTTATTAGAAAACTTATTTCTCAAAATATGGATAAAAATAATCAAAAGAATTTATATTGACAATAAATGCATAAATTTAAACAAAATCTAAAATAAGATCTTGATCAACATTATTGAAGTCACTTTGTCATTTTGTTATATTGTCATATATAATCATAGTATATTAGAACTTCTGATATGATTACTATTAAAAATCGTAATGTGTATTTGATATATATTGATTTATTATAAGACTATGTTATATAATTAGGGTAAGATCAAATTAAAAAATATTAAAGACTATAAATAAAAAAATTTATTAACAACAAATCATTAATTATAAAAATATAGGATTAAAAAGTATGGGGCACGACAATATTAAGCATTTTCTAAGTGAACATCATAAAATGCAGCAAGCAGTTGGTTTTATTTTATTTGCATTTATTTTAATAACTACATCTTCTTGTGATACACCCCGACAAGTGGATCAAGATATCCCAAATAATCCAGCTAGTTTAGTCGAAGATCCAGAAGCAATTACGAATCAAAGTGGTGGCATCCCACCAGTTGCAGCTCGAGAGGCTCCTACTTCTGAAGCACCATCAGGATCAACGCCTCCCGAACAACCTGAAGCATCATCGGGATCAACGCCTCCCGAACCACCCATGACAACTATTACAGATTCTGATTTTTTAGAAGCTGCGATAGAAGAAGGAGCAACTCCTGAATCAAATATTGAATTTGTTGATAATGGAAATACAGTAGCCTTTTTTAATGTAGGAGATGAAACAATTGTTCTAACTAAAACTCCTGAAAATGAGATAGTATCAACTAGAATACCATTGCAAGAGGCAATTGATTGGGCAGAAAAACATCAAGCTAAAATAGTAACTGCTTTAGTAGTGCGTTCAAATAAAGGCACCACTTATGTATATGGTACAAACGATAACGGCGAACTCATAATTGGTAAACAAGTTACACCAGAACCAACAAATCACGAATGGTTTCTATCAGAAAGTGATGGTACACCTGCACCAACTACTACAACAACATCTGAAGCTGAAGCAACACAAGATACTACGGTTGAAACAAATGAAGCTGAAGCAACAGAAGATACTATGGCTCTAGTAGCTGAGGAAATAGAAGCTAAACGCTACGATACTGTTGAAGAAGCTTTGTTGGGGGAAACAGAGATTGCATCTTTTATTGGACATGAAGGAGAAGGAACATTGTTAGGGGATGAGTTTGGTCCTCACCATGAAATGTATTTTACCAAAGAGTTTTCAGAACAAGTTATTGGGACATTGGGTACTTTAGAATTAACAAGACCAGATAGTGTTGAGTTATTTAACAAATATTTGGCTGAAATTTTTCTTGCTAGGATTCTAGATATTAATCCCAATGTCACAAGAGAAGAAGTGGAAAATTCATTAAGCGGTGATGGAGATACTTTAAGTTATCTCATGCCAGTGTTAGATTTGAAGACCAACGGATATTTGGAAATTCCGTTTAATCTCGGTCCAGAACTTAAAATTATTTCTATATTTGATGTAGTTCCTGGATCTGAAGCCAGATGGTTTAATGCCACACTTACCGATGGCACAGAAGTTCGCTTGGTTTTGCCGTATATAATTGGTTCAGACGACAATAAATCTGGCGTAGGCATATTTATAGATCCAGCTAAGCCTAATATTATCTATCATATAGTCCAGGTTGGTGAGGGAATGGTGGAAGTGGATAGCAATAATATTGGTGCCGGTAATGTCTTAAACACAATATTTTTCGCTGGAACACAAATTTTTGGGCTTGATTTTGAAACACAAAGAGAACATACACAAAGTGCTGCGCGTGACGCTGCATATCGTACTATGTTCTCGTCTACGCGCTTTGATCGTGCTAAACAATCCCTTGGAGAGGGTTATAATTATCCATCAGCACCTATTGAATTTACTAAAGTAATTGCAGCATATCCGGAATTTTTTGAAGAATAACCACATCGGATTTTAACAAAAATTTCCTGCATCTATCTAACTTGCATTATTGCATTATTTCTTACATAATGAGTTAATTATGTTGTTGAAAAAAAACACAAAAATACTTTTTCTAGTTTTCTTATTTATAACTGCTTTGCTAGCACTTATTTGGAAACTAAAAAGTTCTGACACAATATCAGAAACAGAATATATTCACTATACAGCAACCAAAGAAGCAATTACTTTTAAAATTCAATCAGATATTAAAGGGTTTCAAATTGATTCTGATTCTTCTAATCAAACATTTTTTGATGAAATACTTTCTCAACCAGGATTTCCAGTGGATTTGAGTTCACTTCGTGTTTTAGGTGGCAATCAGTTTGTCAATCCAAAATTAATAATGTTTGAATTTCATGATATTGTATCTTTAAATCAAGAAGAGCAATCATCTCTCATATTTCCATTTCAATTTAATAACTCTATCATGCAAGGTTATAAAAATTCCTATGACTATAATACAGAAATCTTAACCTACTATATCTATCTTGACAAACAATATCTTCAAAATTTGAAAAATGAGGGAGTTGCCTCGTTGAGAATTATTTTTCATTATAATATTATTCGACCATTATATTTATCATCAATAATCACTGAAGATTTAACAGTCTTTGGTAAAATTCAAACTTTTGTAGATCAAAAAATAAGGAATAATGAAAGCCTATTTAAATTTAAATTTGAAACAAACATTCTTTCATTTAGGATTCTAGAAAATATTTTTCCCAGAGTATATGCTGCAGATTACTGTGACGGTGGCTATGTTTGTGAATATAAAGGATATATAAACTGTACTTGTGATCTAGGTGGTGCTCCTTGCTTCAACCCCCCTAATGGAGATTGTGGTCCAGGACTGCTTGGCAAATGCAATAATTGCGCTTCAACCAGTTGTTTTGGTACTAAACATTTAAATTGCAATGCAAGCGAGCCGGATGCATGTTCGGATGAAGGACTTAGCTGTCCAAATGATACTGATTATTGCAATCCACCAGTAAGTGAATCTTGCTCTTGGAATCCACCACCAGCTGGAACACCAACGCCTACACCAACTCCAACGCCTACTGCTTCCCCTGGGATGGAATGGTGTTATTCCTGTTCTCAACCCAACGGTGGCTTTTGTCAAAACTTAGGACAAGTAGCTCAAGGAACCTGTGCTACTAATTGCGATGCTTGTAATTCCGAGCCCACACCAACGGCCACACCAACAGCTGATCCCAGTTGCAATATTTCTCTAACACCCGTTACTTCATCACAAGTTGCTACCGGATACACCGTTGAACTAAATGCAATTACATCGAACGTTCAAAATGGAAGTATAAGTCATGTAACTTTTTCGAGCTTAAATAGCAGTATAGCAACTGTTTCTCCAGATTTTGATGATTCAAGTCCTTACACCACTTTAGTTACCGGTGACTATCCCGGCACCACAACTATAACTGCTAATGGTTATATGGGTGGTAGTTCGAGATGTTCTTCTACTGTAAATATTACAGTTGTAGCAACAGCAGAGGATGAAGCTCCTCAATGTCCTAGCTTCCAAGTTACATCTCCAACTGTCAATACTGGAGGAATAGCACAATATATAGCAGAGATCACTGATGATGGCATAAATATTCTTCCCGACCATAGCTTTGAGAGTGGCACAGTTTCATATTGGCCAACACTTAATAACATTAACGAATGGTATGCAGTGAATAGTGGTGCTTTTTCTTCTCCCGGAATTGATGGTATCTTCTATGCAAAACTTTCAAGAGCAAATAATTCAGATCCCCATGTGGCAACAGGATGGATGCAAACCGGGGAAAACCTAACAGATCAAGAATATACCCTCACATTTTTAGGAAAATCTCATCAGTATCCAAAACTTGTGCAATATATTCTTATACAAAGATATCCCTATCTTGGCGACTGGACAGACACCGGAGTATTTATAATAGATCCAATATTCTATCCTGATAGCTGGACAAGGTTTAAATATAATTTAACGTTCCCAAATCCTAACAACGGATCACATACTACTAGAATTCGAGTTGTTCTAAGACCTCCTCAAGACGACTCGCCGGTATATTACGACTCAGTGAAATTATTCAAAACCAATACAGCGGGGGTAGATGAAGATACAGTTAAATTCTATTATATGCCTGCAACATACGACCCATGTGATCCTGCTAACTGGACAGAATTGGGCGCAGGAACAAGAATTTCTAATACAGACTTTTACCAAATATTATGGGACACCTCTGGAATGTCTGAGGGAGATTATTATGTAATTGTAAATGTTTCTGATATCCAAGGTAATCTCACATCAGGAAATCCCTCTAACTGTGGTGAACTAGGAGTTACTTATATAGACGCATGTGGTAGTACACAATCAATTGTAGCCTGTACACCTTCTTGTGGAGGAACTGAGTGTGGAGATACAGGTGCAACTCCAAACCAAGTAACCAATGTTAGAATTAATGGTCAAGATCCAAACAGTAATCTGGATTTAACTTTAGATGATAATCTAACTGTTACTTGGGATGATCCAGGAACACCTGATCCTAACTCGACAATCGACTATTACCAAATCAACGTATGGGATAAAGATAGAGGACCAAACCGTCCTGATCCATGTAATACTTCATCAGACTGTTTTAATTACCAAACAGCAAACAAAGTTGAAACCTACACCATTACAACTCCAAGCCATATTTATGATAATGACCTGTATGTTGCAGTTAGTGCAGTAAATGCTATCCCTTGTACACCAGCTTCTGGCCCATGGTCTGATAAATCTGGATATACACTTGTTGCACAAGTTAGAGGTAATTTTTACATTGATCCATCTCCAAGTCTGATTGGTGGTAATTGCCTTGGTGATGATACAGATCCCATAGATTTTTCAAACTATCCGGGATCTTCAGTCTATGGCAGTATTGGCGATCAAGCTACGACTCTCACTGATAGCTATACAAGGTTAAATGTCCCATATGCTCCGTCATCACAATGGAACGATTATGGATTTACTACTTCTCTTGAAATAGACAATAGTGCTAATCCAGCTAACATTCTAATTTGTAGTTGTCCGGTTGGAAACAATCCTTTAATATGCACTCACACTGACTCAATTTCTCCAAATCTAAATGAGCATTTTTATGTCACAACAGTCAATCTTTCCAATGGACCTTGGTGGCAAGTTGTAGGAGGAAATGCTTATGGAGCGGATAGTTTTATTACCAACATTCCCCAAACCTGTTATGATGTCAACAATACGGCAATCTGCAAACCAGATGCAGTTACCATGAACCTAGACTCAGACACAAATTCTGCTGGAATTCCAATGTCAGGAAACGCAGTTTCTACTAATGGATACAATTCAGAAAGAGGTGCAAACGACCCAAAGGCTGAAAATACCACTCATGAAAACCTAATCAAAGAAAACTACAATTTCTTTGCAAGTGAAGTTGATCTGGGAGCAGCAACTGCTATTTCTGGAACTATAAACAGTATTCCTTCCGATCCCGGAGCTGAATCCGACACAGAAATATATTACAGTAATAGCGACTTATCCATTGATTTCTCTACAACACAAAATGTCGTTAGTTCTAGAAATATTGTTATCTTTGTAAATGGAAACTTATCCCTCACTTCAAATCAAGATACAAGAATGTTAACTGTTGAACCGGGTGGATTTATCGCCTTTATAGTTAGTGGTGATATTAATTTTGATGCCAACATAGGAAACACAAACGAAACAAACCTAGATACAAACGTCGAAGGTGTGTTTGTTGCAGATGGTTCTATTAATGTCAAAGGCTATAGCGATGACCCCATAAATGATGATACTTTAAAAGACAATAAATTTGTTGGGGCTGGTACGTTTGTAGGCTGGTCAGGTATAAATCTTACTAGAGACTATGAAAACACCAATGATATCACTGATAAACAATTAAATAATTTAAATCCTATTGAAACGTTTATATTTAGACCTGATTTTAATATCAATGTTCCGACTATTATGATGAAACCAAGTATAGTATGGCAAGAAGTTAATTAGCAAAAAATTAACGAAAGCAACTATGATCAGCTATCCCTTAAAATATATCAGTTCTTCAAAAAACAAAGGTTTTACTCTTATAGAACTTGTTATTTCTATGTCTTTAATTACTTTATTAATGCTTGGTATCTCATCACTTTTTATGACCTTTTTACTTGGAAGTTCCAAAACTAATACAAAAAAGACAGTCAAGGAAGAAGGCATCCATGCGCTTAGTCAAATTGAGTTTTTGTTAAAAAATGCTTTATATGTAGACGAAAATATAACTCCTTGCACCTCAGGAATGACCAGTATTGCCATAATTTCTGCAGATAATGGAACTACCACGTTTGCAAAAATTACGGATGTAGATAATTATGAAAAAATTGCCTCCAACAGTAGTGCCCTTACTTCTGGAGCCGTCACTATTTCAAGTGACCCGAAATTTGATTGTAATGGACCTGTGGGCAACAGACAAATCGGAATTGATTTTGAACTACAAAAAATCACTCCTGATGGAACCGTTACAGAACATTTTAATTCTATTGTAAATTTGAGAAATTAAAATTTTATGATCCCTGATATGGTTTTGTCAATTGTTGAATAAGTTGAACCGATCGAGTATTGTCAGCATCACTCCAATAAACATTTACTTCAATTTCAGTAGTAAGCACATCTTTAAAACTAAAAATCACTTCTCTGGTAAAATCAGCTCCCGCAACAGTCACAACATCACCTATCACACAAGAACCAGGGTTTGGCAAAACATTATAGTCATTGGGAATTGAATTAAAACAATATGTTTTTTCTCCAACAGCATTATTAAAGTTAAGAAAGCCTAAGCGATCTTTTTCGGTTCTAGACTTCTCAATTACTTCTTGGGCAAGATTTGTGGCAACTTGTTTAAAACGAGCCTCTCCAGTGTTCTTAACTGAGTATGTTCCTGCTACTGCAATCGCTGTAACTATCAAACCGACAATCATCAATGAAATTAGCAATTCAATAATTGTCGAGCCACTGTTATTCAAGCAAATGTTATTCGAGCCACTGTTATTTAAGCCACTGTTATTCGAGCAACTTTTTCTAAATCTTTTGTAACTAAATCCAACAAATTTATTTATTTTAATATATTTAATCAATCTAGTTAATGTCGATTCTTTGATCATTTGTTTTACAAATTTCCGATTAATTAATAACAAATCAAATAATTATTCGATTATTGAAATTGTCCCTCTGTAATTTCACCGCTCTGACTAACTTCAAATTGATAAACATCTGTTAAACCAGAAATCACAACTGTTCCAGTTCCATCAGTACCACCCAACAATGATAAAAATTCAATGTTTACATCACCATCTCCCAACATCTTCGCAGTAACACTACTATCAAAAGTAATTCTGCTTCTTTCAACATAATTTCTATTATCAGCTGGATCAAACTTATCTGATGCACAAGAAGTGGATAAAATTGCTGTATTTGTTCCTTCGCCGATAAAAACCCTATATCCTCTAAGTGAATTATTGTAAACTGTATTACAAAGTTGTGCATCTTCACCAACCCGAGCTTTTGTTTGTGCCGATCTTAATAAAGTCTGTAAATCTTTAACGGCTACTTGAACATTTTGTTTATCGTTGAAGTTAATAAAAGCCGCAATTCCTCCTCCAGTTACTACTAGCATAATAGCTATGGTCACTATCATTTCAACTAAGGTAAAACCAAGAATTTTATATTTTTGGGAATTCGATCTTAAAAAATTTGAGTAGGGCAGAGTCATATAATTGTTTTTAAAACTTTTTAAGGATTTGTTACACAATATGCATTGGTATTGGGAGAAATACAACCATTAGCATTGGCATTAGAAGCCTTTTCCATTCCCGCACAAAGACAAAAGGTGCCAGATCCAACCTTATAAAAATAAGCCGCAGGTGGTTTTGGATCAGTAGGAGTTGGCAAACTCAAATATTTTGGAGTTCCGCTAGATAACAAACTCACTAGAGCAGTGTAATCTGTTGCTGTTGGATATCCGTTACCATCGCTTCTATACAAAACAATTGCCTGTCTAACCGTTTCAAGATCTGATTTTCGTTTAGCATCTCTTGCCCCCATACCTGCATTTGTAAAACTCACCATACCAATTGCAGATAAAATAACAATAATTGTTGTAACAACTAAAAGCTCAATTAAAGTAAAACCATAATTATTATGAAAATTATTATGAAAATTATTTCTCAAATTAGTGACTTGTCTTAATAAATTCTTCATAAATACCTCATTATCTTTTAATAATTCATTAATTTATTGTAAGTTTTGCACACAAAAGTAATCTCCTGTGCCGACAGTACAACCAGAATCCGTATATGTACCACTACCTGCATTATCTAATAAGGCACATACGCAATATGTACTCGCAGTGCAAGTTTTAGTATAAACATATGAACCACTATTTTTAGGATCACTAGGAGCTGCGGATGCACCTCCAGAAAAATTTATGTCCATTGTGGCACAGTTTGCACTATATGCACTGTTAACAGAATAATATTGCTCATAAGCACTTTGATATTGTTTCATATCAGCTCTTCTTCTTGCGTCCCTGCCTTTTTTCTGAGCAGTACTAAATGCCGCTGATCCAATAGCAATCAGTATTCCAATAATAGAAATCACTACTAATATTTCAAGTAATGTAAAACCCATTATTTTATTGCGCCTAAGATTATTCATATTTCTTTCTTTCTTTAGATTAGGTATGCGTTAATCTATTGCATTTTTCTAAGCTATTATATTCTAAGCTAGAATAATTATTAATTATTTACCACAACATTTATTTTGCTAATATTTGTTTCTGAAGATTCAACTCCCCAATTATCTTCAAGAGTCAGCTGAACTAAATATTCGCATTGAGTCCTATTGCAAGTATAGGTGTGAGAAGATTGACCAGCAAGTCCAGTTACTGGTAATTTTTTTCCATCTCCAAAATCTAAAACTCCACCAACTGTGGTTTCTTTGCCAGCATCTGCAACATAGGTAAATTCAATGGTTTCTCCACTATTGATATTTACAATTCTATAATTTGGGTCAAAAAGTGGATTTGTATTGAATGATAATATTATTGGTCTTTGTGTACATGAAGAGTAACATGATTTTTCACAATCTACTAAACCGGTAATTTTATCTCCAACTCCTAATTGGGAAACTTCTTGACAGCAATAATATCCATATCCATTACAACTAGTGATTGGACCGCCACCGATAAATCCATTTTTACTATCCAGAACGATCATTCCATTTTCTGCCACCAAAGCACGAGTTTTTATCAAAGAAGACAAATCAACCTTTAGTCCTGCAGAAATTTTATTTATTTCATCTGCAAAAACCTGAATTTCAATCCCGCTCTGGCTTTGATTAATAAGAAAACCAGAACTTCCTGGAACTTTTGTGACAAATTGAGGTAATGAAATTTTTTCAATCAAGATTGGATCAAAAGAAAACTGATTACAAATTGCTTCCAGCAAAAAATCTTTTGATGATAAAAATCGAAGTTGATATGTCACTAAATCTTCACCACCGGCCTCTGTACTTCCTAATTGTAAACATTGAGATTGAAATGAACCTCTAATTTTAGCCTGAGAAAGAGTCCTAAGAGAACTTTTTATTTTTGAGCTACCCCAATAAAGTAAAACTTCACGTGACACAAAAAAACTAATAACAATAAGAACAATAAAAAAAATTGTTGCACTAAAAATTAGTTTTAAAATACGCATAAAAAAATATCTAGAATCTCTCTAGTACTATTAAAGCATATTTCAGAAATAGAAACAAATGATTAACAAGCTAAAAATTAAGAAATTAGGGACCAATACCAGAAATATATTAAATCTCCCCATAGAAGACTAATTACCGTAGCAATAATTAAAAAAGGACCGAAAGGAATTGCTGATTTCATTTTACTTTTTCCAAAGATCATTAAGATCAAACCTACAACTGCGCCAATTACAAAAGCCAAAAACATCCCAACAATTGTTTTTTGAGCACCAAGCAATAATGCTAATGGAATTGACAACTTCACGTCTCCAAAACCCATACCATTCCCTCCAGTAAAAAACCAAAGAGCAAAAAATAATCCAGAAGTAATTAGAGCGGCAAGAATTGTCGTTACTAAATCATTAAATTGCATAATTCCAAAAGCCACCAAGGATAGACGATAGATTATTGCTAATCCTCCCAAAGTAATCACTGCCTTATCAGGAATTATCATGTAATTAAGATCAATAATAAAAATATATATCAGAATAAGACCTACGGCTAACCAAAAGATAGGTTGCATAATACTAAAAGGTGTCTGAGTAAGTTTGAAAAAAATGAAGCCTCCCCAATACCACCACATAAATAAAAGTCCAGTCAAAACTTCGACCATTGGATGCAAAGGAAGAATTGGTTTCTGACAATGTCTGCATTTCCCTCTGAGAATTAGAAAAGAGAGTAAAGGGATATTGTCATACCAAGATATTACATTTTTACAACTATCGCACCTCGATCTACCCTTAACCCAAGTTTCACCAGATATTGAACGCAAAATAACTACACTCAAAAAACTCCCTAAAACCGTGCCGAACACAAACAAAAAAGTGGTCACAAGTAGAAAAGATATAGTAATCATAGTTTTATGTTGGACATAGAATTTTAAATGTATTTAAGTTTAACATAGCCCATCATTGATTATTAGGGTAGGGGAAAAATTTATCAAAGAGAACTCGCTACTCATTCTTTAATAATGGGGCTTTTTCAAGAATGTAAAATGATCCAAAAACCCCGCTTGTAAAAGCAGGGTTTAAATAACAATCTTTGTTATTAAGCAACTATGGAAGACACACCCATACTGGATTGGCTGGAGTTGGATCTGCCCAACCCGCACAAATTGTTGCTTTATTGGCTGCATTAATATCTGATGGCAAACCAGTTCCAATAGCGTCGACGCATCTTGCTTGAGCCTCAGAAATGAATGCTTTTGATTTTGGAACAAAACATACGTAAGTACTAGCACCTTGTGTACCCGAATTATAAATACTCAAATGATTATATCCAGTATCAAATAATCTGTTGAAAAAGGTGTCTTTAAGTTCATCAGCACCAATACAACCAGCAGTTGTTGCAGTACCAAGTTTCTCTGAAACTGGACAAGTTCCACCAGTATCAACAAAAGATGCAGCTGTAGTCCAACTAGTCAAGGCAGACTCAATTACGTGAGCAGTTGCATCAGATGCTCCCGTTTTCCATGGATAATATCCTTGAAAGGCATTATATCTATCAATTGCGCTGAGCAATTGTTCTGCATCAGATCTAGATCCAGTATCCCTTCCTCTGTTTATTTGCTCAATTGGATTGATTGCAGAAAGAACTGCAACAGCCAAAATACCTAAAATTGCAATCACAATCAGGAGCTCAATCATAGTGAAACCGCCAATACTATTAACTTTGGCAAAAATTTTTAAAAAGGCTTTTTTCATATTTTTTTTCCTGTAATTTAATTACAATAACTAATTTGTTTATTAAATGCTTATATTAACTTTACAACATTTTCCTTACCAAGTGCAATAGTAAAATTAAAATTGACTCGTCAAGTTGTAAATTGGCATGATAATAGCAATAACCATTGCACCTACGCCCAAACCTAAAACGATCATAATCATTGGTTCAATAGCAGTAGTCATATTTTTAATAGCATGCTCACTTTCTTGTTCAAAATATGCTGATAACTTAGCCAAAACCTCATCTAATTTTCCAGTTTCCTCACCAACGCTCATCATCTGGTGTAAAATTGTAGGGAACATATCATAATGACTCAAAGATTCTGAAAGTGAAGAACCTTTTTCAACTTGTTCATTTACTTCTTTTAATGCGGTACGATAAACTACATTCTCAACAGATTCAGTAACTATAGCAATTGCTTCAAGCAATGATATTCCAGAACTTAGAAGTAAGGCTAAAGTTCGGGAAAATTCAGTTAAAATAATTTTTTTCTTTAATTCTCCGAAGATGGGAATCTTTAGTATTAGGCCATCAATTTTATATCTGCCTGCAGCAGTTTTTTTGTAACTTTTAAAAGCCATGCTCCCACCAAGAATCAATGCTCCAACAATATACCAGTAATTTATCATCGCATCTGAAATTCCAATCAAACCTCTAGTTAAAAATGGTAGTTCTGAACCAAAATCTCGATACATTTCAGTTAGTTTTGGAATTACAAAAATCATCATAATAATGCCAACTGCAAACATAGCCAAAATAACAATTACTGGGTAAATTAGAGCTCCTTTGGTTTTGGCCTTAAACTCTTTCTCTTTTTCCATGTTGTCTGCCAAACGTTCAAGAACCGTGTCTAGTACACCACCAGTTTCTCCTGCTTTAACTAATTGAATATATAATCTAGAAAAGATTTTTTTATGTTTACTTAATGCGTCTGCAAAAGAATGACCACCTTCAACATCTTGTAAGATTATCGACATCATTTTAGTGACTTCTACTTTCCCATCTCTTACCAAAATATTCAAAGCACCAGCTAATGGCAAACCAGCAGTAATCATTGTTGCAAGTTGACGTGTAAAATTAACTACATCATCAAACTTAACTCCACCCATCAAGCCTTGAATAGCGGCAAATGTATCTTTTGTTAATGGTTCTAATTTAATTACCAATAATCCTCTGGACGCAAGTAATGAAGAAGCTTGACTAATAGTTTGTGATTCAACTTTCCCTTTGATATTCTCACCAAATTTGTTTTTAGCTGTGTATTTAAAAAATGCCATATACTATTTCTATTGGTTGATACTATTTCCCTAAAAGCCTTGTCATATCTTCTGGTCTAAAGGCATGTGACATCGCAACTTCTTTGGTAATAGAACCTCTTTGAACTAATTGTAACAAAAATGTTTCAAATAAAACCATTCCTTTATCAGCAGATGTTTGAATGACACTATCAATCTGATGTGTCTTTTGTTCTCTAATCAAATTTGACATTGCTGCAGTCGCAACTAAAATTTCAAGTGCTGGAACACGCCCACCTGTGGTAGCTGGCAATAGTCTTTGGGCCACAATTGCTTTTATTGTTGCCGCAAGTTGCTGACGTATTTGACCTTGCTGATGAGCAGGAAAAACATCAATAATTCTATCAATTGTCTGGGCAGCAGAGGATGTGTGCAAGGTTGCAAATACCAAATGTCCTGTTTCGGCAATAGTAATAGCCGAAGCAATTGTTTCATAATCACGCATTTCACCGATTAGAACAACGTCGGGATCTTCACGAAGCACAGATTTTAAAGCAACTCCCCAAGAATGAGTATCATGATTGATTTCGCGTTGTGAAATAATACTTTTCTTTGGTTTGTACAAAAATTCGACCGGATCTTCGATTGTCACAATATGCTTACTACTATGAATATTAATCTCTTCAATCATTGCAGCTAAAGTAGTTGATTTTCCTTCTCCAGTTGGACCAGTTAACAAAACTAATCCTTGTTGAATTGAAGCAAAATCATGCAGAATCGGTGGTAAATTTAACTCCTCAATACTTTTAATTTCAGTTGGAATCAAGCGCAAAGCAGCTGACAAATTACCTTGAGAATAGTAGGCATTGATTCTAAATCTACCTTTATCTTTAAATTGATAACCAAAATCCAATTCTTTATTAACCTTAACATAATCTTTTTGTTCCTGAGTCATGATTGGAAAAATTAAGCTTTCTGCTTGCTCAGCGTTTAGAATGGGTGCTCCTTCAACTGGCAAAAGTTCACCGTGAATTCTCAACATTGGCGGTGTACCTACCAAAATGTGGATATCTGATCCACTTTGAGTAATTAATAAATCAAGCATGTCATGTATATTCATAATATTTCCTTATATTTGTGCTACGCGCAAAACTTCCTCTATCGTTGTAAGACCGTCTAGCGCTTTTATATATCCATCTTGTTTCATTAATAACATCCCGTCTGCAGTAGCTAACTTCTCCATATCAGATGAAGGTTTACGTTCCAAAATCAATTTTGCGATTCCCTCAGAAATAGGCATAACTTCAAAAATAGCTACACGACCTTTGTATTCTGGTTCGGTTTGAGGTCTTTCCTCTTTAGCTCTGTATAATTGAATATTTTCAACTTTTTGATTATTTTTTCTTAACCATTCATCTAATCTAGGTCCTAAAACTTTTTTGATATCTTCAACGACCGCATTTTCAGGTTTGTATTTTTCTTTATACTCGTCATTGATCTTTCTTACCACACGTTGCGCCATTGCCAGTGTCAGCGAAGAAGCTAATAGAAAAGGCTCGACTCCCATGTCTAAGAGACGAGGAATTGCTCCAGCCGCTGAAGAAGTATGAAGGGTCGAAAAAACTAAGTGACCAGTCAATGAAGCCTGTACAGCAAGATCTGCCGTTTCACTATCGCGAATTTCTCCCACCATGATAATATTCGGATCCTGTCTTAAAAAAGAACGTAATCCAGACGAAAAAGTTAATCCTGCTTGTTGATTAATTTGAACTTGATTGACGCTCGACATCTGATACTCAACAGGATCCTCAAGAGTCATAATGTTTACTTGAGGGGTATTAATTGTATGCAGAACTGAATAAAGTGTAGTAGTCTTACCTGATCCAGTTGGTCCCGTAACCAAAATAATTCCATGAGGAACTTTGATTGAATCTTTAACATGACGCAATGCCATTCCTGTCAAACCAAGTTCTTCTAAACCTGGAACCGCAGCATCTTTCTTCAAAAGACGCATCACTATCTTTTCACCATTGACAGTTGGTAGAGTAGAAACACGTAAGTCAACTTCTTTATCACCTGAAATAAAATTAAAACGTCCGTCTTGAGGAATACGTTTTTCATCAATTTTCAATCCAGACAGAATTTTAACTCTTGAAACAACTGCCTCATGAACAGACTTTGGTAGAATCAATTTTTCAACTAAAATTCCATCAATTCTATATCTAACTCTCGTTCTTTCTTCTTGAGGCTCAATATGAATATCAGAAGCCCTAGCTTTCATAGCAAAACTTACAATTGTTTGAACAATTTTAGTTATTGGAGCTTGTCTGATGGTTTCTCCAGAAATGGCTTTCAAATTTAATTTTTTAACTCTATCATCAGCAACTTCAGAAGTCTGTTCTAATGCTTCAGTAACTTCACTTGACAAGCTTTGTGAATAATTCTCCGCAATCTTTCTTTCTAATTCCGAAGGCATGGCATATTTAGCGATAATCTTTAGACCTGATTTTTGCTCAGCAAAGTCAATTGCTGATAAATCAAGAGGATTTTTCATGGCTACCACAAGAGAATTTTTCTCCTTGTCATAAGAAATTGGCAACATTCCATAATTTCGAGCAACTCCTTCGGGAATTTGAGTTAGTGCCTGAGGATCAGTTCCAGATTCAGAAATTCTAATAAATGGAATTTTATCTACAATTGACTTTGCTCTGACTAAATCTTCTTCTTTAACAAATTTATTTTCCTCCAAAATTGTTGAATAAGTTTTTCCTGAACTAATATTCTCAACCATTATCTGATTAGACTCATCAGCAGTAATTAAGCCTTGATCCTTTAAAACATCAATAATATTTGCGTAATTTTTATTTAGATCAATTCCTTTTGGAATTGGTTGATCTAAAACAGCATTCACCGGATTTGTTTGATTTGGATCTGTAGTCAGTGAAGTATTTGGAACCTTAGCTACTTGGTTGGTATTTTCCCCTTTTGTTTCATCTACCATCTGATTGGTTGAGTTGGCGGCAATATTTTCAACATCTGCTTCTAGCGAACTCGCAACTTGTTCCATTTCAGCTGCCGATGCAACAACCTGTCCTCCATTAACATCATTTTTTGTTTCATTAGCCGCAATAATCGTTTCTCCAGTTTGGTCTATATTAAGATCTTCAATTTTTGTTGGTTGGCTTAAATTAATTTGTTGAATATCTGTATTTGTCGGATCAACAGCTTGACCTGAAGCTGGATCGGTAGCTTGATCTGAAGCTGGATCGGTAGTTTGAACCAAAGCTGGATCGGTAGTTTGAACCAAAGCTGGATCAATAGATTGCGGATCCACTATTGGAGCTACACTTGAACTAACAATATTGTCTTGATTTTGAGAAATGTATGTTTGATTCAAAACTGCAGGATCAACAACTCCCTGAGTTGAATCATCATTAGTTGAAACAATCACCGGTGGGGTAAACGTAGAAGGGGAGTTGTCAGCCTGGTAAACATTAGTCTGATTAGCATCAACCTGATTAGCATCAACCCGAGAGCCACTAATTCTAACTGGTTCTTCTTGTGGAACCTGAAGCGAATCATTTGACTGGGTAGAATCATTTGACTGGGTAGAATTATTTGACTGGGCAGGATCAAACATAATGTATACTCTGAATTAAAGAATAAATACGCAACTTAAAATTCAAAGTTAAATAACTACTAAACACTACTATAAAATAAAATCTATCTCGAAACAATGAGGGATAGATAAAGAATGAATTATGAATACTAGAAACCATCTCAAACACTATATTTCTACATTAATAGAGCACGATAATGAAGCAAATTATTTTGATGTATTCATTGAATGGTTGGAAAGCGAAGCGGGAAATTTTGAAGGCAAAGTGGAAAAAGAAACTATATTAAATAATCCTTCTTTTAGATTTATGAATCCTGAAGGGGAGAGCATTAAGATAGAAGACGTAAGAAATTTTAACCAAGATCTTTCATTCTCGAATTATGATCTTAATCGCAGATATTTTGTCTTCTTTAACTCAGATTTAGCAACCTTACAAGCACAAAATGCTGCACTAAAGTCAATTGAAGAACCACCAGTAAATACTCAGATTGTATTGCTTACTACAACAATTGAAAAGCTACTTCCAACAATTATCTCTCGTTGCGAGGTAGTTTCTTTAAAAAAATCACTACTTGCTCAAAATAGAAATTTTACTCAAATTGCACAAATATATAAAACAATTCTATCTTCAAAGCACTTCGAACTAATTGAATTCTCTAACACTTACAAAGACAGAGTAGACGCTGATAAACTGCTTAGTAATTTGCTCAATTTTTTACATCAAGAATTAACAAATAAATCATCAATTTATCCAAAAAACACAATCAGTAGACATCTAAAAATTATTTTAGAAACTTTAAAAATGCTCAGTCAAAATACAAATACAAAATTAACAATAGAAAATTGTTTTTTTAAGATGATAAATCAATAATTATTGATCTTAATATATCAATAGGTTTATTAATATATCAATATATACAGTAATAATACATCTATATATCAAAATATTTTATTAGAAAGTCAATTTAGCAGAGATATATGTTGACTGCTAAATTAATATTTTACTAGAGAAACATTCTTTTAGCAGTGCCTCAACGCATTATGAATTTTTTAGGACAATATCTAAGTAAATAACACTATTATATTGGCTAAAAATATAGTAAGATGATAGTTATTAGAATTGACCATAAGTAATAAAATTATCGAAATTAAATAATTCTGCCCTTAACTTTTGAATTTAACATTCAAGTATGATATAAAAGTGTTTCTAATCTATTGAATTTTATATGGAAAACAAACTCACATCAAAATATAAAGCCTCAGAAATTAAGGTTCTAGAAGGTCTTGAACCGGTGCGAAAACGCCCTGGAATGTATATTGGATCCACTGATGCAAGAGGACTTCATCATCTCGCAAAAGAAATTTTAGATAATGCTGTTGATGAAGCAATTGCGGGATTTGGTAAAACAATTCAACTTTTTAGATCACCACTCACTGAAACTCAAATTAAACTGATTGGAACAAAAGAATCGGGTAAAGAAGCAATTACTGTTGTTGATAATGGTCGTGGAATTCCAGTCGATATGCATGCTTCTGGTGTGTCAGCTTTAGAAGTAGTGATGACCAAGCTTCATGCGGGTGGAAAGTTTGAAGAAACAGCCTATCAAGCATCCGGAGGTCTTCATGGAGTTGGATCTTCAGCAGTTAATGCCCTATCAACCTTGCTACAGGTGGTAGTCAAAAGAGATAATAAATTTCACTACCAAGCTCATTCTAGAGGTATCCCTTTGGCTCCAGTTAAAGTTGTTTCAGATGCCGAAGTTATTAAAATGTTTCCAACATCTGCAAGAAAATTTATGTCGCATGAAACTGGAACGTTATTAAGTTTTGTACCAGATTCAACAATTTTTTCTACAACAACTTTAAATCACAAAACCTTAATTAATGTTATCAAGGACCGAGCCTATTTAATGGCTGGAATTTATTTCGAATTCCATGACGAAATTATCAATAAGGAGCAACATTTTTACTTCGAAGGTGGAATTAGGTCTTTAGTTGAACACATTAACATGACTCGAAAACCACTTCATGACGTCGTTTATGTCAACAAAGATTGGACAGACGAAGTTACAGGCAAATATATTGGTGTAGAAATTGCACTTCAATATAATGATTCTTATACCGAAAAACTTGAATCATACGTCAATGTTATTCACACGCCTGACGGTGGTGCACACGTAAATGGATTTAGAAACGCAATTGGTTATGTTCTGAGAGATTACGCTAAAGAACATAATTTACTAAAAGAAAAAGAGTCATTTACTCCAGACGACATGAGAGAAGGTTTGGCAGCAGTAATTTTTGTTAAAATGCCTGCAAATGATCTCCAATTTGAGTCTCAAACCAAAACTAAACTAAATAATTCTGAGGCACAAACTGCAGTTTATCAGATTTTCAAAGATGGTTTCTCAACATTTCTAGAAGAAAATCCAAAAGCTGGTAAAACCATTATTGAAAAAATTATGCTTTCAGCAAGAGCCAGAATGGCTGCTCGCGCCGCTAAAGATGCGGTAATTAGAAAAGGCGTACTTGAAGGCAGCACCTTACCTGGAAAATTAGCTGACTGTCAGAGCAAAATTGCTTCCGAATGTGAAATTTATATTGTTGAGGGAGATTCAGCCGGTGGTTCCGCCAAACAAGGTAGAGATAGAAAATTTCAAGCCATCTTTCCACTCAGAGGTAAAATTCTTAATACCGAGCGTGCTAGATTAGACAAAATTGTAGCTTTTGAAGAATTAAAAAACTTAGTGATAGCACTGGGTGCAGGGATAGGGGAGACCTTCAATCCAGACAAACTTCGATATCACCGCATTATCCTCATGAATGACGCTGATGTAGACGGAGAGCACATCACTACGCTGGGATTAACTTTTTTCTTTAGACATTTACCAAAAATCGTGGAGCAAGGTTATCTATATGTTGCTATGCCACCTTTATTCAAAATAAAAGTAGGTAAAACTGAGAAGTATGTTTATACCGATGATGAAAAAGATATCTATATAGCTGAAATACTTAAGGATAATCCAAGTGCAAATATTGGCATCCAAAGATACAAAGGTCTTGGAGAAATGAACCCAGAACAACTTTGGGAAACAACCATGAACCCTAAATATAGAATGCTCAAGCGCATCACAATTGACGATGCTGATAAAGCTGATCAAACATTTAGCACATTAATGGGTGATGATGTAGCACCTAGAAAAAAGTTTATTCAAACTCATGCAAAACTAGCAACAATTGATATTTAGTTTAGTATTATTAATTATTTGCAAATAAAACGAAAGGAACTATGAATGCTGCAGCTAACTCCGAAAAACTTGAACAACTATTAGAATTTAGTATACAAGAGGAAATTGATAAAAATTTACTTGAAGTAAGGCGACTGATGAATGAGCTCAATGAATTGCCAAGAACAGTAGCGAATATATCTAAAATATTTAACAAATGTCTGAGAATAAGAAAAATATTTTTGCAAAATAAAGATAATATATCCTTTAAAAATGGAGAAGGTGAATCAAAATTTTTATTCGAGCCAGAAGATCTACCTTTTATTTTAGCAAGTTGCTTCAATCCTACAAGCCCTTATGAAATAAGTACTATCACAATTATAATAGAAGGTTATTTTAAACAATCAACAATAAGTAATGATTTGAATCCTGATGTGACGTTTCTTCTTAAAAATATACAGGCTTCTCTAAATAAGTCTTAGTAAGATTAGTAAAAAAACAGCTAATAAATTATGCCAAAAACATACATCATCGGCCACCAGAAACCTGATACAGACGCAGTCGTTGCTTCAATGGCTCTTGAATATTTATATAAAAATTGTAATTGCTTTTGTCATGAAAACCCACATGCTGTTATTTGTGATCCGCTAAATCCAGAAACTAAATTTTTATTCAAAAAATTTAACGTTGTTTCACCAAAATTAATTACTTCAGCCACAATTACTAAACACGACAAAGTTATTTTAGTTGACCATAATGAAGTAAATCAAAGATTTGACGGAATGAATGAGGATCAAATCGTTGAAATTGTAGACCATCACAAGGTTAATCTAAATCTTGCTCAACCCATTTTTCTAACATTTAAAGCCTGGGGATCTTCAAGCACTATCGTTTACTTCCTAATGAAACAAAATGGCGTTAAACCAGACAAAAAGCTTGCATCTCTGATGTTAGCTGCAATTCTTTCAGACACCGTTGGCTTTAAAAGTTCTACATCTACTGACAAAGACAAAGAGCTCAGCAAAGAACTAGCTGATATTGCTCAAATTAATGATCTGAATGCATTTGCGCTAGAAATTTTTAAAGCAAAATCTGATATTTCATCGCTTTCCGATGAACAAATAGTTAAAAATGACTACAAAATATTTGAATTTGGTAAAAAAACCATGATTGATCAACTCGAAACTGTCGAACAATCAATGGTTTTAACCAAGAAAAAAGCAAGTTTACTTGAGGCGATGCAAAACGTTAAGACAGACCTTGCTGTTGATTTGCTTTTTGTTGCTATTACAGACATCTTGCAAGTAAACACTAAATTACTCATTCTTTCAGATGCAGAAAAAGACGTGGCTCAGAAAGCATTTGGAGGCAAAGTGATTGATGGTGTTCTAGACATTGGTCAAAAAATGTCAAGAAAGAAAGAGATTGCTCCAGCAATTGAAGCAACGCTAAAATAGATTGTGATGAAAAAATATGTTGCAACGCAAAATTAAGGTAACAATCGAAAACTTAACTGACGATGAAGTAAAAGTTGATAAAAAGGTTATGCCTGAAAATAAATTGCAACGCAAAATTAAGTGAACAAAATAAACTAAAACGAATTATAAGTGGAATTAATAAAACAAATTTGAAAAATCCTAGCATATGGCAGACAAAAAAAATAAAAAAGACAATGAAAAGCAAATTAAGGTAGCAATCGAAAACTTAACTGACGATGAAGTAAAAGTTGATAAAAAGGTTATGCCTGAAAATAATAATATCTCCGATGAAACAAATAATGGTGAAAATTCTGAAAATTCTGAATCTGAAAATGCTTCTCAAGAATCACAATCGCAAGAAGTTAAACAATCTTTAATAGGCACTATCGAAGAAACAAAATTTGGAAAAATGAAATACATCTCAATTAAAAGTGAGATGGAAAAAAGTTACCTAGATTACGCCATGAGCGTGATCGTTTCGCGTGCGTTACCAGACGTTAGAGATGGATTAAAACCAGTACACAGACGTATTCTATTTTCCATGCATAAAACTGGAATTCATTGGAATAGTTCATATAAGAAATCTGCTCGTATTGTGGGAGATGTCTTAGGTAAATATCACCCACACGGCGATGCTCCAGTCTACATGGCAATGGTTCGTTTAGCTCAAGATTTCAGCATGAGATATGAATTAATTGATGGTCAAGGTAACTTTGGATCTGTTGACGGAGACTCTCCAGCCGCTATGCGTTACACCGAAGCCAGAATGGAAAAAATTACCAGAGAACTCTTGGTTGATATTGATAAAAATACCGTTCCTTTTATTGATAACTTTGACGGTTCACTTAAAGAGCCAACTGTTTTGCCTGGAAAACTTCCAAATCTCTTGCTTATGGGTTCAGAAGGAATTGCCGTAGGAATGGCTACTAAAATTCCACCACACAATTTAACTGAAGTAATTAATGCAATCATTGCTACGATTAATAAAGGAGAGTCAAAAATCGAGGAAGGTAAATTTGTTCTACCAATTAGAAAAGAAGCTACCCCAAAGAGTAATAATAACAAAGATGATGAAATAAAAAGCATGCATGCTCAAATCGATGCTTTGCTTGAAACTGATTCTTCAATTCTTTCTGGCAACTTCGAATCTGAAATTACAATTGATGAAATTATGGAACACATTAATGGTCCTGATTTCCCAACCGCAGGTATTATTTACGATTTCAATGCAATTAAGGAAGGTTACCAGACCGGAAAAGGTAAAGTTGTCATTAGAGCAAAAACTAAAATTGAGGAAGATAACAAAGGACAATATCAAATAATAGTGACTGAGCTTCCATATCAGGTCAACAAAGCTAGATTGTTGCAAAAAATTGCAAGTTTAGTGAGGGATAAAAAAATCACAGGCATCAAAGATTTGAATGATGACTCCGACAGAAATGGGCTTCAAATTACCATTGAACTCAAAAGAGATGCTAGACCAAAGGTTGTGCTAAATAAATTATTCAAATATTCCGAACTTCAAACCAGTTTTTCTATGAACATGGTGGCACTTAATAGTAATGGCACTCCACAATTAATGAATATTCGTCAAATTTTGATGGAATACATCAAGCATCGACAACAAATGATCGTGAAGAGAAGTCAATATAATCTTGAAGAATCTCGAAACAGAGCACATATTTTAGAAGGACTATTGATTGCCTTAGCAAATCTTGATGATGTTATCGACACAATCAGAAAATCAAAAACAACTGAAGATGCTAAAGAAGCATTAATGAAAAAATTTGGTCTCTCTGAGCTACAATCATTAGCAATTTTAGAAATGCAACTTAAGCGTTTAGCTGCACTTGAGAGATTGAAAATTGAAGAAGAGTATGAAGCGATCAAAAAAATTCTTGATGACTTAATAAAACTGCTCGATAATCCAAAAGAAATTCTTAAAGTCATTGTTGATGAAGCCAATGAATTAGTCAGTCTTTATGGAGATGAGAGAAGAACCAGGCTTGTTAAGGGAAAAATTGGTGAGTTTTCCGAACAAGACCTCGTACCAAATGAAGAAGCAGTGATTACCCTAACTGAAACTGGATATATCAAGCGTCTTAGTCCAAGTTCATTTAGATCTCAATCTAGAGGAGGCAAGGGGAGTGTTGGTGTAAAAATGAAAGATGAAGATGTAGTACAAACCCTCTTAACAGTTGAAACACACGATACCTTGCTAGTTTTCACAGACATGGGCAGAGTATTTAGACTTAAAGCATTTGAAATTCCTGAATCTTCAAGAACAGCTAAAGGGACTGCTGTAGTAAATATCCTTAGTCTCAAGGCTGAAGAAAAAGTACTTTCAATCTTGGTGGTTAATGAAGAAAAAGATCAAGAAAGGTTTATTGTTCTTGCAACTGTCAAGGGATTAATTAAGAAAACACCTGTGAAATTATTTGGAAATATTAGACAAAATGGAATCATTGCAATCACATTAAATGATGACGACTCTTTGGTTAAGGGCATGTTAACCACAGGTGAAAATGACATTATGTTAATCACACATAATGGAAAATCAATTCGATTTTCTGAAAAAGAAGTTAAATCAAGTCAAAGAGATACTAAGGGTGTTAAAGGTATCACAATCAAAAAAGATGATTATGTAGTTGGTTTTGAAGTAATTTCTCAAGAGGAAATTGATGATAGTCAATGCAAAAGTCAACTACTTCTAGTCACTGAAAACGGCATGGGCAAAAGAACTAAATTAGATCAATATCCAAAACAAAAACGCTCTGGCATGGGAGTCAAAGTTGCAGACATCACCAAACGAACTGGTTTAGTCGCAAGTGCGCGAAAAGTAAATTCCGACGAACATAAAGAAGTCGTGATCACTACTAGGGAAGGACAAACTATCAAATTGCCATTAACCAAAAAATCTATTCCTACACTAACCAGACCAACTCAGGGTGTCATTTTAATGAGACTCAAGAGTAACAATAAGGTCGCAGCAGTTGCCTTGACATTCAAAAAAGCTGAAGGAGAAGAATAAAGGAAAAGCTAACTACTCAGCGAGATTTTGGTCCACCTCATGGCGCATCATTATCTTAATATTTTTTTTACCATTTACATATCATATGTTCGCAATAAGGCCAAATCACATCAACACAAAAAGTCAAATATTTGTGTAAGAAGTCAAAAATCTGCACAAGTAGTCAAGTATCTGCGTAAGTAGTCAAGTATCTGTATAGAAAAAAAGCTTCAATCAAATTTCAATTATGTGGACCTGAGGGGATTCGAACCCCTGACCTTCTGTATGCCATACAGACACGCTAACCAGCTGCGCCACAGGCCCAACAAATACTTTACTGTCGCATTTTATCTAACAACCTAAAAACAAACAATTGCTAATATTTTGGAAAATCAAATATTAATAGCACACGACAACATCTACTTTAATTTTTCCCTTTGTATAGCCATTAAACGTTCAACAAAACAACTATCACTATTTACCCATACCTGCCAATTTAAAAATCGCTATGACGCTCGTCATGAATCTTCTTTAATTGTGGTTGAGTGACATGAGTGTATATCTGGGTAGTAGCAATATTTTTATGACCCAACATCTCCTGGACGTCTCTAAGGGAAGCCCCATTTGTTAACAAATCTGTTGCAAAGCTGTGCCTGATTCCATGTGGACTAATTTTGATTGGCAATTTAGCTTTACGACAATATTTATCTACTAACCGCTGAACACTTCTCGAAGTAAGTCTCATTTCTTCACCATCCGAAAGTAAATCGGGTTTTTGACCAGAATATCTAATAAATATCGGTTGCCAATTATCTTCTCTCGAATTCAAATATCTTCTTAACCAATCAACAGCTCTGTGGCTTAAAAACGCAACCCTTGGTCTACGACCTTTACCAATAACTCCAAATTCTCTTGACTTTAAATCAATTTGATCACGATTTAATCCAACCAACTCGCTAACACGAAGACCAGTTGAAAATAAAACTTCTAAAATAGCCTTGTCTCTAAGTCCTCCTTTTTTTGACAAAAGTGGCTGAGACAAAAGTCGTTCAATTTTTTCCATATTCAAAAATTTCATGTGTTTAGATTCAGCTTTTGGTAAATCAATTTTCTCCGGATGTAGCACCGGAATATCATTTTTCACCATAAATTTTAACAACGATCTAAGTGAAATTATGTAATAACTTTGAGTTCGTTTACACAAAGTTCTACCCTGATCATCAGAATATCTAGAAAGATAAACGCGATAACTTCTAACAATATCCTGATTTAATTCTCTCAAATCCTTATGACCACGGCTTTCAAACCACTGATTAAATCTTCGTAAATAATGAGAATAGTTTCTAATTGTTAGTCGACTCACATTTCTTTCAACTTCCAAATGTTCTAAAAAGGTTACAAGAGCAATTTGTGGGATAGTAGAGACGGGCATATATATTAATTTTCTAATAGAATACTATGAGATTTTAGCAGTCTATTGATTTGTTTGCTAATTGTATCTTTCAGGGTCATGGACGGCTACATCCAACTAAAATAAGTGATATCTTTTGATATTATTGTATATCAATTATTATATAATTTTCAAATAATAGGCCTTACGTAAATATTAAAAAGTCATCGGAGTAGGGGAGATGAAAAAAATGATTTATAAACTCACAAGCTACTCTCAATTAATATTAGTATACACAATAAAAAATAATTGTGCGACATAATTTTATATAATAAATTGCAACTAAAAGTTTTGCAAATAATTTGAAAATGGTAATTTCAATTAAATAAGAGAGTAGCTTTCTTAAAAGATTTTATCCCCTATTTTTTAAATTTAAAATGTTTTTAGACTAATATTTTATGTATCTAAATATTAACAATGAATTATTTTTGTATCAAACATATGTAAGAAAATTTTTTCTTACAATATAATTTTGAAACATTTTATAAGATTTTTGCAAAATGTTAAATATTTTTTTTGATAAAATCTATCGTCAAATAATTTTGCAAAATTACTAATATAAAAATTGTTTACAATATAAATTCAACAATAAAATAATACAAGTTGGTACAAGTCCAAAATACTTTGTTTTAGCAACGAGATACGAATATTCGTTAAATAGATTCATTAAATTTCCAAATATCATAAAAACTAGTTACTAAGAGAATGTAGTTTGATAAGTCCTAAATATCAAAATTAACTGTCAGCTGATATTTAAAAATAATATGTGAAAATATTTTAACATTTAACAAAATATTTTTGAGTGCACTAATTCAAAATGTTTGAAAATTCAAAATGTTTAAAAATTCAAAATATTGACGAAAATACTTAATTAGAGTTAAACATTGAAAATAAAAACTATTTGCAAATTTTTGCCAAACACAAATTGTCAAAAAAAACGATTCATAAAAATTTGCCAAACACAAATTGTCAAAAAAAACGATTCATAAAAATTTGCCAAACACAAATTGTCAAAAAGAAAATTAACTCTCAGAAACTGAATAACATAAAAAATCAAAAAAATAATTCTCAGAAATTAAATAACATAAAATATACAATTAATAAGCATTATAGAGCTAATTTTTCGTTCACTCCAGATTAAAGCCATTTCATAGCCTCAAAAACGGCTTTTTATTATTTTGATGGCTAATTGATCATCAAAATAATAAAGAAAATGGTATCAAAAGCATTCTTAATGACTCAAAATATAGAATTTATAAAAAAGTTGTTAGAAATTCAAAAATACTGAACATTTCATAATGGCATCCTTAAAAAAGAGAATTGATAAATAAAAAAGTCGGAAAATCAATTTTTCAGCCTGAAATATCAAAATATAGATTTATTTATAAAAGGAACATTGAAACAACCTCCATCGACAAAATTGTGTTTACGTCGTAAAAGTAATATTGTGCGACATAACGTAAATCAAAGATTCGTACCCCACTGTTAAATAGGGTAATATATCTTTTCAAAATTTCAATATTTTTTATTAAGGCGCAATTTCTGTACCACTGCCACACTAATAGTACTGCTGTTCAAATATCTGCCATACCTGAAAAAGCTCTCTCGACAGTCTTCAAAAAAGTACTTATTTGGAAAAATATGCATTCGGGTTTTATTCTTTTCACGCTCTTTTCACGACTACGATGGAAATTATTTTTTTCAGACCAGATATATCTGGAAATACCTCCCCACTAGAGGTGGTCAACCATCAATTGTTTTGTTTTTATTATTCTTGCATCGAATAATTTAATAATTCAGTAAAGATTTATAATTACTCGAGTAAATAATTGATTAAGTCCTATAATTTATTAAGTTATCCACAATTTATTATAGGTCTCTACCCTATATCAAACTATATCAATTCTTAATATATCAAACTATATCATTGATCCCTTCTCCGCCTGGTTAATATCAAAAAATATTTTACCTCTCCTCCATTTATTATTGAAATATTTTTTGAAATATTCAAACTTATTTATTTTAATGTTAACATTTGATGTCAATTAATTAATTTCAGCTGAATTTTCACTATAACTAGGAATTTATAATCTCCAGGCAAAAAATCGTAATTTACCCTGGTCTTCTCTATCTATATTATAGGATGTCTAGAGACTTAGAAACTAGAATGTGAACAGAAAAGTCTTTCAAAAGTCCTGTGCTCTTCTAAAGAATCTTGGCCTTAATCAGTGAGTTCACGTCTGCTATTGAAATTTCTTGAGGTTTATTTATACGGAAAGATTAAAATAAACATTAATCCTACAAATATTGCCACTAATGAATATTCCACAAAAGTCCTGATAAAAAGTCTTCCCCTGATAAAACTTTGCATCAGCCCTAGTCCAATGTAAAAAAAGGACATAATAAACAATGAGCTATACCAGACAGTCATTGGGAAGAATGATAAAACCATCGCCAATTCAATTAATACTAAATTAAGGATCAGTGAAAAATTAACTAATTCTTTTGTTACTTTACTCTCAAGCCTAACTGACCAAAGTAACAAGAAAATTAACGGAAAATGAACAAGGCCTACAAGTAAGCCATTCAGATAAAATGGTAATTTCAGGGAGAAAATTGTGTTCGAAAAAAGTAGTGAAATTAATACTCCAAAGATTGAACCAATAGCCTGAGCTGCATGAAAAAGCTGAATAGTTCTACCTTTAGCAACAGAATAAATATTCGAGGTTAAAAACAATGCATACATTCCAACACCAAATAATCCTAGTATCGCTAACTGGCTAAGAAAATTGCCCGGCAACAAAAAGTAGAACAAAGCCACAGATGCAGCATAAAGTGACGGAAATGGCACTACAGTTAGTCTTTCGTGTAACTGTAGATCGTCTGACAAAGCCCAAGTTGAAATAAAATATGTAAAAATCGTAAATATTGCAATGGCAATGTATCTTTGATCAAGAGAAATATATTGAACTCCCAAAAGAGACAATGTCAATATTATTGATGCAAAAATAAATTTTTCTCTTCTTCTCACCAGATCCTTTCAAAAATAAAATGATTAACAAGGATTATTCTTCTTCATCAAATGATTATTCTTCTTCATCAATAGTGGTTGCTAAATATATATCCTCAACATCTTCACATTCTCGAAGTTTTTCAACTAAAATTTTTAAGCTACCGATAATGTGTTTATCCTCAATAACCATTGGCATTGTACACTCATAACCCCCATCATCACTACGTCTAAACATATACATTACGCTTCCAGGACTTCCAAGTGAACCTTCGTTTCTAGAAAAAGCAAATTTTATCTCAGCAGCAGTTCGATTTGGATTATCCGTCATTGCTACGGCAATTATTGGTACGCCGCCTGGACCAAATCCTTCATAAGCAATTTCTTGAATTGAAACTCCAGACGCTGATTTACCTAATCCCCTCTCGATAGCTTTCTCAATATTACTGTTTGGCATATTTGCAGTTCTAGCTTTATCAAGAATAGTTCTCAAAGATGGATTAAACTTTGGATCACCCGACTTACCTTCCCTCACAGCAATTCTAATTAGTTTAGACAGATTACTAAAAATTTTACTTCTCTTGGCATCAACAGCGCCTTTTCGATTTTTTATGTTGTTCCATTTACTATGTCCAGACATATATTCCTTTCAAAAATAACTCAATTATAAGTAATTTAGATATAAGTCATTGCAATTATTATAGTATATGTTTTAATCTTGACATCAGTGGTTTTCAAATGTATTCTTTCACAACGATAAATATAGGGAAAAGAAGATATGAGTGTTCAAATAAACCTTCGAAATTTAGCAATCAAAAACGCAAAAGACGGAGATTGGGAAGCGGCAATCAAGAACAATTTACAATTAATCGAAATGGACCCTGAAAATACAAATGCTCTCAATAGAATTGGCCTGGCATATATTCAAATCAAAAAACTTTCCAAGGCCAAAAAATATTTCAAAACAGTACTTAAAATAGATATCAATAATAGAATCGCCCAGAAACATCTGGAGAAATTAAATAATAATCAAGTCATCACTGCGCCAGAATTTGTAAAACAATATTTCATTGAAGAACCAGGAAAAACTAAAACAGTTCAACTGCTTAGATTAGCAGGAAAACAAGTATTAGAAAATATTTGCATTGGTCAAACATGTGAATTTAAAATTAAAAATCGATTTATTTCTATTGAAAGTAAAGGGAAGTATTTGGGAACGTTACCAGAAGATCTTTCATTCAGACTGTCAAAATTAATTAAAAATGGAAATATTTACTCTTGCCAAGTTCGATCATGCTCACTCAAACAGTGTTGTGTTTACATAAAAGAAATTTTTCAATCAGAGATCAATAAAGGGGCTCATTCTTTCCCTTCGAATGATATCGCTCTAAATCCTTTGAGTGAAGCTGATGACACAATTATACTCGAAGAAAATATTCCTGTTGAAATTGTGCAAACTGATAATGATTTCGAAAGAACTCTCGATGACGTTCATTCTTCCGCAGACGATATATAACTAGTAGTCGCCTCCAACCAAAATAATGATCTCTGATCTATATTGGTTGTAATTAATTAAATCGCTATTTGGTTTTAATTCAACTATATCTGGAAAAATACCTAAAATCCTATCAATTAATTTTTTACATTCAATTTTATCTTCTGGATAAAAGATTTTTGTCTTTTCTATCAAAGAATCATCTCCGTCAACTTTCATCACTTGAGCACCTGTATTTTCAATAATTCTAGAAATTTTTTGGGCTAATCCTTTTTGAGACGTAGTATTAACGACAGAAACTGAACATTTTTGATAACTCACATCTCCTAAAGTACTAAGTTTATAGTATATCCTTTCCAACCCAAAGATTGAATCAACACTGATTATTTCCATAGTATTAGTTAATAAATACATCTTAATTAAATTTGTTGCATTTTTCAGAGAAGAAGAAAGCTGTGCAATAATATTTTTTACAAGAATATCCTTGAGTTTTTTATTTGTCAGATCTTTCCCATAATCACCATTCATCTTTACCACTTCATCAATGGAAATATTTAAAATTTCACTAAATACAGCTTTAACAAATTGATTATTTTTTTTATCAATTCTCAAAAGAGGAAAAACTGCACTAAGTTTGTAATCTCCATACCCCCTCCCCACATTTATCATTTGTTCTCCATCAATAACAACAACGAGATTTTTTTCATAGTCTGAAGATAAATGTGCGATTAAAATATGATTGTTATTGTCATCTAAACTGTCAGAAACGATCAATATATTTTTTGTTTCTCCATCATGAATAAGTACCGAAGGTAAAACGAAAAAATGAACAATTAGTATCAAAATTATTGTTAAAACAAAAATAGTTTGCAAAATAAAAATAAGACTTTTAAAAAAAGTCGACTGGTTTTTCTTCTTACTAGTTTTTCTAGTTTTAGTTGTTTTCAGTTTCCTGGGCATTAAGAATCATTATACGCAGTTTTTCAGTCAATCTCATCATGAACCTAATATTATGAATTGAAGCCAAACGATAATAAGTTAATTCCTTAGTTCTATACAAGTGATTTAAATAAGCTCTCGTATAACCTTTGGTGCAAGTATAGCAATCACACCCTTCTTGAATAACTCTTTTGTCAGTAAAAAATTTCTGATTGCTAATATTCAACCTACCGTTTTTATATTCTGATTCAAATTTAGGCTGACCTTTTTCACTTACCAACTCTCCTTGATAAACAGCACCATTTCTTGCTAATCTCGTTGGACCTACACAATCAAACATATCAAAACCAACCGAGACTGCATCTAACAAATCCTGAGGATCTCTGCCAACTCCCATCGCATATCTTGGTTTATCTATTGGTAATATTTTATCAATCCAACCCATCATTTCTTTGGTACCTTGCATATTATATCCAGTGGTTTCGCCACCAACAGCAATGCCATCGAAATCTAAGTTCGTAATAAATTTAGCAGATTCTTGACGCATCTCTTTCAACATCCCTCCTTGAATAATTCCAAAAAGAGCCTGATATCCACCATATACACTTTTTCTTTTATTTTTTTCCCAATAATTGAAGCATCTTTGAGCCCACCGATGCGTACGATCAATTGATTTTTTAATATATTCTTTCGATTCACTGTCTGAAATACATTCATCGAAAGTCATAATAATATCGGCGCCAATTTGACGCTGAACTTCAATCGAGCTCTCAGGAGAAAAAAAATGTAGCCCACCATTTAGGTGAGAAACAAAATGAGCACCATCTTCAGTGATCTTAACATCCAAATTTCTTGTTACCTGCTTAGGTTGTTTTTTTGGAGCAGTTTTGAACTTATTACTTTTTTCTCGACCTTCCTTTTTTTTTGAATTTGCGTGTAACTGTTGTCTTCCCAATGAAAATACTTGAAAACCTCCCGAATCAGTTAGGATTGGTTTGTTCCAACCCATAAACTCATGAACTCCACCCAATGCCTGGAGACGCTCCATTCCTGGTCTTAAATTCAAATGATAAGTATTCGCCAAAATTATCTGCGCAGTTGTATCTTCAATGTCTTTTGTATCTAATGCTTTAACAGTTGCTAGAGTACCAACCGGCATAAAGACAGGTGTTTTAATCTCACCTCTTGGGGTTCTGATTACGCCTGCGCGCATCTTACCTTTTGTATTTTCAAGCTTGAAAGAAAACCCTTTTTTCATAAGTTAATATTATATAACTAAAAACCTCCGAAAAATCGGAGGTTTTTTTTACTTTTAATCTCTATGAGACAATCGAATTGCAGATTCTTCTAATAAGAATTAATAACACTGAAAATATTCAACTCACTAATTTTATTTACCAAGTTCGTATCTTACAAATCTATTGACAACAAATTTTTCTCCAATTTTTCCCGATACTCCTTTGACTAATTCTTCAACTGTAATTGAAGGATCTTTGATAAATTGATCTTCCATAAGCAACTCAATATTTTCTGGATTCATTGCTACAACATGCATGGCAACATCCTTGGCCATTTGTTGAAATTCTGCGTTTCTTGCAACAAAATCAGTTTCGCAAAGAATCTCAACTAATGCTGCAACTTTATTATTCGAGTGAACATACGATGCTATGTAACCCTCTTTAGTTTCTCGATCTGATTTTTTTTCAGCACGAGCTAATCCTGTTTCTTTAACAAATTTCAGGGCTTCTTGATAATCGCCTTTTGCTGCTTCTAGTGCTTTTTTACAATCCATCATTCTTGCACCAGTTTCTTCTCTAAGTTTCTTAATATCTGCGACAGTATATGACATATTTTCCTTTATTTTTTCTTTACCACCACTTTTTTTGCTTTTAAAGCAGCTTTTGGCTTTGCTTCAATAGCTTTTGCTTCAGGTTTTCCCTTAGCTTTCACTTTTGACTTTGCTTCAGGTTTTGCTTTTAAAGCAACATTTGACTTTGCTTCAGCTTTTGGCTTTGAAACAACTTTTGGCTTTGCTTCAGTAACTTCTTTTACCTCTAATGTTTTTGCTTCAACAACTGGAGTTTTTGCTTCAACAACTGGAGTTTTTGCTTCAACAACTGGAGTTTTTGCTTCAACAACCTTTGGAACAGCTACTACTCTGCCAGATTTATCAATTGATCTTCTACCAGCAGCATAGGCTTTTGCAATTTCAGAAACAATAAAATTAATACTTCTCAAGGCATCGTCATTTGCAGGAATTGCAATATCTACGTCCTCAGGATCAGCGTTTGAATCAATTAGAGCAATAATTGGAACTCCCATTAACAATGCTTCTTTAATAGCATTTTTTTCTCTTTTTACATCAACTATGAACAAAAAGTCGGGTGTTGATTTAAGCTCCTGGATTCCTCCAAAGAATCTTTGCAATCTAATTTCTTCTTTCTCAAGTTGAACTTTCTCGAATTTAGTATAAGCATCATATTTTCCAGCTTTTAAATCAGTACCAATACTTAACATTCTTTTTAATGATTTTTTTACTTGATCCCAATTGGTCAATAATCCACCCAACCATCTAGAGGTGATATACATTACTTCATTTTCCTTAGCAACTTCTTCAATAATTGGCTTTGCTTGCTTCTTGGTACCAACCATAATCATGGTTTTTCCCCTAGAAGCTAAGTCATAAACAAAGTTATATGCCAACTGAAGTTGACTTGCAGTTTTTTCCAAATCAAAAATATGCACTCCATCTTTTTCCATATAAATGAACTCAGCCATTTTTGGATTCCACTTAGATTTTTGATGACCAAAATGACAACCTGCCTCTAAAAGATCGGTTAAATCATACTCAGGTGCAACTTTTGGAAGTTTTGAATAATCTTTCATATGTGTCCTTATTTCTACTCTTTCTAAGAGTGCGATTGAATGGGATAAATTCAGGACTTGCCCATTCGCTCGTAATTAATATTTTTACTAGAGGTGAATTATAGCACAAAAGGTATAAAATTGTAAAAATCAAAAAAATCAATAAGCTCCATTTATTTTGATGCTAAATCAACACAATTTTCCAATAAACTAATTACCGTCATAGGACCAACGCCACCGGGGACAGGAGTAATAAAACTTGATTTTGGTGCCACAGATTCAAAATCAACGTCAGCTTTGGGTTCACCAACATCAACAATTATTACTCCATCAGAGATCATATCGCCTTTTACTAGACCTTTAGTTCCAGTAGCTGAAACGATGACTTTTGCATCAAGTAATTTCTGACCTGAATTCATGCGTTCTAATAACTCTTTTGAAGCAATTAACTCAACAGTATATTTTTGCCTTAACAGCTCATAATAAAGAGGAATACCCAAAAGATCGGACTTTCCCAAAATAACAATTTTATCTTTTGAAAAATTTTCAATCTCCCCTGCTCTTTCTAAAATAGTCAAGACTGCTCGACAAGTTGCTGGTAAAACTTTGTGATTTTCCTGCCAGATGCCTGCCATAATTTGACTAATAGTATTTGGGTGTAAACCGTCTACATCTTTTTTTTCAGCAATAACAGAGGTTAATCTACCCCACCACTGATCATATAATTTTTTTTGAGAATAATTTGACTTAACCACTACTTCATCTACTAAATTAGCTAAATCGACCTGATTATTTATATAAGTTTGTTCATGAAACTTGGCCCAAGTTTTCCTCCAAGGCTTTTGAATAATAATTCCAGTAATACTAAGATCCAAATTTAATTGGGTAATTTTCTCAATAATTTTATTAAAATCTTCCAATAATGAATATTCAAAAACTTCATAATCTATACCAACTCTAAAAGCTGCTTCCCTTTTTAGTTTGGTATATATCCGACTACCAGCGTCTTGAGAAAATAAAATTGCTGCAATTTTGAGTGAGTAATCACTAAAATCGCGATCAACTTTAATCCTTAAAAGCTGTTCACGCTCATGCGCTAACTTCATTCCATCAAATACATTCATAAAGTGAATTATATCAGGTAAGAACTAATAAATCTGATTACAGCAAAAATCTGATTAAAAAAAATCTGATTAAAAAAATCTAACAATATTTATGAACAATAGCTTTTCAATATTTCAATATTTTCTTTATCTGGACCCTCATTTTTAAAACCAGGTACTTCTATTATTAAAGGAATATTTTTAACTTTCTCAAAATTTAAGAAGTGTTGAAAATCTTCAGTTGGAATTTTTCCAGTCCCCAAATTTTCATGTCTATCTCTGCCTGAACTAAAATCATCTCGACTATCATTCACATGAATACATTTTAATTCTTTCCAAAGTTTATTTTCTGTAATAGCTTCAATTGCACTCATTCCAATGATTGAACGAGGATTTTCGCCCAAATAATATCCCGCAGCATGAGCATGGCAGGTGTCAAAACACCAACCAAGACGACTATGTATATTCTCCACAATTGGTAACTTTTTGCCAGCTAAAAAAATTTTCTCCTCGTCTAACTTTTCTTTATCGCCAAACTTTTCATCAATTTGACTCACTCTATCAATCAACCAACGTATTTCAGAGAGATCACTACAAAGCTTTCCATTTTGACCAGCTGAGTTTTCGATCAAAAAGGTTGAATCTTTGGAAGTAGCGTTTAATAACTTGTATATTTGCTCTGCCACCTGTTCCCTAACTGACTCCCATCCACGACCCTGGTGGCTACCCAAATGAACAACGATTCCCGATCCATTTATCAAACTATCAAATTCCAAATCATACTTTAAAGCATTAAAACTCTTCTCTAATAATTCGGGTTTGTCAGTAGCCAAGTTAATTAAATACAAAGAATGTGTAAATATTGGTTCAACCGATAATTCATTTTGTTTTGAAAACATCTTACTAGTATCAAATTCGCTCAAGTCCTTACGCTTCCAAACCCGAGGACTACCCGAAAATAATTGTAAACAATTAGCCCCAATATCGTTAGCCCTTTCCACTGCCTTAGCTAATCCTCCACTCGCAGAAACGTGACCTCCGATTTTTCTTTGCATGATTTTTCTTTGCATAATTTTCCCTAATACTTTTACTTATACTACTGCATTGATTGCTTTAATTTATAAATTAAATTTTATCTTTAATTATCATAACAAAATTACTCTCAACAATTTTTTCATATTATAAAGTAAAATGTGGTTATGAAATCAAGTAGGCTAAACAATTACACTATCTACTATAACCACTCAGAAGAATATCACCTGCTTAAAAGAGAAATCTTTACTCAAGATTTGTATCATTTTGAGACTGTTCAACCCGCTCCTTTCATTATTGATGCTGGAGCTCATATTGGCCTATCAACTTTATATTTTAAAATGCTCTACCCTTCTTCAAGAATCATTGCCATCGAACCACATCCAGAAAACTTTAAAATTTTAGAAAAGAATATTTTTGAAAATCAAATTGAAGGAGTTACCTTAGTTCAAGCTGCTCTCTCAGATCGCTCAGGTATTAATAAACTATTTTTTGATAAAACAATTGAGAAGTGGTACTCAACCTCAGGATTTCATCAAGGCTCATGGGTCGGTTCTCAAAAATCAACAAGTGTAGATGTTCAAACACATACGCTTAGTGAATTTGTTACCCAACCCATTGACTTTCTCAAGATGGATATTGAAGGCTTTGAGCAAAAAGTCCTTATTTCATCTGCCGGGAGTCTTCCTCTGATTAAAAAAATGGCTATAGAGTTTCATTCTCACAAAAGCCAATCGCTCAAAAAACTCATAGAAATCCTAGAGAATACTCACAAGGTTGAACTATTTAAAGGTACATCTCAAATTCAATTATCCAAAGCTAAAGGCTTGATACTAGTTATTGCAGCAAAAAAATAAATAAAGTACGCATGTATTTGATGAAATTATTTTTTAACTTTACTCAATTAATAGATTAATAGATTACCAAGAAAAAAGTGGGAATTTTTTTGTAAAACTCGTGACTTCTTTTCTAAGTTTCAATAAATCTTTATTTGCCAGTGCTTCTTTCCTAAACTTTTTAATAAAGAGTTTACGTTCAGCATTATCCTCTGGCAATTGATAATCTTTAACCTCATCGATTGCTCTGTAAATCCAATCAGCAATCTTTTCCATATCTTTTTCTTTCATACCTCTAGTGGTGATCAATGGAGTACCAATTCTAAGTCCAGACGGATAAAATGGCGAACCTTTTTCAGTAGGAACTGTATTTCTATTTGCATAAATTCCAGCTACGTCCATAGCAAATGCTGCCTGTGTCCCAAAACTGACTCCATAATTTGTTAGATCAATTAATATGAGATGAGTATCAGTTCCATCTCCCACTAATGCAAAACCTTTTTTCTTGAGTTCATTTGCCAAAGCTGTTGCATTTTTTTTAATCTGTTTAGCATATTTAATAAATTTTGGCTTCATAGCTTCCCCTGCCGCAATAGCAATAGCAGCTGTCGTTGCATTGTGTGGTCCGCCTTGAAGGCCGGGAATTATTGCAGAATCAATTTTAGTTCCAAGCTTTGGATCTTTCTTCATACCTCGATTTGTAGCCATTATCATCGCACCTCTTGGTCCTCTAAAAGTTTTGTGAGTAGTAGACATAATTACATCTGCATATGGAACTGGTGACATATGTTCCCCCGCAACTACTAGACCAGTAACATGAGAAATATCAGCCATCAACCATGCCCCGACTTCGTCAGCAATTTTTCTAAATTTTTTGAAATCTAGTTCAAATGGATAAGCCGTATTACCAGCCACAATTATTTTTGGTCTGTGTTTTTTGGCAAGAGCACGAACTTCAGCGAAATCAATTCTTGAATCTTTGCCTAAACCATACTGCACTGACTTATAAAAAGTGCCTGAAGCTGTAACTTTTGGGTGACCGTGAGTCAAGTGCCCTCCCATTGCCAACTTAAGACCCATGATGGTATCACCTGGCTTAATTAAAGCAAAATAAATAGCCAAATTTGCTGGAGAACCTGAATATGGTTGAACATTAGCATAAGGCACCCCAAACAATTTTTTGATTCGATCAATCGCTAAAAGCTCAATTTCATCAATAAATTGGTTTCCTTCATAATAGCGTCTATCGGAAAAACCTTCAGAATATTTGTTTGACAAACAACTTGATAAAACTTCAGAAACATATGGAGAAACAATGTTTTCTGAGGGAATCAAACCAATCATTTCTGTTTGTCGTTCAAGTTCCTTTTCAATTATTTTAAAAACTTTATCTTTCATTTTAAATCCTTATTTATTTAATATTTTAATTACATTTTATTTATCTTGATAATAAATACATTAACTCTATTTAGTATCACGATAACTCAAGCAATCTTTACTTAAAAATTAGATAAGAAAGCTATAAAGTTGAGTCTGAAATGCGGTAGTGTAATTGTGATTTAATCATAATGATAATATCCTACCACAAGTGTAGTAGAATGTTTTTAACTAAATAAACTATAAAAAACACTAAAGTAATGATCTCTTGTGAAATATAATTTAATCAAACCCCAAATTGAGAAAGTCTTAAAACAAATTATCCTAAAAGATTTAAATAAAGGAAGAAAAGCATTTGATAAACCTCATACAGAAGCAGTTGTAAAATGGATGAAATATTTACTCACAAACATTGAATCTTTGAAACCAAAAATTAATGGAGTGAGTCTAGGCTCAAACATTCCTCAGTCATCTGCTACCCATCAGTATTCTTCCGTTGTTCTTCAAAATTCATCTGGCTCTCTACAAAAGTCAGCTGTATCTATACATCAGAAAACTATTGATCCTCAAGTATTAATCACTGCGGCCTACGCACATGATTGGGGATATTCTGGATTATTTTCCCAACTAAATTCAAATTCACTCAAAGATATTACTGTTATGAAAAAAATACATATGAATAGAGGCTCCTTCCTAATTGAACAATTACTCCATCAAAGATTGGGTAATTATTTTAGTCAAAAGCAAATATTAAGAGTTTCTCATCTTGTTTTATTTCATGATGAAATAAAAAAATTAGTTGACGAAGATGAGTTACTGCTAATGGAAGCTGATACATTAGGAATGTTAGATATTAATAAATCTACTCAAAAATTTTCTCAAAAAGACAATTTAGAATTTATGAAAAATAGATTTGAAAAAAGACGTCTGCCAAAATTTATTCATCAAGAAGCAAAAAAAATTGCTCTACAATTGGCTAAAAAAAGAACGAGCTTGTATAAAGCAAATATGCCTACAAAAAATCTCGCGTGATGAAGCGCGAGACGATTATTTAAATCCCCCAAATTAAGAAGATTACTCTCTGGATAAAGATGGTAATATTTGTTTGTTTTTGTATGGTCATTTTTTACCTAATCTACTCTCTCTACAGAAAATCAAATTTTATAAAAATTGCACAAAATGTTTTTTTATCAGCTAAAACTTCTACTTAAAAAAATAAAAATTTAATCTTGAATAAAAAAACACCTGATATTAAGCCTCCCGCTCTTCTTGGTTTCGATCTTGTTAAGTAAAACTCTATAGTCCCTACTTTGTTCACAAGACTTATGTATCTTGGGAGCGAAAGCCTAATTAAAGGTGTCTTTCGCGAATGTTTCTCTAAACCTACCTGCCATTATACACATTTATTATTCATTTATCAAGTAGTGAAGATCAATAATTTTTCCTAATGAATAAACAAAATATTTTTCTTTATACTGGTCTTGAATTTTTTGTACTCCATTTAATTCCTAAGAAAATTTATCATAAAAAATTAGTAGATCTTTTTCTTTTATATTTATTATATCCTTACAATAAGATACATTTAAAATGAGACATAGGTCAATGTGGATAATAGGTCATCGGTTAAATCTGTAGAATATTGAACTTTTACACCGGTTTTAGGATGAGTGAACTCAATTTGTCTTGCATGTAAAAACTGTCTATGACACCACAAATTATCCAATTTAGATCTTTTTTTACCAATATATTGCACATCTCCTACAATTGGGTGCTTTAAATAGGCCATATGCACTCTAATCTGGTGTGTTCTGCCTGTCTTTGGCCAACAATTTACTAGAGAAAAACCATCATACAATGAAAAACGTTTCTTCTTTAAATTATGATCAGTTCCATGACTTTTCTCAAAATCTGAAATTAATTTTTGTAGGTTGAAAATTGTAAAAAGACTCTCAACTTCGTATTTCGTTAGAGCGGGCCTGCCATCAGGAACGACTGCAAATAATTTTCTATCAGCTTGTTTTCTTCCAAGGGGCAAATTTACTTCACCTTTTTGAAATGCAAACTTTCCATGAGTCAAACAGGTGTACATTTTTTGGACCTCTCTAAGCCTGAACTGTCTGAGTAAATTAACCAATGATCCAGGGTGCTTAGCAATTAGCATCACTCCGCTTGTATCCTTGTCGAGTCGATGAGCTAGACCAGTGCGAGATTCAAAAATTTCCTCAGGAGTTCCATATTCGCTCTTAAATTCTGCCGGGATCTGAGCCTGCCAATTTTTAGGGAATTCGCGATTTTTAATCTCACTTAAATTATTTTCAAGCCAGTCTTGAAGCGTTTCGGTCTTAATTGTTTCTGCTCTATTTACCACCAACCCCGGTGGTTTATTAATCACTAGCAAATCCTCATCCTCATGGACTATTTCAATTTTGATTTTTTTTCCAACTATTTTCATATGTTTTTTTTAATTATTTGTCTCATCCCCTTTTAAATTTTAGTTTCGCACAACCTCACGTTTGCATCAATTAATTTTAAAATTTAAACTTCGCACAACCTTAAGGTGCAATTAAATTTCGAAAACACACTTTATTTCTTTAGCTTGATTTTACCATCCATTTCTTCATGAAACAAAGTAAATAGAAATAGCCCCAAACCTATAAAAATAAACCGGCTTTTTTTTCATACCATTTATAAGTTCTTTTTAATCCCTCATCAATATTTACTGTCGGATTCCATTCTAAGAGTTTTTTTGCCTTTGAAAAATTTAGAAATTGTTCAGCTATTTCGTTATCTCTCTCAAAAGGAATGTTTATTATTTTTAGATCTTTTTTAGAAATTTTAATTAATTTCAATATTAAGTCTTCAACTGAAATAATGTTATTTGATCCAAAGTTAAAAATAATTCCTTTTTGAACAACTGAATTATTTGCAAGTGCCAACGAAACATATGCGTTTACAGCGTCATCGATGAATAAATAATCTCTAATTGCTTTGCCTCCCCACATCTGAGGATTTTTATCTAAAAGTATATTTCTAATTGTATTAGGGATCAATCTTCTAAAATTATTATCACCAGGACCATAAATATTTACCAATCTCGGTACAAAAATTGGCAAACCAAACGTATTTGCATACGATTGACTAATTAAATCTGTGCACAATTTAGATGTTTCATAGGGTCTTGATGGCCGTGGATTATCATTTTCTGTGCAAGGAGAACTGAGGGCGCCATAAACATGTGCTGTAGAAGAAATAATAATTTTATCAAGATGATTCTTTCTAGCAGACTCTAATACATTAAGCGTTTTTGTTATATTTGTTTTAAATGTATTCAATGGATCTTCATATCCTGATTCAACAAGGGACTCGCCCGCTAAATGAAAACAAATTGAAATCTTTTTAGCTTTAATAAAATCATCTAAAGAATCAAAGTCATCTAGATTTATTTTATATATATTATCAACTTGACTTGTTCTTGATATACCAAAAACATTTGCTCCCATTTCCTTTAATTTTTTCGATAAATTTAAACCAATAAAACCTGTAATACCCGTAATTAAGATATTCTTATTTCTAATTTTAGATAATGAAATCATAAATCTTGTCTATTAAATATAGTTCCAAATATGCCCAATGTTTACTTCCACTTTATAATTTTATTTCGCACTACCCCATGACTAAGTTAGTTGATTTTACCATCCATTTCTTCATGAAACAAAGTAAATAGAAATAGCCCCAAACCTATAAAAATAAACCAATCAGCTAGATTATTATGAATATTGAAAAAAGGCATTTTAAGCCAATCTCTCACTCCCCCAAAAATGATTCTATCTATGATATTCGAAATTGCTCCAGCAAAAAAAAGACTTGCAACCAAAAGGTTTTTAACCCAATCCTTTTTGAAAAAGTAAAAAATAAAAAAAATTGCAAAGACCAAAAATAATGTCATCATACTTGTAGGTAAAAAACTTAAGAGATTGAGCGAAATTCCAAAGTTTAACGCAACCGGAAAACCAAGAAATTTTGCAAAAAACTTTGACGTTTGATCAATGATTATTAATGAGAAAAAAAAATATTTATTATTCACTAAGGTTTTCTATTTTAGTTCTAACTGGTTTTGGTTTCTTATTAAATGAAATTGGAAATGATCTTCCAGATCGATAAAATAAAATTGACAAACCAAATATAAATAAAGCTACACTAATAACTAGATCAAAATTTATACCAAAGAATGCCAAGTTTGTTGGTCTCAAAAAAATTATCAAAAAATTATAAATTGCAGTGATAATGAGAAAAGTTGAAACTAAAAATCCAGTTTGGGCTGTTTTTTTTCCATGTCGATACCAAGAAATAGTCCTATAACTATACTCAATTCTCGAGAGATAAAAATACAATAATAGATAAAATATTGCTGAATAAAGCTGAGCGGGATGATGTGGATCAATTAGCTGAGGAAAAACCACTCCCCATGGCAACTGAGTTGCATTACCATACCCAACACCTTCAAAAAATAAACCCACAAAATTAACTGAAATTCCCAATGAAATACTAGTTACCCAAAAATCTAAAACTTCAAAAGCATCCCACTTTTTTTTAAGTGAAAATTGATAAATATAGATGCTTGCCGCTACAATTCCAACAATTAAATTAATGCCAGAAAAATTTATAAAATCAAACCATTTTAGAATATCCAGACCAAACTGATCAAAATTCAACAATATGTGTGCCAGCCTTGCCAAAGATAAGCCCACAACTGTTGATAAAATAAAGCTGTCAAACAATTCAATTATTTTGTAATGCTCTTCTCTGCCTTTTCTCCAAAATATAAAACTGCTGACGAAAAAACTCAAAATAACAAATAAACTCATTGTTCTAAGCGTCACTGGACCAATGGAAAATAATACTGGAAACATATTTCAAATTGTACAATGCTTTGGCTAATTAGTATACTTATTGACATGTTATCAATACCTCATGCTATCACTGGCGCATTTATTGCCAGTAAACTGCCGCATCCAGCACTTTATATCCCCCTAACAATTGGCATGCATTACTTGGAAGACTGGATACCTCATTGGGACGTTGGCACAGGCCTTTCATCAGGAAAACGCAAAAGAAGTACCGCAATTATGCTGGAATTGGTTGAACTAGTGATTTGCGTAGGTCTAATATATTATTTTTTTCGAGGCAGTGATAGTAATTTAGTGCCCCATATTTGGATGGGTGCTCTTTTTGGAATAGTACCAGATTTGATCGAGTCACCAAGAAATTTCCTCAAATGGGAGCCTTGGTTTTTTAAGCCTTTCAACAAACTGCACGGATCATTTCACCACTCTACTCACAATATAATTGTAGGGTTATTACCTCAATTTTTGGTTTTAGTGGCGATTTGGTTTTTGAGATAAATTTTCCAAATTCAAAGATTCAATAAACTTTGCACAATTCAACTCACTTAATAATTATAATTTCCCCATAATATTTATACATAATCCTATATTTTCAATAGCAGGATACTTTTACAGGCTAAATTTCCATAATAACAATATTCATACTATCTATATAACTAAAGTTTTTAGATCAAAGTATCTCATATCCAAATTGCTCTTCAGATTCACTCAAACACACTGCCTCCCTTCGAGGCCTCTTAATTCCTTGAAAAACACGATATAATTCACTTGACTTAAATTCATCAATCCCCCACTCTACAACCGCATCTTGACCCTTTTCTTTCCTTGCATGTAATAAAATTGGCATACCATCTTGACTTACTTGAGAAACCACCGCCAAATGGAAAAATTTGGAATCACTATTGTCTGATTTAGTACCATTGTTGCTAAAAAACCAAATGTCCCCCACCCTCGAATCTGGTAACTCCATATGTGCCAATTTTCTAGAAGAAATTTGTTGTTTCAAAACTGTCTCTAAAAAGACTTCGTCTTCAAACAGCTCGCTGGAACGCATCCACTTTGGCAGACTAAACCCAAGTTCCTCAAGTGCCATATGCACTAGAAGCTGACAGTTAAGCCCGTCTTGCTCAATTTGATCCAAAGATTTTACCAATGGACCATTGGTAAATTCGTACTTATATCCAGTAAATAACTCGGTAAGATGTTTTGGTGCAACTAAATTCCTGTGTAATAATTTCTTGTAAAATTTGTCAAAGCTATATGGTGCCGAGAGAGGGAATCGAACCCTCACGAGGTTACCCTCATGGGTTTTTGAGACCCACGCGTCTACCGTTCCGCCACCTCGGCATGCAAAACTGCAAAATTATCTCTTTAATTCTACAGTCAGTAGAACCCGTAGTATATCAAGTTACTTGCTTTTTTCATAGAGATATTGCATAGTTAACAGTAGCCTGCAAATTTGGTTTGGTGTATTATTTATGTTTGCAAAGGCATTTGTATGGAAATTTTAAGTAATATCTTCGCGTCGATGTTTCGACTTGACAGCATTTGGTCAGTAATCGTTAGAGGTTTAATCTGGTTTGTGGTCGCCACTATAATCATTATTAGTGTCGATAATCCAGATTCAGACAAATCACTTAAATACCTAAAATCTAACTTAGGTTTTTTTGCGATGTTTATGGTTCTCTCAGGAGGACTGATCTATTTACTTTTTGGTTATCAGGCGGTCTAAAAAAACTAGCTTCTTCAATCTTTAGATTTCTAAATAAATAATTGGAATTTGATAATAACCCTGCAAAATATTGATATTGGCTGATAAATCACCGGGATTATTGATTTCGATGACTCTCCATACCGTAGAACTTAACTCTATCACCTCTAAAGTACAGATCGATATCGCCCATGCCACCATTTCGATGTTTAGAAATTCTTAGATTAACAGCCTCTCTGATATCTTCATCTTTTCGATATAGAAACATTACAACGTCTGCATCCTGTTCAATAGAGCCTGACTCTCTTAGATCAGAAAGTTGAGGAGTTTTCTCAGCTCTACTCTCAATGGCACGAGATAATTGAGAAAGGGCTAAAACTGGAATCTTTAATTCTCTAGCAATATTTTTAAGACCCTGAGAAATTTCTGCAACTTCCGTTACACGATTATCTCTGGTCCTTCCATGTGCTAGTTGCAAATAGTCAACGACTAACATATCAATATTAAATTCAGTTTTTAATCTTCTGGCTCTAGTTCTCATTTCAAAAATAGTTAAAGCTGGCGTGTCATCAATAAAAATGTTAGCATCTGCCAAAACTCCCATAGCATCAGATAATTTCAAAAAGTCCTGTTGATCCAACCGACCAGTTTTTAGCTTCCAGGCATCAATATCTGCTTGGGAAACTAACAAACGATCCACCAACTCTTCTCTACTCATTTCGAGAGAGAAAAACCCAACTTTCTTTTTGGAAACAACGCTCATGTGGTGAGCCATATTCAAAGCAAAAGCTGTTTTACCAGTACCAGGTCTTGCAGCTAGCACAATTAAATTTGATTTTTGAAAACCAGCCAAGACTCTATCCAAATCAGCAAACCCTGTTGGCACTCCTCTAAGCTCTCCTCCGTTCTTCTGAAGTTCGTCCAATCTTTCAAAAGATTCAACCAAAGTATCTTTAATAGGTTGGAAAGCTTTTTTATTTTGCGATTGAGATAGTGCAAACACTCTTTGTTCGGCTAAGTCTATAATATCGGTAACATCTTTTCCGACATCAAATGCAAGTTGGCTCAATTCTCCAGAAAGAGAAATCATTCTCCTTTTTACATATGCTTCCGCTACTAAATCAGCATAATGCTTAACATTTGCAGAAGTTGAAACCACATTTGAAAGTTCTGCTAGCGCAGCTGTTCCCCCAACTGATTTGAGGTTTTTCATTTTTTTTACTTGATTATTCAAAGTAACGACATCAATTGGTTGTCTTTTTTCATAAAGAATCTCCATTGCAGCATAAATTTGCTGATGAGCTACCTGATAAAAACTTTCAGGAACTAAAATATCTGCAACAATAACAATTGCATCAGAATCAATAAGAATTGAACCTAATACTGACCTCTCAGCATCTAAGTTTTGTGGTGGCAGTCTACCGATAGATTCGTTCGCCATCTTTTTAGCCTCTAAATAAAAATTAAAAAATTGGACTTAAAACTACAAGATCAGTTTCTTCTGAAATTCTAGATTTATTTTCAATTTCGAGCTTTGGTGTAAGTTCTGGAGAAACTCCATAAACTTTAAGAAAATCTTCAAGAGTTTTTAAGTCTCCAAACACATCTTGATTGTGCTGAGGAGTTCTGTAGTGCATTGGAATTGCAATTCCAGGCTCAATTGCTCTAATAGTTTCCACTGCTAATTCTGGATCAATAGTATATATTCCACCAACTGGACATAATAAAACGTCAACTGATCCAATTTCCTCAACTTGTTGAGGAGTCAATTCATGACCGAGATCACCTAAATGGCAAATTCGTATCCCATCAACTAATGATGTATAGATAATATTTGGTCCTCTTTCGACTCCACCATTTGCATCATGAAATGAGTTGACTCCAAAAACTGAAATCCCTCCAACTTCATACTCACCAGCTTTTTCAACAATGAATGGATTTTCCCTTCTCGATGTTCCCACTACTTTTTTAAAAGCATTATGATCTTTATGATCATGAGAAACAGTCACGATGTCTCCACTCAGCCTTGGTAAACTCAATCCAATATAATCATCGTATGGATCAGTAATAACTGTTCCTTTTTTGCCTTTGATCTTAAATGTTGAATGTCCGTGATAGGTAATTATCATAATTTTTTCTTTCGTTAATTCAGCCTTATGATATCATTGCTTTCGCATACAATAAAGCAGTTGTATAATACACTAATATGAAGAAGGAAGTACTCATTGCAATTTTTGTTGGATTAAGCATGGGTCTTATCATAACGTTCGGTTTTTATAGGGTTAGAACTTCAATCACAGATACTCCTACTACAGACTTAACTCAAGATATTACCACTGGATTGGAAACAGCCAAACCAACGATGCTAGCTCTTCACAGTCCTGAAGATGGCTTAATTCAAACAGAAAATGAATTGACTGTTACAGGCACCACAACTCCAAATTCATTTATTGTACTATTTGTAAATGATGAAGATTTCATTTCAAACACCGATGATTCTGGAAATTTTTCCTTTAAAATAGAGCTTAATGATGGTCCTAATATATTAAGAATTCATGTTTTAGATGAAAGTGGCGAAACCACGGTTGAAGAAAGATTGGTGGTTGTATCTGACGAACTTGAGAAAGCTGAAAACCAAGCATTAGATTTAACCACAGAAACAAAAGATAGCGATGCTACCCCATCAGCAAACTAGTTAAAAAAGCAAAAAATAGTGTAAAATTGAGAAATTGTTATGATCAAATTAAATTGTAAAAATATGCAAAGAAAATCGAGACAAAGTCTAATTGTTTTATTTTTACTAGGTTTAATCTTCTTATCAACTCCAATCAATTCAATCCAAGCTCAAACACCAACTTCGCAAAATTCAAATCAACAAAAAAACCAAGATTCTGTGGAGAGTACAAGTTCATCAACAACTTCTGAATCGATTCAAGATATAAAAAAAATCATTAAAGAAAACATTGAGAATAGTAAAGTTAAAGGAGCAATCGATAATTTAATCAATCGAAAAATCGCCATAATTGGTGAAGTTTCTAGGATTACTGATGAAACAATTACAATAAAAAATCGTTTAGGAACAAGAATCTTAGCTTTAGACGAGAACCCAAAAATACTAAAGGGTAATGAAGAAATTGACATCAATAACATTGAAGTTGAAAATTGGATTATGGTTCTGGGTAGATTGAAAGATGATAATTTTTCACCAAGTATCATTAAAGTATTCTCCAGTACTTTAAGACCCAAAAATCAAGAAATTATGATTGGAATCATTACCTCAGTATCAAAAACCGAAGTTGCAATACTTCCTAGGTCGGGAGATAGTGAAAAAATTTTTTTAATCTCTAAAGAATCTAAGTTTCAAGACTCTAATGGTGAAAGTGTTTTATTAGGCAATTTTACTAAAGATATCAATGTTTTGGTCACGGGCTATAATAATGAAAAAGACTCCACTTTGTTAACTCTAAGATCGTTAGCACCTTTATCTGATGAATAAAAATCTCAAAAATCGAGCTCAAATACTTCAAGAAAAACTTCAAGAATCTCAATCCATATTAATTTCTGCAATCGGAGATATTGCTTATTTGAGTAATTTTAAATTTTTGGTTCCAGAAGAAAGAGAAGCATTTATTTTTGTAACGAAAAACTCTTTCAACCTGATACACACTAGCTTTGCTCCCATAAATAATTTGAAATTTATAAATTATTTAAAAGGAAGTTTCCCAGAAGAACTTGCAAACCACCTCAAGCTTATTATTGAAAAAGAAAATATCAAAAATTTATTAATTGATCCAGAAACTTTGTTTGTTAGGGAACTTGAGGCAATTAAAGAAAAAAAGTTAGAAGTCGCCATCAATAACTATCCAAAATCTCTGATCCAAGACTTAAGATCAATTAAAGACATTGAAGAAATAGAAAAAATTTCCTTAGCCTGCTCAATTACGGCTAAAGTTATGACTGATATTATTGACGAACTAAAAGAAGGTATTACTGAAATCGAGGTTAAAAAAAGAATTAGCAATTTGTTTGAATTAAATAACATTCTAGATCTAGCTTTTCCAATTATTGTTGCATTTGGTCCAAATTCAGCTCTGCCCCACCACCAACCAGGAGAAAAAATTCTTCAAAATAATATGACTGTATTAATTGATATTGGTGCTAAAGTTTCGGATTATTGTGCTGATATGACTAGAACAATTTGGTTTGGCAAGCAAAAATCAGAAAGATTTATCGAAATTGAATCGATTGTTCTTCAAGCATATAAAGAAGTTATAAATAAAATGGATGATAGAAAAACAAGTATTAAGGCAAATGACTTAGATAATGCGGCTAGAACTTATATCGTAAGCAAAGGTTATGGCAATCAATTTATTCATACCACCGGACATGGATTAGGACTTTCAATACATGAACCACCATCAATAAGTTGGAGCAATCAAACAAATATTGAGCCTAATATGATCATCACAATTGAGCCTGGAATATATTTAAATGATGAATTTGGCTATCGATATGAAAATACGGTTTTAGTTACTAAAGACGGTACTAAAGAATTAACCTTTGAATCTAAATAATCTACAAGATGTTACAATAAAACTTATGAAAAATAACAACACACAAACACTAAAAGGTTTTAGAGACATTTTACCAATTGATGCTAGAAAGCGCCAATGGGTCCGAGACGTCATGATTAAAACAGCAGAAAAATGGGGCTATGAACCAATTGAAACTCCTACTCTAGAGCCATTTGAGCTATTTGAAGGAGAAATTGGTGAAGACGAAAAACTTTTCTATAAATTTACTGACAATGGTGGTCGCGAAGTAATCATGCGCTATGATCAAACCGTTCCCACCTGTCGTTATGTAGCAGCCAATTATGAAAATCTCACATTTCCATTTAGAAGATATCAAATTCAATCAGTTTTTAGAGCAGAAAAACCTCAAAAAGGTAGATATCGTGAATTTACCCAATTCGATCTAGATATTTTTGGAGTTAAAGGAGCCGAAGCCGACGCCGAAGTAATTGCTGAAAATCTAGAAACATATGTTAATCTCGGTTTTAAAAAACCTGTCATTGTCTTTAATAGTCGCGAACTGATGAAAAACATTCCATATGAAGCAATTGTAGCGATTGATAAATTAAAAAAAATTGGTCGTGATGGCGTGATTAAAGATATGATTAAAAAAGGTATCAACAAAACTCAAGCTGAAACATATTTTCAACAAGTTATGAATATCAAACCAGACGAAACAATCAAAACAATCATTACTTATTTAGAAAATTCAGGATTTGACAAAGGATTCTATCGCTTCGAGCCTACTCTTGCCAGATCATTTAGTTACTCCGAAGGACCAATTTGGGAAATAGTCATTGAGGATTATGAAGTTGGCTCAGTTGGCGGTGGTGAACGCTATGACTCAATGATGAAAAGAATCACCAATCTTGACATACCAGCCACAGGAATTGCTTTTGGATTTGATCGTACTGTCGAAGCTGCCGATCAACTTGGGTTGATTCCTCAATCATATTCTTCAAAAGTACTAATAACAACTTTCAATAAAATGTATCAAAGTCAAACGTTAAAAATTGCCAAAAAACTTCGTCAGGCAAATATCAAAACCGAACTTTATCCTGATCATACAGACAAAATTGCTAAACAATTTAAATATGCAAACAAAAAAAAGATTCCATACGCAATAGTTATTGGTGAAGAGGAAATGACGCAAAATAAAGTTTCGCTTAAAAACCTTCAAACAAGAGATCAGGAAATGTTGAATATTGAAGAAATAGTCACAAGATTAACTTAATTCTGCTCAAGAATATTTTTAATCATCGTCAATTATTTTTTAGTTTTTTTACTAATTTTTTTGTCCGGTCCTTTTTACCTTTATATCTGGTTCTTTTTACCTTTATATCTGGTTCTTTTTTACCTTTATATCTGTTTCTTTTTACCCTTATATCTGGTTCCTCAAATCCAAAAGTATTTTCCGATACATTTTTATGATTTCTTTATCTGAATTATCTCTAATAAAATAGGTAAAGCCAGGTTGTGAGTTTATTTCAATTAACCATAACTTTCCTAACTTATCTTCAATGATGTCTAAACCAGCATATTTTAAATCTATTTTTGAAAAAACAGGTTTAATAAAAGCTGACATTTTAGTAAGGAAATTTTTGTCATCAATTAAGACTGATTTAGAATTTTCCCAATGCAACGGACTTAAATTTCCAACAAATTTTGGAGATTTTCTAACTTGAGTCTTTTTGCCGGCTTGAATACTTCTGCTTTCATGCAAATCTCTGGCTTCTTGAATATTTACATCCCCTTGAATACTTTTGGCTTCTTGCAAACTTTTACTCAAATCTAAATTAATATTATTATCTTTTTGATACACAAACTGAACTTTTTGATCATAAACCACCACTCTGTATTCAGCGACACTATCGATATAATCTTGAGAAATTAAAACATGATCATAATTTTTAGATTTTTGGTTATAAATATTTTTTATTGCTTTTTTAACTTGATCTCTGTCAAGACACTTGAAAACATTTATTCCTCTAGAAAGACTATTAGCTTTGATCAAAATTGGGTAAGTATGAGTTGTTATAATCTTTTCTTCTATCTTGTTCAAACTCAATTTACCTTGATTAAGATATATATCTTCTGCATTTGGGTCTACAAAACTTAGTGTTTTTGGTAAATTGATAACATTCTTTAATAAAAGATAAGTGTAAAACTTGTCATTACAAATTTTTCTAACTGCTTCATCATTGATACCAATATTATTAGCAATAAAAGTGTGAGATTTATTCCCAAAATCAATCACTAAAACAAGTTTGTAATCATCTATAAATCTTGATGTTAAACCAAGCTCATCTGCAACTCGTTTAATTATTATGGCAGTTTTACTCATAAGCTAAATTTACTAAATATTATGATTGCAATCATAGCAGATAGTGATGAATTTGTGATAATCTTAATCAATGCTCAAAATCATTTCAAAAAAGAATTCTCGAATAAAATCATACTTTTTTCTCAGTGTTAATGTTTTGGTCTGGGGTGCCGCTTTGATAATTGTAAAACCCATCTTTGATTTCACCACTCCATCGAGATATTTACTCTATCGATTTTTCTTTGCTGCCATTTTTTCTTTACCCCTTCTCTTTCACTATTGGCCAAAAGTTAAAAATAAACTTGGAACGATTATAGCAATCTCAACCCTGGAGCTAATCGGCACCTCTCTCGCTCTTTTTCTTCTATATACTGGTTTGGAAATAACAAGCGCTATTGAAGCAAGTTTCATTACTACAACTACACCAATTTTCATTGTTCTAGGTGGAATTATATTTTTAAAAGAAAAAGAAGAAAAACATGAATGGATTGGCTTATGCATTGCTTTTCTAGGTACCGCCCTATTAACCGCTTTACCAATTATTTTAAACGGCAACTCTATTCATGGACTTTCTCTCAAAGGTAATTTACTAATTATTGGACAAAATATTGCAACAGCAACCTACTTAATATTAGCCAAAAAACATTATAAAAAATTACCAAAACTATTTGTCACGGCAATCAGCTTCTATGTCGGAATCATTTCATTTTTCTTCTTAAGTTTGTGGGAACTCAACTTTTCAATCTCTAAGTTGGCCAGCGCCATTCAAATAGACTTCTCCAACACTTATGTCTGGATAGCTGTACTTTATATGGCAATCTTTGGATCAATTATTGGTCTGACCGCTTACATTAAGGGTCAAGATGGTATCGAAGCTTCTGAAGCCAGCCTTTTTAATTACCTTTCACCTCTTATTTACGTACCCCTCGGAATCATTCTATTAAAAGAAGACATACATTATCTACAATTTGTGGCATTGGGATTAATTTTTCTGGGAGTTTATGTTGCCGAAATTAGAGTTAAAAAGAGGCGTTAAAAGTCTCCTTTGTGAATTTCTGCGATTGATCCCGAACTCATTCTTCATAAAAACCATAATATTTCAAAAATTAAAATACATTAATTAATTTAATTAAATCTTATTCCTGATATAATTGCTTTCTGATGTCAAAATTATTTAATAATATTTTTCCCAGTTTTGGAGTAAAAAATATAGCTGTTTACTACTGGGTTAAAATATTCTCGCTAGCTTTTTTTATAATCGCCAACTGGCTTTTTTTTGTACTTGAATTTATTTCACCAGCACAAATGGGTATTTTAGAATCAGTTTCATTTGGAATTGGCATGCTACTTGAAATTCCATCTGGTGCAATCGCAGATTTGCTAGGGAAAAAAATTACAGTGCAAATTGGCTTACTGATGCAAACTGTGGGAATTGGTAGTTTTATGTTAACCCCAATCTCAACTTGGTTTATTATTTTTGGAAATATCATTAGTGTTGCAGGCTTTGCAATGATTTCGGGATCATTTGAAGCCTTGGCTTATGACTCGATGGTAGAAACAAAAACTGAAAAATATTACGATCTTGTTGCGGCAAGAACTGGCTCGATATTTCCAGCCGTTACAATTGGTTCTGCCCTAATCGGAGGATTCTTATGGCGCTACAATATTTACTTGCCCTGGCTAGCAACTACAATATTTATGTTGATTGCATTAATTTTAAGTTTCCAATTTACCGAACCAACAGTGGATACTTTCAAATTTTCTTGGCAACAGTTCATCAAACAAAATAAAACCGGCTTAAGAGAGCTTTTACACCCAGAAATTAAAAAATATTTACCGGTACTGATCGCCATTCTGGCTTCTTTCTATATGTGGAGCACAGGTATTGTGAGAATTTTTATGGGAGAACAATTTTCTTATAATGGTGAAACACTCAGTTATCTCGTGAGTGGGGTTATGATTGTGAGCTCAATCTCAATTTTTTATCTAGATAAAATCAAAATGCTCTTGGGTGATAATAAAGGCATAATTTTACTTACAGTCCTTGGTTCATTTGGATGGTTATTGGCTGGATTTTTTAGTGAATCACTTATCATCGGAGCTATTATTTTTCTATTATTAATCGTCACCGGAGAATTATCGGAACCTTGGAGATCAACAATCATTAATAAACATATCGACTCAAAATATCGATCAACTGTCATCTCAACCCTGCAATTTTTTATACAGTTACCGTATGTTTTGGTGGCAATGTTTTTTGGATTTATGATTGAACGACAACTAGTCCAATCTTTTTATTTTCTAGTTGGAGTAGTCATGCTAGTTGCCGTTTTCTTCAGTATCCAATACAAAGTCAGAAATAAATTGTCTGCAAAGTTTCTCAACAATTAAGAGTTGAACGATTTATCAAACAATTTGATCAAATAGCTAATTACACATTTTTATTAATTTACTTTACCGTCACACTCTTTGCCAGGTTTCTTGGTTTATCAACATCATATCCTTTAACCATTGCCATATAACAAGTCATTAACTGAGAAGGTATGATACTTGAGAGAAAAATATAATCTCTGGTATCAGGTAACTGAATCCAATCGCTATAAAGATCATTATCTTGTTTTGCTATCACAATCGTCCTGCCTCCTCTAGCTCTCACCTCTGAAATAGCATTCAACATATTAGCTTTATTCTTATCCTCAGCCACCAAACATAAAACTGGAGTATTCTTGGTAATTAGTGCAATCACACCATGCTTTAATTCTCCTCCCGAAAAACCTTCGGCGTGAATATAAGAAATCTCTTTTAACTTCAACGCACTCTCCAAACTTGCATAGTACAAATCACCTCTTCCAAGCACAAATAGATGTTCATGTTTCGTTAAATCTTTTGCAAGATTTTCAATCTTTTTTTGAATTTCATTATTTGAAAACCATTCCTTCAACTTGTGTTCAAATTCATTGATTTTTATTTCTATATCATTAAATTTTAATCCGGTTAAAATATCATAAATTGTCGTTCCCCACAGCACTTGACCGAAGAAAGCTTTGGTACTGGCGACAGCTAATTCAGGTCCGACCCGAAGCATGAAAGATAGGTCTGACATTTGAGTTAATGTGCTTCCCGGCATGTTAACTACACTAATAATTTTGGCACCCTTTTTCTTCATCAACTCAACAATTTCATTAGTATCAGCTGTTTCCCCACTTTGACTGTAAACAATACAAACTGAATACTTATTAAACAGGTTGAGATATGAATCAGCTTCATAGGCTTCAATAGCAGATGCTTTATAACCAGCTTTTCTAAGTAAATATGCAGTGTTCCCAGTGGCGAAACTTGCGGATCCACAGGCAAGAGTAAAAATTTGATCTGCATCCTTTAGCATTTTGGTAGCAAGCAAAAAGTTTTTTTCCAAACCACTAACTACCCTTGGAAGAACAGTTGCCTGCTCGTGTATTTCCTTAAGCATGTAGCTTCCGAACTCATTTTTTTCACTTACCTCAGCCCGGTGGTCAATTGGAGCAAACTTTTTAACAATAACCATTTTGGTTTCAATATTTGTAACAACAAATTCTTTAGTTGCGCAATTAAATGAAACCATTTCACCAGAATCAACAATGATATATTCTTCCATATCATCACTCATTGAGAGAATGTCTGAAGAAAAACAATAGTCTCTTCGAGAATTTTTTCCTACCAATAGCGGTGATCCGTGTCTAATGGCCATCAATCGGCCATCATTTGTTATCACAGCAATAGTGTTTCTACCAGAAAGATTTTGAAAAACTTTCGCAAATATTTCTGGATTTAGGGTTTTTTCAGCTTTTTTCTCCATTTCTTGCTCTAAAAGTCCTACAATTATTTCTGTGTCTGTTTCTGAAACAAACTCGTAGCCAGCACTGATTAATTTTTCCTTTAAATCCTGATAATTTTCGACCACTCCATTTTGAACTAAAGCAAAGGACTTATTTTTAGCTAAATGAGGATGAGCGTTTATCTTAGTGACTCCACCATGCGTCGCCCAACGAGTATGACCAAGTGATAAATCAACTTGCTCAAAAACAATATCCTTCAAGTTGCTTAACTTCCCTATTTGTTTCCTAACTGAAATATTTCCAGATTTCAAGGATGCAATTCCCCAAGAATCATAACCCCTATATTCAATTCTTTTTAAACCCAATAATACTTTTTTAGCTGCATTTTTACTGTAGCTTGCGTAGATACCACACATAATAACTCCTTGTTTTTATAATTCACTCGAATTTATGAAAATTCATGATGTCATTAATTGCTCTGCTCAAAATATTACTATTTTGCATTAACAAAAAATGTTAATTGGACTATCAAATGCCCAGAGGGTCTCCGTAGATACTCGAGGTTGCGTTAATAATTCGTGAATTATGCGTTAATAATTAATTTATTTGTTAATAAATAGTTATGCGCTAATATTTATTATCAATATTTTACCTCGGTTCGATCGTTTATCTTAAAGAAAATCTTCAAAACAAACATCCCCCTTCCTCGTCTCCCTTCTTGATAAGATTCTGATGAAAAATCTAAATTATATCTCTCAAATTAGGGCCACACGCTCATACTTTTTATTTTTATATTTATGCCTTTCTGTTAATAATACCTATGTTAATCCTACCTTAATTAATTATGTGGTCAATTACTTCATTAAAATAATACTTTTTACTCTATAATTGATCAATATTTGTGATACAATATTTCTCTTATGAAAAAAGGCATACATCCTAACTGGACACATCAAGCTCAAGTAACATGTAGTTGTGGAAATAAATTCACAGTTGGCTCAACTTCTGATGTAATTCAGGTTGATATTTGCAATAAATGTCACCCATTTTTTACTGGTGAAATGAAGTTTGTTGATAGACAAGGTCGTGTCGATAAATTTATGAAAAAAGTTAAAAAAGCAGAAGATATTAAATCTAAGTCAATCAAGAAAGTTTCTGCTGACAAAAATCCTACTCAAGAAGCTAAATCCTATAAAGATGTTTTAAGACAGCAACAAACAGTTCTAAAACAAGTTGGTAAAAATAGAAACCAAAAATCTTCTGAAGAAAAATCTCCAGAAGAAAAAACTCCGGCAGAAGCCTAACTCCATTAAAGTCCATACCTTTTGTATACTACGGTCCTTTGGTCCGTTATAATCAAACCAATAATATGACAAACCCCTACCAAGAACAAATCGACGAACTTGAAAAAAAAATTGAGGAATCTACCTTTCTTTTATCTGATGACGAAATGAAAGATCTTGCCCAAGCAGATATTGATAATTTAAAAATTCAAAAAGAACAATTAGAAAATGCCTCCCAAATTTACGTGCAAGGTCAAAATGCTCCTGAGGAAGTTACAACTGAAAAAGTAAACTGCATCATTGAAATTAGATCGGGCGCTGGAGGTGATGAAGCAAAAATCTGGGCAAATGACCTATTAAGGATGTATATTAGATTTTGTGAAATTCTCAATTTAAAAATTGAATATATAGATGATTCGGTCATAAAAGTCTTAGGTAAAACCAGAAGTCTGAATGAAATTCACCCCAAAGACAAAGATTACCTCACCGCATACCAAATTTTTAAATATGAACTTGGTGTCCATCGAGTTCAAAGAGTTCCTACTACTGAAGCTCAAGGAAGAATTCATACTTCAACAGCGTCAGTAGCTGTACTACCTGAAATTCATTCAAAAGAAATAGAGATTAAAACTGAAGATTTAGAATGGCAATTTATTAGAGCTAGTGGTGCTGGTGGCCAAAGTGTCAACAAAACCAGTAGTGCTGCTAGACTATTTCATAAACCAAGTGGCATTATGATTGTTTCAAAACAAGAAAAGAAACAAGAGCAAAATCGAAAAATTGCCTTAGAATTACTTAGATCTCAGTTGTGGGAAATTGAAGAAGAAGCAAAAAATATCAAGATTGGTGCAGCTAGAAGTGCCATTGGACGTGCACAGCGTGCCGAAAAAATCAGAACTTACAATTATCCTCAAAATAGAATTACCGATCATAGATCTAAGCAATCTTGGCATAACTTGCCTCTCGCACTCGACGGAGATTTAAGCAAAATGATGATTGAACTCCACCCAGTTATGAATGAAATTTACGCTGTAGATCAAAGCGAAAAAGAAATAAACCAGAACAATCAAGAAGTTAATAAAAACGATAATAACGCAGAATAAATTTTAAAATATTTAGAATATTTTCGCTCCATCTAGTAAAAACAATTAAATCTCTTCGATAGCTCTAAGTAATTGCTCGTCCTCAGGTGTCTCTGGATTATCTTCTACTTCAATATCTGCTGGAATCCCTGTTTCATGTATCCAAGAGCCAGCTGGAAGTAACCATTTGGCAACTGTCACATGTAATCCTCCACCATTTGACAAGCTCCTTCTATCCTGAACAGTACCTTTGCCAAAACTATTTTCACCGATTAATTTTGCGCCCAATCTATCTCGAACTGCCCCAGCTACTATTTCTGATGCCGATGCACTACCTCTATTAATCAAAACCTCTAACTGAATGTCCTTTAATCTTGCTTGGCCTCTGGCCGAAAAGTTTTGATTTAGCAATCTATCTTTTTGACTTACAACTGTTCCTTCTTCAATAAATTCACTTGCAATATCGATAGCACCATCAAAAAATCCACCCGGGTTATTTCTCACATCTAAGACAACTCCATCTAGAGAATCTTTTTGAGCTAAAATTTCATTAACTATACTATCCCATTCTCCATTGGTTCTTTCGCCAAACTTTGACAACTTAATATGAGCCACTCTCTTGCCTGCATGATCAACAAATTCGAGTGTTGCAGATTTAACAATAATTTCTCCACGATTAATGGTAATTTCAATTGGTTGGTCAACCTCTTTTCTCACTAAAGTCAAAGTTACGGGAGTGTCTATTGGTCCTCTGATATTATCAACAGCTTTATTGAGAGACCATTTTGAGCTATCTTCATCCAAGTCTTTTGCCTCATCTTTTACCCTAACAATAAAATCTCCAGCTTTTACACCAGCTAATTCGGCTGGGCTACCATCTAAAGGAGCAACTGCAGCTAAAAATCCATCAATATATCCAAGCTCAATTCCTACTCCATAAAAAGATCCTGCTAAATCTTGGCCACTTCTTTCATTATCTTTTGGTGAGAGATAAACTGTGTATGGGTCCTCTAGCGAGGCTGTCATGCCACTGATTGCACCATCTACCATTTTACTGCTCTCAATTTTTTCAGGATCAATATAATCTCTCTCTAAGATTGACCATACTTCCCAAAATATACCAAAGTCAACATCCTCTCTTTGATCGGGCGTTACGGCATTCATAATTCTTGCCAATTGAGTTTCGCCAGATCCGCTATTGACTGCCCCTTGGTTTGTTCGCGCATATTTTGCCAAATACTGAAATTTATATTCACCAAAGGCACCCAAAAATAAAACAAATAATATGGCAAATACTTTACGGAAATCACTAGCTTGTAATTTTTTGATCATAAGAACCTTATTCTACTAAGTCTCGTCGTATAATTAAACTACCATAATCATTTCAAAAAGTTATTATATATGGTTTATTGGTAAAATATCTTTGTTTACTATCCAACTATTAAAAAAGGCAGCTGATAATTACTGCCTTTTTCAAATATTAATCTAGTTTATTCAATTAAACATTGTTTGAGATTGTTTTCAAAGTTGAAAATAATCTAATTCAATCTTTAAAGAACTTGAGTAAATGGCAATAATGCCAAATGTCTTGCTCTTTTTACAGATCTTGCAAGATTTCTTTGTTGCTTTTGAGTCAGCCCACTTTCTTCTCTTGCTAGAATTGAACCTTGTTCATTCACAAATCTTGATAGGACATCTACTTTTTTATATGAAAATGTAACATTCTTGTCCACTTTCATTGCACGTTTAAAACGCTTAATCTTTTTTCTTTTCATTTATTTCCCCTTAAGTATATATTTATTCTTTCCGTTTATTAAAACGGAACATCATCTGATACATCTTCTACATTCGGAAGATCGTCTTGATCATCTCCAAAGTCTTCGTCTTTAACAGCTTTTTTCTTGCCTTTTGGGCTTGCTAAATCATCATCATCTGACTGATACGAAGCTCCTTGTCCAGAAGCAGAACGTAAAAGAATCATGTTATCAATTACAATTTCTGTTGTTTTTCTCTCTGTACCATCCTCGCCTTTCCAGTCTCTGGTTTGCAATCTACCTTCAACATAAATTTTGTCACCTTTATGAAGTAGCTGACCACAAATATCAGCTAGTTTGGACCATGCAACAATATTATGATATTCAACCCTTTCTTGTTTCTCACCACCGTCACTTGGTGCCCAAGATCTGTTGGTTGCTATACCAAAAGAACAAACTGCAGTATTGCTTGGTGTAAAACGTAAATTTGGATCTCTTGTAAGATTACCAATAAGCATAACCTTATTTAACGATCTAACTGACATATTTTCCTTTCAACTCCCAGACTAAAATGTCGGGACTTATATTAAACATATATTATATTTACAATTCTTACATAAACTGTTGATTGTGCAAGCATTACTCAGTCCTTAAATCTTCCACACTTGATGTTTCTTTTTCTGCCAGAACAATCAAATGTCTAATAATATCTTGAAGCAAGTAAATACCCTTTTCAAAATTTCCAATTTTTAAAGAATCGGATTCAAGAACCATATGAGTATAAAAAGCTTCATAGTTTTTGACGCTTTTATATTTAATTGGATAAGCCAATTTCTTTTTTCCCCAATCTTCTTGAGAAATTACTTTAATTTTATGTTTTTTTAAAAGCTTTTCAACTGCTTCGTTTGTTTTTGAAACTTCACTAGATGAAAGTGAACCCGGCACTAGATATGTCAATTCATATTGACGAACTCTAGGTGATGCCAAAATTTCCATCATGATCTGCTCCTCTCTGTCTTGTCCTAAGGTGCACTCGGTATTTGTGAAAGGTTTTCGCTTTACTACTTCCCCGACACAAATGGACAAAACTTAATTATTACTTCTTATAGGGAAAATCCCTAAATTGATATCAATATTATAACACAAATTTTCCCCGTATTATCAACTCCCAATCATAAATTCCACTACGTCATCGCTTTTCATCACGTAATCTTTACCTTCAATCCTCTGTTTTCCTTTTTCTTTTGTTCCCTTCCAACCGCCGAAATCAATAAAGTCTTGATAAGAAACAATCTTTGCTTTGATAAATTTTTTTTCAAAATCTGTATGAATTACTCCCGCGGCCTGTGGCGCCAGCATGCCTTTTGTTATTGTCCAAGCTCTCACTTCAATTTCTCCTGCCGTAAGATAGGTTTGTAATCCCAATCTATCATAGGCTTTTTGAATTAATCTCTCTAAGCCACTCTTTTTCAAACCTAGCTCCTCCAAAAACAAAGTGGCATCTTCATCGCCAAGTGAGGCAACTTCGCTTTCAATTCTGGCACTAATAATCACGATTTGTTCAAGATCAACTTGCAAAAGGTCAGCATATTTCTGTGACTGTTCATCCTGCTGTCCAACGACGTCTTCATCAACATTAATTACATAAATCATTTTCTTGGCTGTCAAAAGTCCAAGCTCACGAGCAACTTTTTGTTCGGCTTGCGCATTCTGGAAAGAACCAGTCCCCAAAACACTTGAGACCATCTTACCTTCCATCGCTGCTTCTAACATTTTTACAGTCACGTCCCATTTAAACAATAATTCTTTGTCCTTAGTTGCTTTAGGAAATTTTTGTTTTTCCAAAGTAGCAATATCCGCAAAAAGTAACTCCATTTCAATGATTTCGCGATCAGATTTTGGATCAATGCTACCCTCTCTAAGAATTGAGTTATCGCTAAATCCTCTGATAACATGGCAAATTAAATCTGTTTCTCTAATATTGGCTAAAAATTTGTTTCCTAAACCTTCACCTTTACTTGCGCCCGCCACCAACCCTGCAATGTCCACAAACTCAACTACCGCAGGCTTAATAGCTTTTGCAGAAACAATCTCACCCAAAACTTCCAAACGATAATCAGGAACAGGAACTATGCCTATATTAGGATCAATGGTTGCAAAAGGATAATTAGCGGCCAAAGCTGCTTGACGCTTTAGAAGCGCATTAAATAAAGTAGACTTTCCTACATTTGGCAAACCAACTATTCCAACAGATAATGACATATGATCTGTATTTTACCAGGTTTATTTAAAATCAGCAGGTGAGGTATAAACGGTATCGAAGTTTAAGCGTCAAAGTATAGGCTTCAAAACTCAAAATTTATTAACTTGAGGATTTCTTAATAAATTTATGACCATTTTTATGAAGTTAAAATATATTATCAGTCCCAAAAACCAAATTATCCAAAGCGGAATAACTTCAGTCTGTGCCGTAATATTGCAGTAATTCAAAAATAAATAGATTGGAATAACTAATTGGTAAATCCAATTTCTTAAGAACTTCGTTCCAAAAAGCAAAAACATAAAAGGAAAATGCCAAAAAATATATTGTATGCCCCATCTTGGAGTAAAAATATAAAAAATTAGAATCGTCATGAAGACTAAAAAGAAATTGTTGTATTTAAATTTAGAGATTTTTATTTGATAGTAAATATATAACCAGAAAATTGCAAATGCCAATAACTGTAGTAGGCTTAAAAAACCAAGCGAGTTCTCTACAAAAGGCTTCAACAATAGTCCTAGCCCCCAAATTTCTGTTGGACCACCGGGGTGAATTACTGCATTTAAGACTGTTCTAGTACTAGATCCAAATACTTGCAAAGTATAAAATTTGATATTGATTAACAATAAGCCCACAGTAATTAAAACAAAGGCGAAGAACTTAATAAACTCTTTAATTGAAAAATTTTTTATCAATGGAATAGCAAAAATTGGCAACATGATGATCGACCATGTTTTAGTGGCAATTGAGATTGCAAATAAAGGAGCAGAAATAATCATTTTCGAAATAAATGAATTCTTTTGAAATGCTTTTATCGCCAAATACAAAAAAGTTATCAGAATAATATCAAACTGACCATGATACAAAAGAATTGCATATGTAATTGGTGACAATAAAAATGCCAAAAGATTTAGCTTGACCGTTTTTAAATTTTCCTTCTTCCAACTCTTATAAAGTTGTAAAGCAAAAAAATAAAAAAATGATAAAGAAACCAGCTTAAAATAAAAATTATAACTTAAATAACCAAATTTCTGCCAAATAGAAACTAATGCTGCGTGCAAAAAAATCAAAAACGGAAAGAATGGATATTTGCCATGATCTGCATCAATCCAATAAATATCCACTTTTTCTAACAAATTTTTGCCAGCATCTGAGTTTATAAAAACATCAACAACATTGTACTTGATCAAAAAAATTGCAAATAATTGCAAAATTAAAATTCCAAGAATAAGCAACTTAAAATTTTCAAATTTTAGAACCAAATTTTGAGCCAGCTTATTATTAAGAATTAAAAGATACAAAATATAGAAAAATCCAAATTGAAAAGTTAAAAGCCACAAATCATATCCCATATTCATGATCCCTATGCAATAGAACTAGTAATTTTGAAAAAATTAACTGTCAAAATTTACTAAAAAATTAACTAACAAAAATTACGATCTAAAAATATATTCTCATGAAATTGTAAAATATTCAGCATCTAATTTTTTAAGAAAAATCAAGATTCAACAAGAATCTGAAATTTTAAACTTCTGTCTGTAATTTCCAGAAATTATTATATTGTCCACTCATTTTAAGCAATTGTTTATGGGTTCCTACCTCAACAATTTCACCATCATCCATCACGATAATTTTATCTGCTTTAGTTATTGACGATAGTCTGTGAGCAATAATAATTGTAGTTTTGTTTTTAGAAGCCTTCCAAAATGCGTCTTGAATCAATTTTTCTGACTCACTATCTAGCTGGCTAGTTGCTTCATCAAATATAATTATGTCAGGGTTAGAAAGAATCATTCTAGCGATAGCTAATCTTTGTTTTTGACCACCAGACAGTCTGACCCCGCGCTCACCTACCATAGTGTCGTATCCGTCAGAAAGTTCACTTATAAAATCATGTAAATTCGCCATTTTTGAAGCTGCAATAATTTCATGTAAATTAGTGGTACCTGCTCCATAACCAATATTGTAAGCAATGGAATCATTAAATAAAATTGGCTCTTGAGGCACAACACCCATAAAAGAACGTAAATTGGTTTTAGTTAAATGAGCAATGTTTACTCCGTCAATAGTAATTTTTCCTGAATCTGGATCGTAAAATCTCATTAATAATTTTGTAATGGTAGTTTTTCCCGCTCCAGAATAACCTACGAATGCAATTGATTGTCCTTCTCTAATTCTTAAATTTATATTTTTTAAGGCATCATCCCTACCTTCAGGATAAGAAAAGTTCACATTATCAAAAACAATCTCACCTTTCGCATATTCTTTTTTTACTGGATTTTCTATATCTTTGACAATCGTATCAAAATTGAAGACATCAAAATATTTTTTAATATCAACATTGTGTTTGCCAATATTTCTCAATTCAAAAATCAATTCGAAGAATCTTGGATAAAAAGAACTAACAAAGCCCAAAATCATCACGTATTCTCCAGCACTCAAACTTAAGTCTACTACTTGTTGCAAGCCTACGAATAAAACAAGAAACATGCTTATCTCACCAAGAGTTCCTACAATAATATCTATCTTTCTAAAAGAATTGGCGTACCCCCATAATTCAGTTAACCAGGGTAAAAATTGTCTCTTTAGTTTCTTATATTCTTCGTCCTCTTTTGCAAATAATTTTACTGTTTCAAAATTGATTAAATTATCTACTATCACGTTAGAAATGTTATCTTCTTCATCATTAAACTTTTTTCTTGCATTAATATTTATGCGTATTAAAAAGTAAGCAAAGATCATATTGAGAATCATTGAGATAATCATAACCAAAGCTATTTCAAGCTTAATTTGAACAAAAAACCACATTATTACCAGAAAATTAATAATGATTCTAACCATCTTAATATTTATTGAATGATGTAGATCAAAAAAGGCTGTATCGCCCCTTTTCATCGTGGAGATCAATGAACCAGTACTTCTAGATAAACTAAAAGCAAAGTCCAAATCTTGAATTTTTTTAAAAACCGCCAATCTTGCGTCTTTTGCAGCTGGTAATAAAACTGAGTCACCAAAGAAATAGGTTAAGATATCTAAAATTAGTTGTAAAACTCTAATTCCTGAATAAGCAAACAATATATTAAATAACATTTGAAAATTACCTGAAGGTAATTCTTCAATAAATAGTTTGTAAAAATAAGGATGAATACTTTCTATGATGCTTAAACCCACTAAAAAAACTATGAATACAATAAATTGCCATCCATATTTAAACAAAAACTGATAGTATTTTTTATATACTTTAAACATATACTTTTCTAGAACAAATTAATTTTACCAATAAAAGTGAGCACATTTGCTATGTGCTTTCACCCTTCCCATCTATCATTATTTTGAAATTTGAAAAAAATCACTCAAAAAAACGGTCTTAGAAAGAATATTATATCAGATAAATTATCTAAAGTCTAAAAAATTATTATAGACTCATTCTGTCTTGACTAATAACCGGCGTAGGCGTTGGTGTTGCAGTAGCTGGTGAAGCAGGTTTAGCATTTACCGTAGGCGTTGGTGTTGCAGTAGCTGGTGAAGCAGGTTTAGCATTTACCGTAGGCGTTGGTGTTGCAGTAGCTGGTGAAGCAACGGCGTTATTGTTATTATTTTGAGGATTCATAGTTTGGCCACCATTTGGTATCGGTAAACAATTTGTTGTTGCAGGTTGTGAAGGTAATCTGCATCGGGATTCTTCTTTACTATTTCTTTTCCATACCAAACCACCACGTAATACTTGCTGAATCACTTCAGAATTTCCGCTAGGACTGTGAACATCGAAAGATATAATTTCACCGTTTCCAGTACCTCTAAAGACTTCGTTATAATCTCCTAGGTCTTCCCAGTTATTTCCCGGAAGAGTTCTGCGATACGCTCTATTACCCCTGATTACATGCTGACGTATTTCTCCATTAGGATGTTGGAAGGTGTCAAATCCTTCAAGAGGACCTGATCCAGGGAAAATATCATTGATATTACCCAAATCTTCCCAGGTATTCCAATCTAAAGAGGTTCTTTTGTATAAACGATTTGATCTTATAATATGCTGAATAACTTGATTAGCTTCTCGGTAATAGGCTACATCAAAGAGCGTAACTTCTCCAGAACCTGCTCCTGCAAAAACTTGATCGACAGATCCAATTGATCTCCAAATCCAATCTCGATTGGTGCGATAATAAACCGTCGAATCAATAATTGCATTCTGACGAATTTCATTGTCTCGATTATGATAATAAACATCAAATGATTTAATTTCTTTGCCTGCAATTGAAATTCCTGAAAAAAGTTCTTCTTCTGTGCTCAAGTATTGCCAAACCCATGACAATGGCTTGCATTCCAATCCTTGCTCACAGGTTTGTGAAGCATCACAAAGTTGATTGCAGACTGGATCAGTATTAGTGCTAATAGGAGGAGGCAAAGTAAAATCAGTTTTTTTGTACAACAATATCCAATCTGCTAAAGGATTGGGAGCAGTGCCATTATTAACATAAGCACCTGCATTTACAATTTCTTGAGGTCCTACTGTCTGACCATTAACGGGATTAAACCATTGCTTAGTAAATTGACCACTAACATTTCTTAAATCAATTGTTCCAGTTGTATTGGATGAGGCAAAATAAATTGCATAAACTTGACCAGGAAGAGCAAATACTTCAGCACCACCATAAGTTTCATGTTCAAGTTCACCTCCCACCACATCGTCGAGAGGAATCATATCCCAAAAAGGAAGATTGTTTTGCATAAAGTCATGCGCCACTTTGTTATATGCCCAAAGTTCTCTTAATTCAGGAGTGTCGAAATTTTCGGCAGTAACATCTTCACAAGGACTGGTGCATCCAAAATACCACTCAACTCCTCCTCCAGAAAATAAAATGTCATACAATCGACTAAGTCGATAATGACCTGGGTTATGAACTAATCCACCAAAATTTTCATCCATATTGACAATCCAAGGACGATTGGCTTGAGCACTATTTGCTCGAAGAATTTCAACAAATTCGCTATTTTTAATACCTTCTAAGAATGTATATTGAACGGAAGTAGCATCAAATTTTGGATTACCATAAGCCCAGTTGTATACTCCAATACCATCTTTAGGAGTATGATATGTAATTTGGTGATTTTGCCAATCCAACGCGGTGAGGTAATCAGCAATGGCTTCAGTAGTACTTTGTGGAAATTTACTTTCTTCGCCAATATTCCACTGAATTGCAGGCAAATATCCAAATCGAGCAATCAATTCTCTTAAATATAATTTTCTCTCAATTGTGAGAGAAGAAATTCCTCCCAACCAATCAGTATTTTGATCCTCTGTTTCTGAAAGAACAACGTTAAGCGCAATTCCTTTCTTTTGAGCGTGTTGTAAAACAATGTTCCATTGATTAAGCTTACTAACATCGTAATTTTTATTATTTGCAATATTCGCGTCAACAAAAGGATAAGTATCCTGACCATCTCCTCCAAGATTCATTGGTAAAAAGTAGATTGAATTAATACCACTGTTACTCAAATAGTTTAGTGCTCCAATGATATTTTTTGACAATTCGGGATTACTGCCAAATGTTGGATTACCTTGTTGCCAATCTTCAGCGTGAGGTGCGAAAGTGTGAAGAAAGTTAGGTACTAAGCCACCTTGATCAACTGTATTATCAAATCCTACAAAACCCAACATATTTTCTGGAGAATCAGTTCCAATCTTAATAAAGTAAGGACCATTAGCAAATTTTGGATAATGTTTTCCAACATATTCTAGTCTTCCCCACTTGAAGAATCCTGGAGCGGATGAATTTAATGCACCAACAGAAAAAGAATTTTGACAATCTGGAACAATTGATTGAGAATTTCCACTTGATAAATTTGTATCAACTGCAATATTACTCCCACTTCTAAGATCGGCCACATACGTCCAAGAACCCTCTTCGCTTGGAGAAAAGCGAACCTTCCATTTGTTGCCAACTCCAGAACCAGATCCATCTCCATCAAAAAAACCTGGAACATTGATTTCTTTGCCAGTTGGACTTATAAATTTAACATTTAATCGATAGTCAAGAAAAGGATTATTGGGCGATGTAGATGTTTCACTAAGTTCAGGACCCGAGAAACTTATTTCTATAGGCATCCACTTTGAAACTGAAAGATTACATGCAGCTTCTTTTCTAGAATCATAATTATATTGTTGACGATTAAATGCTACCAATACTGCCAAACTCATTAATGAAAAAACAAAAATACTCAAAAAAACCACCATTTGTTTTTTACTAGATTTGATTTTAGATTTAGTATTAGATTTATCATGAAACTGCAAATCATCAACATGATCTGAAGTTTTATTGATCAACTGAAAATTATCATCATCACTTGAAAAGTTGGGAGTGTTATTTTTATGAAAAGAAAACATATAGTACTAATTTAGCATACTTCATTGAGCTTAGTAAACCCATTAATTATTGCTTAATATGAAAAAATTGGAAAATTATAAATTTAAGTAACTTTTAAATACCTAAATATAGAAATAATATCTAAATATATAAATATCTAAATGCCTAAACATTTAAATTCTTTCTAGTTTCTGTCCATCAATTGAATCTACAACCCTGAATCCCTTACCTAATAATACATCTCTCAATTCATCAGCTTTTTTCCAATCACTAGAAAGTCTTGCTTCCTCTCTTTGAAGTAAGACGCTCTTTATTTCTTTTGATAATTGTTCATCATCTAAAAATAAGTCGTTTTTGGTAAAAGTGTTTTTATTAAATTCATTTTTACTAAACTCATTTTGAATTTTTGATGCTTTCGAAATCCCCAAATTAAATATTTGATCAAACTCAAGTAATAGTCTTAATTTTACTTGAGAATCTAAATCAGACTTAATCATCTCCCACATTAAAGCAACTGCCCGAGGTGTATTCAAATTGTCAGTCAAATAACCAAAAAATTTAATCCTATAATAATCCTCTTGATTAACTTGCTCTGTTTGATTATTTTTATTAGATTCATTAATTTTAGTAGTATTTTTTGGTTGTAATTCGTTAAAATTTTGAGAATTTACTTCAGTTGTAGAACTAGCTAAATCCTTTAATTCTAAAACTGTTTTAATTAATTTTTGATAACTTTTTTGTGCTCCTGCCAAATTTTCCCAAGTAAAATTCATTTCAGATTGATAATGAGCAGTCAAAAATAATAGTCTCAATGCCAAAGGGTGAAAGCCTCGTTCTAATAGATCATCTATAGTAAAAAAATTATTAAGAGATTTACTCATTTTGATGCCATCAACTCTAAGAAAATTATGATGAACCCAATACTTAACAAAAGGAGTTTTGCCAGTTGCGGCTTCGGCTTGGGCAATTTCATTAGTATGGTGCACTGGTATATGATCAATACCTCCAGTATGAATATCAAATTGATTACCCAAGTATTTAATAGCCATTGCACTACATTCAATGTGCCATCCTGGAAAACCTCGCTTGTGCCATGGACTTTCCCAAGTCATAGCTCTGTTTTCTCCTTCTCGCTCAAATTTCCATAATACAAAATCAGCTGGATTTCTTTTACCTTTAACTGCATCAATTCTGAAACCCTCTTTTTGATCATTGAGATTTAACTTAGCCATTTTGCCATAATCCGAAAATTTACTGGTATCAAAATAAATTCCATCATTTTCTATGACATATGTAAAACCCTTTTTTTCAAGTTGTTTTACCATATCTATCTGTTCTTCTATATGATCTGTTGCTCTCGCACTTACACTTGGACGTAAATTCCCCATTAAATCCATACTTCTAAAAAAATATTTTTCAAACTGCGCAGCAATATCCCAAGCTGATTTTCCATATTTTTTTGCGCCTTTTTCAAGCTTATCTTCACCAGTGTCTGCATCTGAAGATAAATGTCCCACATCAGTAATATTTTGAACAAAATTAACATCATATTTTAAATATTTAAGAGTTCTTATTAAAATATCATCCATGGTGTATTTGCGAAGGTGACCTAGATGAGTGAAATCATAGACAGTGAAACCGCAAGCATATAAACCAACTTTATTTGGTTTAATTGACTCAAACTCTTCGATCTTTTTTGAAAGTGTATTATAAAGTTTCATGATTGTATCTGACTAATTCTTCCCTTTAATTTTATCACGAACACCCCAACTAAATTGTGGAAAATATTATATCTATTAAAATACTACTCTCCTTGAGTATTATTTAAAGTTGTTCTGTCTTGCTTAATCTTATGAATCATCTGTTGTTTTTTATTGCCTTTTTGTGCGCCCGCCCCCTTTTGAGGTCCCGAAGGTATCGAATAAGCTTGCTCTTGTTGCTTTTGAGCTTCAATTTGCTTTCGTTGCTGTTCCTCTTGTTCGATAAGTTTCTTTTTTTGCATTCTTTCTTCGTACATCTGTTTAGCAATTGCTTGTTGCTTTTGATCAAGTTGTGTATATCTTGCATGAATCTCTTTTGCTTCGGCCTGTTGTTGAGGATTCATATTTTCAGGATCGATTCCCAACCAAGTATTAATAGAAAAAAATTGTTTAACTTCAGTCCAAACATCTTCAACTCCTCTTTTTGCTTCATCTGCCAAACTACCTACTTCACGAGGTTCTATCTGAGGTTTTTGGGGAACTGGATTTTGTGAAGAAGCTGACGAATGTAAACTATTACCAAGGTTATTCTGATTAGTACCACTAGAATTATTACCTTTAGAAGAACTTTGATTTTTTACATTCTGCATCAATGAATTTCCATCTTGAAAAGACTCGCCAAAATTAGAAAGTGAAGCTCCCCCACCTTGTGGACCACCAGAGCCTGGAACTGTACCAAACATTTAAACCTTTTTATGACCTAATTGATCAATTTCAAAACCATCTGATGCAACAGTCTGTTTTTCCTCATCATCCTTTTTTGCAGAATCTTGCTGCACTCTTGCCTTATACTCTTGTGAATCCTGAATACCACTAATTGCCTGCCTTTGTTTTATAAGTTTTTGATCATCGATTCTTTTTTGTTCTTCTTGACTTTGTTCAAACTCAATTCTCTTTTGTTCAAGTTCACGCTCGAGTTCCTCTTTAGTTTTTTCCACTGGCTTGCTAGGATCAGAATTATTACTTCCAGATCCTGAAACTGCCCCATTACCAGTATCTTTCAATAATTCTTCTAGAACGTCTAAAGGATTTTTTTTATCATCCGACATATAAACTATATTGTAAATTACTCAGCTATACGATACAAGATGGTAAGCTCAATTATCAAAATTAATTTAATATCAATCATAATAATATACTAATTTAATTATCTAATTATCTATTGGAATATTTTTGATGATCTTTTTATTGTTTTGCGCTTCTCATTTATTTTTCTTAGTTTTCTCACTGCGCTAGATGTAGCTTCAATAATTGCTTTATACATATCAGCTGATTTACTCTTCACAATAATATTTTTTCCTGGAGTTGATACAAAATATGTGACAATATTTGAGTTTTCATCCATTTTCTTTTTACGAATTTTTTCTAGATGGATTTTAATTTCCAAAACACTCTTACCCAATTTACTAATTTTAAGTGCTTGTTTTTCAGCAAATAACCTGATTGCGTTGGTTACCCTCATCTTCTTTGACTCAACTATTACTGTCATATAAATCCTCCTGCCGTATTAGGCTTTTATTTATACTTCATTAAGCTTTTATTTATACTTCAAAAAAGTTTTTCATTTAATATTCTCAATTATTTCTGAGATTTTGCTGATTTTGGAACCTCCATTTTTTAAATACAAAAAACCACCCAATTCTTTTGTTAAGAATTTGAGTGGTTTATTTTCAATATTAATTTAACCATCTTATTAGATCATAACACGCGAGATACAAAACAAGCAATAACTTAGAGAAATACATTTTAATATCAAATCTTTCTCCTGCCCTCTAGAGCTCGAGATAAAGTTACTCCATCAGCATATTCGATATCTGCACCAATTGGTAGGCCATGGCCAATTCTTGAAATTATAATATTTTCAACATCAAAACCTTTTTGTTGAGTAAGATACTCGGTAATATATAAAGCGGTAGCTTCTCCTTCCATAGTTGGATTAGTAGCAATAATTAATTCTTTCACACCATTAAATCTCTTTGAAATATCGTGTAAAAATAATTGATCAGGGCCAATGTTATTTAAAGGAGCAATACTACCATGTAAAACATGATATTTACCTTTATAAGAATTAGATCTTTCTAATGCCAAAACATCCAAAGGATGCTCGACTACACACAATATATTTTCATCTCTAGTGGGATCATCACAAACTGAACATGGATTAGTTTCACTAACATTGTGACAGATATCACACAGGAATGTATTTTTTTTGAGTAAAAGCAATTTTTGGGCAAAATCCTCCAATTCATGATCGGGATTGTGAAGTAAATAAAATACCAATCTTTGAGCAGATTTTGGACCTACTCCAGGCAGTTTTTCAAACTTTTCAATTAAATTTTGTACAGCTCTTGGTAATTTCATATATATCTTTAATTTATCAGAGTCCCATCGTACAAAGATTTTCTATTTTACGCAAGTCAGACTAGTTAGAAACAATTATAAAGATATCAAACTATTGACTAAATGATTTTAATATCCTATAATTAAATATATGGTAAATGAAGATACACTAAATATAAGTTTGGAGCACTTATTAGCTGCTACCACAATGATGACTTTACAAAAGGCCCTAGATACTTTTCATGCCGCAGGAATAGAAACAACTCGCTTAATTAAAGCACAATCAACGCAAAGAGTTATTGAAATTGTTCTCACTAATGACTCACAAGAGTTAAATCTTAAGCCAAATGAAAAAATTGGATGGAGATTACTGACAACTGAATTTCTGCAAGAAGAAGCTAAACTATATGGAACAAAGTTACCATTTCGAGCTGAAACCAAGATCCTTTTTCTTTCAGGTGATGGTAAGACTAATGATTTGAGATTTATCTTTCAATTCACAGGCGATCCGGTTCGTACTAAGCCCGCCGAATATTTCAAACCTCCTGAAAGAGATGAGGTGATCGGTGCCATCTCAGATTATACAGATGGTAAGACTAACGAAGACAATGCAGCTATTGCAAAAGTAATATCAGAAATTGCTGATGTTTTTTATAATTTAATTCAGCTAACTGAAACCGACCCCGATTTTAAAGAAACATATATTCTATGGTTTAATCAATTAGCTATATCTCTTGGCTACACACATGAACAAGCAATGGCAGTTGCCATAGCAAAATATCATCACAGAATGTTTAAAAATGGCGGAAAGAATGACTTTGAAAAAGAAAACCAATTAATTGTTGAAATGCTTACAAGCGACCAAATCCCTCAATTAACAAAGAAAACTGCATCGAACTTTGCTGCCTTAGTAAATATATTATGTAACCAAGTGCTTATAAGTAGGCTAACAATGTTAAAAGCTGAGTTTAATCTTTCTAAGAGAAACGTCGCAGATGGACTTCTTGCTCGAACACTTTATCAAACATTTGCTCAATCTACAATAGAAATTGGTGAAACTAAAGTAGATGATAAAACTCAACTTTCTCGCTCAGATAAGGATGGCCCCAGCACAATAATTGCAACAGACCCACTCGACTCTACAAAACCTAGATTTGAATAAATGAATATCGGTGTGTATTTTTCAATTTTTGAATGAAAAAACTAAATTCAGGATAAATTCTAAACTAAATTCCAAGTTTTTTCGAAATAATCTCCCACATAGAATTTTCAACTTCTTCGATAGTTTTTGAAGCATCAATCACTTGCCAGCGATCAGACTGATCTTCTTTTGCAAGTTTCAAGTATGCTTCTCTAACCTTGGTGTGAAAATTAGTAGCTTCCATATCAATTCGATTTACCGAGCCTGAATCTTCTCTTCTCTTCAAACCTTTATCTACAGAAATATCTAGTAAAAATGTCAAATCCGGATAAGTATTTTTGGTAGAAATTTCATTTAGTTTTTCGATCATGTCTACACCGAAACCCCTCACCATACCTTGATAAACAACTGAGCTATCTCTTGACCGATCCATAACAACAACTTTTCCAGCCTCTAGTGAAGGCAAAACAATTTCTCTATAAATCTGGGCTCTTGCGGCCTGAAATAGTAGAACTTCAGTAGTAAATGAAATTCCAACATTTTTGGCAGACAAAACAACTTCGCGAATTTGTTCGCTAATTACTGTGCCACCGGGTTCTCTTAAAACCACAATGTCTTTCCCAGCTTTATGCAATCGGTTTTGTAACCTCACTATTTGAGTAGTTTTACCACCACCCTCACCGCCCTCAAGTGTAATTAAGAAACCTTTATTTTCTGTCATATTTGTCTACTTTCCAATGGGCTGCGTTCTATACGAAGTGTACGACAGAAAACATTTTTTTAAAAGTACATTTTTGTATAGTTGCTATTAAATGATATTGTGAAACGAATAGGAATACAACAACTTTAGTTGCGACTCATTAACGAACGAGCGAAGCGATGTTGATTAATATAATTAATTAGGAGATCTTCTGTTTGTTCGTAAAATTTGTGGTTTTACTTCTGCTCTATCAACTTTGAATTATACTTCTTCTTTTGTATTTCTCATTATATTTGCAATTCTAAGTAACTCAATAATAGCATGAGGACATCCCATGATTTGACACATAAGTGCCATTGCAATAATCTCGTTTGACTGGTTTTCAATTAATTTATACGATGCGTCATCAAAATATGCTTTAATAGCATCAATGTCTCCCCAGTCAATTAATTGTTGAAATATACCACCTCCTGCCATATCCTGATAAGGGATTGCATTTTTCATTTTTTGGCTATCTACAAATAATGTTAATATCAAATTTGCTTTATCTTCCAAATCCATAAAAACTCCAGTAAGTGAGTCTAAAATTGCAATTGCATTTGTGTGTATAATTACCTCACTAAAAGTATAAAATCTCATTTTCCATTCTTCTAGGTATAATCTTATTGCAGATTGATAATCAGCATCATTATCAAAATCTTGTGATTGCGGAAATGGATGATTGTTACCCTTTTCATTTTCTGGCTTTCCCATTGGTTCTTCAGCCGAAGACGGTAAATCAACAGTATCTGAACCAAAAATTAGAATGTTTTGGCCCTGATATCCTAATTCTGGATCTTGGTACAAAAATAAGGCCTTTTTTTTAGCCTCATCAGCCGGTGATACATTTGAATCAGATTCTCCATCTCCAGGATGTATATATAATTCTACTCCAAATAAATATCCTAAAAATGTTTTCTTTTTTACCGAGCCATTTCCATTGTATACATTCTCATTAAAATATCCGAGTAATTCTAAAGGATTAGTTATACTTATTAATTTCCCATTTTTTATAACATCAAAAGAAAAATTATTAATTTGACAAATAAGCATTATTGCTTTTCTAATGCTACCAGTTGCAAAAACAACTTGATCGGGTGGATTATAATTCCAGAATTCTAAATTCTTAGTTGAAAGAGGTTGAGGATTTTTACAACCTTCAATTCTTATAAAATCACTAATCTCGACTGAAGAAGTTTCACTCATTTTTTTCCTAAATTAAGAATTCGTATTTCTTAACACAACAAACTTAACTAAAACACAATATATTGTGTACATGCAATAGGTAAAAATCAACATCGTGTATATAAAAAAAATATGTAAATTACTTTCAAACTGACATATTAATTGAATTAGTGAAACTGAGTAAAAAATGATTGCTAATGAATTGCAAAAGTTTTACAAAAAAGCAACAGTTAAAATAAATTTGATTATTATTTTTTCCCAGTTGAACCAAAACCACCTCTGTCGGGATCTTCAAAATTATCTGTAATAATTACCCTAACAGGTTCGCGATGCATGACGATTAGTTGTATCACCCGCTCCGCTTTTTCAATTATTACATCTTCGTCAGTAAAATTGTAAACAGCTGCTAGATATTCATCATTTGGACCACGATAATCATAATCACCTACTCCAATTCCATTTGCAAGCATCAACCCCCTCTTGTGTAACGAACTTCTTGCTGATAAAAGTGCCCAATGATTTTCTGGCAACTGCAACGCAATATTTAGCGGAATATATCCGATGGCTTTTTTTGGTACTTTTGTTTCAACTCTGGCATACAAATCGATTGCCGCTGCTCCCTTAGTTTTATACTCTGGCTTTGGCAAAGATTTATCGAAGAGCTTCATTACTAATTTTATTTTATTTTCAGACATGTTTATTTTTAATGATTAAATTTTTTTATCATAATTTGGATTAAATTTGAGCTCAAAACTTATATTATAATAAAGTTAGCTAAATAATCTAAATAACTTTATAATGCAACACTTTGGTTTGATCTGATAAATTGATTATTTCAATTAGAAGCAGTTTTTGTTCTATACTAGCATTAAATAGTTTCTGCCCGTTGCCAAATACCTGAGGCTCAACAGTAATATACAATTCATTTACTACTTTAGCCTGCATAAATTGAGTATAAACACTTGTTCCACCTGCAATCAAAATTTTCTCAAAACCCTGAGATTCCAATCTATTCACTAAATCTACTGGAGATTCATGAACAACCTCGATTTCATTATCAAATAAATTCTCAATTGAATCTTGATTTGAATAGACAAAAAATTTTCTACCTTCAATTTTTCTATTAAAAGTCTTAAAAGTTTTAGAGCCAACAACTAAATTACCTACCTCACGCGAAAATGATCTAAAAAAAATAGCGTCCTCTTTGGATGTCCATTTTGTTGAAAGATGATTATCGGTTAATCCGATGTAACCATCAACTGTTATAGCTGCCATTAGAATTACTTTCATATCTTGCAACCATAGTAGCACAACACACAAACATATAGTAGGATGCTATAGAAATGAAAAATGGATACAAAATTACTACTTATGAGGCAATTGAATCTTTGGTAAAAAAGTATAAAAATGCTGGTAAAAAAATTGTTTTAACTTCAGGATCTTTTGACATGTTGCATATAGGACATTGTCGCTATCTTTGTGAAGCTAAAAAATTTGGTGACATACTAATCGTTGGTATTGATAGTGATAAAAAAATTAGAAAAAGAAAAGGACCAGACAGACCTGTTGTGCCTGAAAATGAACGTCTTGAAATGCTAACCTATATTGAAGATGTAGATCATGTAATTATTAAAGAACTGAACCTGCCTAAATGGAAACTAATCAAACTTATTAGACCAGACGTTTTGATAGCAATTAAAGAAACATATAATCAAGAACAGCTTGAAAAACTAGCTAAATATTGTGGCAAAGTAGAAATATTAGAAAGAAAAGCTACCACATCAACAAGTGCCAAAATCAGATTGGTACAAATTGGTGCCGAAAAAAGAATCACCAAAACCATATCAAATAGATTAATTCATACCATGGAAAAAATATTAGATGAACTAAAAGAATAATATTCTTGAATTTCAAACAATCAAATATAAAACTAATAAAAAATAGATGTATTATTATGAAATCAAAAATCCTTATCTATTTACCCGTAATTCATAAAGGATATTTTAAATTTTTAAACAAATACCCATCGAGTGAAATTTTCATCATAAATACTTCATTAATAAATGTCATTGACAAAGAGTTCGACTATTTAAGAAAAGAAATTCGCTCTCTTAGTCCTAAACAAGCAAACCTTGCACTCAAAGCAATTTTACCCAAAAGGGAAATTAAACTTCTTTCATTAAACAAATTGATCAAAATGAATAAAAAAAACGTCAAATTCGTGCTTCCAAAAGAAGATATTTTTTTCTGGCTTGCTGAAAAATATTTATCAAATGAAAATATAAAATTTGATCGAACTTTTTTAAGATGGAATCGATTTAACAGTGTTGAGAAACAAAAGATTGTTCCATCTGAATCACTTTCTTTAGCTGGATTTTCCAAAAGAATTATCTCGATTGCAAAAACACAAGCAGAACTAAGCTCTGATTGGTGGCGTCAAGTGGGAGCAGTTTTGCTTAAAGATAATAAAATTATTTCCATTGCCCACAATACACATCTACCCTCTCCTTACACACCTTATATCGATAGTGATCCTAGAAATAGCTTTCATAAAGGAAAAAATATTGAGATATCTACCGCGATACACGCTGAAGCTGCTTTAATTGCAAACGCAGCAAAAAATGGCATAACCTTAAATAAATCAGAAATTTATGTCACAACTTTTCCCTGTCCACCTTGCGCAAAATTAGTCGCATGCAGTGGTATCTCAAAATTATTCTACTACGAAGGTTACTCAATGACTGATGGAGAAGAATTGCTTAAGAAATCTGGTGTCGAAATTATCAAAATTACTACTTAATCTTAATTGAAATTAACTCTGATAACCAATTATCGACTTAATTTTAACCAAAGTTATCATAATTTCTCTATCGACCCTAACTTAATTCCATTCTAAGCGGCCTAGTTTAATTCTAACCAAGTGGACTTGTTTACTTTCGATCAACCTTTGCCTAGTTTAATTCTAACCAAGTGGACTTGTTTACTTTCGATCAACCTTTGCCTAGTTTAATTCTAACCAAGTGGACTTGTTTACTTTCGATCAACCTTTGCCTAATTTAATTCTAACTGGTTTGTAATTTGGGGAATTAAGGTCAGGCTGTATAAACTGCACATGAATATGATTTACTGTTCCGGCTGAATAATTTGTGTCTCCAAAACGCATAGCCCAACCACCGCCAGCAATATGATATTTTTGTTCGGCCCATTTAACAAAATCTAATAATTCCTTACCAGCCTTAGAATCCAATTCATTTAGATGAGTCGCATGTTTTTTATAAATTAAAAGCAAATGAACTTTCGTATGTTCATAAGGCCACCGATTCTTAGTTAAAATCCAGTGTTTACCTTCCTTAATGAATCGATTTTTATGATATTTACTTAGATTTTCCTCACAAAAAGGACAGTGATCTGCGAGGATAATCTCTTCCATAACCTTTTTTTGCTCATCTTCTCTAGTGTTATCGATATCTACATAATTAGACATTGTTTTTCTTCTCATAATAGATATATTTTCAAATCTATATTGCTACCGGAATATCCCATATACCTGGATGTGGATCATAATCTGTGAGCTCAAAATCATCTACCCTAAATTTAAAAATATCTTGATTTGCTGAATTCAACTTCATTGTGGGCAAAGTTTTGTCTGCCCTTTTCAAGATGGTTTTTACATGTTCTATTTGATCAACATAAATATGCGCATCAGAAAAACTATGAATGTATTCATATGCTTCATAACCAGTCGCCTGCGCAATCATCATAGTCAGAGCTGCATACTGAGCTAAGTTTGCTGGCAATCCGATTGGAGTGTCACTACTTCTTTGAAACATGTGTAATGTAAGTTTATTATCGATAATTCGAATATGAACCCAACCATGGCATGGACATACGACTACTTGTTGTTGCTTCCCCTTGCCCCTTATCGTGTACTGAGGAATCCAAGGAGAAATAAAATGAGTTCTCAAGTGTGGCTTTTCCTTAATTTGCTCAATAATATTTTTAAATTGATTGTAAGTTGGACCTTCTGACGTTGGAAAATCATGAAATGCTGCTCCATAACTACCTGGACCCATATCTCCCGTTTCCAAACCTCTTTTTTTACACTTGGATTCAGTAACCCAAGAATTCCACCATCTACAACCATATTTTGACAATTCATCTTGTGTTCTGGCACCATTAATGAAACCAATTATTTCACCAATAGCCTGTCCCCAAATTTTTTTACTAATTTTTCTTTCTGTAATAATTGGGAAACCATTTTTAAGTTTAAACTTTAAAGGCTGAGGGGCCATCAAAGTTAAAGCGTCAACTTCTTGTTGGGTCTTAGTCAAAACTCCATTTTCAAGAATTTCTTTAAGTAATCTTTTGTATTGCGAATCAATTGTTTTTTTCATAAAAAAATTCTAACATAAAATGTCTAAATATATAATTTATTAGCTTTTATATATTGATTTACTCCAGCGGAAACTAAATTTTCAATGTTGGTGCCGTCATTTAGCTTTGCTTTAATATCTGTCGAAGATGCTCTTATTTCCTTCATATTTACCAAAAAAGTCATATTTTTCTTTAACAATTTTTCTTCAAAAGGATAGCCTGCTCTTGGATAAATATAAAAATGAAAATCAAGAAGTTTTGGATGTCCTGCCAAAAAATCATCAAAACGGCCAAGATATTCGGTACCCATCACCCATGAAAAAGTATGTTGAGGAAATTTTTTTTGAAAATATATGAGCGTGTCGTAAGTAAAGCTAACGTCTTTAAAATGAGCAATCTTTTGATGATCAGAAATAAACATTCCTATCATTGCTACTCTTGAATCGTAAGGTGCTAACTGTTTTTTATTATATCTATTGGCCCAAGGATGCTTAAAAACTGGCACAAACCATACTTCATCAACAATTTTTTTTTCAATCAATGAATCTGCGACGAATTTATGACCAAGATGTGGAGGATCAAAAGCGCCTCCAAAAATTGCAATATTCATAAAAATTTTTCCACTTTTTGACAATTTCTTATAATATTCTTAGCAAACTTACTTTTTAGTAGCCTTAGTTTTAGTTTTTTTTACAACTTCGCCAGCAGATTCTTTTATATCTTTAGCAGGTTTGTTTGCGACTTTGGTAGGTTTTTTCTTAATTTTTGTTGATCTTTTCTTGACTTTAGTCGGCATTTTTACAACTTCGCCATCAGGTTCTTTCGTATCTTTGGCAGGTTTGTTTGCAATTTTAGCAGGTTTGTTTGCGACTTTAGCAGGTTTGTTTGCGACTTCGGCAAGTTTATTTACAAATTTGGCGGGTTTTTTAGGCTGTTTAATTGCTTTTTTTGACAGCGCGGTGGTGGATTTTCCACTTTTCCTTTCGGCCCATTTTTTCTTTCTCTCTTCTCTTGCCTCTTGAAGAACTTTCCATTCTTCTTTTGTCATTACCTCGCCCTTTTCAGGCTTCTTCCAAGATGCCCAATTGCATTTTGGATAATTTCCACAACCGAAAAATGGCTTTCCCCATCTGGTATTCTTCATTGTAACTTCGCCTTTTTGGCATAAAGGACAAACAACATCTTCAACTGTTTCCACAATGTTTTTGGTATATTTACATTCTGGAAAACGATTGCAACTCATAAACTTGCCAAATTTTCCAGACCTAATAACAATTTCACCACCATGTTCAGCAGAACAATCTGGACATTTTTCTCCAGTCTTTTCTACAGGAATTTGAGTTCTCTCAGCCTTCTCAGTTACATTCTCAATCTTCTTTTCTAGAGGTTTATAAAAATCACCAACAACTTTTCTCCATTGTTTTTCACCTCTAGAAATTCTATCTAAATCTTCCTCCATTTCTGCCGTGAATTCATAATCCATTACTTGAGGAAAATGTTGTAATAAAAAGTCACTTACAGTCATACCGACATTTGATGCAAAAAACTTTTTTTGTATTCTCTCAATATAACCCCGATCGATAATAACAGAAATAATAGAGGCATAAGTGCTTGGTCTTCCAACTCCTCTTTTCTCAAGCTCTTTTATTAATGAAGCATCGTTATATCTGGCAGGAGGTTGAGTAAATTTTTGAGCAGCTGCTTGGTCTAGATAATTCAAATCTTGTTTTTCAGCAAGTTCGGGTAACAATGAATCTTCCCTATTTGGGAATAACTTCATCCAACCATCAAACTTTAATACAGATCCAGAAGTTTTAAGAACTCCTTTTTTTACTTCGCTGGTCTTTTTATTACTAACAAAATTAATTTTTACTGATGTTTGATCATATAATCCATTGGTCATTTGACTCGCAACAAATCTTCTCCATATTAGGTCATACAACTTAACATGTTGTGGACTAAATTTTGCACTTTTAGCCAGCAAATCTTTAGCTCGGATTTCAATTTGGGTTACACGAATAGCTTCATGAGCTTCTTGAGCATTCTTGCTTTTATTTGAGAATAATACTGGCTTTGATGGTAGATACTTATTTCCATATTCCTTTGAGATAAAATCTCTCGCCATGCTAACAGCAGAATTGGAAAGGTTAAAAGAGTCAGTACGATGATAAGTGATTAAACCCTCTTCATATAATTGCTGAGCTAATCTCATTGTTTGTTTGCCACTATAACCAAACATAGTTGCAGCTTTTTGTTGCATTGTTGAAGTAGTAAACGGAGGTTGACTAGAGCGTTTTCGCTCCTTCTTTTCTATTGAATCAACTACATAGTCAGCTGTTGGCAATATTGACACCAATGGAGTAACATCTTTTTCAACTTTTGGATCATATTTATTGCCATCAACTTCAACAACTCTTGCAATAAATATTTCATCATTCAGGTTTTCCGTAACTTTTAGATCCTTATCAAACACTTTTGAGCTACCAAGTTTTAATTTGCTCATAGCAACATCTATTTCCCAATACTCCTCTGGAATAAAAACCTCAATCTCTCGTTCACGATCGACAATTAAGCGTAGCGCTACAGATTGAACTCTTCCTGCCGAAAGACCTCGGCGAACCTTTTTCCATAAAACTGGAGATAATTTATAGCCAACTAATCTATCCACAACTCTACGAGCTTGTTGAGCGTCAATTAGATTAATATTTAACTCACCGGGGTTTTCAATTGCTTTTAAAACAGCACTTTGGGTAATTTCATGAAATGTTGCTCTAAAAAACTTTGCTGAGGTTTTATTTTTACCTTTAGCTGACTCTAATAAATATTTAATATGCCAACCAATAGCCTCTCCCTCACGGTCAGGATCAGTTGCTAAATAAATTTTTTCAGCTTTACTAGCTAATGCTCTTAATCTACTGACAACTTTTATTTTGTCTTTTGAAATTTCATAAGTTGGTTCAAAATCATGCTCAACATCAACACTTAGTCCCGATTTAGGAAGATCTCTAATATGACCCACTGAAGCTTCGACTGTATACTCACTACCCAAGTATTTCGTTAATTTTCTAGCTTTCGTAGGTGATTCAACAATTACTAAGTTCATAATTTATCTCAATATTTATAATTTATAATTCATTTATTCAATCTGAATATGATAACACTATAATGCAAGTGAACATAAATTCATAATTTTAAACTCAAAGTATTACCTTCAACAGTAACGATATCATTGATTTCTAACAATGTAACTTCTTGAATAATCTTTGATGTTTTACTGTTAATTTTTTCTGTAAAATAATCAAATGATTTTGCTCCTGCTTGTAGTTCTGCAATAATAAATTTCTGAATTTGACTCAATACAACCTCATTATTTACATAATACCTTTCTATCTGACTTACCTTTTGATTATTTATATTTATCTTGCTTACTTCATTAACACTTGTTCCCTGATTACTTATCTGCCTATTTCCTCTAGCATTTTCTCTTAACTGAGAAACTACATCATATCCAGACGTAATCATAATAGCACCTTGATTAATTAGCCACTTAGTTCCTTCAGAAAATGGATTGTTAATGGGCCCAGGAACTGCAAAAACTTCCCTCCCCTCATTAAGCGCACATTCTGCTGTAATGTGACTGCCACTCTTAATTCCAGCTTCTACAACAATAACTCCTTTACATAAGCCAGCTACAATTCTATTTCTATTAGGAAAATTACCTACATTTGGCCCAACTTCTGGTAAATACTCAGTTATAAAACAACCCGAGTGGTTAATAATTTGGTCAAAATATTTTCGATTTCCTCTGGGGTACATATGATCAAAACCAAATCCTAAAACTGCAACGGTCAGTCCATTATTGTTAATAGTTTCCAGGTGTGCACATAAATCTATTCCATACATAAACCCAGAAACAATTGCAAACCCCTCTAAAACTAATTCTTCGACAATTTTTTTTGTAGCCATGATTCCATATTCTGTCATTCTTCTCGTACCTACCACAGCAATTGACTCGTTTTGCAAGCAGCTAATATTTCCCTTTAAAAATAAAATTAGTGGAAAATCATCACAATGTTTAAGTAGTATTGGATATTCATTTTCCCAAAATGCTATTACCCGAATATTTTGCTTAATTAATCGATCGTATATTGAACAGTTTTTTTGCTCTCTATAAACACTTTTAGTGCTTTTTATAGATTTTTCTGAAAGATAGCATTTCTGCCAAATGTTTTTTTTATTTACCCAAAATGAACTAAAAATCATTTCGTGTTTAATTAGGAAAAAAATAATTCTTTTTGCAGTTTTTCTCCCCACTCCTTCAACTTGTAATAATGATAGTACAAATTTTTTATCTTCAAGAGTAAAGTTTTTACTAGTATTTTTAAGTCCGGCTTCAATTTTCATTACAAGCCAAGTCTAATAGATCTACATTGCAAAAAGCGTAGATAAAAAAGCTCTAAAATTTTATTGAGGTTCAATAATTCCTAAACCCACCTATTTAACTGGATCACCATTGTGAATCCAATCAAATATTTCTTTAGCCACAGGAGCTGCATCTTTAGATCCTTCTTTATATGGATTTATTTCATCACTTTCTATAAAAACAACAATAACAATTTCTTCAGGAAATCCATACTTCTCTACCCCATCTAGCCAAAGATCTCTGTTTACTTTTATGTCATCGCTCTTTTCATTATCTTGCTCAATTTCGCCTGAATTTTCTGTATCGACAACTACCAACTCTGATTCACCTTGAACCAATTTTACGCTTTTGCTTCGATCTTCTAGCGCATCCTTAATTAAAGTTTTTGTGCCAATAATTGAGGCAAACCAAGCGTGAGTTTTTCTGTAATTTCTCCAATCAGTTTCTCCAAATTCAGATGTACCAGTTTTACAAGCTACCATACCTGCATCAATGAGCTCTTTTGGTTTTAAAACATCAATAGATTCATTTAATTCCTCAAGAATTTGAGCATTATGATTGAAAAATGGAAAAGCCGTTCCATTTGGACTACACGCATTGATCATTCCTCTTAATAATAGATTGATGTTTTCTTCCATTACTCCAACCTCCCTACATCTGTTTTTTACAAACAATCCGCCTTCTTGAAAGGAATTCTTGACTAAAGTTGCGTTGCAAAGATTGCCATTATTTGCTATTGATTGAATCATTTGAGCAATTTGAATTGGTGAAACTAGAATATCTCCCTGGCCTATGCCCATATGATAAGTATTACCCAAAAACCATCTCTCTGCGAGCACTCTTTGCTTCCACTCGGGATCAGGAATAAGACCAGACGCCTCTGCCTGTAACTGAATACCAGTTTGTTCACCCAATGAAAAAAGCGACGCCATTTCTTTCAACTTTGTTGGACCCACCCATTCCGCAACCTTGTAAAAGTATATGTCATTGCTTCTGGAAATTGCTTCGATCAAACTAATTTCTCCTTCCTTGCCACCAAATTGAGTAAAGTACCAGTTAGAGTAAGAATAATCTCCAACTTTTAATATTCCTTCATCTAAAACAGATGTAGATTCATCAATCTTTTTCCCTTCCAATCCTGCAAGAGCAGTTATTAGTTTGAATATCGATCCCGGTGGATATAATCCGCTCACTGCTCGATTAAAAAATAAGTTTTGTGGATTAGAAAAAGAATCTTGAATAGCAATTGCTCTTTTTCTTTCCTCTTCATCACTTTTAAAAGTTTCACTTAGTATCGAGCTATCAAAAGATGGCGTACTAATTAAAGTCAGCACCTCTGAATTTGAAGCATCTAATATTAAAACTGAGCCTTTATTATCCCCCATAGCTCTCAAAGCAACTTGAGAAAGTTGAGGATCAATTGTGGTTGGAACATTCATTCCTGAAGTTCCAGCTTCTTCAGCTATCAGATGTTGCTTTTCACCCATTGCGTTAATTTCATATACTTTTGAACCTTTGTTACCTCTTAAATAATTTTGGTACTCTTTTTCTAGTCCAAACTTTCCAATCTTATCACTAATTCCTAGCCCTGAATCATTTATCAAATCTTGAGTACTTACACTGCCAACATATCCAAGAACTTGAGACAATGATTTTGGATAAAGATACATTCTCTCCAACTTCATTCGAATCAGATCTGAATCTTGCGCCATTATTTGGAGTGCTTCGTCATGAGAAATTCTAGTTTCATCGCTATATAAGGAATCACCAGAATTGACTTTATAATAGATTGGTTTATTAAAAACGAGTGGTTGACTATATCTATCAAGAAACACGCCTCTTTCTTCTGGAGAAACAATTCTATAAGTCTTATTATCAAAAGCAAGTTTTTCAAAAATAGATCCATTGATAAGCTGAATATCAACTAACCTTAAAAAAAGCATTGAAAATACAAACATTATCAAACCAATAAGAATTAATGACTTGTTTCGATATTCAAATTTAGTATTCATAAGTCACTACCTAAAAAAATTGCTTCTTTTTCCAGCTATTTTTTCCGCCAGACCATGTCTTGAAAAAAGAGTTCTCATTAAAATTAAAATCATTAAAAATACACTGATAACAAAATATCCAATCACACTAAAACTGAGAACAATTTTAGACATCATTGCAATAACTACAATCAAACCATAGATTAAAACCAAGACTCTATAGATATCATTTCTAATAAAGTTTGCACCATAATTAATTGCCAAAATTATGCAAATAATTAAAAATAATGAAATAGAAAATGATATTTCATAGACCAAACCTAAGAATATTGCCGACAATATAAGATAGAGATACTTATAAAAACTGTTTTCATTAAGATAAAATACTAATTGTAGAGTTATAAATATTACTGGGAGACCTACTATTTTTTCAAAAGTTACTACAAGTAATAAAATTAAAATTTTAAAAATGAATAATATAAAATTTCTTATAATTATCACTATTTTACCTCCAACAAAACTACGTCATAAAAAGACACATTCTGTTTAATAATTGCTGTTTTTGTAGGTGAAGAAGGATTATTCTCAATTACTTTTAAAATACCAATAAAAGTATTTCTAGCAATGCCTTCTTGACCAATTGCCACGACTCTTTCACCATCAACCAACTCAGCATTGTTGGGTATCTGAGTCATCAAAATATTCTTGCCATCTCCATCGACGACACCTTCAACTCCAGATTCAGTTTTGGCCAAAACCTTATTTTTTCTTGACTTTGAAAGCAACAACACTTTAGATTGATAATTATCAACCTCTCCTATTGTTCCAATTAACATTCCGTTAAACAAAACCATATTATTAATTTCTACACCATGAACACTACCAACTCCCACTGCCGGATATGCTAAGGACACAATCGGAGCAGTTATTATAGTTTTTTCAATTAAAATATCTCTATTTTCAACTAGCTTTCTTAGTTCATTGTTTTCCTCTCTCAACTTGTCTAATTCACTAAGTTCAGATAAGGCTAGAACATAGCGTGTTTCAATTTGTTTCATATATTTGAATTTACTCAGTGAAAACAAAATAAAATTATATGGTGTTTTTGCTTTTTGAAGTATTGAAATCTCTACCTGATAAATCGGAATAACTAACTTTTCAACATAATTTTTCAGACTTTCAAACCATCCCACATATTCAAAAAGAGAAAACATAAATACTAATATAATTAAAGATATTAATTCAAATAAATTTTTTTTGTTGCTCAAGGATTGAGATTTCATAATAGTAGTAAGCCATTCAAAATATCCCTTTTTGGATTCGTCGATAAGAACACGTCACATTTCAATCTTTTAATAATAGCGACATCTAGACCACTTAATAAACTAGCTCCTCCAGTCAAGAAAATTCCTTTATCTAAAACACTTATTGCTGTTTCAGATGGAAGAGTTGAAATAAAATATTGAATATTATCCAACAAATCATTAATGAATTCGCTAAACTCTTCTCTAACATCGTCAGAACTAAATACCACAGTTTTACTGGCTTGACTCACAATGTCTTTTCCTCGCAAAGCAAACTTGTTTCTGGAACTATCAACTGCTCCTACTTGTTTTTTGGCTTCTTCAGCCAAATGCCAACCAACAACGCATTTATGTTTCACTCTTGAAACTTTTTGCAATATTTCAGTTAATTGAATGCCACCGCGCTTAAAGCTTTTGGAGCTAACTAGTTCTCCCATAGAAAAAACTGCAATTTCAGTTTTTTGCGCACCAAAATCAATAATGCAAATATTGTTGAGCTGTTTTTTATCTCCACTTGAAACTGATAAAGCAGCTAAGTAGGAACTATCAACTAGATCAATTTTCGAAAAACCAACCTTTTTCAGTAAGTTTTTGGTCAGCTTTTTTTTTGCTGGAGATAAAGTGCTCATCACAGCAAACTTACCACTTAATCCAAAAATTAATCTTCTGAACTTAAGGTCTATTAATAAATCATCTAAAATAGTCTTTAAATATAATTCAAGGTATTTAGTATTGGAAACTGCACCATGTTGAACTGGAAATGCCACCTCAATTGATTTTGGAGCTTTACCTAATAACATTAAGGCTTTTTTGCCCACACTTACAACCGATTCGGTGTTCTTATGATAGGCAATGCATGTAGGTTCACAAAAAATTTCTTTATCATTCAAATATATTCTGGTATTTGAAGATCCAACATCCAAAAACAACTCTCTTGTGTTTGATTTTTTAGAAAAAAGATTTCTAATGTTAAAATCCATGGCATTCATGGGCTTAGTATATAAGACTTCCAGAAAAATAAAAATGCAATCCTTACGAATTTATTGAGTTAAGTAGTTCAGCTGCTGAATGCCACTTTTCTTCAGTCATCAATTTCTCAACATTATCGATAATGATCAAATTCTGAGAGTTGTTTGCATTAAAATCTCTCATTCCATTCAATCTTTCAACAAATAGATCTGCTTTCAGATCAAGTGCCTTCTCCAACATAATTTCTTCTAAATCTGGAATAAGAGTTTCTAGATACTCAATTAGCTCATCCTCAATTTCATCACTTTTACTGTCATTAATAACTTCTTCTCTTTTGGCCATTAAATCATCAAACTTATCTTTTTCTTGGGAAGTTAATAATAAATTGACATCATTTTCCAAAAAGTCATCCCAAATTACAGTTTGAAGCTCATTTAAAAAGTTTTCCCTTAATTCTTCATTGCCATCGTCCACCCCAAGCATAGAAAATATGTTTTGATCCCCTAGTGCCTCACTCACTTTCTGATCATTTGACGCAACCGGCTGTGGATTTTCAGCTGGATCATGAGGATCGCTCACGCTCATGGTTCTTGGAGGAGTATAGTTATCAACGTAGGAATCTGAAACCTGTTGATTTTGATCGTTGTAGTTAGGATTATCATTCATATTTTGATTATAATAATTATAGCAGTAATTTACAATAGGTTGGAATACTCAAATTTCTGATATTATTAGGAATACTTATGAACCAAAAGAAAATTCAGAGTAGAAATATCATCGTAAGCTTATTTAATTTTCTACTCTTGGCTGTACCTCTTTACTTTCGCGTCATCAATGAAGAATTATTTGAATTCAATAAAATGATCTTGGTCTATTTAATGACCACTTTAATTGTTTCTGGTTGGTTGCTAAGAATGATTCAAGAAAAAAGAATTATTATCAAAAAGACTCCTCTTGATATTCCTTTAATCTTATTTATAGTATCCCAACTTATTTCAACAATCTTTTCGATTCACCCAAGAACTTCATTGCTGGGCTATTACTCTAGATTTAATGGTGGCTTACTTTCGATGATCTGCTACATACTTCTATATTATGCATTTATAAGCAATGTCAAAAAAAAGGATTTGCCAGGATTGTTAGTTAGCACATTTACATCTGGAATTTTAGTATCAATTTACGGAATTTTAGAACACTTTGGTCACTCAATTAGTTGCTTATTTGCGCCAGGATTGAAAGATTTTAGTGCTAGTTGCTGGAAACAGGACGTCAAAACTAGAGTTTTCGCAACATTTGGACAACCAAACTGGTTGGCCGCATATGTTATCACTCTTTTGCCTCTTAGTGGAATTCTAGCAATTCAGAATAAGTATAAGTTGATGCAAAAGTTATTCTTTTCTCTATCAACTATATTACTTTTCGCAGTATTAATTTTCACCAGATCTAGGTCTGGAATGATTGGCTTAGTGATTGGATTAATAACATTATTTGTTGGATTTATTTTGATTTATATCAAGAATAAGAAAATATCAAATTTCAACATAGACTTCAAATTTGTTGTCATAATACTCTCCTCTTTAATATTACTTTCTGGAATATTTGGAACCGTACTTAGTCCATCAATTAATGATTTGCTGATCAAAAATGATGACAAAAGCAATAATACTGAATCTACAGAAATTAGCCCAGAACTTACTAATAGACTTGAGATTGGTGGAACAGATTCTGGAGAAATTAGAAAAATAGTTTGGGAGGGTGGACTAAATATTTGGAAAAGATACCCAATTATTGGATCGGGAGTTGAAACTTTCGCTTATAGTTACTATCTAGATAGACCCAGAGAGCACAACGATGTTTCTGAGTGGGATTTTTTATATAACAAAGCCCACAATGAATTAATTAATCTCCTAGCAAACTCAGGTTTTTTTGGTCTAGCCACTTACTTATTAATCTTGATCATTTTCGGAATATTAGTTTTAAAAACAATCCTCTCAAACAAAGATAGTAGTATTAAATTGGTTTCAATAGCAATTCTAGCTGGAATCACTGGACTATTTGTTTCAAACTTTTTTGGCTTTTCTACTGTTACCGTTAATGTTTTAACCTATATATTCTTTGGAATATTTGTAATTATTAACTATCAATCTCCAAAAAACCTTTCAAGCATAGCAACCAAAAAAATAAATTCCAAAAAAACAAATAACACAAAAATCAATGCCATAAATGGAACAGATCAATATGTGCTTTTAAGCATACTTGGAATTGCCTTAATGATAATTATTATTAAAATTTACAATTACTGGGATGCTGATAAATTATATTCTCAAGGAAAAACATACTTTTTATCAGGAGAATTTAATCTAGGAATTGAAAAACAAATTGAAGCAATTAAAAAATCACCTCGAGAAGCACTTTATTATGATACCCTCTCGGATAATTATGCAACCTTAGCCATTGAATTAGCAAAAATAGATCAAGCCACCTCATCAGCAGCACTTGTAAACGAAGCAATCAGACTTAGTGACGAAGCCATGAAGCTTAATAACAGGCATTTAAATTTTTATAAAACTAGATCAAGAATGTTTGTCACTCTTGCTCAACTTGATGAAAAATTTTTGGTAGATGCTCAAAATACTCTCGAACAAGCAATTAAATTGTCACCTACAGACCCCAAGCTTTACTACACTCAAGCAGTAATTAACTTAAGTACTGGCAATCAAGAAGAAGGTCAAAAATTGTTAGAAAAGGCCTTGCAGCTTAAGCCAAATTATGAGAGAGCAAGATGGAGATTGGCTACAATGTACGAAGAAAATGGTGAGACTCAAAAAGCAATTAATGAGCTAGAATATATTCTCGAAAATATCACTCCAAATAATACTGAGGCTCAAAATAAAATTCTTGAGTTAGAAATGTTATAATAATCAAGTGAAAGAGATAATTATTATTCCACATCCAACTTTAAGAAAAGAGGCAAGGCTCGTCACTCATGTTGATAAAAAGCTAAAGTCCTTTATTTCAGAACTCGAAAAAACTCTCAATAGTAAAAGAAATCCTCGCGGCGTTGGCCTCGCAGCTCCTCAAGTTGATAAACTTTGGAGAATTTTTACAATAAATATAGATAAAATTCAATCGTATATTAATCCCAGAATCGTTAAAAAAAGTAATCAACTTACTTTTGGACCTGACGAAAATGACCCCATACTTGAGGGTTGTCTTTCAATGCCAGAACTTTATGGTCCTATTCCTAGGCATACTTGGGTAGATATCGAGTATCAATATATAGATGGAGATAAGTTTTCTGAAAAAAAGGTAAGATTAGAAAATTTTTATGCAAGAGTGTTTCAACATGAAATAGATCATCTTGATGGAATATTATTTACAGACTATTCTTTAGAATATAATCTTCCTGTATACAAAGAGCTTTCAAATAATAAATACGAAGAGATTGATCCCACTCTTTTGGAGCTTTTTTAATAAAGATTCAAATAATACACAATAAATTATGAATAAATTTAAAGTCGCAATTGCGGGTACAACTGAGAAAACTGTTCTATGTGCACAAACTCTATTAAGTAACAACCAATTCGAACTGGTCTGGATTTTAACACCAACTCCAAAACCAGTTGGCAGAGATCAAAAGATTATTCCTAACCCATTAGATTTATTTGCAAAAAAGAATAATTTGCAAACTATACATGTAGATAAAAAAATTAATGAGCAAATTAAAGAAAAAATATTACATGAGGTTATTAAACCTGACTTTTTATTAGTTGTAGATTTTGGGTATATAATTCCAAAATGGTTATTAGATTTTCCAAAAATTGCTCCTCTAAATGTTCACCCTTCGAAACTTCCAAGATGGAGAGGTAGTTCACCGGGCCAATACTCGATATTATTTAATGATAAACATTCTGCAATTTCCTTGATGACCATCAACGAAAATTTAGATCAAGGAGAAATAATTTATCAAGAAAATTTTGAAGTTAACCAAGAATGGACAAGTCAAGATTATTATAATCATGCTTTCAACTTAATCTGCCAAAACCTAACTAACAAAATTTTTGAATATGCAACTAATCAAAATATTACTACTCCACAACCTGAAAAATCAGAAACAATCACAGCAAAGATGCTTAATAAAAAACAAGCATTTGTTAATTGGATCTTAATAAAAAAGGCAATGAATGGAGAAAAACCAACCAAGAGTGATATTAAAAGATATCACTTATCAGATTTATTAGTTAATGCGCTCAACCACAATCATTCTTTCACACTTACTCTAGAAAGAGCCAGTAAAGCTTTTAATCCTTGGCCACAACTTTGGACAATCGTCCCAACTTCTAAAGGTGAAAAACGTATGAAACTACTCAATTTATCTATTGAAACAGAAACTCAAAAATTAATTATTCATAAAATTCAGTTTGAAGGTAAAAAACCCAGTAAATGGGTTGAAACAAAAAACTCAATTAAGGAGTAAATATCTAAATTTATTCAGGTTTTTTCCAATGAGTGGTTAAACCGGTTTTCTTAAGCACTTTTAAAACTTTGGATGGAACTCTTAATTTCTGTTTTTGGCCATTCATGAATACGGTTACAGTGTGTAAGTTAAATTTAAAAGGTCTTTTGCTTCTGTTTTTGGCGTGAGAAACTTTATTACCAATATGAGCTGTACTACGATGTTTAAAAGAAAAACTTGACATAATATATTTCCGATCAGGTTGTGATTATACTATCATGACTAAAGTTTAGCAAATACGAAACTTTCAATTCTGACAATTATAATGTATAGTTTATAATCTAGTTATATGTCAAGAATCGGACTACTTTCTATTTTATTTTCTGATCCAATATCTTTTGTTGTAATTGCAATTGGGTTGATTATTTCTGTAACTATTCATGAATTTGCTCATGCATTCATTGCTGATAAATTAGGTGATCCTACTCCAAGATATCAAGGTAGAGTAACTCTTGATCCGCGCGCACATCTAGACCCATTGGGTACTATTGCCATTTTGTTAATTGGTTTTGGCTGGGGAAAAGCCGTTCAGTTTGACCCATACAACCTAAAAGATCCAAAAAAAGATATCGCTTTAATTGCTTTGGCAGGTCCAGTATCAAATATATTTTTAGCAACAATCCTCTCTCTAGCTATTGGTTTATTGAATCTTAATGGTGGAATCGCCACAATTTTAGTCACAATTATTTTCATTAATGTCATGTTAGCTATTTTTAATTTAATCCCAATCAATCCACTGGATGGATCAAAAATTGCTCAGGCACTTCTGCCAAAAAGCATTGCTCTAGAATACGAACAGTTTATGCATCGCTATGGAACTTTTGTTCTCATTGGACTAATTTTCCCTTGGGGAGGATCCGGATCTCCTATATCTCACCTCATTTCTCCAATTATTGACTTTATTGTCGGCATTCTCTCACTACTTTGGATGATCTAACCCAAGAAAAATAAATATTCAATAAAATAAAAAAGAAAAAAATAATCAAAATTAACATGATACAAAAAATTTCTGATCCAGAAATATTAACTTTAACTTTGGGGGAATTAGACACAAATTGTTATTTAGTATGGTGCCCCAATACCCTTGAAGCAATTATCATTGATCCTGCAGATGAAGGCAGTTTTATTAGTGAAAAAATTCTCGAACTTAAATTGAAACCACTTTGCATGGTATTCACTCACGCCCACTTCGATCATGTACTTGGATCACTAGAATTAAGATTAAATTTTGATTTGCCCATATTTTTACATAAAAATGATCTTTTTTTAGCCAAAAAAGCTCAAGAAAGTGCAAAATATTGGCTTAAATCAGATGAAATTGCGCCAGTTCCATCAGAACTGTCATTCATCAATGAGGGAAAATTACTAGAATTTGGTAACTGCATTCTTGAAATTGTCGAAACTCCCGGACATACTCCCGGAAGCATAGCTTTAGTTTCAAAAGGAAAAACAAACATCATCTTCACAGGTGATACTCTATTCAAAAATGCAGTTGGAAGAACAGATTTCAAATATTCAAGACCAATGGACATGGAAAAATCACTGCGGAAAATTTTGTCTTACCCAAAAGATACAGTCTGCTATCCTGGTCATGGAGAGACAACGACGGTTGGTGATGAAATAAAATAAATTTTTGGAGAAACAATAACGGTTAGTAAAAAAATAAGATAATATCTATAAAAAATTTTTCATTTTTGCTAACCCAACTGTATATCTCGTTTGCTAACCAACCTGTATTCTTACTATAATATATCCAATGTCTAAATTTGGAAAAGTTGTTGTATTGTCATTGTTTATCATGTTTGTTTGCATTGTAATGCTTTTTTTTCTACAATTTCAAAATAATAATTCACTTGAAAACATCAACGGCGCCAAAAGCAATTCTAGTATCTTGATCGAAAATGGAAACATAATAAATAACCTCTCTGATCAAAACCAAGCCTCGTTATCTGCTCAAATAAAAAATCTGAATAGTAAAATTATCTTTCTTGAAACAAGTGTCTCTGGAATTATGAAAAGGTTAGATGAGTTAGAAAATACAGTATTAAATTCTAAAATTAACACTTCCGCTAATCAAATATTTCAAAAACAAAGCATTTATATTGGATCTGCCAGCACAAATAACAATGTTTGGACTGACTCTGGTGTTGAAGTCAATTTGGATAGCAATGATTATCCATCATATATTAATGCAGTTTTTGAGGTAGGAATTTCAATTGTGAGCGGTGAAGCCTCAGCAAGATTAGTAAACAAAACTACCGGTTCAATCATGGCAATTACCGAAGTTGCTCATTCTTCAAGCAATACTACTTGGAAAACTTCTCCAAAGTTTAAGCTTCACCCTGGAAATAACACCTACTCTCTTCAAATCAGGTCTAGCAGTAGCGAAACTGCCAATTTTTCAGGTTCAAGAATTGTTTTAGATAAATAAATTTCATAATTCAAGAATGTTAGCAACATACTAGTGAAGGATGTTCAAACTTATTTTAGTATCAATATCCAAACTACCCAAAAAACTGATATGTTATATTAATCATAGAAAAGCCATAGACAATTGGAAGCTATTTTTTAATCGATTTTGGAGAGTTTTTAGTCTTATAATTTTTTAACTATTAAGAAATTTGTACCTTGAATCAAAACAGAAAAACCCCTCGGAACAGTTAAAATATTATCAGTGGGAAAAATCACTAAATGTCCATTTGGTTTTAACACTCTATGTGCTTCTTGCCATATGATTTTCCAATCATCATTATTTACCGATCCGTCGGATCCGAAGATCGTAATAATTCCTATACTATTCGCTTCAATTTTACCTATTACATCAGTGACTGATCCTAATAAATAATCTGTCATTTCATCCTTACTTACCAAGTGTGGATTATGATCAACTGCCAATATTTTCTTGTTTCTAATCTGTAATATAGTCACAAATAGCCTTTCTGCTCCAACTTCTCCGGCATAGAGAGATAAAGTTGGTCCTTGAAGAGTTTTTTTATCGGGTTCGAAATCTTGCAACAATTTGGCCATTACCTCGCCGGTGCCACTAAAATGACCAATACCATTTTCAGAATGATAAACGTTAAACTCATCGAATAATCTTTGTGTCATATAATAATTATCTCAAATATCACTTATTCCAATTCCATCTTGCAACAGCTTAATACCTTGCAAATGTCCTGGCAAAATATCCTGAGGCAAATTGTCTAAGTCGAACCACTTCCAATCTTCACATTTGTCAGGCTCCATAAGCTCCAACTCACCTCTCCACTCTGTGCACAGATGAATAAAGTGAATGAAGTTATAGCTATCTTGCCATTCTTTGACGACACCAATATATTTCATATTGCTAGCTTTCAGTCCAGTTTCTTCCAACAACTCTCTTTTGGAAGCAACCAAAACTTTTTCGTCTTTATCAATTCTACCACCTGGAAGTCCATATAAACCATATCTATAAGCATTTTTTCTTTTACCTAAAAGAACTTGATCTTGATTGTTTTTAACTATCACAGCACATCCGATATTTTCTTGATGATCTCTTTTTTTCAAAACAGAAATATCATGTTTTGTAACAATAGAAAGTGGTAATTTCTCAGCCTCTTCAATGCTAAACCAACCAATGCGATCACACTTTTCTGGCTCCAATATTTTTGGCTCACCACTTACTTTCTTGCAAATATAAGTTGGTGAAATCCAATGTTGTTTTTCATCGGCAATAATATGATCGCAAAGTTGGAGCATTTTTGTCACTTCAATTTCAATATCCAATTCTTCTTTGATTTCTCGCTTCAATGCTTCTTCAATAGTTTCGCCAAATTCAACACCGCCGCCAGGTATTTCCCACTTACCTCGTTCGTTTTTTGCCTTTTTTCCTCTAAGAGCAAGTAATAATAAACCCTCATCATTAAAAATGAGTGCTCCAACACCTACGCCTATATAGTCTGTGCCTTTTTTTTGTTCTGATTTTTTCATATCTCAATTATACCAAGTAAAATGAGACAAGTACGGGATGTTCGAACCTAGCTAATTTAGATTGGTCTATGATTATATTTTAAAAATTTCCGGGGACTAGTGGAAAATTTTGAAACTCACTGGATTTCTTGTAAAGAAATAAATGTGTCTTTATCTTTATCAGATAAATAAACTTTTTTTGGGACGTTACCAACAAGGTCAATTTTTAATCCTGGCCATTCAAGCTCGAAACATAATTCATTTTCGTTGAACTGAACTTTTGGGATTCTTCTTGCGGTAAAGTGCTCAGTATAATCAGTAGAATTTAAAATTGACTGCAAGTCTGGATGAACTGGTTCTATGTTTGGATTGTATTTATCTAATATAGGTCTTAAATATTCAAATGACCTAATAAATTGTTCTTCATTACCAAAAAAAACCAAAATTGACCATGTCATCCAATTGCCACAATTTGGGTCACCTTTTCCCAAGTTTAATGCTATCCATGAAAAAAATTTATATGGATCAGTATATTTGAGAATTTCACTAGCCCTATCTAAATCTTCTTTGATAAGCTTGCTACTTGCTTGAACAGCCTGTGCTACGTTATCTTGCATATTTGCAGTTAAAACTTGCGCCATAAGACGAGCTCGCGTCAACACAGGAACATTACCTGTTGCAAATTCAAACTTACCAATTAATTTTTCATTCATGTCTCCAACTTCAAATATCATAGAAACATATTATCACACATTATATAAAAACTATTCTAAAGTCTTTTATGTTATTTCAGGATTTAACCAGCATTGTAATAAAGCCTGATCTCAGAAGGTTGCTTTGTATGTAAAAGTGGTTTCTTAGGAATATATGATCTGTCAAGCACCCCTTTTTTCGCACACCGTTTCTAAATAGTTGGCGTGGAATTTCGCAGGCGGTATTTTAAGTGCCGAATGAATTATTTTGTGATTGTGGTTGTTTAGATTTATTTATAGGTAAAAGTTGGTGATTTGTAAGGACTGGTGAAGGAAGTTAGAACCTATTTTTCTCCAAATACTTCTTTTAGCGTAGCTACTCTGTCTCTAACTTCTTCTCTCACTTCATCAAAAAATATCTTTTTATGAAAATCGTGATCAATTTTCTTTGCAACCCAATCTCTATATTCTTCAAATGTTTTATTTTCTGGAAGATGCATCCAAGTAAAATGAACAAAAAAATCTGTCATAAAGTGTGCTAAAGCATCTGCTGAAGCCATTACTTTACCTTCAATAGTAGTGGGGATAAAATCATCTCTACAAGAGTGTGGAGCGATTACTTCTTCAAGTACTTTTTTGATTTCTTCAGTACTGTATCCTGCTTTCTCAAGCACTTTCTTGGATTTCTCTTCAGTAACCAAAGGATGTTCTTTAGAATTACGATGAACAAAAGCATCGCCAAAGTCGTGGAGCCAAGCTCCCGCCACAGCTATGTCAAGATTAGCTCCAAATCTTTCAGACAGCTCTTCAGTTTTTTTTGCCACAACTGGAACATGATGTTTCCACATCCATTGACCAAACCATTGTTCTGAGTTCTCGTAAACTTCTTTTACTAAATTAGCTACTCTGGAGTATTTATCCATAATTTAATACCTATAATTTATAACCAAGCTTTAATAAAAACTTTTTCAAAGGAGGTGATAATTTTATTCCTTTTATCTCATCTTCTGAAAACCATTTAATAACTTCTAGATTGTCATCATCACCCTCTGTAGATTGAAGATCTCCTGATAAATAGTCAGCAGCATACAATAACATAATATAGTGAGTTTCATCACCTTTCCAATTTTCAGTAACTGCATCATCAAAAGAAACTCTTTTGAGATTTGAAACTTTTACACCCGTCTCTTCATACAATTCGCGCAATACTGCTTCATCGATTGCTTCTCCAGTATTTACCCCTCCACCAGGAGTTAAATATGTCCCAGCATATGGACCTACATTATCTGGTTTTTTTACGAGGAGAACATTATTATCTTTTTTTACTAAAATTCCAGTCACTACGGATTTTTTCATATTATTATTCTATCAGACAAAAAGAGACTAGTAGACGATGTTCGATCATATTTAATTTAGGTTGATTTATAGTTAAAAGTTGGTGATTGCCAGGGACTGGTGAAAGATGTTGGAACCTTATTCTGTATAACCTAGTTACTTTCCTCTATCCCACCTCATCTATGGTAAATTGGATAAACTTTTTTATTCCATTTTCTAGAAAAAGTTTTTCACCATGATGCCAGCTCTGAGCCTTTTTAATTAATGCACTCCATTGCTCACCATACATTTTTACCGCCCAATTAGCGGCAACCTTTTTTGAAACAACATCTTTATTATTAGCAGTATAAAGAATGCGGCACATTGTTAAAATTGCATAAGCTTGAAGGTGATTGCGATCATAATCAGCAGATTGAAAAGGTGCTGGATTGGTTAATTTTGGTTTCCATTCTTGAATTAAATTTTCTTGAGATGCTTTTCTCAGCGAGATAATATCAACTGGACTTATAAGTTGTTTCGGATTTATTCCAACCAAGGCCACTCCACTCTCATATAATATATGTAAATTCAACAACCATTCATTCCCAAATGGAAAACTCCACATTTTGCCAGCATTTATATATGGTCGATGCCGTTTAGGTGGCTTTGTACTATCCAGCATTTTTTGAGTAACATAAGACCCCTCAATGCGCTTGTGCCACTCTGGGAATCGTTCACCAATGTCGGTGTGAAGTTTCTTTACTTTCTCAAGCTGTTTTGGAGATAATTCTTCATCTAAAACTGAAAAAAAATCAATATCGCTGCTACCACGATCAAAGTCACCATAAGTTAGAGAGCCTGTTAAATACAAACCAATAAGATTTTTTCCAAGAATTTCGCCCAAACCCTCTTTTAAAAGTGAAAGTATTTTATTAATATCTGAATATTTTGTAACTCTCATACTTTGAGTATAGCAAATAACATATCAAGCGGATGATCTATCGAAAAATATTTGACTACTATAGGATGTCGTGGGGACTAGTGAGGGATGTTGGAACCTAATTTATAAATTTGGAGTTGCCATAAATACATCAGCTTCTGCTACTCCATGTCCATAATTATTTTTTAGATGAATATTACCAATCCTGTACGTTGAAGCATACACATAGCCTAAAGGTACAATTCCAACCATATCGTTTTTGTATATCTCCCAGGAAAAATGATCTGACATAGATGTGAATTAAAAGTATTTTTGTTACACAAAATCTTTAAGCATACTTATATCAGAGAATTCCAATAAAATTCGATTATGTCGCAAACCTGCAGGAATTAAATAATATTTATTGGAAGACTTGTCTAACCTTGTCCATAAGTAAGTTAAAACGTGTAATAGCTTGTTCCTGAAGGAACACTTCTTGAAGAAAAACTTTTATATCATTAGGTGCTCTCATATTATCTAAATCTAGTAAATACTGAAAATTTGCATTTCCTCGTAAAATAATTGCTGAAGAATCGTCAAGTTTTGCTCTTGCTTCATGATTATTTGGTGATCCAGATATCATTATCTTATTTAATGCCATAATATATCCTAAGAAGCTTGTACTGGTGCATGCTGAAAACAGTTCAATAAGCCATACTGGCATATTACTGGAGACATTATCAAATCCTAAAAGCTTGCGTTCTAAAACAATTTCCCCTCCAACCATTTTTTGGGAAAAAATATTTCCTATTGTTGATCCAAAGCCAATAATTTTGGCAAACATCCATGTTGGAATCCCAAGTAAATCAGCCATATCAGAGAAACCATCAGAATAAATAGTTAGCTCGTAGAATTGCCTGCCTTCACACTCAATTCTCCAGTACTCCAAACCATCATTAAGTCTTCCAGGTTTGCCTAAAATCGGTACAAAAGGGGGGAAAACTCTGTTATATTTTTCTTCCTGTTCGACATAGTGATAGATCGCATTGTTCGCAGTTTCTCTCATTATTGATTTCGTATCTTCATCAACTAAAGGCGACTTCAAAATCCTACTACCACTAATCTGTGCCCGATCAAAACTATCATTAACAGGCTTATTTTTAGGTACAACTGCAAATAAATCCCCATCCTGGTCAAAGCTAGCTACACACCAACCACCATCTCCTAAACGAAGAATATGATTTATATCACCTACTGTCACAGCAAGTATTAAACATCCATAACCCCCATCGAGATTAATTTCTAGCTTTCTTTGGATAATTTTTGAATTAAGTTTATCAACTAGTTGGCTAAGACTGGCCTTGTTAATCTCATCTGGTAATAGTTCTTGGAAAAAATCTTTAAAAACTCCTCTATATACTTCTTTAAATATTTTTGCAACCTCGACATCTGATTGAGGATTAAACTGACTAGTTACACCATCGAAAGAAGCTTGAACAAATACTTCTTTTCCATTAGCCAATCTTCCTGTCCAGCTAGCTATAGCATCTCCAGATTTATTACCTGGAGTAAAATCAGTAAATGCGGTTCCATTTTTATTCTGCTCTGATGTTATCAACTCCACTCTTGGAGTGCAAAAATAATCAATAGAATGCACATTCACATCACCTTTGGCCGGAAAAACTCTTTGATGAGTTATGTGGGGTATTGCTGAAGTCAAAGCTTCAAATTTATCAAATAAAGCAAACCAGGCAACGATCGTTTCATCAAGAAATAAACTTTGAAGACCGAGTGAAGGATTCTGTTCTTCACCACTCGACATTGTAATACTTGCCAATTCTAAAAAGTAATAGGCAAGCAAGATTAAATTCCAGGCTTGACTATACTCTGCCTCATTTGCTCTTACTACCTCAGTATCACCGATTCTGGTTCTCATTTTATTTATGTATTTTATTAGGTTTATTTATTCAAAAAACCAAGTTTTTTTATAATCATGGACTAGTTTAACCAGCCAAATATGTTAATTAGAAGAAGCCAAAAAAACATTATAATAGTTATATTTAAGCATCAGAGAATAAACAATTATATCAATTTTCGGATAATAAGTAAATATTCTAGGACTATATTGCGATACTTCATTTCATTTTGTCACGCTATTCGAGCACAACATAAAATCCAGCTTTATTCATAATATTATTCAATTTTTTCCTTTTCGCTTACATATGAGACAATTATCCCAACCCATTTGCCATTTTTTTCAACAAAATAGATATTGTTTGGTGGGTGGTGTTCTAATCTATTTTTAACCTCATCTATCTGACAGTTCGACTTGGCAATCTCCAGTATTTTTTTAATTTTTTGAATCTATTTAGTATTTTTGATTCATTTATTATCCAATTATTAAAATCCTTTGCATGGATAAATGTAACTTCAGGAAACATTCCTTCAAGTTCAGAAATTTGTGATTCAAAGTAACCATTGACTATAACTACATTTAAATGTAGTTTTTCGGCAACAACTAAGTTTTTTCCATAATAAGAAAGCAAAAGAAAACTACCATGAGAATATGCACCTTCATATGAATCCGGTAATAATGTTGCCCAATTCCCAATTATTCTACCAGTTTGTAATATACTGATCAGTGATAGATATTGTTCTTGTGGAGTTCCCCTTGAGATACCATGACCAACATATTTTTCTAACAAACCAGATTCAATTTCTTTTATAATATCAAGTAGAAGATTATTTTGTTCAATAATAATGAGATTTTCTTTCGACATAAAATTGATTTTATCAAAAAATTGCACAAAATCAATAGTTATAGGATATTGCAGGGACTAGTTAAGGATGTTCTAACCTATTTTATTGAGGGAGATGGCGATTTTGCGTTATTATAAGTTTAAGTTATCTAGTTCATTAGACACCTTTAAGAATCCATTTTGGCATTGATCTTATATTTTGAAAAAGAAGAGCTATTGCGTAGACTGAGAGGATTACATCTTGCCTTTATTTTGATATATTATATTTGCTTCAGAAGCCATTCTTTGCATAGAATCAAAATAGTCTTTATCCCTATCACTAATTTGATACAACCCCTCATATCCAACACCATCTTCTGGAACATTCTCAGAATTCTCTTCCAACCAACGATAATAATTATCATCAATCGTTAACGTTTTATCCAAGGAGATTTGATATCCCGCCTTCCAATGAATGTATTTTCCATCCTCATCTTCTTCCCACTGACATTTTTCTCCAGTTACTGGATTATAAACTTGCCAATCCTCAGTATCATGATCGAATACTTCGATAAATACATGACCTTGCCCTGATCCCTCCTTGTCTTGGAGCCAGTGCTTACTCAGAGTATCAACCATTCTTACCTGTAATCCATAAGTTTCTTCTGTTAATTTTTTTGCTATTAGGGCTACTTCTGCGCAAGCTAATGGTCCCATATCAGAGTTTTCTTTGCTCTCTGCAATGATAGTCCTCCAGTCTCGTTGCATATACCTTTCACTTACTAGTTGATCATGTTTACTTGGATCCCTAATAGCGAGAGCTTCAGATAGAGGTACCAGATATTTCATTTTCCTCATCGCTGTAAAAACAGCTTGCATTTTACCGTCGATTGTTTTTGGCTCGATATCTATCTCATTTTCCATAGCTGGAGTATTTTGTTCAAATATCATAATAAAACCCCAGATGGTATTCTGACATATTTTGTTTCCCAAGACTCAATTGCTGCATCAAGAAACTTTCTATGACCTTCTGGCAAATCAACTTTAAGAGCTTCGTCGATCTTAAGCCATTTATGAGCGTCGTGCTCCCAACTAAGTTTAACATTACCAGATTTCAAATAAGCAACATAACCAACAAGAAGTACTCTTACTCCTGGTTCTTTGCTTTCATGGGAAATTAAAGCTACAGGTTTCAATCCGCTAACTTCAATACCCACTTCTTCTCTTGCCTCTCTTTTAATACCTTCAGTTGGTTGTTCATTTTCCAATCCACCTCCTGGAAAATCCCACCCTCCTGCTCTTGTGCACTTTTCAGATCTTCTTAAGAATAAAATTTGGCCTTCTGAATTAAAAATGACTACTTTCTGTCCAACTAAATAATTTATAACTTCTTGGGAATGGTTTGGGTTATATTTTGTCATTTATTTAGCCACCTCTTGTTGATATATATTGAAGATCATCTCGGGAACATACTGAATGATTCGTCTCTCTTCTAAAGTTTGATCCATGATTTTTGAGAGCTTCATGCCTTTTGGTAAAAATGGATGTCTGCCACTCTTGTAGTTATTCCAATGTACCATATCTGCCAATTCATAAAGAGCCTGGACTATTTCTTCACCATATTTTTTAACAAGCTCAGCTCGTTGCTCTTTAGTTAAGGGACTCCTCGAATTAAATGAGGGGAAAATCACTCTAATTTCAAGAGGAGTGCCTCTGCCTCTTGAATAGTTACTTGTGGTGTTATAACCACCAGTTTTTATACCTCTTGCTCTCATTTCCTCAGCTTCTTGTTGTGCCATCTCTTTATCGGCTTTATCGATAACAGAGAGCCCCGATCCTTTGATAATAAACATATCTCCATCTAACTGATCAACTCCATCTCCTTGCCACTGAGGCTTTTCTAAGTTTGACCCATGAATTAAATAGGTCCAGTGAGGAGGTAAAGGTTGTTCTTTCAGTTTAGGTTTTTCAGCTACAGGTTGTGACTCAACTGATATTTCATCATTTGGCATACATAATATGAGTATATCAGACAAAAAGTATCAAGTAGACGATATTAGAACTTAGTCAATTTGGATTGATTTATAGGCAAATATTGGTTATTTGCAGGGACTAGCGAAGGATGTTAGAACCTATTTTTCCTCAAACGACCACTCCAACATGCTATTTATTTAGAACTTATTTAACTAGCTTAAAACTCTCAATAAATGCTTCAAATTGATTTTCTATTTCTAAATCTTTTTCACCTTCATACTTCAAAATAAAAGACAAACTCCTTTGCTTGTCTGAAAAAATAGTTCTTTCTGATCCAGTGACAATCAATACATTACTAATATCTTCTCCTGTTGCTTCTTTAATAAAGGATCTATCCTGAACTTCTTTATTCTCAATAATTAGCTTTTGTTGAAGCTCATCATAAATTATTTTCCATATTTCGAGCGGAAAACTTACTCCATAACCATCATAATCTAATCTTAGAGAAATTGAAGGATTTTTTATATTTTGATCATCTATAAAAGTAAGATCTTTATCGGGTCTCCATTCTGCATTATCTAACTGCAACTTATCAACAACTGTATAACTTATTGGATATTCAACCATAAATCCAAAAATATCATTTTTGTAAAGTAAAACATTTGAGCCTTCTTCAAGACTATTCTTTTCTATAGTCTGCTCAGTTTCTTGATCATCAATCGTATTTCCACAATCTTCAAACTCACAATTAGGAGCTACTCTACCTACAAATGATCCATCAGGACATTCTTTGACATCTGCAGTACATGCCACAGCATTATCAGTCTCTATTGGGTTTGAAGTTTCCAGTTTACTATCAGTAATACTAGATGATTTTTTGCCATTGTTCTGACCCAATCTGTAACTACCAGCAGATATTACAAAAAGTAACAATATCCCAACACCCATCCAAACTTTCATGTTCTTTGTTTGAGGTGGCTGTGTGGTGTGCAGTGGACCTGCTTGTTCTGATTGATTTACTTCTAGTTGGGTTGGTGTGTTGATTTTATCTGTTTCCATAACTTTATTATGTCATATAGATAAATTGGAAACAATGTTTGAGAAGAATATATTACTATTATAGGATTTTGCAGGGCCAGAGGGAATCTGCGACTCGCCACATCATACTTCCTGTAAGTTGGCTCGCATGCATTAACCTGGCTCACTGCGCTCTCGCTTGTTCGCCATGTGGTAGAACTATGCTTTGCATGGCTAAATTCACCTATCGACCACATAAATTAAAAGAAATCCCATTCGGGATTTATTATTTTTGCAGGAACTAGTGAAAGATGTTAGAACCTATTTTCAGTTGTCAGTAATGTATTTAGTGCCGAAATTGCATTAGGATAACTTTTTACATCGGGGTCAACATACCCATCAACATCTCTTATTTTTATTTTTAAATTTTTGTTTCTCTTACCCATTGTCCCCAGCGACAAACCCAAGATTAATCTCTGAAATTCAGCTTCTTCTGAATCCAATGAATTCCAATTAATTGATATTTGCTCAGAGTTTTTTATTTCATCTAAATATCTGAGTGTTTTGGCAAGATCAGGGCTAATTTCTTTTCGTTTTTGTGGTGGCCAGTTACTCATTTCCTGAAGCTCACAGATTTCGGTAATAAGTCGCAACACAAGTTGAGGAGAAGAGCTCTCATTCTCATTAAAAATTTTAACCAGATTAATCCTTAGGTTTAAGGCTATAGCCATCCCAACATCTACCCTTGAACCCTCACTTGTATGATTCCAAAAAATATCAACCCTTCCAAGATCACTAGACTCTGACAGCTTTACCAAGAAATTCAATTCTGCGAGTATTATTGCAAGACCGCTTGTATCAGTTTGAGGTGCGTCTAAATACGGATCAAATACTTCTTCTCCCGACTGACGCAAGTTTCTTATATGTTGCTCAATTTCTGTTCTTTCTAGTTCAGAGACACCCCTGACTGAAGAAATAACATACACACTGTTTTCAGTATTTGACATCTCTCAAAATATATCAGAATATTTCAAGTTATCAATATCGGGATTATTTTACTTTGCAGGGGCTAGTGAAGGATGTTGAAACCTATTTCAAAATGAAGCGTTCGTTATTTACAACATAATCATAAACTTCATCAGTAGTCATCCCAGTTGTGTCTAGCAGATATTTGTTATTTTGGGGTTCGTTTTTCAGTTGATCCAAAAGAACTTTTGATCGTTCGTAGTATTGAAGACCACCATCTCTCTTATGCAATCTTTTCTTAATTGTTTCTTCTTCAGCAATTAACACAATATATTTAACCCGCACATTATATTCTTCTATTTGTGACAAAAACCAAGGTAATTCATTTTCTACAACAAAATCAAGAACAACTTTTTTTCCACTGCTAAGGTGTTTTTTTGTTTGACTAGCTATCCACTGCCAACTTTTTTGTCCTCTTTCCTCCCAACTCAAACTAGTTTTTTCGAGCGGAACAAAAAATGAATCACCATCAACTCGAGAAAATGCAAGCTCATCTTCAATTTTCTTGCAAAGACTAGATTTTCCCGATCCAAGTGGACCTGAAACAATAATCAATGAAATATTTTGAAAATCCCTCATATATTGCAAGTATACCCTAGGTTCTATTTTGTCTCACTGTCTATGTTGTGGTCAGAACCCTTATACTTGAGAGGAATTAAGTAAAAAATTGAGATGCAGGGCCAGAGGGAATCTGCGACTCGCCACATCATACTTCCTGTAAGTTGGCTCGCATGCATTAACCTGGCTCACTGCGCTCTCGCTTGTTCGCCATGTGGTAGAACTATGCTTCGCATGGGTAAATTCACCTATCAACCCCATAAAATAAAAGAAATCCCATTCGGGATTTATTTTATTTTGCAGGGCCTAGTGAAGGATGTTCGAACCTATTTTTCCTCTAGTTGGGAGGTGGTTTTGGGCTTATAATAAGTAAGTCAAAAAAATTCACGTGCTTTTTTATAAAGCTACTTACTTAAATTTTTTATTATTTCTAAATATGCGAAACTTGGTTCATTGTCAAATATTCTAGGCAAAAGCGCACTTCCTTCAGTAACTTCATTCCAAGCGCAAACAACACCATACCGATCTTCTTTAGGGACATTTTCTGCTACAAACTTTAGTGCATTTGCCAGCATAATGCTAAATTTTTCTGGGGTTTCATCAATAATGACTGGCGAGTGTGGGTAAGTTCCTTTAACTTCATTCCATGATCGACCTTTTTCTCCCCTAGGAGAACCATCCCAACCAATAACAGCGGATGGAACAAAAATAGCTCCCAAATCTTTTATCTCAGCCCACTCTTTGCCAACTGCTTCAACTCTATCCTCATATACCTGTATGGGATCGGCTTGAGAAGAAAAATCTGCCAACATGGCATATGAAGTTAAATGATCTAATCCCAATTCAATATAACTTCTAACTTGGTTTGCTCTCTTAATAACCCCAACTAAATAAGGATCGATGCCATATTGTTTTAGAGAATAATTATAAATTTCATCAACAAAATCAGTAACATGTTGTTGTGCAATTTTATTATTTGAAAATCCTGGCAACCAATAAGACAAATATGGTTTTTGTTGTAAAAATAAATAATTTGGATGATCCCAATACGTTCGAGCACACTTGTCCACTATTGCCCTTGCGGATTCAACAGAGATATCATAGTCGCGATTAGGCTCGCTTGAGGCCTCTCCAAAAGGAATTGGAAGTGCAGCTCTAGTTCCACCTTTAGTAATCATTGTAGCAAATTTCATACCATTCGGATCAACTATTTCTAAAAAATTGTCATCTAAAGGCGCGCTTGCTTCATGCATAAACACTCCATACCTATTTCCCATGTAAGAATTAAAAATAAAAAAATCTAGCTCATGCTCCTGAGCTAATTCAATTTGTATAGCCATTGAATCCCTGTCACTATCATCCCAAACTGTTTTATCGAGATCACCTAAAGAGTAGGTCTTTGGTTGATCGTGTCCTTCAAATAAGGACTCGGCTTCTTGAGCTAATAGTGTTTCATTAGTTGAAGACTTAAATCCCAGTTCTTTCGCCCTCTTATTTCTAATAGGACATGAGTTAGTTAATGGATAAAAGTATGCTCCGAGTGGAATATGTTCTTTAGAAATCATAAGCCAACATTATATCAAAGTATTGCTAAACACTATTTTTCAGCAAAGTATCTGAATTTTGAAAATACTTAAATTAAAAAAGGCCTATTTACAGTCAAAAATTGAACGTTTGCAGGGCCAGAGGGAATCTGCGACTCGCCACATCATACTTCCTGTAAGTTGGCTCGCATGCATTAACCTGGCTCACTGCGCTCTCGCTTGTTCGCCATGTGGTAGAACTATGCTTCGCATGGGTAAATTCACCTATCAACCCCATAAAATAAAAGAAATCCCATTCGGGATTTATTTTATTTTGCAGGGACTAGTGAAGGATGTTAGAACCTATGTTTCTATTAGATATCAAGTAAGCATCAATAAAAAAAGTTATCTGAAATCATAAATTCAATTAGCACTCAATATCTTTACCATATCTCTATCAAAAGGGGAAGTATACTTCTTTACATAGCCAAGTTTTTCGTAAAATTTTATACTTTTCTTTAGGGGTCCGATTATATTAACCATCTTGCAGCTATATTTTTTTCCTATTTCCTCGATTTTCGTTAATACTTTTCTTCCTACTCCTACTCCTTTGTTTGTGACCGAAATACTATAAATATCAACACAGCGACCAATTTTTCTAGTTAAAAGACTAAACTTTATATTAAATTCTTTAGATTTAATTATTACCCCAATTTCTATTGGAGCGAAGAAAGTTACTTTTATTTCATCATCTTCATTTAATTGAAATCCTTCAATCAATTCTGATTCAATTTGTTTTGTTACTTTTTCTAGTTCAAAATCATTTTGAATTGATTTATTGTCATAATTGAAGTTGTTATATATCATTTATCAAATTATACAATAAGTTATTGCAATTAAAATATTGAAGAAATGTCACTGTACTTTGGGGATATAACTATTATAGGACATTGCAAGGACTAGTGAACGATGTTGGAACTTATTTAAGTTTATCTGTATAAACTCCTCTTTTATCTTCTGGTAATAATGAAGCAATTCTAATCATTAAATAATCTACAAAATCATCAACTCTATTTCTATCATCTTCATCTAGTGGCAAAGAATCACTTGAATTTTTTGGAAGAGGTAAATCAAAATCACAGGTCACTGGCTTTCCAAAAATAACTTTATACGAAAAATCACCTCCAGACTCCAATTCAAAAAAAGCTACTGGAACAAACATAGTTCTACTACTAAGTAAGCGACTAATTCCACCCAAGTGAGGTTTACTTAAACCAATCCTATTTTCACCCTCAGGTGCTATTAAAACTACCTGTCCTCGATCAACTGCTTTTCTTGCCAGCATAATCGATTCGTGATTTTTCCTTTTATCATCTTTTTTATGACTAACTGGAAAACCATCAAATACATCTCTGATTATTTGAGTGTAAAGGCTTGATCCTGGAGAATAGACAACTGGATGAATTTCTTCATTTCTAGCTTTTTTAACACCCTCAGCAATCCCACTCGCCCACCAAAACGGATTGACATTTTTGTTCTTCCATCCCGGAGCGTTTTTAACATTGACCACATGAGATGTTACAACAACTACACCACCCTCTTTTGGAATATTTTCAACACCATCAATTTCAATTGAAGTACCAAATAATTCGTTAATATGGTTAAGATCTTCATAAAGAGATCTCTTATTTAAATCTTTTCCGTCATTAATAATTTCTCTTAACTGCTTAAAAAATTAGGAATTTTATCTCGATTAGACCAAACTAATTTAACTAATTCAACTGGATTAGCTCTCATTAAAACTGGAGATTTTTCTGTCATTACCATAAACAACTAGAGAAATTATAACACATTTTGTTTGACGGAATAACTATTATAGGATATTGCAGGGCCAAAGGGAATCTGCGACTCGCCACATCATACTTCCTGTAAGTTGGCTCGCATGCATTAACCCGGCTCACTGCGCTCTCGCTTGTTCGCCATGTGGTAGAACTATGCTTCGCATGGGTAAATTCACCTATCAACCCCATAAAATAAAAGAAATCCCATTCGGGATTTATTTTATTTTGCAGGGACTAGTGAAGGATGTTAGAACCTATGTTTCTATTAGATATCAAGTAAGCATCAATAAAAAAAGTTATCTGAAATCATAAATTCAATTAGCACTCAATATCTTTACCATATCTCTATCAAAAGGGGAAGTATACTTCTTTACATAGCCAAGTTTTTCGTAAAATTTTATACTTTTCTTTAGGGGTCCGATTATATTAACCATCTTGCAGCTATATTTTTTTCCTATTTCCTCGATTTTCGTTAATACTTTTCTTCCTACTCCTACTCCTTTGTTTGTGACCGAAATACTATAAATATCAACACAGCGACCAATTTTTCTAGTTAAAAGACTAAACTTTATATTAAATTCTTTAGATTTAATTATTACCCCAATTTCTATTGGAGCGAAGAAAGTTACTTTTATTTCATCATCTTCATTTAATTGAAATCCTTCAATCAATTCTGATTCAATTTGTTTTGTTACTTTTTCTAGTTCAAAATCATTTTGAATTGATTTATTGTCATAATTGAAGTTGTTATATATCATTTATCAAATTATACAATAAGTTATTGCAATTAAAATATTGAAGAAATGTCACTGTACTTTGGGGATATAACTATTATAGGACATTGCAAGGACTAGTGAACGATGTTGGAACTTATTTAAGTTTATCTGTATAAACTCCTCTTTTATCTTCTGGTAATAATGAAGCAATTCTAATCATTAAATAATCTACAAAATCATCAACTCTATTTCTATCATCTTCATCTAGTGGCAAAGAATCACTTGAATTTTTTGGAAGAGGTAAATCAAAATCACAGGTCACTGGCTTTCCAAAAATAACTTTATACGAAAAATCACCTCCAGACTCCAATTCAAAAAAAGCTACTGGAACAAACATAGTTCTACTACTAAGTAAGCGACTAATTCCACCCAAGTGAGGTTTACTTAAACCAATCCTATTTTCACCCTCAGGTGCTATTAAAACTACCTGTCCTCGATCAACTGCTTTTCTTGCCAGCATAATCGATTCGTGATTTTTCCTTTTATCATCTTTTTTATGACTAACTGGAAAACCATCAAATACATCTCTGATTATTTGAGTGTAAAGGCTTGATCCTGGAGAATAGACAACTGGATGAATTTCTTCATTTCTAGCTTTTTTAACACCCTCAGCAATCCCACTCGCCCACCAAAACGGATTGACATTTTTGTTCTTCCATCCCGGAGCGTTTTTAACATTGACCACATGAGATGTTACAACAACTACACCACCCTCTTTTGGAATATTTTCAACACCATCAATTTCAATTGAAGTACCAAATAATTCGTTAATATGGTTAAGATCTTCATAAAGAGATCTCTTATTTAAATCTTTTCCGTCATTAATAATTTCTCTTAACTGCTTAAAAAATTAGGAATTTTATCTCGATTAGACCAAACTAATTTAACTAATTCAACTGGATTAGCTCTCATTAAAACTGGAGATTTTTCTGTCATTACCATAAACAACTAGAGAAATTATAACACATTTTGTTTGACGGAATAACTATTATAGGATATTGCAGGGCCAAAGGGAATCTGCGACTCGCCACATCATACTTCCTGTAAGTTGGCTCGCATGCATTAACCCGGCTCACTGCGCTCTCGCTTGTTCGCCATGTGGTAGAACTATGCTTCGCATGGGTAAATTCACCTATCAACCCCATAAAATAAAAGAAATCCCATTCGGGATTTATTTTATTTTGCAGGGACTAGTGAAGGATGTTCGAACCTATTTTTCCTCGAGTCGGGAGGTGGTTTTGGGCTTATAATTATATAATCAACGAACTAACAAAGGATTGAAATTGTTATTCAAATTTGTTTAATAAAAATACTTGTAAATATGCTTTATAAGAAGGCAGTCTCTCTAAAACAATTCTTCTAGCACCGTCTACTGAGCCAGTAAACGCAATCATTGTTGTCAATTTAAGACTAAAACTACTCTTATCAATTCCATTCAACATCTCTAGCATTGGCTGAATTTGCCCAGGCAATGATTCAGGACTAACTAAAATTAGCAAATACATATATGTCGCAAATGCTCCAATTAAATATTCTTTTTCTGGAGAAATCTTATCTCTCAACTCACTTAGTCTATCAATCCAATCTTTTAACGTCGGTAGTTTGACCATTTCTGAATTTTTTGATTTATCCTCTTCAAGCATAGTTTATTTTATCATGTACAAAATTATCTAAAAATGATGAGAGTTTATTTATATAACAAGTATATTGATTAAATGATAAAAATATGCAATCTTTTAGTATAAATTATATTGGTATATAGGCAAAAATTAGTTTTTTGCAGGGACTAGTGAAGGATGTTCGAACCTATTTTTCAATTACCTCTACTTCATCAAGTCTCTCGTTAAGTAATTTCAGGGCTAATTCTTTACCCTGATCAGTAACAAAATAATCATCAATGTCTCGTTGTAAATTTTGTACATATTCTTTGGGCTGAACTCCTTTACGTAAAGTGTCTTGCCAAAAATTTTGATGGGTAAAAGACCAAAGATGATCTAAATCAACTAGCAATTGTATCTCAATGGGCATTTCTATTTCAGCCCCTGCAACTTCTTCAGGTTTGTCATGATAAAGCACAGCTTGGATGATAAGTTCTTTTTCTTTTTCATTTAGTGGTGGAATGAAATCGTAGTCATTCAACATTTTGGTAGTTATCTTCGCACTTTCAAGCGCGTGCTTTTCCTTGGGATTTTTGGCACCTTCTGTAAGTTTCAGACCTGAAACACCTAAGCTCATGGCTATTTCTTTTTCTGAAAGCTTGCTCCAACCACTGTCATGAAGAATAAGTGCTAAAGCAACAACTCTTTCATTGATCGGTTGGTCAAATTGAGACAATAGCTCGTCAAGATAGCCTAGGCAGACCGCAGTATGCACATCAGTTGTTCTTGTATGGAGATGTGGCAATACTCGTTTGAAGAAATCTACATATTGTCGAGGAATCCCAATGAGATAGCTTTCTTCCCAAGGAATGAATAATAAGTAATGTTGTTGGTCTGTTGGTAAATTACTATTGTTTGGAAGAGAAAGTTTTACATCGTCTGGAAATTCAGTTGGCGGAACTACATTTGGAAAGGATATTTTTCTAAATTGCATGGTGAAATTATATCAGATGAATTAAAGCTTAAACTTCCGAGTGTCCTTTGAGTGTTTTTTATTTTCTATATCGAGTAAAAAATGCGTTGCAGGGACTAGTGAAGGATGTTAGAACCTATTTTATAATTGAAAAGGTTGGTCCACCTTCAATTCGCACACTTAGGTGAGAAATATCTAAATAGTCATCGAGAGCTCTAGAAACCTTCATATCATCATGAAGAAAAAATATGCCATTATAGAATTTGCTGTTCAATTCACCATTTAGCCACTTCTTTTCCCCATATTTGATATTTCTATTTTCTGGACTAATTGGAAGTATTTCTTTAACTTCGCTTCTATTTATTATTACGTTCAGCCCATCTTCCTCGTACAGTCTAAGTTCAGAATTGGAAATAGAACCAGAATAGTTCCAAATAGAATTGCCATCACTTAAAGATTTGGGAATTTGGTGGTTATTTAAGCACCAGCCAGCTGCTGCAAGAATTCTTTGCTCATCTTGATTCATACTTTTATTGTATCAAATTAGAAAATATTTGCAGGGCCAGAGGGAATCGAACCCCCGTCAAAGGTTTTGGAGACCTCTATTCTACCGCTAAACTATGGCCCTAATTTCCATTAGAAGCATTTTATCATTTTAACTATAAAAAATCCGATATAAACCAAGTATTAACAACAAATTTATTAAGTCAAAAATTTAGCTAAAAAATTTCGAAATTAAATTAATTAAATGAAAAACTAAAGACTATTTACTAAGTATCAAGTAAACAAACTTTAACCACTGGATAAATCGACCTTATCTAAGATATAATTTATTATATATGCCCGAACTATTTGACCCTTATTTAATTAAATCACTCAAAAAAGACAAAGAATTCCTCGAAAAAAGTGAAATTCCAATTATCACTGTATCAGCTAGTTATAAAGAAGATCTCAAAAAATCTCATGGATATCCTGACGATGACACAATTGGAGATGTAGTTTTTTCCAGAGCCCATTATTCCATGGCAGCTGGAATTGCTATTAAAGCATGGGGAAATAAAATTGATCCCAATAAAGCTTGGGTGGTGGACCCCACCAACTACGTATCTCACAAGAACTGGTCTTCAATTACTTTTACTGAAGCAGTTGGTAAAACTCTTGCACGACATCCAATTCTAAAAAAACTTAAAGACATCGTTGATACTTTTGGAAGATCAAAATTACCAATTCTTAAAAGCATAACTCCTCCATTATTATATTTAACTGAACATATTCATTCGCCAATTTTATCTCTCCATATTGCCGCAGGAAATATTCTGGCTGGACAAGGAAAACAAATAGTACAGGTAATTACCGATCCTCATGTCAGAGAAGAATATGTCAAATATGCTGATCAAAAAAATATTATTTTTTGTGTTTTTGACGAATCAACCAAAATTGAATTCCTAGAAAAAGCAACCAATTTAGGAATCCAAGCAGATCCAAATAGAATTTTTGTTACTGGTCCACCCGTCGATCCTAGAATTATTAAGGCTCGAAATAAAAAAATTCCTTGGAGAAATGGTTTGATTAATCTTTGTGTTACTACAGGAGGCTTAGGAACTAATAAAAATGAAATTCAAGCAATTTTAGAACAGCTTCTTCCTGAACTTAAAAAAGAAAAACCAAAATATCGATTATTAATTTATTCAGCTACCCATTTAGATATTCAAAATGAAGTCAAAAATTTAGCCAAAAAATTCCGAGTCAAAATTTCGGAATTAGATGAACCAAATGCAAAACTAAGGATTATTTACCATCCACAACTAGTTAATGCCAATGAATTGCTTATTAAATATGGTTTTCCTTGGGCGGACGGATTTTTATCAAAACCCTCTGGCGATATGGCCTATGATGCCGCCGCATCTGGTTCATTTATACTTACTTTAGCAGAATGGGGTGAATGGGAAGAAAAAATTCGAGAAATTTTTGAACAAAAAGATATTTCTCGAAAAGCAAACACTGAAAATATTGTTCCTCAACTTAAAGTTCTCGCCTCAACTTCGGGAAAATCACAGTCATGGATTGAAAAAGCCATGAATAACGCCCACTCAATCGATTCTTTATTTCTTAATGGAAATCAAAAAATAATTGATACAATTAAAAATCTCAGAAAAATAAAGACCTAGAAAAAGAAAAAATTCAAAAATTATTTTAATTTTTTAGCTTGTTTGTGTTCTGTGTGTTTGCGACAAACTTTGCAATACTTGTTTAATGGAAAAGTAGACTCGTTACTTGTTTGTTTTTTCAACTGTTCGTTATTTTTGTTAAACTCAGTCACATAACCAAACGCATTACAAACGCTACACTTTAATCCAACAATTTGTCTTGGGCCTTTGCTTTTTTTTGCCATATTATTTACTCTTAATTATTTTTTTATTAATTTAACAGAGCCGTATTATACCAAAGAGTACCTTCTCTGGCTACGGCCATTAGTCTTAAATCCCTAAGCTAATCTTTTTTGATTAACAATTCATTTGATAAGTAACCATTTGGCAGACTTTTTTTAACATACTCCAAAATGTATGTGATCGACTTGAGCCACCTCAGAGATTTGAACTCTGGACCTACGGTTTACAAAACCGTTGCTCTACCAACTGAGCTAAGGTGGCAATTACAAAGAGCTCTTGGTGCCAGGTAAAGGATTCGAACCTCTGAAGACGTATGTCAGCAGATTTACAGTCTGCCCCCGTTGACCACTTGGGTAACCTGGCTAAAATAATTTATTCAATAAAATTCTTCTTAATTTTCCTTACAATTTTATCTATTTATTATATAGCAATAGTATATCAATTATTATTTGAGCCCAGGGAGGGAATTGGACCCTCGACCTCCATCTTACCAAGATGGCGTTCTACCACTGAACTACCTGGGCAGTAAAAACATATATTTTAAACAACAAAATCAATAAAGATCAGACAGGAATTTTATCATTAAAAAGTCTGAAAATCATCAACTAAACAAGAAAGAAGAAAATTACTCAAAAATATGTTGAAGTTTAACACCCGAGCGTGAAGGATTACGGCTTTTCCCGCAGTAAGCAGGTGGGTAAGACACTTTTAATACCTCAGTAATAAAAGATAATCTATGGACCCTCATAAATAATGTTCAGGAAAAATATGATGCGAATCCTTCACACTCGACTGTTAAAGATCTACTTATTATTTTTATTATATATTTTATATCGTTTTTTTTAACAACCAAATTTGTCTCAACTCATCTTTTGCTATAATTTTATATATTAGTTTATAATAAAGTCAGCAAAAATTATTTTTTAAACTCATCTAACCAGAATTGCAACTTGTTACCAAATTTTTCATAATCGTAAACAAATCTCATATGAGCCTTAAAATAATTCTCAGGATCTCCAGTAGTCAACCAGGTTGCTTCACTTTTACCAACCAAAACTCTTCCCTTTTTAGCAACTTTTGTAATAGCATCTACGGTCCAAAGTTCGTTATCCTTACCCGTATTAGAACTAATCAAATAATCAAAAATCTTTGCAGTCAATAAATATCTACCATATGAAGCTAGTCTAGAAGGTTCTGTTCCAATTTCTGGTTTTTCAATAATATTATCTAAATCAGTTTCAGATCCTTTTTTAAACGAAATTATCCCGTAGTGATCTACTTCTTCAGCTTCTATCTCTTGAGCCATAATTACTCCATCAATTCCAGGATTTTCCTTATAGAGATCCACCATGAGTTTTGAGTCGCCAAACTTGCCAAAAATTACATCATCACTATATAAAACCAAAAACGCATCTTCTCCCTCTAGAAATTTTTGGGCAGAAACAACTGGAGATCCATTGCCATAAGGTAATGTTTCGTCTTGAGTGATCACTACAATTTTTGGGAAATCTAGCACCGCCTGCACAGGTTCATATCGTTCAACTTTGCCCATTACTGTCAATTGTTTTTTAATTTTATTCACACTATTATTGAAATAATCCTCATAAATTGGCTTTCCCTCAGGGGTAGCAACGATAATAATTTCTTCTATACCTGCCTCAACACATTCTTCTACAACATATTGCATAATAGGTTTATTTCCCAATGGCAACATTCCTTTTGGAACTGTTTTAGTAATTGGCAAATATCGACTTGCAAATCCGGCATCAGTAATTATGGCTTTTCTTACTTTTTTTTCCATATTTTTACTCTCCCTAATTATATTTCGTTATATTCAATCTTAATATCTCTATTCTAACACGAATCATATTTTTTCATTCAATAAACTAGTAAACGCATTTTCTGGATTTAAGTTTTTACAATCTATTAAATTCTTGAACAATTTAATAAAAAACTTCATCAATATTAATTAGACTCTTTTACTAGAACAAAAAAATGGTTTATACTTACAATTGATGAAAAATAACGCATCAATTATTAAGAAGCTCATGGGTAATTCCAGTAGGCTAATTCCGTTTGTCGGGTTTTTATTTGTAATTGCTGGAATACTCGGTTTAATTTTTATCCAAAAACCATTAAATTCATCTTCGGAATTAAGAAGCGATGCTTCAGAAGCTTCAAATGTTCAGATCCCATGGCCAAGCATTACCCCAACCTACCCAAGTCAAACATTTTTTGTTGGTGAGAATGCCAGAATTTCATTTAACTTGAACACCAATCTGCGTGTAATCAAAACCCATCTTGTTTTTAATATAATTAATGACCAAATTGAAACTCCCAATGTTTCAATCAATGAAAGCTCAGGTTTTTATGCAGAAGAACTAGAAATTGAGAAAGTTGATGATGGATTTCTGGTAAAACTGACCGCAAAGATAAATAATATGGATTTGCTGGCTCCAGAAAAAAATATACCTTTTTTATTAATTGATTTTGTCCCTCTGGAAAAAGGGAAAATAGCGATTAATTTTGATGAAGATAACACATTCCTTGAGACATTTGCTCTAGCCTACACTATTGATGCTAAAGCTGTAGAATTTAAAATTATTGAAAATTCTGGAGGAGGAGACCAATGCACCGATGATGTTTTTCAATGTCCAGACGGCACATACGTAAGCAGAATTCCCCCAGAGTGTCAATTTGCTCCATGTCCAATTACTGAAACTGAGGAAAGTACTCAGACTGAAGAAAATAATCAAACTCAAGAAACAAAAGAAACTACTGAAACAATAGCTCAGATTGATCAAGTCTCAATTTACCAATGCAATCAAAATTGTAATTCCAATGCAAATTGTGAGGCTAACTATCGATGTTTTGACACTGGCGATGGCAAAAAATGTAGGCTAGCCACTAACCCATCTAGCGCAACGTGCTCAAGTTCTCAAAATACTGGACCAAACAAACAATGTAACCAAAGCTGTAACAATTCATCTGATTGTGCTCAAGGATTAAGATGTTGGGAAGGAACTTGTCGAAATCCAAATAATGTTGAAAGCACGAGCTGTGCAGCTCTAACCCAAGCACAGGAAACTGCAACCGTCAATAATTGCGGTGAAGCATGCAATACTAATGCAGATTGTGAAATTAATTTGCGATGTTATTCCAACGTATGCAGATTGGTTACTAATCCAAGTAGTCTTACATGTTCGGCAACTACAAATAAAACTGTTTCTACAATCTACACTGATCCAAAAGAAGATAATTCTGTTGAAAAAGCAGATTCAACTATTGATTCTACCCCAGTTCCAATTGTTCCTTTAAAAAAAGGCGATGATGTCATTCCTGACTCAGAATTAATTTTCCAAGAAAATCAAACCACCGACCCAACTCAAAAAGTTGCTCCATTCTCTGATGACGAAATCCCTACGGAAGAAACATTATTTGATTTGTTATTAAATTTACTAAAAGACAAACAACAAAGTCTTCCAACAACAATAATTTTAATCGGTGTCGGTCTCTTAATCGCATCATTAGTTGTCTTTTTAATTGCACGCGCAATGAATTCAAGAACACAAGATTCCGATTTACATAAAGTTGATACCAAACATATAGATCTTGAGACACACGCTGTTAATTCCAATATTATGCCTGGAAATGCTACAAAATACTCCCAAAACGAACGGGTAAAAGAATTGTTGACTAGGCTTAATGAAAAATCAAAAGACCAAAATTAAGGTTCGTGTTTCAAATTATCAAGTTATTTGTTACAATACTTGCCTATGCTTAAGGCCTCAACCTATATAAATGAAGTTATTCGTGAAATTAAGAAGGTCACATGGCCTAGTAAAAAACAAACTCAGGATATGACTTTGTTAGTTATTGGAGTAAGTTTGGTCGTCGGTTTATATATTGTATTATTAGACTTTATATTCCAAAAATTAATGACAGGTATTTTATAAAGAATTTATTATGACTAATAAAAAACAAATTGCACCAGAAGTGCCAGAAATTCAAGAAGTTAAGGTTAAAACCCCTAACCTAGTGGTTATCTCAACTCAAGAAAATAAAAAGGCTCGCTGGTATGTTGTACATACATATTCTGGTCACGAAAACAAAGTGGCTGAAACCTTAAAACAACGTGCTGAAACTTTAGACCTAACAAGTAAAATAATTTCAGTCCTAATACCAACTCAAGAAAAAATTCAAATTAAAAGAGGTCAACGAAAAACCATAAGTGAAAAAATCTTTCCAGGATACATGTTGGTCCAAATGGAATTAACAGATAACTCTTGGCTAGCAGTTAGAACAACACAGGGTGTTACTGGATTTGTCGGCATTGGAAACAAACCTACCCCACTTCCAAGACATGAAGTCGAAGCAATTAAAAAATACATGAGCCAAGGTGCTCCTCAATATAAGGCTGATTATGTTGAAGGTGAAGCAGTTAGAATTACTGATGGCCCATTCAATGAATTCCTTGGAACTGTCAACTCAATAGATGAGGAAAAAGGACAAGTGGAAGTTCTAGTCAACATTTTTGGCAGAGAAACACCAGTTACTCTAGACTTCCTCCAAGTTAAAAAGGTTTAAAAATAGAAAGTGTGAATCGGTGCAATACATCACCGGCGCAAAAAAAATATGGCAAAAAAAATTATTAATGTTCTTAAGTTAAATTTACCAGCAGGTACAGCTACCCCAGCTCCTCCAGTAGGACCAATTTTGGGACAAGCAGGTATCAACATGATGGATTTCTTGAAGCAATACAATGCAAAAACTCAAGATCAAAAAGGTCAAACAATCCCTGCTGAAATTACAGTTTATGCAGACAGGTCATTCACTTTCATCTTAAAGTTACCACCGGTAAGCGCATTAATCAAACAAGCTCTTAAACTTAAGCTTGGAAGTAAAACCCCGGGAAAAGAAGTTGCTGGAACATTAAATATGAACCAAGTAAAAGAAATTGCAGAAAAAAAATTGCCGGACTTAAACACTAGTGACATTGAAGCAGCAATTAAAATTGTCTCAGGAACTGCAAGAAGTATGGGTGTTGAGATTAAATAGGTTGCATCAAATAATTTAATATTTATAACACAAGTCATGCTCCATTATTGGTAGCTAAAGCGACAACTCGCTGATACTTGTTTATACAAACATTAAATTATTTTAAGATAAACCACTAAGAATAGTATAAAAATATCATTAAAACTTAAAGCTGACGCGAGTCATGAGTCCCCAACTCACATAGCTTTCAAGGAGATAGGAGGAAATATGGGATCTAAAAAAAATGTGGATATGTCCGCATCAGAAACAGTTGTCAAAGTTGTTGAAGATATATCAACAACCGCCGAAGACAAAGTAGAAGCAAAAATGGAAACAAAAAAAGTTTCTAAAAGAATTAGAAGCAAAAAATATGTTTCTAATAGAGCGCGGGTAGATAAAACCAAAAAATATTCAGCTTTAGAAGCAGTAAAATTAATTAAAACTCTTTCATATTCAAAGTTTGATGGATCTATTACCATTGATGGTGTAATCAATGAAGTTGGAAAAGTTGGAACTTTCAGTTTACCAAATTCAACGGGCAAATCCATTAAAGTTTCTATTGTCGATGACGCACTCATTGAAAAAATTGCAGCTGGTGAAATCGATTTCGATGCATTAGTTACTACCCCAGCTTTTATGCCAAAACTGGCAAAGTATGCTCGTGTTTTAGGTCCAAAAGGACTAATGCCAAATCCGAAGAATGGAACTGTCACTTCTAAACCAAATGAAAAAAAGGCAGAGCTTGAAAAAGGAAGTTTTGATCTTAAAACAGAGAAAAAACAACCGGTAATTCATGTCACAGTTGGAAAAACTTCTTTTGATGATAAAAAAATTGTTGAAAATATTGAATATTTATTTAGTAAGCTAAAAGGAAAAATTCACAGAGCATCAATATCCGCTACCATGAGTCCAAGCGTTAAATTAGAAATAGAAAAATAATCAATTTAAAATAAAATAAATTGTTTAACTTCAATAAATTAAGCCAAATTAAATTAAACCAAATTAAACCAAATTAAACCAAAAAAATTAAAAAGCCTTCAATAATTGAGGGCTTTTTTTGAATATTAACCTTTGATAACTCAGAGTTTGAGGTTGAAAGTATGTCAATATATTATCAAACTCACATGAAGCGAGGTAAAAACATATCAATATGCTACAAAGCTCTCGGACTACAAAATTGAAAAGTATATCAATATATTATCAAGATCAATGATAAAATTGTACCTATGACTAAATATATATTCCATTCGGTTCCAGTAAATGCTTTACTTTCTTATCTTGATACATCTATAAAAAAAGGACTGTCAGAAAATCAAGTAAATAAAAAACTTAGCGAGTTTGGAAACAATGAAATTGATGAGCAAGAAAAGGTCTATTGGTGGCAAAAACTTTTAGCTCAATTTAATAATTACCTAGTATGGATTCTGATAGTAGGTGCAATAATTTCAATTATTGCCGGCGAAATAATCGATGGAGTCTTAATCATTGCCATTATTCTTTTTATGGCAATTTTGGGATACGTGCAAGACGCCAAAGCCGAAGAATCTCTAAAAAACCTTAAGAAATTAGAATCTAGATCCACTCAAGTTCGTCGAAACGGCGAACTGCAAATAATTGACACAAAAAATTTAGTTATTGGTGACATTGTTATCCTAAAAGCTGGTGACGCAGTACCAGCTGATATAAGAATCATTGAATCAAACAATGTCAGTATAGATGAATCTACGCTCACAGGTGAATCTATGCCATCGAGCAAGCGTGCAGATGAATTAAAAGAAGATACTCCACTGGCAGAAAGAACCAATATGGCATACAGTGGCACCCTTGTAATTGAAGGAAAACTCACCGCTATAGTTGTAGCAACTGGAATGAACACAGAACTGGGAAAAATTGCCACACTGCTTCAAGATACTCAATCTGAGCCCACACCTTTAGAAGAACAGCTCGAAAAACTTGGAAAACTACTCAGTAGTATTTTAATTGGTATGGTTCTAATAGTTCTCTTTTTAAATGTATTTGTAAGGGGTGAAAATCTCTTGGAAGCAATTTTAGAAGCTGTCGCACTGGCAATTGCCGCAGTTCCAGAGGGATTACCAGCAGTAATTACAATCTGTTTAGCATTTGGTACCCAAGCCATGGTCAAGAAACAAGCATTAGTTAGAAAATTGAAAGCTGTAGAAGCTTTAGGCAGCATTTCAGTTATTCTAACTGATAAAACGGGAACACTTACCACAGGAAAAATGTCTGTAACCCAAACATGGACAACTGATCAATTAGATGGAAAAAACATGAAGAAGACATCGCCATTACTGGGTAGACTGATGAGAGTTGCTAAACTTTGCAATACAAACTCAAATCCTACAGACAGTGCGCTTTTTGATTGGGTAAAAAAAAGTGCCATCAACTTACCCGACATTCAACAAATTTTTGAGTTTGAATTTAACAGTTCATTAAAAAGAATGTCGACAGTTCATAGTTTTTCAAAAATTATTGGCAGTAAACAAGATCAAGAAAAGCATCTCAAACTACTTCCCCATCCCAATAGCCATACATACCTTATTGCAACCAAAGGAGCTCCAGAAGTACTCTTAAACCACACCACACATTATTTTACTTCAGATCAAAAAATAGAAAGAATTAATAAATCCCAAAAGGAGAAAATTGAATCTCAACTATTAGAAATGACATCCAAAGGTTTGAGGGTGATTGCGCTTGCAGAAAAAACAATGGAAAAATTTAGTTCGAAAACACATAGAGATAAAGCTGAAAGCAATCTAATTTTAATTGGACTTGTCGGCTTAAGTGATCCGGCAAAAGAAGAAGTTCCCCACGCCATTGCTTTAACAAAAGCAGCTGGGATTAGACCAATTATGATAACTGGTGATAACCCAATCACTGCCAAAAGCATTGGTCTAATGATTGGACTTATTACAAAAGATGAATCCTTATCTGAAGACGCAGTGATGACAGGAGACCAACTAGATGAAGCAATTGAAAAAAAACAAGTAAACAGAATTTTAAATGCCAATATATTTGCAAGAGTTTCACCAAGTCATAAATCATACATAGTTGATTTATTCCAAGAGTCAGGATATTTGGTTGCGATGGTTGGAGATGGAGTTAATGATGCTCCTTCAATTAAAGCAGCGCATGTTGGTGTAGCTATGGGTCAAAGAGGTAGTGATGTTACTAAATCGGCGGCTGATTTAGTTCTTCTTGATGATAACTATAAAACTTTAGTAGATGCTATTGAAGAAGGAAGATATATTTTACACAGAATAAGATTGTTTGTAGGATACCTGCTGAGCTGCAACATGGCTGAAATTGGCATATTTGTGGTTGCAACAATTATTGGGGTGCCTGTTCCACTCACTGCTATTATGTTGTTACTGTTAAATATAGTTTCAGATGCAGCTCCGGCCATTGCAATGTCACGTGAGCCCGGTGATCCAACTCTAATGAACTTACCACCGCGCAATAAAGATGAATCTATTGTTACAAAACAAATGTGGCTTAACATAGCTAGTATGACCATAATTGCTACATTTGCTGTGATGATTTCATATTTTATTGGTTTTAAAACATCTACCGCAATGGCTCAAACAATGGCTTTTGTGACACTTTCTATGTTAGAACTACTTAGAGCTTTTACCGCAAGATCATTAGATAAAAGCATATTTAAATTAGGATTTACAAATAATAAATGGATTCCATATTCAGTTCTTTTTGGTACTCTAGTCACGCTAGCAGTTGTATACCTAGGCAATGACATCTTTAAAACCACGCATCTAAGTTTTGAGTTACTTACACTTGCAATTGGTCTTGCTTTTATAGGTCCTGTTACAGAAGAAATTCTTAAACCCCTAATCGTGAAAAAAGCTTGAAATTTCTGCTCTAATATTTTTGATGAATTCATCGACCGCTAAAACAACTTGATCTTTTGTATCACGCTTTCTAACAGTAATGGTACTTTCGAAGGCTTCTTTTTCTCCAACAACAAGCATATAAGGATCTTTTTCCATTTCTGCATCTCTGATCTTAGCTTGCAAACGCTCTGCTCTATCGTCAATTTCAACTCGAATTCCAGCTTCTTTAAGTTGGGTCTCAACTCTTTTGGCGTAATCTAAAAATTTATCAGAAATTGGCAAAATCTTTACTTGAACTGGTGATATCCAAACCGGAAATCTACCTGCGAATTTTTCAATTATGAAAGCAATCGTTCTTTCAATAGCACCAATAGACGATCGATGAATCACAATAGGCTGTTCAGTTTCATTTTTGTCATTCGTGTACTTGAGATCAAATCTTTTGGGCATTACAAAATCATATTGAACTGTAAATGCTGTGTCTTCCTTACCATTAACATTTTTCATTTGGACATCAATTTTTGGACCATAAAAAGCAGCTTCATTTTCTGCTTCAACAAAATTGGAATTTCTTTCTCTTAAAACTGATCGCAAAACATCTTCGGCAAAATCCCAAGCCTGATCATCTTTGAAATATTTCTCTTCATTTTGTCTATCTCCCAAGGAAAGTCGATAAGAATAATCGCTGCCAGCTTCTAAGCCAAAAACATTGGTCATATATTCAATTAAATCAATAACATTGTTGATCTCTTCTTTAGCTTGATCTTTGCTACAAATAATATGTGCATCGGCCAAACAGAAACTTCTAACTCTCATCAGACCTGATAATTCTCCAGATTTTTCGAAACGATACAATTTAGCTAATTCTGCAATTCTAATTGGCAATTCTTTATAAGAATGTGGCTGGGATAAATATAATTCAAAATGATGAGGACAAGTCATTGGACGAAGCATATATTCTTCGTCTTCAATTTTAATCGGAGCATACATTGAAGCTTTATAATATGGATAGTGACCAGATTTTTTATATAAATCTAAATTAGCAATGTCAGGGGTGTAAACATGTTCATATCCTCTTTTTATTTCTTCTTGAACCACGAAGTTTTCCAATTCTCTTCTGATTACAGATCCCTTTTTTGTCCATAATGGCAAACCTTTGCCTATGGTGTCAGAAAAGACAAATAATCCTAACTCTTTGCCCAATTTTCGATGATCTCGATTTTTCGCATCTTCTTTCATTTTAAGAAATGCATCCAAATCTTCTTGAGTAAAAAAGGCTGTGCCATAAATTCTTGTAAGCATTTTATTCTTTTCACTACCACGCCAATATGCGCCAGCTACTGAAAGCAGTTTGAAATATTTTATATTTATAGCGGGTTTTTCAACATGTCCACCCCGACATAAATCAGTAAAATTTCCAGATTTATAAAGTGATAAAATTTCGCCATCTTTAACAAATTCATCAATTAATTCTGTTTTATATTGATTATCTTTATACATTTCATAGGCTTCATCTGCGCTAATTTCTTGACGTTCAAAATTTCCCCAACCCTTAATTAAAAACCTCATCTTTTTCTCAATTCCAAGTAAATCATTCTCGCTGATCTGGTCTTCACCAAAATCAAAATCATAGTAAAACCCATCATCAATTGCAGGTCCAATAGTTGGTTTTGCTTCTGGGTAAAGTTCTAATACGGCTGCTGCCAACAAATGAGCAGCAGAATGTCTTAATGCTTGTATATTTTTATTCATATTAACTTTCATTTTCTTTGTTAATTATAATGTTTTGTATAAATCTGTGTTAAGCAATTATTTCTAATCATATTTATCCGCCCCACCATCTCGTTTGCCTACCCACTTACTTCTCTGCCAATTCATATATCCTTAGCCATCAATTATAAAGCTCCCCGTCTGGGGAGCTTTATTAAATCAATTTTTGAAATAACTTACGCCACACCCTAAACGGGGTTCATAGTTAAAATGGTAGTCAATATTTTGTAATACATTTTAATAATTTCAAAAAAAATTAAATTTATCGATTTTTCAGAAAATAATCTTAAAAATTATTCTCTAAAATCATCTTGTAAATTCAATTGCCTATCTTGTGAATCAAATTGCTTAATACTAATACTATTAGTCACAGGATCCAACCAAAGCATTGATCGATGAATCTTAAGATTATCAGCCAATGACTGTAATGCTTTTCTACTATATGGCAAAGCAGTGGTTCCTGCTTTCATAATTCCTTTCTCGCGCACAAAACAATTAATACCTAGCTTATTAAGGGAGCTTATATTAAACCGAGTTAACTAATTAACCTCAAAATTTAATAAAAAGCGCCCTTAAAAAGAAAAAACCTCTCGTTTTGTTGAGAGGTTGTGCGCTTACTTCGTAATTTAGTTCTTACCCTGCAAGTATACAAACCTCTCCCATCTTAATTTGGAAGCGATATGCATGATTGCTAGTGGATGAAACTATATTACTTTTCATTACGTCGATCAGTCTAATTCATCTTGAGGAAAATTGCAATGAGTAATAAATAAGCAAAACTCTATTCAGATATAAATATTTCCCATGTTATTTGTTTCACATTGATTTGTACCAAAAAAATATTTTTGTGATATAATTCAACTCTGTCATCCAAAGACAGCGCGCAAAACTAATACCTAGTCCACTAGAGTTTAGTAAATAAGACACGCCGAGGCTGAGATCATAAAATTAAGTGTAATGATTTATTAATTGAAAAAATAAACAAATCAATTATTAATCAAACAACTCAAACTTATTCTCCTCCTCTAATTCTTTGTTTAAAACAGAAGCAAATATATTTGTATATTAAATAGGAAAACTTATGCCAAATAAACAAAACTTACAAAAAGTCGAGATTTTGAAAGAAAAAATCGCTCGCGCTAAATCATTAGCAATTGTTGATTACTCAGGCACCAGCGCTAATGATCAAGTAAAACTTAGAAGTGAAATATCTCAAGCAGGTGGCGAAGTGATTGTCGCTAAAAACACTTTAATTGATCTCGCAATTGGCAAAGGTAAACTCACTTCTTCATTAGAAGGCATGAATGCCATCGTCCTCTCTTATGAAGATGCCGTAGTTGCAATAAAGAAACTCTTCTCTTTTCACAAAGATGCAAATAAATTAGAAATTAAACAAGGTTTTATGGATGAAAAAGTTCTTTCTGCTCAAGAAATTGAAGAACTAAGTAAACTTCCTAGCAAAAATGAACTCATCTCCATGCTTATTAACAGACTTCAAAGTCCAGCCACTGGATTGGTCAATGTTCTTAAAGCTGGATCGAGAGATCTGGTATACGCATTACAAGCAATTGCAGATAAGGGTAAATAACGTATTTAGAGAAAAATGTCCTAGTTTAGAAAAAATAATTATAAATTTGAAAACTCGCCAACTAAACTTGGCACAAAAATAGTATTAACTGACCATTAAAACAAATACCAAAAGGTATAAATAAGAAAGGAATAATATGTCAGAAGAAACAAAAGCACTTTCCGCAAAGGTGCAAAAAATCGTAGACGCAGTTAAAGAATTATCTTTAATTGAAGTTTCAGAATTAGTAAAAGCTCTCGAGAGCGAATTTGGTGTGAGTGCAGCAGCCCCTATGATGATGGGTGCTATGCCAGCAGCAGGTGGCGCAGTTGCAGCAGCTGAGGAACAAACTGAGTTTGATGTTATCTTAAAAGACGCAGGTTCAAACAAGATTGGTGCTATCAAAGCAGTCAGAGTTCTTAAACCAGAATTGGGTTTAGGAGAAGCTAAAGCTTTCGTAGAATCAGCTCCAAAAACAGTTTTGGAAGGTGCTAAAAAAGAAGATGCTGAAAAAGCACAAAAAGATCTTGAAGCAGCAGGTTGTGTCGTTGAATTAAAATAATTTTAATCAACTTAATCTTTTGTATAGTTTCGACGGTTGCGTAACCCAAGAATCCCAAAAAGATTTCTCAATCAGAGAATAATTAAAACCCCGCAATAACTTGCGGGGTTTTTGATATATTTTTTGATAATGTTTTGATGCCTTTTTATATAAACTCCCTATTGACCTAGTTCCTCATATTCTGCTACCTTAATAATAGTAAAGCTTGCATTTGAGCTACTTTTCACCGGTATGCTTTGAGCGAAAACTATCCAGTAATCGTTCAAAAGGTAGTTAATTTGGTCCAAAAATTGTTACTTGGGCCTGCTTGTAAAAAAATATAAGGACTATAAAAAATGAATGACCAAATTCAAACAAATGTAGTAAACAACATGGATGATAAAAGGACAGGAAGAGCTGATGATGCCAGTAAATTAGACATAAAAAAATTACCTGATTTACTAACTGTCAGAGAGGTTGCAGATTTATTAAGAGTCTCTCCTTTGACAATTAAGCGTTGGGGGAAAAGAGGCAAATTGCCTGCAATCAGAATTAATTCTAGAGGTGACAGAAGATACAAAAAAGAAGCAGTCCTTTGGTTGTTAGGTGTAACTGAGGAATAAAAACTTAATTCAAAAGTATCGTTTTGTTCAAGCTTGATGCGTTGATTCACGCCAGATTTTTTTCATTGCCAAATTAACTAAAAAGTATGCATTATTTTCGTCAGCAGCAGATGGTGTGGCAGGTACCATCTTGTCAACTTGATAAAACTTATTCTTTTCATATTCTTTTTTTTCTTCAGCATCTTTTTTTGTCCAAACCAGAGATGTCTTAATAGCATTGGTTAGATCAAATTGATAATTAATAATTTTTCGCACAACATTTCTAGAAAGAACGATTTCATCCATAATTTCGATTGATCCCAATGTTTCCCTTATATACCCAGGGGCTTTTGCTGAAATTTTTTGCATAAAGGATAAGACTGTTTTTAATTCATTTGGCACAGCGACCAACAATTTATCCATTTGTTCATCATTAAATAGATTTAGCTTCTCAGTAAATTTTTTCTTGTCAAAATCATCTATTGTTTCACCATCTCCATTTTCTGTTTCAACATTCTTCTTTCCATTTGTTCTTAAATATCTCGTTATAACCATAAACTCCTCTGGAGTAGTGTGCCTAACAAGAAGAGCTAACTTTCTTTTTGCTACATCCTCGTTGTCATCTTGCAAAAACCTACTAAGAACACTCTCTACTCTGTTTAGATATGTTGCTTTTTTTTCATCATATGCTGCCCTAGCCTTTAAGACATCTTTCTTAAATAATTTTATTAAAGCATCTCTTTCCTCTGGATCCTCGTATTTTTTACTTATTTGATCAATCTGACTACTTCTGAAATTAAAGTCACAAACATAGTCATATGAAGCATCTTCGCTAGAATCTGAAAGATATTCTCTTATCCTAGAAACATCTGTTCCTTCAGTTAAATATGCTTGCACTTCATCCCTCATCATAGTAACTGCTTTATCAAGTTGTGGAATGATTATATCTCGCCATTTGGACACTGCCTCTGAATGATTATAAGATGTTAATTTTAATTGATCAAAAATAAATTCTTTAGAAAGTGAAACTGTATTCCTTTTCTCTGCAGATATCCTGCTTTCTTCCTCATTAGTGTTTAAACGTATTGCCTGATGCGCATCTTCATGCCAAATCGTAGTTTTTTGATATTTTTCATCGTTCGAACCTCTAATAACAGTAAAAGGGAAATTTTTGCTCTTACCATCTTCAAAAGAAAATTTTTGCTTTTGTGAATAAGTAAAGCCACCGGAGATTATTTTGTTTACCATACTATTTTGATAATCCTTTGTACTTAATTCATCGGCAGCAAAACCATAATCTCTTTCATCTGCACAGATTAACCTAATACTAGTAACGGGAGGTGTTGTATCTAAACGAACTTCTCCGTATGGAAAGTTCGAAGGATCTAAAGATTTAGCTCTGGCGTAAGCCTTAAAAAGTAAGGATCCTAATTGAATTTCACTTGAGTTTTCAATATCAAGTTGTTCTTTTAAAACATTAATTAGCTCATTGTGATTATCTCTAGCCCTAATTAATGCATCTACAAAATCAATTTCTCCATCTGAGGCAATTTCATAACCACACCTAAAAAATTCTTGACGAATATCTCGCCGAGTTATTTGAATTTCATCTAAATTGGCTAACTGAAATGAAGTCCATACTTTATCATAAGCAACAAAGAATGCCTCTGTTTGAGTTTGCACCAACTCCTTCATCAGATTCATCGCTTGTTTAAAAAATTCTTTTCTTTTTTCTCTGGGCAATTCAGAATTTAAATACATATTGTAGAGTTGCCTTCGCAATTCGTGGGGTCTTGAAATTAAAAAATGTGCAAATCTTTTTCCCTCAAGTAATTCAGAAATTTCTTGATTGAACTTCGATCCACCATTGGTTGAGTGCCCAGAAATAAGCGTTACTAAACTTGTAACTTGCTCTCTAGCTTGAGGCAAAACGATATCTGTTTCATTAAGACAATCTTCAAGTTTTGTTTGAGCGCCAATTATTACTGAACTAGGATCATTCAATTGAGCTATTTTTTCTTCTTTGCTTAACCGTAATTTGTGTCTAAATTCATCAAGAAGTTTTTCGACGATTCGTGGCAAAGATGCAAGTTCTTCTGGAATAATTACGCTTAAGCTATTGTGAGCATTCTGTATAACAAGCATTTCTAATTTATTAAATTCAGAAAAAATTTCTAAATATCCATCGCCATCATCCACCGCATCGATATCGATGCGTTCAATTTGACTTTTAATTTGTTCAATAATCGAAGAAATAGATTCATGCAATTTCTTAGTTACTTCATTCTGTAAATCCATAATACTTGCATTAGTGCCTTCATAAATTGCCCTAGATTTTTTTGCACGTATTTTAAATAATATTTTTCTTACTTTATTACTGACTGACTTTGAATCTGTAAATAGAGATTGATAATCGTCAATCATTTTTTGATCAAACTCAATAAAAAATGATTGAAGAAGGTCAATTAGTTTTAACATTTGATCTTCAGTAATTTCCGAACTGCTTTTAAAATCATCAATAAATTTCAGTGCATCTGCAAAACTTGAGAGATTATTAACTATATCTTTAACTTCGGGAAAATACTTTAGATCTGATGCATGTTTATCGGCTCTGGATAAATAATCAACACTTTCAATTAATTGCTCAATTTTTTTGGCTTCTTCATTGCGTTCCCTCAATTTTTGTAAAATCCAATCCCGAATTCTATCAACTTCTTCTATTAATTTTATTTGTTGTAGCCGTTGTTGGTCTGATATTAAATCATTATACAGATCTAGCTCTGAAAGAGAAAATATTTCAGCAAGTTTTAGCTTTATAGGATCTGTCTCATTTTGAGGATCTATACGACGAAGTTCTTCCAAGCTCTCAACTTGAGATTGATTTTCTGGCATATAATTAATTCATTCAACTAGTAACATAGTATCTGATGAATAAAAACCAGTTGTCAAGACAAGTAAAATTAACAGATCAATAAATATGCTATTCTTTCATCGCATCACAGATATCACAACACCAGCATCATTCTTGAATATTTTAATTAGCAAATCTCTTTGATCCAAATCCTCATTATTTTTGTTCGTATAATCGATCTGACTACTGCTTAAATTTTTTAAACAAAAAAAGTCTTTTTTACAACTAATCCCACAAACTCTAAAAGCTTCATTTGTCGTCTCCATCTCCATGGTTGCCCCAATAGTCTATAAAACCATTCTAAGCCAAGTTTTTGAATCCACTCAGGGGCTCTAGAAACCTTTCCTAAAAGCACATCAAAGGTTCCACCCACTACCATTACTAAATTTACTTTATTCTTCTTAAGAAAGTCACTGTTTTCAACCACCCATTCCTCCTGATAAGGAGCCCCAAAAGCCACAAACACTATTTTTGGCTTAACTGTCGCAATTGAAGTTAAAATTGAATTAGTTTCTCCAATGGTAGGATCGCTCACTGATTCATACCCTTCTGTCCACCAGATAACGTGCCTCTTTTTGCTAATTAGATTTGATTTTTGAATATTTGGATTCAGAGAATCTTGAGAATTCATCTTCAAAGTTGATTGAATATTTGGATTAGAAGAGGAGGATTTTCTTACTTCCCATTCATCGAATTTCCTGCCCAGATAATCTTTTCCACCAATAATTAATATTGAATATTTAGAATCTTTTGAGTAATTCAATAGAGATTTTGACAAATCTATCCCAGTAATTCTTTCTTTAATCTCCTCACCTTTATCAAGAAATGCCAATATTTTTGAAGCAAATACCAATCCAATGCCATCAGGGATTGAAATATCAGCAAAACCCAAATTTTTTGCGAATGATTTTTGTTTTTTTGAAAGAACGATTTGTTCCGGATTTGGTGTAAAAATACTAATCAGTCCATCACTCTTTTTTAAGTGATCATACAAATATTTTAGCAGTGAACTTCGATCTCTGCAATAAATATGATAATCAAATAAATTGGTTGTCAAATCTGAATTTTTCATACTTTTTAATGCATTTTTAATTTATCTCTATTACCAAAATAAACCAATATAATCGATATATTTTGAGCTAGTCATTGATTAATTATAAGACGTACTATTTTTTGCCAATTTATTAAAAAATTACACTACATTACAAACTATTTTATCAGATTTTTCAATATAAAAGATACTTAAAAGTAAAAATAGTTTTCGTATTTGGTTCGTGTTTTTTTGATGAGTAACTTTTTTGTTCTATTTTACGAAGCAACTATTAGTCAAGTTGTAACTATTTTTGAACACCAATTTACCAAATTTTAAAAATTTTATGCATATTTGAGTACATTTTTACTTGAGAAAATATGAATTTGATAACCTCTCCCCCACCTATTATAAAAAATTGCGCTGTATAGAATTAATTACCCGAAGGAAATCTAAATTTTGCTAATTTTAAAATCCTTCAAAAAACTTCAAATCACCTCAAATAATACTATTTATGAGAATAATTTATAAATGAGATATAATCAAAACATGACAACATTTGAAGAACTCCAAAACACTAATCATAAATTTTCTTATCAAAATTATTCTTGGTTAGTAGATAACAACAATCTTATAATTTCCTTTAGTTTTTCTATCGAACCAGATATTTCTTTCTCTCCAACTCTTGTCATAAAGAATGTAACTAGAGACATGATCGAAAACCTTGGAAAAGAAAATGTTGATCGATATGTTTTCAACCTTGGTCTTGCAGAAATGCTTAGTTATTGGAAAAGCACAGCTTCACCAATTATCGAGATTAAGGCTGGATATCTTAACCAAGAACAAATTAATTGGTGGCATAAACTCCTAATCAAAGGTATGGGAGAATACTTTTTTGTAAATAATATCAACTTTACACAAGAAAACTTCGTTAAAATTGTTTGTTCTTCGATTGTGGACGATCAACTAGAAAAAAGTGAACAATCTAGTTCTCAGGTTCAAAGCTCAGAAAACCAAGACTCTCAACGACTAAACTCTGATCGAGTTACTAATATTCTCATTCCAATCGGAGGGGGTAAAGATTCGGCAGTGAGCTTAGAAATCCTTGAGACAGAAATGTTGCGGGTAAATAATTTAAATATATGGAGCAATTCAAACCAGACCAGCAAAGCAAAACAGACCGGCAATTCAAACCAGACCAGCAAAGCAAAACAGACCGGCAATTCAAACCAGACCGGCGACTCAAACCAGACCGGCAATTCAAACGGCGTTTTTGTGGTCAATCCAACTCGGGCAAGTCTTGATCTAATTTCAGCAAAAAAGATGCAAAACGTAATTATTGTTGATAGATCAATTGATCCTAAGTTAATTGAGCTCAACTCTCAAGGATATTTAAATGGACACGTGCCAATTTCTTCATTATTTGCATTTTTAAGTGTCTTTTGCGCAGACTTATTCGGTTTTTCTCATGTAGCTGTATCAAATGAAAGAAGCTCCAACGAGGGAAATGTTCAATTTTTTGATCATGAAATCAACCATCAATACTCCAAAACTTTTGAATTTGAAACAGACTTTCAAGACTATTCAAGAAAATTTTTACCAGCAGACTCACCATTTTACTTTTCATTCTTAAGACCTTTGTACGAACTTCAAATTGCCAAAATTTTCTCTGGAAATTCTGACCTAAACTCGGGAATGAAAAAATACCATCACATTTTTAGGAGCTGTAATCGAGGTCAAAAAACCAATTCTTGGTGTGGAGAGTGTTCAAAATGTCTTTTTGCCTACGTCATTCTCTTCCCTTTTATGAAATCGGAAGAAATCAACTCATATTTTGGCAAAAATATGTTTGATGATCTGGAATTATGGCCAATTGCTCAAGAAATACTTGGGGCAGGAGCAAAAAAACCTCTCGATTGTGTTGGTACGCACGAAGAAACCATTGTTGCTTTTTACCTCTCAATCAAAAAAATTCAGAAATCAAACCAGCAATTACCGGCTCTTGTAGAAAAGATTAATCTTGGAATTATTAGTAAGGAAGACAATCTCGATCAAAGAACAAATGCAATCCTCAATGCTTGGAATGATGAAAACTCCCTACCAAAAGAACTAGTAAAGGTATTAAAGAAATATGTCTAATATTAATGATTTGCTAAAAGATTTCGACTCAAAAACAATCATCATACTCGGCTTAGGTCGTGAAGGACTTTCTAGTTACCAATTTTTTAGAGAACATTTACCTGAAAAAAAACTATACTTAGTAGATGATAAAAAACTCTCAGATCTTGATAGCGTTTGGATGAGAATCGGCAAAGAAGATCGAGATACACATTTTTCAACTAGTATTACAGAACTCACAAAAGATGAGAAGTTCGTGGCGAGCAATAACACAGCAAGAAATTTTATAATAATCAAATCTCCTGGAATACCACCAAAGAATCAACTTTTATTAGAATCTGTAAGAATCAAGTCAGAATTTACTTCAAATACAAATATTTTCTTCCAATTAATCGAAACTCTTGAAGAAGGAACGGTTAATGTTATTGGTGTAACAGGCACCAAAGGAAAAAGCACGACCACCTCAATGATTCATCATGTTTTAAAAAATTGTAATTTACAATCTATTTTAGGAGGAAATATTGGCATACCCCCTCTATCTTTGTGGAACAAAATCAAAAAACTTGCCTCATTAAAAAACTTAGCAAGCGAGTCAACGCACACAGCAAATACCTCAAAAAATATTGCAAGCGAGTCAACGCACACAGCAAATACCTCAAAAAATATTGCAAGCGAGTCAACGCACGTAGCAAATACCTCAAAAAACACAACAAAAAGGCCGATAAACATCGTGCTTGAAATGTCATGTCACCAACTAAAAGATGCGGTTTTTAGTCCAACAATGGCAGTTATTCTTGATATTACACCTGAACATCTGGATTACTATCAAAACTTTGAAGAATACATTCAAGCCAAATCTCAAATTGCTCGTTTCCAAAAATCTAGTGACCTATTAATTTTTAGCGATAACGAGGTTGCTCAAGAACTTTCAAAATTAAGTAAGGCAAAAAAAATAAGCTTTAGTCTAAAAAACAATGTAAGACATGGAGAAATTATCTACAAAAATGAAGTTATTATCAAAACTGAAGACCTGCCTGTTACTGGAAAACACAACATTTTAAACTCAATTCCTTCAATTATTATTGCAAAAGAACTAGGATGCGAAACTTCGGACATCCAACAGAGCTTAATGACTTTTAAAACACTGCCTCACAGGCTAGAGATGGTCTCAAATAGCGATGGAATCATATATGTGAATGATTCATTATCAACAACTCCAGCCTCTACAATTGCGGCTATTGATAGTTTCAATAATTCACCAATAATTTTAATAGTTGGCGGACATGAAAGAAACCTAAAGCTAGAAGAACTAGCCAAAACAATTTCCAATAGTAACATTAAGCATTTAATACTATTGCCAGATACTGGAAGAAATATTCTTCAAAAAGTTCGAGCTCATGAGGACGCTTTAGGTTTAAACGACGCGAGCCGAACCAGACACACTTATGCCGAAAATATGAAAGAGGCTGTTGCGGTTGCAAAAGAAATTGCTAATCAAGGAGACGTGGTCTTATTAAGTCCAGCGGCAGCCAGCTTTGGACATTTCAGAGATTATCAAGACCGAGGCGAGCAATTTAAGAAATTTGTATGTAATTAATTTTGCTCTCCTGAACTCTGAGCCACCAGACTTATATTTAACTCTGGGCCACCAGACTTCTATGTTGCTACGCATTTCGCTATTCTGTATAACCCAAGCTTTTTTTAAATAAAGACAAATGTGTCAAGGCAGTTCCGATCCCTTCGATAACAACAGACTCAGGATTATCAACAACCGCAACAGGAATGCCTAATTTTTCAACAAAATAATCTTCAATATTAGCAATATTTGCCAAACCTCCAGATATCAATAAACCTTTATCTATTACGTCAACAGTTAATTCTGGCGGCATTTTTGACAACAAGTCTCTCAATAAATCTTCAATTTTTTCCAAAAACAACAGAGTTTCGGGAAGAAAGTCATTTGAGCTAATTTTAATTTCTTTGGGATTTTCTGTTTTGGTATCCTGACCTCCAATCATTTTTTCTAGAGAATTTTTCTTATTAATTGAAATAACATCTCTGACAATTTGCTCTGATACCGATTTACTTATCTTTAAAGAAAAGTTTTCCCTTAGAAAAAAAATAATTCTTTCAGAAAAATAAGCGCCAGAATATTGACCAGAAGCTAAAGAAATAATGCTTCCCAAAGAAATTACCACGCCTTCTACAACGCCCTCTCCCATATGTAGAAAAAAAGTTCCAGAAGTATCTGCAATAGGTACTCCTGCACCAATGCTAGCAGCCAAAGGCTGTGCAATTGTATAAACCTCAGCTGCGCCCAAACTATAAATTATCTCAGTAACTATCTCTCGATCTGCTTGAGATGAAAGAACAGGCACACTCACCATAATGATTGGGTTTAACATCAAAATTGAACCAACAAACTTGTTCAATAAAATTTTTAAGTATGCTTTTATAGCTAAATCATCAAATATTTCACCACCCAATATAGGATAAATAACATTAATGTGCTCACCTACCCTGCCATCCATTTCGACTGCTTCTAATCCAACTGCTAAGACGTTTTCGTTATTTTTTTCGACAGCAATACAAGTAGGTTCTTGATATACAACTCCTTTTCCTTCAATCCAAATTCTGGTATTTTGACTTCCCAGATCAATACCAATTTTTTTATTAATCTTAGACAATAATGGAATTTTCATTTAGATTCTTTCATCACTTAGCTATATAATACAGTTATGAAGTCATGGGTCAACAAACGGTTTGTTTACACAGCCTTATCTGCGATAGCAATCTTGGCAGGTACGGCCATAGCTATTATATATGCAAAAGGTGGATTTAGAGTTACCCCTGAGGGATTTATTCAAGGCACTGGCTTACTGGCAGCTAACTCATTTCCTACTGCAGCAGAAGTGCTTATTGATGACAAACTTGTAACTGCTACCGACGACACCATTTATCTTGTGCCTGGTGAATATAACGTTAAAATCGAAAAAGACGGATATAATTCATGGGAAAAAAATATAAAAATTGAACAGGAACTGGTGGTTCAAACCAACGCAACGCTTTTTCCAAAGGCCCCTAGCCTGAGTACGCTCACTTTTTCTGGCGCTCAAAACATGTCCCCATCTCCAGATGGTCAAAAAATTGTTTTTTATTCTGATTCCAATTCTTCTGATAGAAAAAATGGCCTTTACATCCTAGAGCTAACCAATAATCCTCTCTCGTTTCAAAAAGAAGCAAGACAAATAACTGATGACTCAATTAACTTTGATTTAAAAAATGCCAAATTTATTTGGTCACCAGACAGTAATGAATTAATTTTATTAGATAATCAAAGAGAGGTTTTATTAGATATTTCTACCATGAACGCTTTAGACTCACTTTCAGACGTTTCATACAGAAAAAAACAAATATTATCAGAATGGGAACAAGAAATGTATCTTAGAGAAAGAGAAAATTTCGCCAAATTTCCAGCAGAAATTATTACAGTGGCCACACAGAGTGCCAAAAATGTCTATGTTTCTCCTGATAAGAAACGTCTGATGTATACAGCAACAACCGAATTAACTCTACCCGATAAAATTGCCCCATTAATCCCGGCTACCAACTCTCAACCTGAAGAAAGAACAATCGTTCCTGGAGGAATCTACATCTATGATCGTGAAGAAGATAAGAATTTCAGAGTCGGAACTGAAGCCACAGCCGAAGCTGAAATTAATTCAAAACAACTCTTAGCTTTAGATATGCTTGATAAAAACTCTGAATTAATTAATGCATCTCCTAGTGCTTTCTATGCACTTCAAGCAACAACTTCTGCTGAGACTGCAACCAGATTTAATATGTATCATAGCTCATTATTTGTCGACACACTTCAATGGTTCCCAGATTCAAAACACTTAATTTATATTCAAGAAAATAACATTAAAATTATGGAATACGATACAACCAATCAAACAAATATTTATTCTGGACCATTTGTAGATAAATTTGTTTATCCTTGGCCAAACGGCGATAAACTGGTTATCTTAACTAGCTTTAGTCCAGACGCTCCAAGCAATTTATATGCAATTGAACTAAAAAAATAAAGATCTTAAAAAATAGTCACAACTTATTCAAAATTTTCAAAAAATATTTAATAACAAACTAAAAAAGTTGTTTTCTCCTAATCACAAAAACTGTCATTTTAGCACTACCTACCTTTGCTCTTGTGTCATTGTCAGATAGTTCAACTCTAAATTCATTGATATGAGGAAATAACAAAAAGACACACTTTGCGGCCATTTTCATTCTGTGAATATATATTTCATTAAACAATTTTACGAATGATTCTCTATATACAATACCTTTTTTTATAAAGACATTCTGAAAAAATTTTGGCAAGTAAAGTCTTTTGTTTCCCGTCGTAAAACTCTCAAATTTTTCCTCGAGCTGGTCAATGCTGAAATCTAAATGCCAAACAAAGCTTCTAACACCCAAATACCATGCCGAACGAACGATCAAAGCATTCAAAACTATATGAATGTCATCTTCTAATGCCCCATTTTCAATCCCACTTTGAAAAGATCTGCCACCAATTCTATCTCTACCAACATGCATTTTATCGGCAGCAACTAAAGCCCATTGAAGTGGAGTGCCATTGGAAATTTCCAAGTTTAGATCGATCAAAATTGGTTCTTCATGAAATAAAACTGCATGCAAAACGGCATCAAATTCATCTTTATGTTTTTCAAAATTACTAAATAATCTAGTTAGCAACCAAGCGCTATAAGTGGAATGCTCTTTTCTTGAAAAAAAGTTGCCTAAGTCATGTGTCATGCCTATTAAAGTCATTAATACTTCTGTATTAGAATCATATTGACCTTTGCCATCATAGGAAACACCAGCACGCTGAAGTAATTCCACACCTGTTTGACTTACCCAAAGCGTGTGTCGATCAGTATGATCATTAAACCCATGTTTTAACTCTGAATCTAACACTGGACCCACATAATTAAAAGATTTACCAAATCCATCGTACAAATACGATAGGGCCTCGCCTCTTGAACCAATCTTCATGTATTCTGAAAAATCAAAAATTTTTTTAATTTTTGGTTTTGTATGTGGGGATAAAAAAGGAAAATGTTTTTTTGTAAAAGGAATATTTTCAAAAGTCAAAAAATCCCAAAATGACTGCCCCGAAGGACGCAAAAAATGAGCGTTTCTTAAAATTAAATCCAAGTCAGTTTTTGTTCTATCCACTTTTTTATGAATTTTTTTTACTGTTTTTTTTGGTGTTTTTTTTTGCACATTAAGCTTCCAATATCAATTTTAATCAGTGTCATGATCAAAAGCTACTAAATATATCATAGCTTGAATATAATGACTATGCATATCAAAAACACAAAAATTTGATAAAATACGATTGATCGATTTCGTATTGAAATTGTGAGTCACGACAGTGCCCCTGTAGTTAAACGGATATAACAAGTGCCTCCTAAGCGCTAGTTCCAAGTTCAATTCTCGGCGGGGGCACAAAAAAGCCGCCAAGTTTTCACTTGAACGGCTCTTTCAAATTCAAAATCGATTATTTCAAAGAGCTTAACTCATAGTCTGCATAAACTACCACTTCTCTTACACTATGATATTTAAATAATTCATTGTCATCAAACACAATTCTGATTTCGCGTTGTGCATCATCTCCATTTGCCGATGCATGAATCAAATTGAATTGTTGACTCATGCCAAAATCTCCACGAATTGATCCTGCCTCTGCTTCTCTGCCCAAAGTAGTTCCAACAAGTTTTCTGACAACGGGAACGGCATCAATGCCTTCCCAGACCATACATACAATTGGCATAGAACCCATGAATGACTTAAGATCACCAAAAAAACTCTTGTCTTTATGCTCTGAATACCAATCAGAGAGTTGTTCGTCATTCATATTAATCATTTTCAAACCAATAAGTTTTAAGCCTTTTCTTTCAAATCTCGAAATTATTTCTCCAATTAGTCCTCTTTGAAGACCATCTGGCTTGACTAAAACTGCTGTTTGGGTTGTTTTCATATTAGCTCCTTTCTCAAGATAAATATATCATTATTCTGTCAACTTTACGAATTGCTATTTTATTAATTGGGCAAATTTCTTAGTACTTTTGTATGGTCCAATAACTGCCAATCGGGCCTCACCGGGAACTATCAAATCTTTTGCCAATTTATTTACCTGAGCCAAAGTTACTTTGCTAATTTTATCAAGAACTTCTTGAGGTGACGAGATTTTATCAGAAAGAACCTGCTTCAAACCAAAAAATTGGCCAACACTTCTGCTGTCTTCAAGCCCTAAAACCATCGTGCCATTGATGTAATCTTTAGCTTTGCGCAATTCGTCGGCAGTAATTGGATTTTTGCCATTTGCCAGCGAACTAAACTCATCAAGAATTACTTTGATTGCCTCATCTATTCTGGTAGGATCCACACCAGCTGATGCTCCAAAAATACCTGTATTGTGATAATAATCATTGTCAGAACGAACGTAATAACATAATCCTCGCTTTTCTCTAACCTCAGTAAAAAGTCTTGAACTCATGTTTCCGCCCAACACCGTTGCAAGCAAGGTAAGTGCGTATCTTCGCTCGTCATCACGATTCAACCCTACCCACCCAAGAACCAAATGCGCTTGCTCTGTTTTTTTATATTCAAGCTTTAATTTTTTATTCGAAATTCTCAGTTCTTTGGAAACTAACTTGATCGTATCAATTCTTCCTGAATCGCGCTCTTCATGTTCTTTATTGAAATATTTTTTTACCAACGGTATTGTCTTTTCTGAATTTACCACCTTGGCATCTCCAGCAATTACTAAAACCAAGTTTCCAAGTGAATACCATTTCTTTAAAAATTTTAAAAAATGTTTTCTGGTAATCGCATTGATTGTTTCTCTTGAACCTAAAATATCATGGCTCAATCCCGAACCGTCAAAAACCATTGTTTCAAAAATATTTCCTACCTGTGACTTTGGCATGTCTTGATACATATTAATTTCTTCAATAATCACTTTTTTTTCTCGTTGAACATCGTCCTCTTTGATCAGGGGTTGAAGTAACATATCAGAAACAACATCCAAAGACCTTTCAATATGCTTGCTGGCAGACTTAACATAGTAGCCAGTGTATTCTTTGCTTGTAAATGCATTAAAATCAGCGCCAATTTCATCAATCGCCCCAGCCAAAATTTGAGCATCAGGATAATTCTTGGTTCCTTTAAAAACTATATGCTCAAAAAAATGAGCAATCCCCTCCTCTGCAGGAGTTTCATATCTAGAGCCAGTATTACAAAGAGCTAGAACAGTAATTGATTCTACTCCAGCCATTGGCACTCTAATAATTTGCAAACCAGAAGAAAGTTTTGTATATATGTGTTTTAGCATAATGAGGATTATACATCTTTTAGAACAATTTACATTTTTACAACTGTTTTAATCCCTAAAATATTTAAGCCATGTCTAAGGACTAGTGAAACTGAATAAACAAGCATTAATCTAAAGTCAGTAGTCACCTTGTCATTTCTTTGATCAGCAATTTTATACAAACCATAAAAAACATTAAAGCTTTGAGCTAGTTCATATAAATAATTTGCTAAGTAGTGAGGAGCATATTCTTGTGCTACAGATCCAACTATATCTGAATATCTGTAAAGGTTTCGTAATATATCTTTTTCTTCATTATTTATTTGATAATTTAAATATGATTTATTATCAATTAATATATCAATAGGTTTAGTAATAACTCTTTCTATGTCTATATTATGATTCAAAACTTTTTCATCCGTTTCACCTAGCTCTTTATTATTTTCCATAACTGAATCAGCGGTATTATCTTCAGATTTCTCCTCGGCTGTAAGGTTGCTAGACATTTCATTTTGGGCTTTTAACAGCACACTGTGACACCTAACATACGTGTATTGAATATATGGACCGGAGTTTCCACTAAAGCTAAGTGAATCTTCGAAACTAAATGCAATATCTTTACCAATTGATTGTTTTAAAAATGCAAATTTGATAGCTCCCAATCCAACAGCTTCAGCAATTGTATTTATTTGCTCTTCACCAAATTCAGGTCTCGTTTCTAACATGCGACTTTTGATTCTGTCCTTTGCTTCATTTATTAGCCACTCAGCAGTAATTATTTTTCCAGTCCTAGAAGACATTTTGCCCTCAGGCAATCTGACCATTCCGTGAGACAAATGTTTAGTAATTTTCATTAAATCAGGATTGGTGAACTCCATTGCTTTCAAAAGAACTTTAAAATACTCATCAATTTCATTCCCAGTTATTATGATTGATTTATCATATTGATATCTTCGAAATTTCTCTGGAGCCAAACCGAGTTCTTTAGCTTCGTAGGTCGGAAACCCCAGCGAATTGATAAATACCCTATCATGTAACCCATATTTACTGCCGGGAAAAATAATTGCTCCATCACTTTTTTCAAAAACACCTTGCTTTAAAAATTTGTTAACAATCTGATATCCAAACTCTCCAACTAAACTTTCAAAGAAATATTCATCAAAATTCATTCCGATTCGTGAGTACATTAAGTCAAAATATTCAAGTGACCAATTTCTACCAAATACATAAAGTTGTTTAATTTCCTGATATTCCTGAGAATCCTGTGAAAAGTTTGGAATAAATTTTTTATAATCAACTCTAATTTCAAAATCAGTGGTAGATTCCAGGTTTTCTTGTGCACAAATAAAAACTAAAAAATTAATATTCTGAATTTCTTTTTTTATATTCTCATCATCTTCATACTTTGATGCGCCGGTCGCATAAGATTTTCCTAAAAATGAAACCCTCTCATGAATTAGCAACTTATCTAACTCGCTAAGAGCTTGTTCTAATTTTTTTTCTGGAAATTCCCTAGAGATCAAGAATTTCATGCCCCAGATACTTTTGGAAACATGCATGCCAACATCACCCTGATAACAAACTCTTTTAACCTCAGCACCTTGTGCCTCATATGATTTAGCAATCGCTTCGCCCACAATGTTGCTATACAAGTGACCAATATGGAGTTCTTTAAAAGGATTTGGGTCTGTAAACTCCACCATCACCTTTTTGCCGTCTAAATTCTTCTCTATGACATCTCCACTCTTTTCCACTATCGAGCCCATTTTGGCTAATAAAAATGAGTCAGATAACGTAAAATTGACAAATCCTGGACCAGCAACTTCAATTTTAGAAATATCTTCTGAAAAATCGGATATTGAACCATTAGAATCTCTCCTTGAGTTTCCCCTAGAATCTCCCTCATTGAGCAAATTAACAATTGCTTGTGCTAAATCTCTTGGAGAAGCAAAATTAAATTCAGGTTTATTTTTTAATTTACCAAACAAAACCATGGCAATGTTTGTTGAATAATCACCAAAAGACTTATCAGCTGGATGTTCAAGCTTAATATCTTTTTCTACAAATTCGTTAAGACCTAAAATCTGAATCGCGGTTGTAATACTTTTGATTAAAACATTAGTAATTTTCATAGTTTGCATTTTTTCTATATTTTTAGTTTATTCTAAAACATTTTTAGTTTATTCTAAAATTTTTTAAAAGGCTATTTCGCGATCATCAAAAATAATTTCTAACTATTTCGCGATCATCAAAAATAATTTCTAAAAACAATAATTTGCAAAAAGCATTTGTTCCTCAATTATTGGAAATTAGGAAAAATTGCACATTCTGTAAATGCTTAGTTGAATGTTTAATCAAACAACTGTGACTATATTTTACTTTATGAAACCTCAATTCACAATGCATCCATAACCACTTGCGATACATTCAGAACAATAAATTAATCAAGCTGATGAATGAATAACAATTTTAATTAATACAATTTGGATACATGCTCGAACCGAATAAGAACCGAATATATTTGAGTACTATATATACTCTTTTTGTCATTCAATTTTTAGTAAAAATTTCATTTTATATGAATAAATAAATGTGTTCAATATTTTAAATAATAATAATAATCTTCGGTTTACTTTCGCTAAACATCTTAAAAATTTAGATTGTCATGTTTATAATATTTTACAAATTAATCTGCCCAACAAATCTAATTTTTTTAAAGCAATAACAGATGAAAAAAATCAATTTTGGTCAATTTAATAATTTTTTTGACCCTATCAAAGTCACGTTAATATTTCTAAATTTATCACCAACTAGTTTTGAATATTGATTAAAATGAGTAATCTTTTTCTCGGTTTAGAATGGAATGTAATTTAAATTGTATCCAAAATTTGGTTGTGACATTTACATTTACTAGACACTTTAGACATAAAAATTTTAATGCTAAACAAATATTGGAAAACCATAATCACAAATTAGAAAACCACTGTTGCATATTAGAAAACCGCGATCGCATATTAGAAAACCGCGATCGCATAATTAAGTATGCTAATTGATTTTGAAAAAATGATTAAATTTGAATTTTACTGCATAAAAATAATTAGGGCATAACTTAAAATTAAAAATTGATATTTGCAACAGATTTTCAAACGTAATTTAGTTCTAATTGCTCAACTTAAAAATTAAAAAAGCTAAAAACAAGTAATTTTAGTCCATTTTTCTCGAAAATAGTAATATTCTGACCCATTTTGAATCAATTTACCCTCCAGTAATTGGAACCATCGGTAGCAAACTTGACACTTCCTAGGGTGTCTGTTCGATAAATATCTACTCCAAGCTCATTAAAAAGGTCAATTACTTGAGGAAATGGATGATTATATTGGTTATTTTTGCCACTACTAATGACTGCAATTTCGGGTCTAAAAGCTTCAATAAATGGTCTGGTAGAACTTGATTTTGACCCATGATGCCCCACTTTTATTATGTTGATAGGTTCTGTCAAACCAGACTCAAGAACTGCTAATTCTCCTGGTTTCTCCAAGTCACCAGTCAGTAATAATCTCACATCTTGAAAAAGAACAATTAGAACTATAGATCGGTCATTCTCACTAATGTTTTCATCAATTATTGAGGAAAATTGAGCATTATTATCCGATAATATTGTTTCGGTTTTAACCAAAATATCCGCATTAATCTTACCATACGTAACTTGAGGTGAAATGACTATTGAATCTACTAAATGACTCAATTTTAAATGTTGACCTACATAAGGAGCTAAGATTTGAGTATTATGGGAGCTTTTCCTCGAGACGGCAGTTTCAAGAGCTTCAAAATCGGCTGTTTTTTTTGTTGTTATGGTTCTAAGAATAATATTGACCGAATATCTTGATAAGACAGTAGGTAAGCCTCCGATGTGATCAAGATCCATATGAGAAATTATTAAGAAATCTAACGTGCGATCCCAAAATGGCATATTTTCTTCCAAACAATTAATTACAGAATCGTCGGGACCTCCATCAATTAGCATTTGTCTATTTTTGTGAATAATTAGAATCGCATCACCCTGCCCCACATCACAAAAAATAATGTGTGCTAAATCATCAGGCCACTGTGAAGCCAATATAAATATGAGCCAAGCCAAAAAACAAATAATTCCAATTTTAAAAATATTTAGTTTCATAATGAATCTAGTAGACTAATTTTATCTAATTTGGGATGAAAAAATTTGAAAAAGAGCATGGCAAATAACCAACAAATACACACATACCACCAGGGGAAATAATCAATTTTGATGATTAGTTTTTCATAATCAAAAAATCTTAAAATAGACAAGAATAATTGAGAAGTAAAGCTTAAAGGCAAAATAATTAGTCTGGAGAATAATCGATTTACATCAAGAAGAAAGAAGAATAATGAACTATAACTTAAAACTATTATGCCTGGTAAGAGCCAAGTAAGAGCCGCAGAGGCAATAATTGTAATCAGACTCAGTTCTTTAAAATGATAGATTAGGAGAGGAAGAAGTAAAATTTGTACATAAATACTAATTCTTACTGAATTAATTACATAGTTTGAAATTAATGTAAAAAAATTATTGGATTTTCCAAATTTGATGCTCTTTTGAAAATTAAGAGATTCAGAAATATAAAGTTTAGCCAAATCATTTGATTTGAACTTTTCAGAAAATAAAATTATTGATAATGTCGCAATGAATGAAAGCTGAAATGATGAATTATTTATTATTGATACATCAAATAAAATAAACATTATTGCTACAACAATAATGAAATATTTTGATCTATTTTGACGGAGTATAAAATTAGAAGAAACAGTGCTAATTATAAGCATTAAATAGGCTCTCACCAGAGGTATTTTGATTCCAACAGCCAAAATATAGACACTTGAAACAACAAAAGAAATAATTCCCATAGATTTTCTTCCATAAAACTTTCTTATAGAACTTAGCAGTAAATTTATAAAAATACTAAGATGATAGCCAGAAATTGAAACTAAGTACTGAGTCCCTGTAATTTTTAATAAGTGATCTACCACTCTTGATCTGTCCTGGCTAAAACCAAATGCAAGCTTTCCCGTCAAGTAGGCCTCATCATACCTGAAGAGACTTAAAAACTCATTTAACACAGAAAGTTTTTTTTCAGTAAATAGTTCACATAAATGTACCAACCAAAGTACTAACGAATTGGCATTTAACTGAAATTTTCGTATAGACTTAAGTATCAACCCTTTTTTTTGAAAAAAACCAGTATCAGACCATATACCCTCTCTGCTAAACTCGGGGTGGCTGACTCCGCTAATCTGAAGAACATCACCAGGCTTAAGTGATTTGCAATCTGGTAGAATGAACTGATACAAACTATACTGAAATTGACATGTTTGAGGCACATTTACTACAACCATGAAAAAACGGACTTTAATTGTATCGGGATATCTATGCCGAACATATATATATTGCATAATTAGCAATATTATTAGTATATATAAAAATATCCTTATTATATTTTTCAGATCTATTATTTTGTTATAAACATATCTAAATTTGTGCATTCTTTAGATTTGTTTATAATTATTATTGCCACATTTGTACCTTTTTGCCATTATTTATCTTTTTTTTCACTTTTTTGAAGTTTTCACTATTATTACAAAATCCTATAGTAAGATCTCAATAACTTAAATTGATATGCTAGATTTTATTTTTTCGAACACCGATACGGTCAACACTTCTTTGTCTACCAACTGATTAATTGATTCATAAGGACGTGCTGCAATAATATCCTCCGCTCTTTTTTCACCTATCCCAGTCAAGCCTTCTAATTCACTTTTGGACCCTGAATTTATTGAAACGAGGTTTGTCAAATCATTTGTAGCTGTTTGATTGCCCTCATCGCTTTGATTTTTTAGGCTATTCTTGTTTTGATTTTCAATACTTTCTTCAATTGTAGGAATATATATTTTTTCACCATCACTGAGCAATGAAGCCATATTTAAGATTTTATTGATATGAAATTTATCAACAGTTTCTGAAAAACCACCGGCTAAATTGATCAAATCATTGATTCTGCTCCCACTTTGAAGCTCATAAATTCCGGGATTTTCAATTGCACCTCCCACATCTACGGTTATCTTGCCAAATTCGGGGTCTTTTGAACAAACCTGACTAGATTCATCGGTGGTTAATTCTATTTCTTGAGAATTTTCTCTAAATAAATGAAAAAGTCCAATTCCTGAAATAATCAGACCGATAACAAACATAGATAGTTGAATTAAGAGATTAATTGAAATTATTTGCTTAAATTGCTGAAAAATTGTTAGATTTGCTCCTATGTCTTCAAACATAAAGTCAATCTAACCTACGTTTCTTTACGAAAGTGTAGCGAAATAGAAAGCCCCACTAAACAACTAATGAGACAATCTTGCCGGGAACATAAATTTTCTTTTTGATAATTCTTCCCTCAAGATATTTCTGAATATTTTCTAATCCTAACGCCATATTGATAATAATGATTTCTTCATCCAACAAATCTGTTGAAACCTCAAGCTGAGCTCTTAGCTTGCCATTTATTTGAACCGGTATATTAACTAAATTTGCTTTGGATAAATCTGGATTGTATTCAGGCCAATGAGAAATGTGTACTCCATTATATTGCCCATCATTATTAATATTGTTGGTGAGCTTAGAATATAGTTCGTCTGCTAAAAATGGAGCAAATGGAGCAATTATTTGTACAAATAAAATTTTATCTTCATTTGACAAAGTTACCTTATTTTCTCTAATAGCATCTTGCCACAGATTTACAAATTCCATCAAAAAGGCTATGGACGTATTAAATTTCAGTTGAGGTAAATCTTCAGAAACTTTTTTAATTGCCTGATGCAATTTTCTTTGTATTACCGTTTTTAACTCGCCAGAAACGACCTGGGCTTCTGATTCTAAAACAAGTCTATATGTTTTTTGTAAGAATTTATAAACGCCAATTACTGCTCTTATATCCCAAGGCTTATCTGAATCAAGAGGACCCATAAACATCTCATAGACTCTGAGTGTATCTGCACCAAATTTCTCAATAATCTCGTCTGGATTAATTACATTTCCCTTTGATTTGCTCATTTTTTTATTGTCTGGACCCAAAATCATTCCCTGATGTCTCATTTTCAAAAATGGCTCATCAAAATTTAGACATCCTTCATCTCGTAAAAATTTAGTGAAAAATCTTGAATACAATAAATGTAAAACAATGTGCTCTGGACCAATCATATACAAGTCAACAGGCAACCATTTATCTAATTGATCTGGAGCTGCAAAAGCATCTTGATTTCTAGAATCAACATATCTCAAAAAATACCAGCTAGAATCAACAAAGGTATCCATAGTATCAAATTCAGGTCTCCACCCTTCTCCAGACTTATCCCAACCTTTTTGTTCTATTAACTCTGAATAGGCATCTGAAACAAAGTTTTTTGTTCTATCAATAAATTCTTGAGAAGATTTGAGAGGCGACTCTCCGGTTGGCTTAAAATCAACATCAACTGGTAATTTCCATGGCAAATATTCTTCTCCAATTGGATGGGAATTACCCTCAGGATCATAAACGATTGGAATTGGCGTTCCCCAATATCTTTGTCTGGAAATCAGCCAATCGCGCAATCTATATGAAGTAACACGCTTGCCAATACCCTTTTCTTCTAAATAATCCATAATTTTTTTTGTTGCTTCGTGAATCTCCAATCCATCCAAAAAACCAGAATTTATCATTTTTCCCTGATCTTCCTGGACTTGAGTAACATCTTTGATTATTGAATCATCTTTGTCTGGACCAACCACAACTCTAATTATTTCAATTTTATCCGTATGAATATGTACTTGACTATTAATTTGAATCTTGGCTTGATTTTTAGTTTGATGATTAGTTTCAATACTGACTTGATCTTTCAATTCATTATTTGAAGCTAAACTATTAACATATTCAGCAAACTGAAAATCTCTAACGTCATGACCAGGAACACCGACGACAGCACCCGTGCCAAATCCGCCCAAAACAAAATCAGAAATCCAAATTGGCATTTTCTTGCCAGTCAGATCATTGAGTGCATAAAACCCAGTAAAAACACCAGACTTCTTTTTTCCTTCCTGTTGACGATCTAACTCTGTCTTTTTACTTGCTTGATCTAAATATTCAATAACACTATCTTTAATTTGCTGGGCGTTTTCAGTTGGTACTACTTTTCCTTGAGAAATATCTGTTGCTAATTCATGCTCAGGTGCAATAACTACAAATGTTGCTCCAAAGTTTGTATCTGGTCTGGTGGTAAAACATGTGATTGTTCTTTCTAAACCATCAACCTTATAGCTAATATCTATTCCAATTTTCTTGCCGATCCAATTAAGCTGTTGAGCCTTAGTTGCAGCAGGCCAATCAACTTCATCTAAGCCACTAATCAATTCATCTTGATATTTTGTGATCTGGTAATACCATTGCCTCATATTTTTTTGCTCAACCTCATGGTCACAGCGTTCACACAGGCCTTCAATAACCTGTTCATTTGCCAAAACTGTTTGACAAGAAGGACACCAATTGACCTTACCGTCTTTTTGATAGGCCAAACCTTTATTAAACATTTGCAAAAATATCCACTGAGTCCACTTGTAATATTCCGGATGACTAGTAGCAATTTCATTGGCCCAATCATATGAAATCCCTACTCTCTTAATCTGTCTTCTGAATGTATTGATTGCATCAACTGTGGTTTTTGAAGGATGCACACCTGTTTTAATTGCATAATTTTCAGCTGGTAATCCAAAAGCATCCCATCCTACTGGAAAAAAGACATTTTTGCCTTTCATTCTGTAAAATCTAGCCAATATATCCAGTGCTGTTTTACTTTCAACATGCCCCACATGAAGCCCGCTGCCAGAAGGATATGCAAATGCAAACAATAAATAAATATTATCTTTTTCAGAATATTCTTTACCATCCATATCAGCAAACTTCTTCATACTATTATTAGAAGACTGATCAGTCATTCTTTCAGTTTGTTGAAAAAGCCGATTTGTTTCCCAAATCTTTTGCCATTTTTCTTCAATTTGCTTTTGATCGTACATAATTAAATCCTTAAATTTTGATAGCTTGATTATATCGTAGATAATTTGTTGTGTCGTTTAGGTATTTACTGAGATATACTTATAATATGTCTACTGCCAAACATACTGCGCTATTGCTTTCTTCTGTTCTAATGGCATATCTTTGGCTAACCACTCCATTTTTAAATAATTTTGCACTTCAAGCCTTTTCACTCTCAACTCTTGGATATTTTTTAGTAAAAAAAATAAACAATGCCAAGCTTTGGCATATTTTACCAAAAAATTATTCACTAGAAATGATGTTTATCACTTTTTCTATTTTAATTCTGGTTGGATCAACTGGAAATATTGAATCAGTTTTTTATCCATTCGTATACATTCACCTTTTTATACTCGTCATGAGCACAAAAGAAACTACTTCTATTGCAGTTGCTATGTCTACCTTGTTATTCCATTATGCAATTTCTCCATCATTTTCTATAAGCGAAATTGCAACAATTTTGACCACTCCAATTATGCTAATTCTCTTCCTATTTGCACGAAAACAATATAATGATGCTCAAATTAGTCATTCAATTATTCAAAAGGAAGAAATTGAAATAAATAATTTAACTAGAAGTGAACACTCCCTTGAAAGTTTTATTTCGAGCTTCTTAAAACCCAAATTAATTGCCCTTGAGGATTTGGAATCAAAAAATGAAAAAGAAATCGAAACAATCAAAAGTCAAATTTCCTTAATTTTAAGTGAAAGTGACAAAATTCTTGAAAAAATCAAAGAGAATGAAACCTTAGACAAAACAGAATCATGAACGGCGTGAAAAAAAACTTAATAATTATCTCATTGATCCCTGTGTTGACATTGATCTTCATTTTTACTGCAAAAAAAGTTTCAGCCGAGAATCTTAGTTCTGATTCCTGGATTATTCAATTTGGCAATTTCAATGTAACATCTGGAGAAAAAAGTAGCGCCACCTACAATGTTACAGATACGGTCGGTCAAACTGCTTCTGGACCTTATGGATCATATGGAAGTTCAACATACTTTGTTGGAAGTGGATTTCAATACATATATCAAATAGACCAATTTAGTTTTGCCATATCAAAAACCTTAGTTGATTTTGGAGAATTATTTGAAGGAGTTCATTCAACGGATTCACATAATTTAACAATAAATACTAGAGGTGCTGGAGGTTATACTATTTATGCTTACGAACTACATCCTCTTAGACACACCAATGGAATAGATGAAATCGAGGACACCACTTGCAATACTGGATCTTGTACTCATATAGTAGCTGGAGTATGGAACGACCAATCAATTGCTGGATTTGGATATAATATGTCTGGTGATGATATTCCAGCTAACTTTATAAATAGCACATACTATAAAAACTTTGCTGACAATGAAACAGCTGACATCATGCAAGTTGTCATGAGCTCTATTAATATTGCTAATCAAAGACAATCTACGGTAACATACAAGGCTGGGATTAGTAGCATTCAAGCTAGTGGTACATATGAAACGGGAATTGTTTATGTAGCAGTTCCAGGATATTAAACAAGACTAACAACATTTTAAAAACTGTTAAGTAATAAAATGTGGTAAATAATACTGAAATAACAATTGCAATAAGTTAAATTAAATACAAAAAAATATGAATAAAAAAATACTATTCTCAATAATGATCTTTTTTTTAATATTTTTGAACAATATCAAAAAAGTTGACGCCCAAGCAAGTCTAAATTTAAGTGTTTCGCCACCAATATCATATTTGCAAGTTCCTCCCGGTTCTTCTCGGACCCACACCATAGTGCTTGAAAATAGTGGTGAAAACACAATCACTGTTCTACCTTCAATTGTTGATTTTACTACTGATGGTAAAACTGGCAGAGCAATAATTTCTAACGAACTCAGCCTCCCCTATATATCCTTTGGAAAAACTGAAATCAAGGAATTATCAATCCCGGCCAATAAAAAAGCTCAGTTAACGCTATATATAGATGCTCCAAAAGATGCAAAAGAAAAAGAATATCCGGTTACAATTTTATTTTTTTCCAAAGAAAATAATAGTGTCACAACAACACAGTCCACAAATTCACAGATAAGCGGGGCAATTGGAAGCAATCTCGTTGTCTTAATCTCCAATAAAACTAAATTAAACCAAGTTTTAAGTATTTTAGATCTAAACACATCAAAATTTGTGGATAGTTTTGGAAAGATTGATTTTTTACCTTTGGTCAAAAATGAAAGCATTGCTTCTTATTCTGCTTCAGGAAGTGCAAAAATTTTGGATTGGAGAAAAAACACACTTACTGAATATGAAATTTACCCAGATGTAGTACTTGGATATAGTACCAGAGAATTAAGAGCTCTCAGACCAGGAATTACAAATGATAAACCAGAAACAGGAACGTTTTCATACAAACCTAAGTTTTTATTTGGACCATATCAAATTGTCGTTACGCTACGTAATGATCAAGAAGGAACAACAAATTACATTGAAGTAGTTTATGCTTTTCCTTTCTCTGCAATAATAATTATTGGCCTAGGCTTTGTAATTAGCGCAATTTACTTAAAAAAAGTTAAGTCCAGGGCAAGAATTACATAAATTGCATATTGCAACTAAATTAAAAAATGTATAAACTGATATCCAGACAAGAAAATCGTTATTTATTCTTTGTTATACTATGAAACAAAAAAACAACACTCCACAAAAAGTAGCAGTAACAATTTTTCTTGTTTCAGCAATGTTTTTTGGAGGTTTTTATCAACAAAGCCAATCGGCAAACATGACTAGTGTTTCCGCAACTTTATCTAACTCCAGGCTTTCCTTTAGAGGCAAACTTACAACAGGAAACAGTGTTGGTTCTTCACAAATTACTATTAATTCAACTGTCGGATCCAACCCATCCACTTCTTCTGCTCAACTGGTTACCGGAGATGTTTTAGCAATTGGAGATACATCAAGTTTGGCATCTTATACAATAACTAGTATTGATTCTGCATCCGTAGTTAACATTACTCCAGTTTTACTAGCTGGAGATGCTGATACTAACGACGATGTTATTTCTACCCAATCAGCTACACACACCATTAGATTTACTACCACCAACGCAGTTGCCAATGGAGCATTTAGAATATTAGTTCCTTCTGAGTCAAACAATGCAGACGCAGCTGACGGCATTCCAGACGCGGGTCAATTTGATTTTGGCAATGTTGCTCCAACTGTTACCTGTCCATCAGACATTGCAGGATACGATTTTGTTTCCGGTGTCGCAACCGCATCAGCAGTCACAATTGGCTCTCAAGATTACAATTCATACGAATGTGCATACTCTGGCGCTGGAGCAATTGGGACGGCATTCGATGGTACCACCAACGATGCGATCACAATTGATAGTATCATTAACCCTGCTCCAAAGTCTGGTCACACCACTGGTTTGGCAGATAGCTACAAGATAGTGGTTCAACACTTAGACAATACATTCACAACGAGAGACGCCACAACAGTTTCCATCGGAGTTATCGAAACCGTTAGAGTCACCGCTACTGTTTCTCCACAAATTACTTTTCAGATCAATGGAGTTGCAAGTGGCATATCAGCTTGTGGTCAAACAACTGATGTAACCACAACAGCTGCTGGAGTTCCACTTGGAAACTTGGCAATCTCAGCATTCACTGATGCGGCTCAAGCTTTATCAGTTTCAACCAATGCAGCAAATGGCTATGTAGTGACCGCTATTGAAAATGATCAAATGGGGAGAAATGCTGGTGTTTGTCTCGGAGATAACACAGGTTCAGATTGTATTCCTGACTCCGTTGGAGATACCACCACAATGACTCATGCAGTCCCAGACGAATGGGTGTCCACAGCTGTAAAAGGCTTTGGTTTTACCCTAGATGACGTTAATACTTCAGGTCTTACTGCTCCTTTCGAATATACTTCAACAGCCGGTGGTTGTTCAGGAGTTTACTGCGCAAGACAGTTTGCAGATCTTGAAGATGGGCAATCAGCTCAAACCGTATTTAGTTCTTCATCAGTCGCAAATAACCATAATCTTTATGTCTGCTACAGAGCAATAATTGATGCAGTACAAAGCGCAGGAGATTATGAAAATAATATCACTTACACTGCAACTGCTACGTTCTAAAAAGGAATAAAATTTGAGTTATAAAGAATATATATAGAATTAAAAAATAAATATGAAAACTGCCCAAAAACTCACATCTAGAAAATTTGCATTTAGTTTAATTGCTGGCGGTTTGTTTTTTTCCACCTTGATTCTCACTAAATCTCTTGTTTTTGCTCAAACTGAAAATACTGAACCAGAATTATCGAATGAAGGCGAAAGTATTTTTGAAGAAACCAATGTGCCCGAAGTTACCAACCTAACTGAAACCAAAAGCATTGAATTTTCTGATCCCTCTCAAGTTACTCTAACAGCAATTCCTCCTCGTTTAGGAGAAGACAATAGCTTAAAAGCTCTTCCCGGCGAAAAGCTTCAGGTTCAACTAAGAGTCAGAAATCAGTCAGAGCAAAGAATCAATGTTTTGTCATCAGCTCAAGATTTTATTATTAGTGAAGACGGTAAAACACCTATCGCTATTGATGATTCAACTTCAAATAGATGGAGCTTAGCTTCGTGGCTCACCATCACTCCTGCGGAAAACTCAATTGCACCAAATGAAACAATTGGACTCAATCTATTAATTGAAATCCCAGAAGACGCTCTTCCAGGAGGACATTATGCAATGGTTTTACATCAGCCAGCAAATAAAAGTGGTGATTTTACGGTTGCAGGAAATTCTCAATCGGCCATTAACCAAAAAGTTGGCACTCTTTTGTATGTTATCGTTGACGGACCAATAAACGAAGAAGCTTATGTAAGAAACTTTACTTTCCCAAAATTTACCGAATATGGTCCGGTTCCATTTTCATTCACTATCGAGAATAACTCTGATATTCACATTGCACCAAGAATGAATGTGGAAATTTTTAACATCTTTAATAAAAAAATTGACACTATTCAAGTTGACTCAAAAAATGTCTTTCCAATCTCAAGTAGAGACTTTGAAGGACGCTGGGAAAAGATCTGGGGAACTGGACTCTATAAAGCAAAACTAACCATGAGTTTTGGAACCGCTGGAGCTGTAGTGGTTGCTAACTCTATGTTCTGGTTATTGCCAGTCAAGCTTTTGATTGCAGTCATCTTTATCTTACTAACAATTATTATCTTAGTTATTTCAATCAAAAGACACCTTAAACATCGAAAAGATGTTGATGCTAAAAGAATTCAAGAGTTAGAATCTCAAATTCAAAACATGAGCCATGAAGAGAGTGATCAAAATGACACTCCGCAAGCATAGAAATTTGATTTTTTCAAACAAAACTAAAGTTTCTTATTCTAAGATTATTATCATTTTGCTAAACTTGTTCATTGTAAGTTTTGTAACAAATATAGCCTTTGCTCAAGTTGGTGGAATTAGTCCAGGGGAAGATCTTCTAACAAATCCTAAAATTAGAAATCCCATCGTTACAGCAACAGTTCCAGATAATATTCCACCTTCAGCTCCTATTTTGATCTCTCCAGAAGATGAAAGTCTTCTAAATGATGGTACTCCCACCTTTGTTTGGCAACAATCAACAGACAATGTTGGAGTTGCATACTACCAAATGTATCTTGATGGCTCAATACTTTTTGATAACATTCCGACAGTCAACACTTCAAACACATTCTATGATCTAGTTTATGACTCTGGATCTGGCAGATACTCTCTCACGCCGACTGCCGTGATTAGTAATGGACCTCATACTTGGAGAATTGTCGTGTTTGATGCTGCGCTAAACAATAATACTTCTGTTACCTGGGACTTTATAATTGATACACTAGCTCCAAGCTTTACTATTACATCAATTGGTCCAATTTCAACCAATATATCGGCGCAAGACATCAGTTCGGTTCCTGCCAATCCAATAGAATTAGAAAACAATTCGCCCGAATTTATTGGAACCGGTGAAGCCTACTCCGCTGTTCAGGTAACGGTTGTCATTCCCGATGAAAGCAATCAAATTATTAACTTTACAATTGATGAAAATGGAAATTGGAATTTTCAACTAGGAATTCTTCCTAGAGATAAAGTAATAACTCTTAATTTCTTGATCACAGATCTAGCAAATAATATTAGCATTTTGAATGAGCTTCGAATATTAATTATTCAAGAGTATATTATTATTCCACCAACGCCCACGCCTATTCCTACACCAACGCCTACTCCTACACCACCGGCCACAACAACACCTTTGCCAGGATATACTCCTCTGCCTACACCACCCATACCCACGCCACCAGCCACAACAACACCAATCATAAAAATTCCCATCCTTCCTCCCGAAGAAATTGCAATAAAAATCATTAAAGAAGTTGAAAAAGTTATTCCAAAGCCTATCGTCCAAACCATAACTCAAACACCAGAAACATTTCAAGCATTTTTTGTTAAAATTTCTCAAGAAATTTCTCCAATAGGCGTGCTAATAACAACAGCTGCCATTCCCGCATTTAGCTTTCTGACCCTTCTTTTTCAACTCGGTCAACAATTTTCTTGGCATTTAGTCCTGAATATCCTCAGAGCTTTAGGAATAATTCCCCCAAAAGAACCACAAGGACTTGTTTATGATTCGGATTCCAATAAGCCAGTGTCATTTGCCTTAATTACTATCAAATCAACTAGCGAAACTCTCAAAGGACAAATTGTTGCTACTCTTGTAACTGACATAGATGGCATATATCAAGGAGCTCAGCTTCCAAAGGGAGAATATGTGATTAATATTAGCCATCAAGATTACATTTTTCCAACTAAAAAAGAAAGACCTAATTATTTAACAATAGAAGAGTTTTATCGTGGAGAAACTTTCCAAGTTAGGTCTGACTCAGACCAACAGCTATTCTTAATCCCTGTAGACAAAATTACTGAAACAAAGACTAGCTATTCACCTAAAACGAACATTAGAAGATTGGTACAAAAAATAAAGTTTGTGAATTTTTTCTGGCCTTTATTTATCATTTCAATAATCATAACAATCTTCTACCCAACAATAATCAATCTTATAATATTAGGCTTATATATTGTTGTCCTATTCAAAAAGTTTATTCAAGCTTTGAGAAAACCGACAATTTCGGGATATGTGCTCAATACCAACGAATCGCCAGTAGAAAATGCCATTATCAGAATCAATAACCCTAGAAAGGGCGAGTTGGTGGCTTTACTTCTTACAAATAGCAAAGGCTACTATTCTACCTTTTTGAAACCTGACAAATATCAAATTCAGATCACCAAAAACGGCTTTATTTGGATGAGAAAGGGATCTCAACTTAGTTACGAAGAAATCAACGTTTTGGGAACAACTGCTAGCGTCAATGCAATAATGAAAGACATCAATGAGGTTTATAAAGAAATGTTTCAAACAGAGTAAATAGTACAATAAAATGAACCAGATAATAATTAGGACTTATTCATCATTAAATAACAAACCCCAACACAACTGCTAATTTGACTGATTAATCAATAATCATATTGAAAAAAATATGTTAGCAATTAGAAATATTGATTGCTACTCTCTTGACTTCAGATGTATACAAGATAAATAATCGCAATGAAGAGCGTGCGATAAGGCAAAGTAGAGACTAAGCCGGGATAAAGGTGGGACTAATACCAGGTGTGAAGAGTCATGATATTCAGGCAAAGTAGAGACTGAGCCGGGATAAAGGTGGAATAATATAGAGTTACGGTGCGACAAACATAGACATAAATAGAATTCTATTGGTAATGTATTAATATCACGATATATATCGATCTTTTTTGATATTTTTATAATAAAGTCCCATATATTGCTCGCGTAATAAAATAGACGATAATTATAATAAAAAATAGATAAAAACGGCCCACAAATTCTTTAGTATAGTTTGATATTTATTGTTATATTATCAAAAATATACAGGCTATATTTTCGTTAAAGTTTCGTATAATTAGATAATATCCATATAATTATAGTCTATTTTTTATACCAATATTTAATTATCGCATAATTGAAGCACTATTACCGCAACCTCAAGTATTATATTATCGCAACAACTCTAATTAGAATATAAGTATATAAATATATATAAAAATAATCACATAATTATTAAAAATAATTATACCCGAAAATAGATACCTATCCGTCTATTTATTGATTAAAATAAAATGTTTATAACTAACAAAAGCCGTAACAGAATTTATAAATAAATATTTACTCAAGTGAAGAATTATCATCTTCGGTTTAGTATCGGAGAATTATTGAATTTAGATCTTTAAGAATGCTTTTGATCTTTGGTATTTCATTAAAATAATAGTGACAAAAACCCGGATCCTCCTTTAACATATCTCTCAAGCGATCATAAGCCAAATTTATGTCCAATTTATAACTCTCTATCAATGAATTTTTACTATTTACCATTGTTAGCAGTCTATTTACATCATTGCTAATTCCAGAGTAAGTTTCTACGAAGTCCAATAAGCCATATTTCTCCACAATTAAATTTCTCAGTGAGGCAATTTTCCACTCACCTACCGAAAACATTAAGATAGATTCCCGATAGAGTTCATTACATTCAGAAACGACTTTGTTTGAAAACCCATTGGGAGATATATACACTCCGCGACTAATAGAAATTGCTCCTTCTGAGACCAATAATTTCCTTAAATACCTAAACTGTTTATCACTCTTTGGAGCCTTAACAAATGCCAAACAATCCCAATTTCCTTGCCACTGATCCCATTTTGAAGACAAAGCCGGAAATTCAACCTCTAGTTGTTTGTTTCCATATTGAGTAATATTTACAGAGGTTACTCCTAAAACTCTTTCAACATTGATCATACCATTGGTCTTTAAAACATGTATTAATGAACGTCTACCTCCGTCAGTAAGATCGGGGACAATTAAATCTATACCTCTTAATTTAATCCTGTGGTTAGTTGTATTAGATGGTGAGTATAGAGATAAGAGTATTTTTTGGGTATTTTTTTTCATTGTCTTTTTTTAATAAGTATTTTTTGTTTTTTTGTTTTTGTAACCCTGCCTTAGACTGGATATTTGCTATATATAGATCAATTTGTTACACGAAACTTTGTTTGGCTAGTTATTTGCAATAATATAAATATATTTCAAATATATCATTAAAACAATACTTTTCCACATTATCCACCCGAATCTCAAATATCCTTAAAATTTATCAACATAAATGTCATATCAAAGCTTACTAACCTGGTATTTATGTCACTAACAAATTTGTTTAATTTTCACTTCACATAATATCAACTTTTTATACATATTTACATATGAGAATTATTTCATTTATATATTGTATCTAAATCTTAAATACCCCATAAAATACGAATCATTTACAACATGATGATCTATTTTGATGTTCATGAAACTAGTGAAACTAAATTAATTTACATTTTTTTTTAACGCAATTGCACAAATTTATGGATTGACAACTAAGTCGAGTATTCTTGAGGTATTGATATTGCACCTCAAGTTATCTAAACTTAATATTAGTTTATCTAATAGGTCTAACAAATCTGGAAAATACTAAAAAGAATTAATGACTGTCCAAGCAAAATATATTACTAGTATCCTTGAAACTTTTTCCACATATTTGGAAAGTTTAAACGTATCCCCCAAACTAAGTGAAGCTACTACCATAAAATTTGTTAAGTTTTTACAACAAAAAAATAATTATGATTCTTGGTCAACTGATGAGTTGGAAAAATTTATTAAATCCGAAAATTTGTCTTCTAACACTGCCATCTTGATTAAAAAATATATTGAAGACTTCACTCCACATCAAGTTGACATTTTTCTACATCAGTTTCTTAATTCACTAAAAAATGATGACAGATCTTCATCAACCATAAAAAATTATCGAAGTGACATTGCTCAGTTTATTTCTCTATCTCAAGAATCTCAAATAAATAAATTATTTACTCAAGTTGAAGTTAAAAAGTTTGTGAAAGACCAATTTGCAAAAAAACTAAAGGTTGGTACCGTCAAGAGAAAACTAATAAGCATTGCTCAATTTGCAACTTGGGCCGAAGATCAAAAATTAATTTCAGATGTTTCTTTCTGGATCACAGATATTGATAGCCTTTTTACATCAAATAAAAAAGAAGAAAATCCTTCGGGCAGTGAGGCGAGAAATCAGAAAATTGGAGATGATATCCAAAATAGATCAAACTTAAAAACAAGTAAAATGCCCAAAGTGTCAAAAAAAGCCGACGAGCATCTCGAGGACTATTTAATTGGATTAGAAATTGATGGCCATAGTGATTCAACAATTAAAAATTACAAAAGTGACATTGCTCAATTTATTGAATTTATCGGTAATTTAAGTCTAGAAGCAGCAATTACACAAGAAAATCTTAATAAATTCATCAATTATCAAAAAACTAAAGGACTCAAACAATCAAGCATAAAAAGAAAAATCGTAAGTTTGTCGCAATTTTCATCGTGGGCAGAAAAAAGAGGTGACCTTAAAAACACTACGCTTTGGCTTCATGTCTTGGCTCAAAAACCTATAATATCAAGCTCGTCTTATAAAAAATTAGTGCCTTCGACCCATAGTATAGAACTTAAATTGAAAAATATGGATATTCCGATTCAAGAAGATACTTCCCAACCGGACAATGATCAAGCAACTGACACTGAATCGAAATCAAAATCAAAAAATTTAATTCGTCGTATCCTAAAAAATAATGAAGTTAATAACAAATCAGAAAAATCAAAAAGATGGTCGCTACCGATGCCTAAATTTATTAAGGATAATAATACGGCGTCTGAAAATGAGAAAAGAACTTATAAATCAAGGCTAAAAGAAAGTTTGAAAGAATTTTCTCGATCATTAAACTCCCAAAAAAATAAATCATTATTACCATACTTCAATCTAGCAATGATCTTTTTGTTTTTTCTAGGAATTGGATATTTGGGATATGTCCAATTTATTCAACAAACACCTGGGTCATTGGCATATCCTACCTCTCCTACAAGACCTAATAGAGAGCTTTCATTTCAAGGAAGGTTGACAGATACAGCTCAAAATCCAATTACAATCGCCACTGACATGGCGTTCAGATTGTATGACACTGGTCCAGGAACAGGTGGAACACAGCTCTGGAATTCGGGAACCTGTAGCGTGACACCCGATCAAGATGGTATTTTTAATGTTGGATTAGGTGATGATTGTGGATCAGAAATTTCTCAAGATGTTTTTACCGAAAATTCAAATGTTTGGCTTGAGGTAGATGTTGATGTTGAAACTCTTTCTCCAAGACAAAGTATCAAAACAGTAGCTTACGCTCTAAATTCAGAAACTGTTCAAGGATATCCTATTTCAGCAACAGGGGCAGCAACCACCAACACAATTCTAACTATGGATTCGGCAGGACAAGTACTACTTGGAGAAGTCTCTCCAACCTTAAAAGCTACATCGGGAACTTTTTCAATCGAAGCTCAAACGCTAACACTCAAAACCAGTTCTGGCTCAAATGGAGACATAATTATTAGCCCCGATGGATTGGGAGAAGTACTATCTACCAGTTATTTTTCTGCTCCAGGTGCTACTTTTTCTGCAACATATGCCAATGGAACAAGTTTAGTACTCAAAGGTGGTCCCTCTGGTACAGCAAATATTCAAGAATGGCAAAATGGCGCCGGCAGTGCTTTGAGTGTAGTTGATGAGAATGGAAATATCGGTATTGGATCTAGCAACCCAGGCTACGCTCTCGATGTAGTTGGTGAACTGAACTTAACTGATGCTATTAGAGTCGCTGGTAGTGCTGGTACAAGTGGATATTTACTCACCTCCTCTGCTGGTGGTGCTAATACCTGGACAGATCCTGCAACCCTAGCTGTTTCCAATATCTGGGCAAATACACTCAATGTCCTTCATCCAAAGAATGAATTAGCCAGCGTGGTTGATCTAGCCATTGGTGGCACCAGTACTGCTAGTGCCGATATCTTGCTACAGAGTAATGGCAAAGCATACTTTGGGGGAAATGTGGGGATTGGTTCCACTGCTCCTGGCTACGCTCTCGATGTAGTCGGTGAACTAAATCTGACAGATGCTATTAGAGTTGCAGGTAATGCTGGTACTTCTGGCTATCTACTCACCTCCTCTGCGGGTGGCGCTAATACTTGGACAGATCCTGCTACCCTAGCTGTTTCTAACATTTGGGCAAACACACTGAATGTCTTGCATCCCAAGAATGAGTTGGCAAGTGTAGTTGATCTAGCTATTGGTGGCACCAGTACTGCTAGTGCCGACATCTTGTTACAGAGTAATGGGAAAGCATACTTCGGGGGGAATGTGGGGATTGGGACGACGACTGCAACTGGATTACTCAATGTTTCGGGTAAAGCAACCGGCAAAGCCCTGACTATCCTCAATGAAACCGGCAACCAAAACATCTTTGTTGCTTCAGCTTCTGGAACAAATAGATTTGTGATTCAAAACAATGGAAATATTGGCATAGGTACTACTACTCCAATTGGACTACTCAATGTTTCTGGTAAAGCCACCGGCAAAGCCCTGACTATCCTCAATGAAACAGGTGATCAAAACATCTTTGTTGCTTCAGCTTCTGGAACAAATAGATTTGTGATTCAAAACAATGGAAATATTGGCATAGGTACTACTACTCCAATTGGACTACTCAATGTTTCAGGTAAAGCCACCGGCAAAGCCCTGACCATCCTCAATGAAACAGGTGATCAAAACATCTTTGTTGCTTCAGCTTCTGGAACAAATAGATTTGTAATTCAAAATGCTGGCAATGTTGGGATTGGGACTGTCAGCCCCGGACAAAAGCTAGATGTTGCTGGAAATATACAGCTCTCTGCTGGAAGTTCTCTGTTATTTAATGGAACGGGTAATAAAATTGTCAACGCAAGTGGTATTAATCTTGGGTTTCAAACTAGTAATCAGTGGAACCTCTTTTTAAACCAAGGAGGTAATGTTGGTATTGGTGGTACTGCAGCAGATTCAACTCCAACTCTATTTGTAGCCAATACCGGCAACGTCGGTATCGGTTCCACCACTCCCGGCTACGCTCTCGATGTTGTCGGTGAATTAAACTTAACTGATGCTATTAGAGTCGCTGGTAGTGCTGGTACAAGTGGCTATTTACTCACCTCCTCTGCTGGTGGTGCTAATACCTGGACAGATCCTGCTACCCTAGCTGTTTCTAACATTTGGGCAAACACACTGAATGTCTTGCATCCCAAAAATGAACTAGCTAGTGTAGTTGATCTAGCTATTGGTGGCACCAGTACTGCTAGTGCCGATATCTTGTTGCAGAGTAATGGCAAAGCATACTTTGGGGGGAATGTGGGGATTGGGACGACGACTGCTAGCCAATTGTTAGATGTAGCAGGTGATATTGAGTTAGCTAATTATCTCTACTTTGGCAATGGTGCAACTGAGTATTTGAGATGGAATGGTTCCGATTTAATAGCTTCAGATGATTTCTTACCTGCTGCTGATGGAGTCAGTAGTCTTGGTTCTTCAAGTTCTCGTTGGACTGAGTTATTTGTCAAAGGTTCGAGTATTCATATTGGTGACGATGGTAACGAAGCAATTCTAGGATACAACACCACTAGTAATTATCTTGGCTTTGATCCTGATGGCGATACCACGAGTGAAGTGGTGATTCTAGACAACGGCAATGTGGGGATTGGTTCTACTGCTCCTGGCTATACTCTCGACGTTGTTGGTATCACGGCATTTCATCCTCCAAATGGCTCTCTCCTTCTTATTGATGGAACTGAATCTAAACCAAGAATCTTTAGTGGTGCTACTATAATGTATCAATCGAATAACACGACCCTTCAGCATCTACTCACAAATCAAATTGGTGATACTCTCACGGGAACAGTTGTCCAAATTGATGGAGGCTCTGGATATCGCAATAACATTTCGCTCCTTAACGTCAAGAACGGCGATCAAAATATTTTAACCGTACAAGCACTCACGGGGGGTGGAAACGTTGGTGTGGGCTCTGTAACCCCGGGCTACAAACTTGATGTTGTCGGTGATGTTAATATGTCCGGTGCAGTTAGAGCTGGTGGTAATGCTGGTACTGCTGGCTATCTTCTTACCTCTTCGGGAGGTGGCGCTAACACTTGGACCGATCCTGCTACCCTAGGTTCTGGATTTAGTTTGTGGTCTAATACAGCCAACGTCTTGCATCCCAAGAATGAGTTGGCAAGTGTAGTTGATCTAGCTATTGGTGGCACCAGTACTGCTAGTGCCGATATCTTGTTGCAAAGTAATGGGAAAGCATACTTTGGGGGGAATGTGGGGATTGGCAGTACTTCTCCAGAATCAATACTGGCAATGCCTGGAAATAATGTAATTACCTTTAGTGGGGTTAGTGCTCAAGATCAAGATTCATCTGTTGGAACAGATATTTATGATAATTTACAGTTTCGATTCGGAGGCGGAGCGGGAAAATCTGTTCAATTTTTAGCTGGTTCAACAAATTTATTAAGTATTGCTTACTCTGGTGCAACTTTCAATGATGCTGGCGTTGATAGTAATTTCAGAATTGAAAGCGATACAGATGAAAATACATTTTATTTAGATGGTGGAACTTCCAACGTTGGAATTGGTACAAATATTCCACAAGCCAAGCTTGAGGTGGCTGCCTCGATAGATTCAACCTCAATGATTCTGGGTAGCTCAGCAGGAATTGCATTTGCTATTGCAAAACCTTCAGAGGGATATGGACTCTACTTTGGTAGAAGTGGTAGTGGAGATTCTTGGATTCAGGCAGGCAGAACTAGTACGGCTATTGCCTATAGCATGAATTTACAAGCAAGTGGAGGAAATGTTGGTATTGGGACCACTTCCGCGATCGGAAAACTCAATGTTTCAGGTAAAGCCACCGGCAAAGCCCTGACCATCCTCAATGAAACAGGTGATCAAAACATCTTTGTTGCTTCAGCTTCTGGAACAAATAGATTTGTAATTCAAAATGCTGGCAATGTTGGGATTGGGACTGTCAGCCCCGGACAAAAGCTAGATGTTGCTGGAAATATACAGCTCTCTGCTGGAAGTTCTCTGTTATTTAATGGAACGGGTAATAAAATTGTCAACGCAAGTGGTATTAATCTTGGGTTTCAAACTAGTAATCAGTGGAACCTCTTTTTAAACCAAGGAGGTAATGTTGGTATTGGTGGTACTGCAGCAGATTCAACTCCAACTCTATTTGTAGCCAATACCGGCAACGTCGGTATCGGTTCCACCACTCCCGGCTACGCTCTCGATGTTGTCGGTGAATTAAACTTAACTGATGCTATTAGAGTCGCTGGTAGTGCTGGTACAAGTGGCTATTTACTCACCTCCTCTGCTGGTGGTGCTAATACCTGGACAGATCCTGCTACCCTAGCTGTTTCTAACATTTGGGCAAACACACTGAATGTCTTGCATCCCAAAAATGAACTAGCTAGTGTAGTTGATCTAGCTATTGGTGGCACCAGTACTGCTAGTGCCGATATCTTGTTGCAGAGTAATGGCAAAGCATACTTTGGGGGGAATGTGGGGATTGGGACGACGACTGCTAGCCAATTGTTAGATGTAGCAGGTGATATTGAGTTAGCTAATTATCTCTACTTTGGCAATGGTGCAACTGAGTATTTGAGATGGAATGGTTCCGATTTAATAGCTTCAGATGATTTCTTACCTGCTGCTGATGGAGTCAGTAGTCTTGGTTCTTCAAGTTCTCGTTGGACTGAGTTATTTGTCAAAGGTTCGAGTATTCATATTGGTGACGATGGTAACGAAGCAATTCTAGGATACAACACCACTAGTAATTATCTTGGCTTTGATCCTGATGGCGATACCACGAGTGAAGTGGTGATTCTAGACAACGGCAATGTGGGGATTGGGACGACGACTCCAATTGGCCTACTCAATGTTTCGGGTAAAGCAACCGGCAAAGCCCTGACTATCCTCAATGAAACAGGTGATCAAAATATTTTTGTTGCTTCAGCTTCTGGAACAAATAGATTTGTAATTCAAAATGATGGTAATATTGGAATTGGGACGGCAAGTCCAACTCATAAATTAGCAGTGAATGGTTCTGGATCATTTTCTCAAGGAATTTATGCAAGATCAACGACGTCTTCTGATAGCTACTACTTTGGTCAACATCCTAGCAAAAGTGAGGTTTTATCTATTCATTCTGAAATTAGACCTATTGTGATCTCTGCTTCAAACAACAACGGAGATTACATTAGTTTCGAAACTGGAACTACTCTCACAGAGAGACTAAGAATAACTGATGCCGGAAACGTCGGCATCGGTTCCACCACTCCTGGCTACGCTCTAGATGTAGTCGGTGAACTAAATCTGACAGATGCTATTAGAGTTGCAGGTAATGCTGGTACAAGTGGGTACCTACTCACCTCCTCTGCGGGTGGCGCTAATACTTGGACAGATCCTGCTACCCTAGCTGTTTCTAACATTTGGGCAAACACACTGAATGTCTTGCATCCCAAGAATGAGTTGGCAAGTGTAGTTGATCTAGCTATTGGTGGCACTAGTACTGCTAGTGCCGATATCTTGTTGCAAAGTAATGGTAAAGCATACTTTGGGGGGAATGTGGGGATTGGGACAACGACTGCAGGAGCTAAGTTACAAATCAACACAGGAGCTGATGCCGCCATTGGGCAAATCATTAAAGCCAATTCTGGCTCTCAAACTGCAAACCTACAGGAGTGGCAAAATAGTAGTGGCACCCCACTTTCATTTATTAGTGGAACTGGAAGACTAGAAGCCAATTTAGGTACAGGCAATACTAACTTTTTTGCAGGTTATTTGGCTGGAAATTCAACAAATACAGGAAACAACAATGTTGCCATTGGCTACCTAAGTCAAACTGCTCTTACAAGTGGGACTAAGAATATTTCTTTGGGTTCATATTCACTACAAGCAGTCACAACTGGATATTCAAACTTTGGTCTTGGAAGATCTGCTCTTCAAAACTTAACTGAAGGTGGCAACAATGTGGCAATAGGAGATTTGGCACTCAACACCTCCACAACCGAATTAAATAACGTCGCGATTGGCATTCAAGCATTAACTTCCCTAAACTGGCCGGGAGTGGGAAATAGTAATTCAGCTATTGGTTATCAAGTTGGTAATAATTTAATCCAAACCCGAAATGCTACCTTAGTTGGAAATCAAGCTGGATACGGCGCCACAAATACCAGCTCCAGTAATCTAACGGCAATCGGCTATCAGGCAGGATACCAAGGTTCGGTCGGTAGTGTCATGATTGGTTATCAGGCTGGCTCCAACGAAACCGGCTCAAACAGACTCTACATTGCCAACTCAAATACAGCTACACCTCTCATTTATGGACTTTTCAGTGGTACTGGCGCAGGTTTAACAATTCATTCTCAAGCAACAGACGGCGTTCCCCTCAGAGTTAAGGGTATTGCCTCTCAAGCTTCAAATTTGCAGGAATGGCAAAATAGTGCTGGGACTGTGTTAGGTGCCGTTGATGAAAACGGCAACATAGGTATTGGATCTAGTAACCCCGGCTACGCTCTAGATGTAGTCGGTGAACTGAATCTCACTGATGCTATTAGAGTTGCAGGTAATGCTGGTACTTCTGGCTATCTACTCACCTCCTCTGCGGGTGGAGCAAATACTTGGACAGATCCTGCGTCACTAGGTTCTGGATTTAGCTTGTGGTCTAATACAGCTAATGTCCTACATCCCAAGAATGAGTTGGCAAGTGTAGTTGATCTAGCTATTGGTGGCACTAGTACTGCTAGTGCCGATATCTTGTTGCAGAGTAATGGAAAAGCATACTTTGGAGGAAATGTGGGGATTGGGACAACCAATCCAACTCAAGCAGCTCAAATTAACGGCATACTCAAAGTTGGCAACTTTACAGAAAACTACACTACGGGATATGACATCATTACAAATCAATACATCAAAGCAACAGGTTATAATCTTAGGCCTCCGACCATGGGTGATGGCGGTTTTACTGGATTTAAAAGCAATGATTCGGGTAACACCAATATTAGCGTCTGGGCAGGAAATAATGAGGTTGCAGTATTTGATGGCTACGGTAATTCAACAGATTCAGTGTTAAGATTGCACGGGACGGTATTTAACCCAAGTAGTGGCACTGGCCAAAAGAAATATTTAGATATCAGCCCAACTATTTCTACCAGTGGAACATATGATGGTAGTGTTGTCGGTATTGATTACAATCCAACAGTCACTTCTCTGACAGGCAGTCACTATGCCGCACTTTTCAGAGTCGGCAATGTGGGAATTGGGACAACGACTCCAATTGGACTACTCAATGTTTCTGGCAAAGCCACCGGCAAAGCCCTGACTATCCTCAATGAAACAGGTGATCAAAACATCTTTGCTGCTTCAGCTTCTGGAACAAATAGATTTGTGATTCAAAATGGTGGCAATGTTGGGATTGGGACTGTCAGCCCCGGACAAAAGCTAGATGTTGCTGGAAATATACAGCTCTCTGCTGGAAGTTCTCTGTTATTTAATGGAACGGGTAATAAAATTGTCAACGCAAGTGGTATTAATCTTGGGTTTCAAACTAGTAATCAGTGGAACCTCTTTTTAAACCAAGGAGGTAATGTTGGTATTGGTGGTACTGCAGCAGATTCAACTCCAACTCTATTTGTAGCCAATACCGGCAACGTCGGCATCGGTTCCACCACTCCCGGCTACGCTCTCGATGTTGTCGGTGAACTAAACTTGACAGATGCTATTAGAGTAGCAGGTAATGCTGGTACAAGTGGATATCTACTCACCTCCTCTGCTGGTGGTGCTAATACTTGGACAGATCCTGCAACCTTGGCTGTTTCCAATATCTGGGCAAATACACTCAATGTCCTGCATCCAAAGAATGAGTTGGCCAGCGTGGTTGATCTAGCCATTGGTGGCACCAGTACTGCTAGTGCCGACATCTTGTTACAGAGTAATGGGAAAGCATACTTCGGGGGGAATGTGGGGATTGGGACGACGACACCAGGAGGTACTTTAGAGCTAGCATCGGGACAATTATTGCTGCCCAATGGGACGGCGGCGGCCCCATCTTTATCTTTTACAAACGCGTCCGGAGTCGGAATCCGGCAAAACGGGGCGGCGATATTTTTTTCAAAATCCGGTGCCGATTTATTAGGTATCAATAATGCCACTGCAGCGCTAGCAATACAGGCGGGCTATGCTCTTGGGTTTAATTCCGCAACAGGACCTAGCGCATTTCTGCTTTCCGACGAAGCGAACAATATTTCACTTCGAAATTCTACGAACGCACAATCTTTCAGAATCTATAATACCTACTCCTCAGGAACTTCATACGAACGTGGCGACTTCTACTGGAACTCGAATGTTTTGAATATTGGAACTTCAAAAGGTTCCAGCGGTGGCTCAGCTAGAGACCTTGCCTTACTTACGGATGGAACACAAAGAATGATCGTAAATTCTTCGGGTAACATAGGAATTGGGACAACGACACCAATTGGACTACTCAATATTTCTGGCAAAGCCACCGGCAAAGCCCTGACCATCCTCAATGAAACGGGCAATCAAGACATCTTTGCTGCTTCAGCTTCTGGAACAAATAGATTTGTGATTCAAAATGTTGGCAACGTCGGCATCGGTTCCACCGCTCCAGGTTACACTCTCGATGTTGTCGGTGAACTGAATCTCACAGATGCTATTAGAGTAGCTGGTAGTGCCGGTACAAGTGGATATCTACTCACCTCCTCTGCTGGTGGTGCAAATACCTGGACAGATCCTGCATCATTGGGTTCTGGATTTAGCTTGTGGTCTAATACAGCTAATGTCCTGCATCCAAAGGACGAATTAGCTAGTGTGGTTGATCTAGCCATTGGAGGCACCAGTACTGCCAGTGCCGATATCTTGCTACAAAGTAATGGGAAAGCATACTTTGGAGGGAATGTGGGGATTGGGACGAATGCGCCTTCTCAGAAACTAGAGATTGCAGGCAATTTAAGAACCACGGGCTACTTATACTTCGACAATCCAACCGGATCAGATTTATACATACGCCGAAGTGCTGTAAATACTATGTCATTTTGGGCGGGATCTGGACCCATGACTTGGCAAGGAACACATCTTATTCTTGGTCAATGGGGCTCAGATGTCGCCCTGTCTGGACCTGATGCCGGGTTAACCAATCGATATGGCCAGTGGTTAAGTATAAGAAGTGGAACTTCGTGGGGAAGTGGCGCTGCCGCAGGTCTTAAGTTCTTTTATTCGCCCACTGGAACTGCTGGAGGAGGAACGAATGGTTACATTGAAGGAATGAGGCTTGATGGCAATGGCAACGTCGGCATCGGTTCTACTGCTCCCGGCTACGCTCTCGATGTAGTCGGTGAACTCAATCTCACTGATGCTATTAGAGTAGCAGGTAATGCAGGTACAAGTGGGTACCTACTCACCTCCTCTGCTGGTGGAGCAAATACTTGGACAGATCCTGCTACCCTAGCTGTTTCTAACATTTGGGCAAACACACTGAATGTCTTGCATCCCAAGAATGAGTTGGCAAGTGTGGTTGATCTAGCTATTGGTGGTACTAGTACTGCTAGTGCCGATATTTTGTTACAGAGTAATGGTAAAGCATACTTTGGAGGGAATGTGGGAATTGGGACAACAAATTCTGGTTTAAATTCTACGCTAGCTATAAAAAGCTCTGGTAGCGATGACATAATTAAATTTATAAATCCAAGTAATGAAACACTTATGTCATTAACATATAATAGTGGATCTGGGATATGGGCAGCAGGTACTAATAAAGATATTGAATTTAGAACGTCTGCAACTACTGGTAAAAAAATAAGCTTCAAAACACTAAGTTCAAGCGATTCTATTCGCTTTTCTAATAGCAGTGATTATAGCGTCTTTACTTCATTTGAAGATAGAAACGTTACAATTGGTCACTCAGTTACTCCAACTGGATCGTTGACCATACAAACTCACACAATATCCACGCCTACAATCGCGATAAAATCAATTACATCTCAAACCGCCAACCTCACTGAATGGCAAAACAGTGCGGGCACTGTGCTAGGTGCCGTTGATGAAAACGGCAATATAGGTATTGGATCTAGCAACCCCGGCTACGCTCTAGATGTAGTCGGTGAACTCAATCTCACTGATGCTATTAGAGTAGCAGGTAATGCAGGTACAAGTGGGTACCTACTGACCTCCTCTGCTGGTGGAGCAAATACTTGGACAGATCCTGCGTCACTGGGTTCTGGATTTAGTTTGTGGTCTAATACAGCCAATGTCCTTCATCCCAAAAATGAACTAGCTGGTGTGGTTGATCTAGCTATTGGTGGCACTAGTACTGCTAGTGCAAATATACATTTATTAGCAAATGGTTCAGCAATATTTAATGAGCAAGGAAGCAACGCTGACTTTAGAATAGAAGCCTCGGGAAAAACAAATGCGCTATTTCTACAAGGAAGTAGTGGAAATATTGGTATCGGCACCAACACTCCGGTTGGATTACTTAATATTGAAGGTAAAGTTACGGGAAAATCATTGTTTATCCTTAATGAAACGGGTGATCAACCAATCATTTCTGCATCTGCCTCTGGAGTCTTAAAGTTTCAAGTCGCTCGAGATGGTTTTGTTTATGCAGAAAGATTTGTAGACAATACAAATTCAAGTTATTATCTTGACCCTGCATCTGGAGGCAATTCATTGTTAGTTGCTGGCAATGTTGGGATTGGGACGACGACTGGTGGGTATAAACTTGATCTTCTTGATGCAGGAACTACTCAAACAGTTAGAATTAAAGATAGCGGTGGATCTGGAAGTATGTTTCTTGGAGCACGAAAATTAGGCTTTGAAGCAGCTACGATTCCAGGAAGCATATATTCTTCTATTTCAACTCCAAATTCAAATGGTTGGCCATTAGAAATCTATTCTAGAGGTTATGTAAATATCTATGGAATTGGAGGCACCTCGGGAAACGCTGTGTACTCTACTGGATGGATTAATGACGGAGCTAGTGCGATTGCTCATCAATTTAGAACTGGAGAATCATTTGTAACCGCTGGTGCTAAAATTATATCATTTATAAATTACACAACTGAAAAAGCATTTATAAACAAAGACGGGGGCGCATACTTCGGTAGCAACGTCGGCATCGGTTCTACTGCTCCCGGCTACGCTCTCGATGTAGTCGGTGAACTCAATCTCACTGATGCTATTAGAGTAGCAGGTAATGCAGGTACGAGTGGGTACCTACTCACCTCCTCTGCGGGTGGAGCAAATACTTGGACAGATCCTGCGTCACTAGGTTCTGGATTTAGCTTGTGGTCTAATACAGCCAACGTCTTGCATCCCAAAAATGAACTAGCTAGTGTAGTTGATCTAGCCATTGGTGGCACTAGTACAGCTAGTGCCGATATCTTGTTGCAGAGTAATGGAAAAGCATACTTTGGTGGAAATGTGGGGATTGGGACAACGACTGCGGGAGCTAAGTTACAAATCAACACAGGAGCTGATGCCGCCATTGGTCAAATTATTAAAGCTAATTCTGGATCTCAAACCGCCAACCTACAAGAATGGCAAGACAGTAGTGGCAATCCAAAACTAACCATTGATGCAAACGGAAAATTATCGATGTACGGACAACTAACTTCTTCTTGGACTCAAACAGCAGCTACAGATGCACAATCGGCCATTTTTAACTGGGTAATCGATCCAACAAGTGCGGGGGGCAACTATTCTTCTGTATATGGATCCGCAATTCATTCTAATGCTCAAACTATCAGTTCTTTATACGGAATGAACTATCTGGTATCACAACAGGGAGACGGTACTATTGCAGCGGCAACGGGTGTCAATACTGGAGTTTCTTCTGGAACAGGAAAAACTATTACTAGTCCAACTGGAATTAATATTCTCAATCAATTGTCAGGATCATCAACAACGGTCAAAGGGCTTAATATTAGCCAATCTGTAAACTCAGCCAGTAACCTCTATCAACTATATGTAAGTGCTCCCACCACCACTAGCGTTACCTCAAACTATGGAATTTTTGTTGGAGATCAACAGCCAAGTGGTACCAGCACTGGTATAGCTCTCTATACCGGCACCCAGTCTGGCTGGACACTCTATTCGACAGGAGGACAATCCATGCACGCTGGCAATATCAAATTTGGAGCCGTAGCTACGGCAGACAGACCCGTCGATATCACTGGAGCAACAATTATTCGAGGTGCGGCAGATACTCAGCAATTCATAGTCAAAGGCCACTCCTCCCAAACCGCCAACCTCACCGAATGGCAAAATAGTGCTGGAACCGTCTTGGGCATAGTCAATGGCAACGGCAATATCGGAATTGGCACTAGTACTGCTGGAGTGAAACTTCACATCAATGCAGATGGTGGATCAATCCCAACACTCAGCTCTGGAACTAATTTTGTTGCCAATGAATCATCGGCCGCCTCAGACAACTCGTTTATTTCTGTAATCTCAGGAAATACTGGTAATGCCGGCATTCTTTTTGGTGATACTGACAGAGATGATTCGGGAAGAATTCAGTACGAACATGGTAAGGATGCACTGTCGTTTTTCTCCAATGATACATTGGCAGCAATTCTGGACAATGCGGGCAATTTTGGAGTCGGACAAAATTCTCCCACAGCAAAATTAGAAGTAATTGTTGATTCTGCAAATTATGTTTCGAAGTTTTTCAATGATGGTAATAATGCCAATCGGCTTGGTTTATTAATCAAAGCAGGAGCAGATAGTGGGAGTGGTACCCTCATTCAGTTCAATGACGGTGATGGCACAGACGTTGGTGAAATTACTTTCAGTGGGACAACCACTACCTATGGCACTTCATCAGATATTCGCTTGAAAGAAAATATCAGAGAAACTAATTTCTCTCTCGCAGATTTACTGCAGGTTGAAGTAAAAGATTATGAGTTCATTTCTGAAGATTCAAAAAGAACCCACACTGGCTTTATTGCTCAACAGTTAGCCCAAATATATCCAGAGGCAGTGTATATTCCAGAAAATCCCGATGAGTATTGGTCGGTAGATTATGGGAAACTAACCCCTCTTCTTGTGAAGGCAGTTCAAGAACAACAACTCTCACTTAATTCAGTAACCGAACAGCTCAGCCATATTGATCCCATGATTGAAATTGCAAATACCAATGATGTAGTCATCAATGAAGACAACATCGTTTTAAATAAATACAATGTTTCAAGTTCTCAAGGATTAATCTCAAAAATTGCACTTTTTTCTGAAACCGTTGTCGGCAATATTCAAGCAGGAATGATCAACACGAAAAAATTAGTTGTTCAATCAACTGCTTCAATTAATAATCTTTCCGTAAATTCACTTACTATTGGTGGAAAATCAATTACCAACTATGTTACCGATATAATAAATAATGTTACAGCTGGAACAACTAATGATAATTCTACGCTCATCTCTCCAATTGGCGATGATACAGCAATTAAGATCGACTCAGACAGTGGTTCTGTATTATTCAAAAATAACACTGATGTTTCCGTTGCTCAGCTATCAAACAAAGGTGATTTAAATCTCTCGGGATCACTCACCACACAAGGAAATGCAACGATATCTGGAAGTATTAAATCAAGTACTTTGCTTTCAAATGAGCTTAAAACTTCAATAGCTACTATTTCAGGAAAATTATCAGCCAATGAAATTAATGCCAGCAAAACTAATCTCGGTATACTTCTTGCTCAGGAAGCCACCATTTCTGGCTCCTTGAACGTTGCCAATAATGCAACGATATCTGGCACATTATTGGCCAATAAAGTTGAGGCCACTTCTGCAAGAATTACCGCTCTCGAAGCTGGAATTGCAGAATTAGAAAAAATCAAAGCCAATACAGCTGAGATAGTAACTGCAACAATATCTGGAACACTTTACGCCGATAATATTTATAATTTTGAACAAACTATTACCAATACTCTGCAGACTCCAGGATTATTAGACTTATTAATTGGCAAAGACAGCACAACTTCAGCATCTTATATGGAAGAACTTTATGACGTAATTAATAAATCAGAATTTGGAGCCACTACTAGTGCGCAACTAGATCTAAGTATTAGCGATCTTTCATTTTTAGGAAATGATGTTACGCTTACTGGTTCTTCATTGTTTATCGAAAAATATTTCAAAGTAAACGGAGCTGGATACATTTCTGATTCTCTTGCAGTTGGAAACTCAATTTTTGTTAATAACTCGCTAATTATCGGAACAAAAGATACAAATACTTCAATCTCTAATGGCATTATTGCCTATAATTCAATAAGTCCAGATGATCAAATTCTAAAAATTCAGCCTCAAGGAAAAGGATCGATTGAATTGTTGGCAGGAATTGTTACTATCAACGATTCTGGAATGGTCACAGTAAATGGTAATTTTGAAAGTACTGGTGATGTAAAAGTTGGCAAAACTCTATTAGCAAATTTAATTAAACCAACAGACTTTGGCAATCCATTCCAAGTTCAAGTAGCAGGTGTTGATACTCAAAGTGGCAATATCAAAGAATCAAGATTCGAAATTATTAATGAAGTCGGTGCTCCAGTCGCAACCTTTTCTGCCCAAGGAAAAGCAGAATTTGCTGGTGGTATTGGTATCGGCAGTCAAGATCTGGGTTCATCAACAACCAACGAACTTAATTCAGAAAAAACTTCTGGAAAAGCAACAATTAAAGCAAATGCATCTCAAGTAAAAATAAAGTCAAGCTCAATCACTGACAAAACATTAATCTATGTTACAGCGGTTGGAAGCACAGGAAATCAAGTGCTTTATGTCAAAGAACAAACTGCTGAAAACCAAGAAACTCCAATAAATGAAGGAGAGTTTGTTGTTGGCTTTGATCAAGCTACCTCTTCTGACGTTTCATTCAACTGGTGGTTAGTAAATTAGTTAATCTAAAATGTGAGGTAAATTTCATCAAACACAAAAATATCAGTCTAAGAAATCACAAAGTATTAGTCTAAGAAATCACAAAGTATCAGTCTAAGAAATCACAAAGTATTAGTCTAAGAAATCACAAAGTATCAGTCTAAGAAATCACAAAGTATTAGTCAGAACAAACATAAAATGTGTCTGCTGTTCCAGGGGCAGAACATTTTGTAGCACTTTCGGTAATATCCTGATCGGAAGAATTTTCCAAAACTACACCTAAATAAAAACCATCGCCGTTGTTAGTACGTACATACTCGCTGAATGCAGGCAACTCTTTCATATATACAGTTCCTCCAGCAGCTGAGTTGAATTCAGAACCCTGAACACAAGCTTCCTCATTGCAACTTTTAAATGTATTTAAATTACTTTCAGGATATTGTTGGAAATCATTATAGTAAAGTCTTAAAGCAGTTTTCATTTGTTGAAGATCAGCTTTTAATTGGGCGTCTTTTGCTCGGGCCCTGATACCTACAAAATTTGAAAGCAAAAGTGCTGTTAAGACTCCAATGATGGAAATCACCACTAGTAATTCAATTAGAGTAAAACCCTTTGTTGTTATTCTCTTTTTTTTCATATTTATCTACCCTACTATATTATTAATAATCCAATATTAATCTGCTTCAGTGACACCTAAAGTACTATTGCTACTCGCAATTCCATAATTGCATCCAGATCCACCACAAAATGAACTTGCAACTGCATAAACACCAGGATTATTACCAACCTGAGGAACCGATCTATCGTTAACATTTTCTAGTCTTGCATAGAGTTGATATTCTGTTCCATCAGAAACATAATAAAAAGAATTTTGTCGCGGATCCGTTGGTATTTGGACCATATAAACTGTATTATTGTCGTCCTGCCAGATTGCACCATAAACACATATTTCAACTCCAGAAACTCCACATCCGTAAATTGAGCCAGAAACTCCCTGAGGATAAGCACCATGATCATTATAATAAACCTCCAAAGCAGTTGCGATGCCATTTAAGCTACTTTTTCTATTAGCATCTCGTGATTTTTGTTGTGCAGCAGTAAAAGAGCCAAGTCCAATTACCGATAGAATGCCCAATATTACAATCACAATTAACAACTCAATCATTGTAAATCCCAAAATGCTCTTATTTTTTTGTTTCATAATTTCCTGTTATTTAATTTTATTTTAATCATTGCAATAACTTATGTCCACGCAATCTTGATAAGATGGATATGGACCATCTGCACAAACTCCAGTATCAATATTCCATTCATTGCATGATCCAGCACAACAATAACCGCTAGTCAGAGTTATTGCTTGCTCACCAGTAGATACGGGCACACCTTCAGAAACGCCATAGTTATATTCTGAAGCTTCATCTCCAAGTGTTGAAGCAAAAAAAGCATATGCTCCACAACCACTACCCCCGGCACAATTCAACAATACTATTGAGGGATCATCATTTTTCTCTAAATTTGCCCAAACCCTATAACCATCACACGTATTAGCGCCACCATTTTTATCGTATGGCAAATATAAATATGGTTTTTCATCTTTTGGATCACAAGGAATATTTTGTAAATAAGGACTAAGTTCGTGATTGGCAGGAGATGTACCTCCACAATTATTTAAAACATTTGCTGGGGGATAACAACCATTATCATTATGATAATTTTCAAAGGCAATCTTAATTTTTTGCAGATCGCTTTTTCTTTCTGAATCCCTTGCTTTTTCAAGTTGTTTTGGCAAAGTAGAAATGGCCATCATGATCAAAATTGCTAAAATGGCAACCACTATTAATAATTCAATCAATGTAAAACCTGAATTTTTTCTTGTTAAAAAAGACCCATTCATATCATTGATTTTCATATTAATAATATTACATCATCTAATGTAATAAAATCTAGCTCAAGTTGAGACTCCAAAATCATCCTATATTTTTTATCACAAAAAAATCACGAATTGAACCTATTTACAATCGAGTGATACTAGGGTTAAATGATAGGTGAATATAAAGTATGTTCTAGGAGAACAAATTATGGAAAATAATACATTTTTCAAACAAATATCACTGTGGTCGATATTAGGAACCGCATTCGCATCAATATTATTAGTAATTCCGATTACCGATAATTTCATTGACAACACAAAAAGCTATATTTTGTTCTTTGGGGCCATACTTGTGCTTTTTTTGTTCGTAATAAAAACTTTTTTAGAAAAATCAATTAGGTTTACTGTCAGTCCAATATCAAATGCATTATTACTTTTTGGACTTGCCGCCACTGCCTCAACATTTTTTACCTCCAACTATCCAGTTGAATCTCTTCTCGGCATGGGAGGGCTTTATATTGCTATGACAATCATTGCAATTTTTGCAGGATCATTAATCCCCAAAGAATCAATTTCAAAATTTCTGTTGGGAATGACCATTGCAAGTTCATTACTTGTAATTTTATCAATTTTGCAAATGGTCGGATTTGGACCAGCTCAATTATTTAACCAATTAGTTAACGTAAACTTACCAACTAGCATGGTTTTTAATCTTGCAGGATCTCCATTCATTGCCCTTCAAATAATCGGTATAACCTTGGTGGGAATTTTAACAGAAATAATTTCCACCAAAAAAGTCAATAAATTATTTGCAGTGACATTGCCAATATTGGTTATTGGAGCAGGAATATTTGCATTCAATTTACTTCCAGGAAAAGAAAATGCGCTAATATTACCTCCTTTAAATGCAAGTTGGTCAATAATGCTTGATACAATTAGAAATCCAAGATCAGCTCTTATAGGAGCAGGACCAAGCGCCTATTCAAATATATATAGCGCATTCAAGCCAATCTGGATGAACAACACTAATCAATGGGCATCGATTTTCTCTCAAGCAACCAATTTTCCGTTAACCCTACTTTCAACCATGGGAGTTCTCGGATTTGGATCTTGGGTATTTTTTGTCTATAAGTTTGCAAAATTACAAAAAAGATCCTTAACAACAAGTAAGCCAGTTATTTTCATGGTAGGGACCAGTTTAATTCTACAATTATTAATGCCCATAAATACAATAATTTTAACAATTCAGGCAATAGCTATCGCTTGTATAATCGCCAATGAAAAACACAGGCTTCCTTTATTGCAGTTACAAACACTTCGATTAAAAGTTCTCAATAAAGTAGATTTTGATCATAAATCCGCAAACTCTTTTAATGCTCCTCTTTTCCTCACTGTGGCTATTGGAATGGTTGGTGTAACAACTCTTTTTTATTTGACTGGCAGAGCATACGCTGCAAATGTTGTCATGGCACAATCTACCAAAGCTATTGCAGAAAATGACCTAGTAAAGGCATATGAATTGCAACAAAAAGCAGTAGAATTGAATCCATATCTTGATATTTTTAGAAGAAGATATGCTTCAACCAATGCTCTTATTGCCATAGCATTATCAAATAAAGCAGATATTTCAGACATTGAAAAAGAACAGGTTTCTTCTCTGCTTCAGCAATCAGTTAGAGAAGCAAGAGCAGCTACAACTTTGGATTCAATCGAATCACAAAATTGGGCAAGCTTGGCACAAATTTATGAAAATATGATTGGCGTTTCAACTGATGCCGCTCAATGGACCATTCAATCATATACTTCAGCAATTGAAACCAATCCAAATGATCCAACACTCAGGATTATGTTAGCAAATGTTTTTGTAACTCAGAAGGATTATCAGCAAGCTCTTAATATACTAACTCAGGCTGTCAATCTTAAACCTGATTTAGCTGGATCTCATTATAATCTTGCAGTTGTATTGGAACAAATTGATCAACCAGACGCTTACAGAGAAGCAAGAATTTCTTATCAAAGAGCTTTAGTTCTTCTTGATCCAAGTTCTGAAGAATATACAATCGTAAATCAAAAAATTGAAGAGCTTGAAACCATGATGAATGAGAAAGGAATCAGTTTGGAACCAGAAACAGATCAGACTCAAGAAAATGGTCAAGCTCCAAATCCAGAGTCAAGCGGAGTCCAAGCTCCTTCGATCATTGAGCAAACACTCAATAATGGAACTGAAGTTGATCCAGAAGCAAGCTCCGACGTTAATTTGAACCCTGGAGACCAAGATTTAATGGTCAAAGAAAATGAACCAGCTACTAATTTGTCTGAAGAACTAAATTAGTCAAAATATTTACTAAAAGAATTAATAAAAAACCACGAATTATTTTATTCGTGGTTTTTTTATAGCTTGGAGATCAACTAATTTTTTAATTAATCCTATTTTTTGATTAATCTTATTTTTATGATTAGCATTTTTAATCACTATCATTTTAATAATTAGCGTTTTTAATAACCCGCATTTTTTCTTAAGATTTTTGAAAATTTTATTAATCTAAACAAGTAATAATTTCTCTTAATTTTCCAGCCAAAACATCAATTCCAACTTTTGTAGCAGCACTAAAAAATATCACTTCAATTTTTTTACTTTTAAACTCTCTTTTTATTTCAGCAATTAGTTCTTTTGAATACAAATCGGTTTTATTAATGCTTACAAAAAATTTTTTATCCTTTAGAATTTTGCTATTTTCGGATTTAAGACCATGGTTTTTTAACTCAGTTTTCAGACTTTTTAATTGTTTATAAAGAATTTTTGCCTTTTGCTTATTAGTAATTGTTTCATCAAATACTTCTTCTTCTGTTAATGCCAGAACAAACAACATTGTTGAACAATTTTCTACATGTCTTAAAAACGAGTGTCCCAAACCTTTCCCTTCGCTCGCACCCTCAATCAATCCTGGAATGTCAGCCAAAACAACCTCTTTTAATCCTGAAGTTACTTGATAATCTCCAAAATCTAAAATTCCTAAATTGGGCTCAATGGTGGTAAATGGATATGAGGCAATTTTTGGTCTGGCTTTTGTAATCACAGATAGAATAGTACTTTTTCCAGCATTTGGAAAGCCCACAAGACCAACATCAGCTAGGAGCTTGAGTTCTAATAACACCGCTCGTTTCTCTCCAAATGTTCCGTACTCAGCTTCAAGAGGAGTTGTGTTTCTGGAATTCTTGAATCTATCATTCCCTCTTCCTCCAAATCCACCCTGACAAATAACTATTTCTTGATTATGTTCGGTAATTGTCGCAAGTTCAATTAAAGGCGCTCCTTTGGTTGCATTCAATACTTCTTGAACATCTGGTAATATCGGCTCATTCCCTCCAGGAAGATAAAAATTATCAACATCACGAGCAGGTATTCCTTGACCTTCTTTTTCTAAATAGTATTTTTCAAAACGTACATCGTCTCTACTTAATAAAGAATTAATACCTACAAACATTCTTCTTTTTTTGGCAGTGCCACTCTCAGCAACTACTGAAATTTGTGTTCCAATGGGAACATCGAGAATTAAATCTTGACCCTTTGCTCCAATTTTATTTTTCTTGCCACCAGGAACACCATCTTCGGATTCATACAAAACCTTGCCTTGAAATGCTTTTAATGTGGCTAAATTTTTATCTCCTCTAAGAATAATTGATCCTCCCTTACCTCCATCTCCACCATCAGGACCACCCTTAGTTATTCTTCGTTCACGCCTAAAAGAAACTCTTCCCAAGCCTCCATCGCCAGCAACTAGTATTAGTTTAACCAAATCAATCATTTATATCTTTTTTTTATTTATGAAAGCAAATTCTATGCGCATAAAAATGTGTTAACTGCATTATAACACTTGGCACAGTTTTGTCCTAAATTATCAGCAAATTTTATAAATATGCTAATCCTATTTGCCAATGAACTTAGCTAGTTATTAATAATCATGGCTATTTTAAATAATTTTATCTATTCTTTATAAACTTAGCCATTTTTCAATAAACTTATCTTAAGAAACTTCCTGGATCAAGAAGTACACTATTTTGTCTAATTTCGAAATGCAAATGAGTACCCGTTGATCTTCCAGTGTTCCCCATCTGCCCGATAACGTCTCCTCTGTTCACTCTTTGTCCACCAACTACCTGAATCACGCTTAAATGTGCATATAAAGTTATATAGCTATTACCATGATCGATAACTATTTTATTTCCATAACCCGAAGGATCCCAACCAGTATCAATTACTGTTCCACTATCTGCGGCAAGAATTGAGCCACCGGATGAGTTAGCAATATCATAAGCCTTGTGGTAAAAACGATATCCCTGAGTAATTCTTCCGCTTGCCGGCCAGACAAAGGATCCTACTGCAGTTACTGATCCAGCGTCTGGAGTTGTATAAACACTTCTAGCAATAGTTGGAATAGCCTTAATTGTTTTGATGCCATCTGGAACCATGATGTACTGACCCGTTGCCAACTCAAAACTTTCATCATTTAAAAACTCGTTGAATGGATAGTCAACTATCACCTGAACCTGAGATTCATCAAGACTATATTTCTTTCCAATAGAATATATCGTCTCGCCTCTTTGAACCTTATGTCTTACGCCGTCAATTGGCAAAATTCTCAGCTCATCTCCAGGTTTTATTTTGCTTGTTTCAGTAAGAGAATTTTCCCAAAGAATTGTACTAACATCTAAACCATATCTTTGAGCAATACTAGAAATAGTTTCTCCTTCACCAACTATGTGCGTAATAATTTCACCCCCCCTGAATAATCTAACTTCTTCTGCTTGTTGTGTAAAAAAGTTTGAGCCATAGGCCTTTGAAACCAAAACACCATCTGTAGCTACTTCATTATTATCATCAGAACCAGAAAAAACATAAGGACCCACTGTAATAGCCAAAAAAATTAATCCAATGGTGCCAAAATGAAGAAATGGGCGTGCATACTTACCTCTTTTTTTATAAAGAAGATCAACTAGTGAATCCTTGAATAATTCAAATCTTGAAAACCACTTATAAACTCTGCTTCTTAAATATATTTTTATAAAAAGAAAGTATCCAGAAACGTCCTTAATTAATTGTGGCAATCTTAATTTAAGCGTAATTTTTACCATACTAGTTTATTTTAGCCATTTTTTAGTGAAGCTAAAAATTCTTTATTTGATTTTGTTTTCTTTAACTGCTGAATAAGAGTTGATGTTCTTTTATCTTTATCCAACATATCTAACATTCTATGCAAAGTTGTAATAGAAAGATACTCCATACTATCAATTAATAGATCATCTCTTCTAGTTCCAGATTTTTGAACATCAATGGATGGAAAAATTCTTCTCTCAGCCAACCTTCTGTCTAAATGGATTTCTTGGTTGCCCGTTCCTTTAAACTCTTCATAAACTAAATCGTCCATTCTTGAACCTGTTTCAACCAATGCGGTTCCTACAATTGTCAAACTACCTGGAGTTTCAAAATTTCTTGCAGCTCCAAAGAATTTTTTTGGTGGGAATAAAGCAGCTGGATCAAAACCACCGGACAGAGTTCTACCAGAAGTTGGAATTGAAAGGTTGTATGCTCTGGCCAGACGAGTAATTGAATCTAGAAGAATCAAAACATCTTTGCCTTCTTCTACCAATCTCTTTGCTCTTTCCAAAGCTAACTCGGCGACGCGACATTGATCTACTGCTGATTCGTCAAAATTGCTAGATGCAACCTCGCCCTTGCTATCAGTAATTCTTGCGATATGACGCTTGATATCAGTTACCTCTTCAGGTCGTTCACCAACTAGAACAGCCATAACATGAACTTCAGGATGGTTCTGTGCAACTCCAGTAGCAATATCTTTTAATAAGGTTGTCTTACCTGCTTTTGGTGGTGAAACAATTAAACTCCTTTGTCCTTTACCAATTGGAGCGATCATATCGATAATTCTTAATGATAGTAGCTCTGGATTAATCTCTAACTTTAGTCTTGAATCAGGATAAACTGGAGTAAATTTATTAAATATTGCTCGATGTAATTTTTTTGCTTCATCGGCTGGCATACCATTAATTTCTGATATCTTTAGTAATCCCCAAAATCTTTCGTTATCTTTTGGTTCTCTAGCAGGACCAGAAATTATATCTCCGGCTCTGAGTCCAAATCTTCTAATTTGAGAAGTCGAAATATAAGCATCTAAATCATCTTCACCTGTCAAGGAAGCTCTTAAAACTCCATGTCCATCTCTAGAAAGATCTAGAAATCCTGTAATCATCTTGCCATTTTCTTCTGTTTTTACGTAATTATTTTTCATTAAAGGCATTACAGGAACTCTTTTCAAGCTCTCAGTAACAATGTCTTGACTTGCCTTTGGCAAGGTATTTGTTACATTTTTTACTGTTGTATTTGAGACTGGCTCAACAACATTTTTTACTGTTGTATTTGAGACTGGCTCAACAACATCTTTTTCAGATTTTTTATCTGTCATATTAGATTTTCTAATTGATAATAATTTTTAATAACTTATAAATAACTGGGTGTAAAAGTAATTAACTAAGGATAATTTTATTTGCAAAAAATAGTGAAAAATAAAATTCTACTTAATAAACTAAATCTGAATATAATACTTAGGATGAATATTAAGAAAAATGATAAAAATTTGAAGCTACTTGGTATTATGACAAACAAACATCAAAAAGTCAAAAGAAAATGCAAAATCAAACAAAAATATGAAGAAAGAAAAAATTAAAAGTAGCTTAACAAGATGCTGTGTGGAAGCTCGGTTGCCTGCCCAACTACCGAACCTCCGCACAACATCTGTGTTCAAAAAATCACTTTGATGTTATTCGATGTACTTAGAATCATAAAGATCGAATTTACAATTTGTTTCTAGTCAAGTAATCTTGGACTCACATGGTTCTTAAAAGTTTTTAATTAAACGCCATGTAAACGAAAAGAGCATTGTTATTCGTGGTCTGTCCAGCGATAATAATGCTTTTTTTAATCCCCTAACCTCAAAACAAACCTTTTATTACCCTAGTATAACTATTAAAATTTAAATAGTCAACCTATAGTTTAATATTGTGCGTAATTAGTACGTCTTATATAATTTTTTGTTTGTAATTTATAGATATATATAAAAAAGTTATCCACATTAAACCAATCAAAGATGATAATGTTAACAACTATTTTAATATTTTTCTACCTATTTTCGGGTTTTTTACTTTGATTGAAATAGTCTCCTATTTGTCAAAGATAATTTATCTAATATGTACTAATTCATAGAAGCAAATCTAATGACAAAGATTACAAATCTGATATACGTTAACTTGAACAAGTGATATACTTTGTACATGCCCGCAAGCCACACTATCCTCGAACTAAGAACTGGTCGCGATAGCGAACATACGCCTGAATCAGCAGTTCAACTCTTCGCATCCCTACCCAACTTAAAAAATCGTTGGCACTGGAAATTACTCAGAAAAGACGAACATCTTAGTTTTGAAATTATTGTTGAGAATCAAACCATATTTTTTCAAATGTATGTACCAGATAGATTGATTAATTATGTTAAAAGCATATTAATTGCTAGTTATCCTGAAATTTTAATTGCAGAAATTAATCATGACTCATTGGATGGATTTCTTAACCGCCACGATAATTATGCAAAAAATAAAAGTCATTTCTTCGAAATGGGCAGTTTCAACTTAAAAAAGCCTCAATATCTTCCGCTCAAAACCTACAAAGATTTCAGCGACACAGATCCGATGTCAGCCATACTCTCTACTCTGTCAAAATTAGAAGAATTTGATCGAGTAATAATTCAATATGTAATATCAAAAAGCTCGGAAAAGTGGAAAGCTGGAATTACAACAGATAGAACAGCTAACACTGAAAATGAAAATTCTCCTCTTCAAATTTTGAGTGTTCAAAAACAGAAAGTAAATAAAAAACTTGACAGTAAGTCGCTAAAGACTTCTATTAGATTAGCCATTTCTTCTGATAGTCAACAAAGAAGCAAGGTTATATTTGACACTCTTGCAGCTGCTTTTGACGTTGTATCCGATAGTGAAGGTAATAGTTTAATTTTGCATCGAAAATATGTCCTTAAAAAAAGATTTTTGAAACTCTTAAAGTCTAGAAGTTTTAAGGGCTCTCCAAAATTCAATTTGTCCTTAGAAGAAGCTGCTACGCTGTTACATATGCCAAATTTGAAATTGTCAACCATTTCCAACATTGCTTGGGGAAAAAATTTACTCGGAGAACCACCTGAGAATTTGCCTATTATTACCCGAGACATGGATCCAGAATTAAAAGGCGAAATTAATGCCTTTGCCAAAACTCAGTATAAGAACAATGATGTTGTTTATGGTCTTAAACGCGACGACAGAAGAAGACACATGTATGTAATCGGAAAAACCGGTACCGGTAAATCTACTCTTCTGGCTAACATGGCGATTAATGATCTCAAAAACAACGAAGGAATATGTATCATCGACCCCCACGGCGACCTAATTGAAACAATTTTAAACTATATTCCCTCAAGAAGAATCAATGATGTTATTTACTTTGATCCAAGTGATCCAAATAGAACTTTAAACTCAATCTCTTTGAAGGAGAAAATGTTGCTCATAGAGAACTCATTGCGTCTGGAATTGTTTCAGTTTTCAAAAAATTATATGGATATTCTTGGGGTCCCAGGCTTGAGTACATTTTAAGAAACTCACTGCTTACCTTATTGAAAGTTGATCAAGCCAGACTTTCAGACATATTAGAACTTCTCACCAACAAAAAATTTAGAGACAATATTGTTGAAACTCTTGACGATCCAATTCTAAAAAGCTTTTGGGTTGATGAATACAATATGATGCAGGACAGACAAAGAACTGAATCCATTGCTTCGATTTTAAATAAAGTGGGTCAATTTGTATCTTCACCAATTGTCAGAAATATTGTTAATGCAAGGAAAAGTTCTTTTAGTATTGAAGAGGCAATGAGCTCTGGAAAGATTATCTTAGTAAACCTTTCTCAGGGAAAACTAGGCGAAGACAACGCTACTCTTTTAGGATCAATGATGATTACCAAAATTCAGCTCGCAGCCATGTCTAGAGTGAACATACCTGAAGAACAAAGAAAAGACTTCTATCTATATGTAGATGAATTCCAGAACTTTGCCACCGAATCATTTAATAAAATTTTATCAGAAGCCAGAAAATATCGACTAAACTTAATTTTAGCCAATCAATATATTGCTCAAATTCCTGAAGAAGTTCAAAAAGCAATTTTTGGAAACTGTGGAAGCATGATGAGTTTTGTAATGGGAGCTGAAGATGCTCAAGTCTTTGCCAAGGAATTTGGTGATAAATATTCAACTGAAGATTTAGTTTCACTTAATAGATATCAAATTATCAACAAACTCTCAATTGATAACATGGTATCCAAGCCATTCCCAGCACAAACTCTCGCTTTAGCAAAAAGCAGTAACTTAAATAGAAACAAGGTTATTCAAGTAAGTGGTGAAAGATACGCGAAGAAATCCTAAACATGAACTTATTATTTTTTTTAAGTTAGAACTTTTTATTTAGAGTTTTTTAGTTAGAATTTTTTTAGTAAACCAAATTCTTTTAATACGTTTTTAACCGATGAATGAGTTTTTTTTGAAATAATCCTTTGAAAACCAAGTCTTTTTGCTTCTTTAATTCTTCTATCGAGTAAATTTACAGATCTAATCTCACCTAAAAGGCCGACTTCTCCGATAAAAACTGCTTTTTCTTTTATTGGCATATTTACCAAGGAACTCGCTATTGCCACGGCTAACCCCAAGTCCAAAGCTGGTTCGCTGACGTTAAAACCTCCCGCAACACTAGTAAAAATATCATGGCTTCCTAAGGGTAAATTACAATGCTTTTGTAACACTGCCGCTAAAACTTGAATTCTGGACAACTTTATTCCTCGACCCACTCTTCTAGGCATTGCGAGATGCGAAGAGACCACCAAGCTCTGAATTTCAATTAACAAAGGTCTAGTGCCTTCCATTACACAAACAGTTGCACTGCCTGGGACACCTACGTCAGCATACTCCAAAAACAACTCGCTTGGGTTTGAGACTGATTCAAATCCAAAATCTCTCATTCTAAAGACCCCCACTTCATCTGTGGCTCCAAAACGATTTTTGATCGCTCTTAATATTCTTAGATCCCCGGTTCTATCACCACTTAACTCTAAAACTGAGTCTACAATGTGTTCAAGCACTTTAGGGCCTGAAATTGTGCCTTCTTTGGTCACATGACCGACTAAAAAAATTGGAACATCTAATGCTTTAGCTATACCAGTAAGTCTTTCAGTACATTCTCTAACTTGTCCCACGCTACCCGCACTTCCAGCAAGGTCAAATGTGGTCATTGTTTGAATACTATCAATTACCACAACTTTGGGTTCAATTTTCTTAACTGCTTTAATAACTGAATCAACATTTGTAGACGTAATGAAAATTAAATTATCTTGATCATAGTCAGTTTCTTTTAATCGATTTATTCTCAGTGCAACCTGAGCTGGATTCTCTTCACCGCAAACATATGCAATTTTGCCATTTTTTCCCAATTCATTCCCTCTTTTGCCTTTGCTTGTTTTTGCAAGCATACTAACAACAACTTGTGTTAATAGGGTTGACTTTCCAATACCGGGCTCACCGCCAATTAGCATCACCGCCCCATCAACCATTCCTCTATTAAATTTTTCACCTCCCAAAACCCTGTCAAACTCATCAATGAAAGTAGAAAGCCTCGGTTTTACGGACTTGAAAGCCTCCACTTGAGAAAGAGGAATCGTAAAATCATTAATTTTTTCATCAGAACTTATGGTTTTTCCTGTTTTGCTTTTTTCTGTCAATTCTTCGACCAATGTGTTCCAGTTATTACATCCCTGACACTGACCAACCCAACGAAGCGATGACCACCCGCAATTTTGACAAATATAAATACTTGAATTTTTTGACATTAATTTAATTTCAGTTTGATTTTAATATATTTTAGTATATTTTAATTTAATTTGACTTGGTTTCAGCATGTTTTGGCTTAACTTAATTTAGTTTCAGCATGTTTTGGCTTAACTTAATTTAGTTTCAGCATATTTTGGCTTAACTCAATTTAGTAACAGTTTAGTTTAAATATATTTTTGTTAATTTCAAATTACTTGATTTCGGTAACAAACAAGGTGTTGCCGCTATACTCGCCTGTTACCTCAACATTTTTGCCCACATAATCATCAAAGTTAATTGTATAACTTTCTAAATCCTGAATCTTTCCCGAATTTGTGGTTATCAAATATAAATCTCCGGGATGAGTCAACAATCCAGATAAAACAACTTCCTGATTTTTATTTTCAAGTTCGGGATTAGACAAAATATTTATAGCACCATCATTGACTTTTTGGGTACATCCGCTAAGAAAAGTGGCAAATATTACTAAAAAAATTAGTGACAAATAATAATTTTTCATTTTTAAAAAGATTTTATTAAATTTCATATACATCATCCTACCAAATTTACAAGCAATGTTGACTATCAATCGGAATCACTAGATCTAAAATCCAGAATGATTAATAATACTTGTAGAAGAAACATTGGGATTATGTTGATGAATTATTAACACTCTGCCACCAACCAATTTCATAATTGCTTTTTTTTTGTCTAGATGAGCGGTGTGAGAAGAAACAGCTAAAACACTTGGCCTAACAGTTTTAATCAAATCAATATGATTTTTTGAGTGACCAAAATCATCTGGCAAAATAAAAACATAGTCAGTAATTCCAAGACTCAATAAATTTGAAATCCTTTTTTCTTGATGATTAATTGGCCTACTCTCTCCTTTAATTTGACGAACGCGAAAATCAGATTCAATTGCAACAATTAAAACATCTCCTAATTGCTTGGCCTTTTTTAAAAAGACTTCGTGTTCAAGGTGTAAAACATCAAAAACCCCTGTTACCAAAATAATTTTCTTTAAATTTGCTAAAGATAAATCAATTACTTTTTGAATTTTATCTGGTAAATGAGCTGATGAGATAGCTTGATTGTTTGTCACAGTCTTATTATATTGTGTAGTTGCTAAATTTTCTGAACCATTTGCTAAAAATTAATTTTTTTGTATCTCTGGGATGAAAAAATGCAAAATTAACTCCAACACTTTCTTTGGTCATGTGCGGTTTCATATACAAAAACTGCAAATAAAACAATATTTGATTAAGGACGTCTAACAGATATTTTAACGCAGATAATTGACTAGAATTTTTAACTGAAATCAGTTTGTCGTTGTTATTTTTTTGAAAAAGATAAAAATTTGGAAGATATTTAATTACCCAATTATTTAACTGAAAAAACATGCTCTTTGTATTTCCTTTTTCATAAATCCAAATAGCCTGGCAAACTTCAAATGCACCATAAATATTTTTAAGCCTATTGGGCAATTTTAGGGTTTTTTCCTCTAGCCACAAATTCAAACACCAGCTATTAGCCTCCTCATTATCCCAAGATCTTTTTCTTCCTTTAATCTGTGCAATTAATACAATAATAATTCTTGTTAGCCAAAGCCTACTATTTTGTGTAACAATCAAAAAATCAATGTCATCATTTTTTCTGGCATTATTTACTGCCAAAGAACCAGTTACCGCAACTCCTTTAATCCAAGGAATAAATTTAACTAGTTTTACAAAATCCTCAGCTTCCCCCCATTTTATCTGAGAATATGCATTTCTATTAACTCTTAGACCCACCGTTTTTTCACTTCCCTTTAGAAAATATAGTCCATTTATCAATGAGATCTTATCATTTGTCACTAATTTTTTTAACAAATTTTCAAAAAATTTGAAAGAAACTTTCTTGTGATTGCCGATGATTCTTAAGTAGATTTCTTCCTTAGTCAAAGGATATTGAAACTGATCAGTATAAGCAATTGTAAAAATAATTTTTTTTGAAAGGTCTTTGAACATGACCTTCATTATAAGCCTGAGTTAAGTAGTTTCAAGACTACTTAGAACTAATTCCATACCGCTGGAGCACTTCTCTAGTTCCAGACTCAAGTGTTGTTAAAATATCATCAATCTTTTCACCTTTAATCAATGCGTTAATTGCATCTTTGTAATATTGAATCATTTGGTCGTTAATTCCATTGTCATGAGTAAAAGAACTCATGTACCAACCCTTGGCATATGGAGCATCATCTAGATATGGGGAAACAATCTCATTATTTATTAATTTTTCAGCCATACTTGCTTTTGGATAAATCTCACCAAAGGATCTAATCTCACTAGCTGTTGAGAACAATTTTGATAAATTTTCATCACTACTTAAATAACTAACAAATTTAGCGGCTATATCCTTGTTTTTACTTAAGGAGTTGATTCCCTCCGCCCAGTAAGAACCCCAAGAGATTCTCTCGTCAGAAAGTTGAGGAAGAGTAGTTGTCTTAAACTTAAGATCGGGATTTTGAGCAGCAATTTCATGAGCTCTCCAAGACGGAGCAAACATCATGGCCACATCTCCTCTAGCAAAAGCAACTGTCGAACTTGGCAGTTTATCATCCCAAACACCATCTTTCGTCACGAAATTTGTATAAAAAAGCAAGGCGTCCTGGGTTTCTTGAGAATTAGGATTGTTAAAATCTGCACCATTTTGAAGCATTAATACTGCTAGTATGTCAGAAAAATGATCTACATTGGATGTATTACCAATTGCCAAACCAGCTCTTTGAATGCCTGACGCAGATTTAACCGTCAGCTTGGAAGCTAATAAACGAAGTTCAGCCCAAGTGGTTGGAGGGGTTTCGTTGGCGGAATTCAAAATATCTTCGTTGTAATATAAAGCCAGGCCATCATACATGAGTGGTACTCCAACATATTGTCCTCCAACTACCAATTGATCTGTAACAATTGGATAATAGTTGTCCTTAAACTCTTTTGGAGAAATAATATTTGATGGAATTGGAGATAAATTTGATTTCAGCATCGGCGACCAAGAAGCGTGAAATCTGAACACATCTGGACCAGTTCCTCTATCAAGAGCAGTTTGCAATCTCTCTCGATAATCTTTATGAGATTGTTTAACGTATGTAACTTTAACCCCAGGATTTTCTGCCTCAAATGAAGAAATTATCTCATCAAATACTTCATTTGGTTCCCAAAGTCCCCAATATAGTATCTCTTTTTGTTCGGCTGGAACCTCGGTTCTTTTGCCAGTGTCTGCGTTAGGATTATTTTGAACTACGTTGTTGTTGGCAGTATTTGCTTGTTGAGCTGGCAATGGAGTTGCGCCACTACCTCCTAAAAATTTTGAAGCTACAAAAACAATCACCGCTAGCAAAGTAATACCACCGACAATAAATGGAAGAAATTTAAACATTGATTTGTTTTCGGTTGCAAACATAGGCTTTTTTTTATTTATTGAACTATCACCGCCTCCAGTGTTAATCTCGGTATTTTGAGAAGTGGGCACTGGAGAAGTCTTGCTTTGAACCATTCTTGGAGAAGGAACCGAAGATCTTGATGGAGCAAACCCAGCAGGATTTGATCCAACTCCTCCGGGAACAGACTCTGAAGAATTTGCGCTCAATCCCTTTGGCATCTTCTCTCCCCTTATGGTTTGAGGAATAGGTCTGCCTAAAACAGTTTTTTCAGGCATGATAACTTTATTGGTATTACTTCCGTTTGGAATGGTAGTGCTACTCATAGAAGATAGAGCGCTAAGTGAAGTTGGTGGTAAAGCAATTTCTTCGTTTTTTTGAGTAGGTTTCGTTGATTTGTCTAAATCTGGAAGTGAATCTGAAGGTAATTTTTGAGCAAGCGGAATCCTCGAATTAGCATTGTTACTATCAAAAACAACGCCTTGTTTATTTGATCCCGCAGCTAATTTATCCTGAGTTGAAACGTCTCCAGGATTAGAAGACAAGTCTGATAGGCTTTGACTTGTCATTGGAGCAGTAGAAGTGGTAGAAGTGGCTGGACTGGAAGAAGTAATCCCTGGGTTTTTATTTAATGCTGATGGGGGTGGCGTTGCGCCAACATCATTTTTATGTGAGTCATCAGCCTTAATAACTGGCGTTGGCTTTGGCAGAGGTTGATTATTCATATAAATCTATACCTAGTATTAAATCCTCATATTTGACAAAATACTCCATACAAACAAATAAATTGCAGATCTTACTACTGATATAATAATAACATAATGAAAACAAGTTTGCTTCTAGGATATTTTCAAAATTTAAAGAATTTGGGTGCAAAAGAACTAGTATTCTTTCTTTTTGTTGGTGGTACAACTTTTATCATTACTGGAGTGATTTTAAACGTCAATCATTATCAAGATAAATTTCTTCCAAACACATATCTCAACAATATTGAAATATCTGGTTTGTCCCCACCGCAGGCATTAAAGGTTTTAGAAAGCGGTAATCAAAAAATTTCACCTCATAATCTGGAAATTGACATTGATGGGATAAAAGTATCAAGTTCTTCAGCCGAACTAGAGGCTTACATTGATTATCATCAAGCTCTCAATGATATCTATATAAATAGTAGGGGCGAAACTCTATTCCAGAGAATTAAAAATATTACTAATTCGTTTACTCAGAAAAGCACATCAACTGCTCAAATCTGGTATAACGATGAAAAAATTGATGATTTAATTTCGCTTTTACAAAAAGATGTGACTATTGAGGGAAAAAATCCAAGCGTAAGATTGCTTCAATCCAACGACGCAAGCTCTATAAGTGTTTTTGAAGGTGAGCCCGGAAGAATGGTTAATGAAACTGAAACAAAAAATAATATCAAAAAACTGATAAGTGAAAATCCAGAAAGAATGTTTGAAAACCTCCGTTCAATGAGAGAAGAACCCGTAGTTGAAGTTGAAACAAATTCTATGTCTGATACAGGAGAAAAATCTGTGCTTGAAACTGAATTAAAATTAGTACCTAAAATTGGAGTGAAATTTGTACCTGAAAAAGAAAACACAGATTTAAATATTAAAAACTCTGATTTAAATTTGGAAACAATCAAAGTTTCTGCGGTAATTGCTTCTACTAGCGCAGTGCTCAGCGACGATCAAATAGACTCTACAATTGATCGAGCAAAAAATTTTGTTGGGGAGATTCTCAAGCTTAAAGCTGAAGATAAAAAATATGAACTATCCGACAAAGACCTAATAAGCTTTGTCAAGCCTTTGGAAAAATATGATGAAAATAAAATTGAAAATCTAATTTTAGAATGGAGCAAGGAGGTTAATAGAGAACCTCAAGATGCAGAATTTGATTACAACAGAGAAACTCTAGAGGTGAAATCATTTAAACCACATCTTGAAGGACTAGAGATAAATGTCCAGGCTTCAAAAAAGATGTTATTAAGTTGGCTTGAAGACCTTGAAAACAAAAATCAAAGCGATAGCCATAAAAATAAAGATGAAGCTGATTCTCAGAAGTTTTCAACAAATCAGGACTTGCGAAAGGAGCTGAATCAAAATTCAAATATAGAGTTAAACCAAAACTTTGATCAGGGTCTGAGTCAAAATGTAAATGAAAAAACCAAAGACCTAGTCTTAGAAATTCCTCTCAAGAAAACCAGTCCTCAAAAATCCCTTGAAAGCACTAATGACCTGGGTATTAAGGAAAGAATTGGCTTTGGCGAGAGCTATTATTATCATTCAATTAATAATAGAGTTCACAATGTATCAATTACTTCAGAGAGAATTTCTCTTACAATTGTTCCTCCAGGAGAAGAATTCTCTTTTAATAAAACTCTCGGAGAAGTTTCAGCAAGAACTGGATATAGATCTGCATACGTAATTTCTGGAGGAAAAACAGTTTTAGGTGATGGAGGAGGTGTTTGTCAGGTCAGTAGTACATTGTTTAGAGCTGTTTTGGACGCAGGACTAAAAGTTAGTAAAAGATTACAACACTCATATAGAGTTTCATATTATGAATTAAATTCTGAACCAGGTTTTGATGCTACTGTTTATTCTGGCAATATTGACTTTAGGTTTATTAATGACACCAACGACCACATCTTAATTTACAGTTTCGTTGATGTGGATAATAGATATATGAATATTGAGATTTTTGGAACAAGCGATGGTAGGACAACTGAAATTTCAAACTATAAACAATGGGATTTTAGAAAACCGCCGGCTCCGGAATACTTCCCTACTCCAGATCTACCAACCGGCAAAACCGTTCAAGTGGATTGGTCTGTATCGGGAATTAAAACAGAGTTCACACATACTATTAAAGATAAAGATGGAAACATCACAAACGAAGAAAAATACTATTCAAACTATCGTCCTTGGTCAGCTAAGTATATGGTGGGGATGTAATTTTTCCACTCCCAACTTTTTAACCTCAACTTATTTAAGTGGATAAAAATGCTATAATAACCTCCTATGGACTCGAGATACGATTTTAAATTATCTGAAGAAAAAATATACAAATTGTGGGAGGAAGCTGATGCTTTTAACCCAGATTCGGTGCTTAAGTTGCGCCAAAATGATGCCGATAACCCAGATTCTGTGTTGAAGTTACGCCAAGCTGATGCTTTTAACCCAGATTCCAAGATTGAACTTCAAAAAGACAAAAATAACCAACCTAATAAAGGAACAGCAGTAGCTACAGGCAACAAGTTTTCTATAGTTTTACCCCCTCCCAACGCCAACGACCCCCTACACGTTGGCCACGCCATGTATGTTGTCGAAGACGTAATGATCAGATACCACCGGATGCTAGGAGACGACACCCTCTGGATACCTGGAACAGATCACGCTGGCATTGAAACCCAATTTGTTTTTGAAAAAAAACTTAAAAAAGAAGGTAAAAGTAGGTTTAACTTTGATCGAAAATCGCTTTATCAAATGATTTGGCAATACGTCCAAGAAAATTCTGAGGTTGCGGTAGATCAATTAAAAAAACTTGGTTTTAGTCTAGATTGGTCTAGATTTAAATTTACCCTCGACGAAGACATTGTCGCAGAAGTATTAGAAACATTCCAATCATTATACAGAGATGGATTGATATATCGCGATTTTAAGCTTGTTAACTACTGCACAAAGTGTGGCACTAGCTATTCCGAGCTTGAAGTAGACCATGTTGAACGAATCGATCCGCTTTATACAATTCAATATGGCCCTCTTCAAGTTTCAACTGTTAGACCAGAAACTATTTTTGGAGATGTAGCCATCGCAGTAAATCCCAATGATCCCAGATATAAAGAGTATGTTGGCAAGCACTTGGAAGTTGAGTTTCCATGGGGTAAAAAAACCATGATAGTTATTGCCGATGAATATGTTGATCCAAAATTTGGCACAGGAGCTGTAAAAGTTACTCCTTACCACGACGCCAATGATTTCCAAATGTGGGAAACCCACAAAAATGAAATAATCGAACAACCAATTCCCGTTATCGACACCAGCGGAAAAATCATTAATTCTCCCGATAAATATAATAATCTTGGTGTAGTAAACGCCAGAGAAGCAGTTCTTAAAGACTACAAATCTTACAAAACTGCCGAAGGAAAGTCACTCCTCATTTCAGTCAATGAAAAATATACTCACTCAGTGGGAACTTGCTATCGCTGTGGAAGACTAATAGAACCATTACCTTTGCCACAATTTTTCATCAAAGTTGCTGATGACAAAATTAATCTCGTCCAAAATGCTCTTAACGCACTCGATACAAATGAAACAAAAATCTTTGGTGCTGGTAGAGAAAAAATCCTTAGACACTGGCTAAATAATTTAAAAGATTGGAATATTTCACGTCAAATCACATGGGGAATTTCGATTCCAGTTTGGTATAAAACTGACGGCAATGAAGAAAATATAATTGTTAATTTTCTTGATAAGGAAAACCAATATCAAACCGGACTTTTGTCAGATTGGCTAAAAACATATTCTCTTGAGGAAATTAAACAAAATATACAATCAATTAGCGCAAATATTTCAGTCCCCTACTCTGTTTCAGTTAACGAACCAACTGACGGCAATTATATTCAAGAATCAGATACCTTTGACACTTGGTTCTCCTCAAGCCAGTGGCCAATAGTCACCTTAAAAACCAATAATAAATCTGATTTTGAAAGATTCTATCCCCTTTCTGTTATGGAAACCGGTTATGACATTCTTCCATTTTGGGTAATGAGAATGATGATGTTGGGTATTTATATGACCAACAAATCTCCTTTTGAAAATGTATACCTACATGGATTAATCAGAGACGAAAAAGGTAAAAAAATGAGTAAATCCAAGGGTAATGTAATCAACCCAATTGAGGTAAAAAGCGAGTTTGGCGCAGATGCGCTCAGAATGGCATTAATTATTAGATCAACTCCTGGACAAGATAAATCTGTTGGAAAACCTGATTTTAAAGCAATGAGAAATTTAACTAATAAAACTTGGAACGCTGCTCGCTTTATTATCATGATGACTGAAGAACCCCACGACAAAACTGTCACCGAAAACTCTCCTCTAGATCAAGAGTTTGACCAAAAACTAAACGATATTATTGTTGAGGTTACTCAACACTTTTCTAACCTAAAAGTAGGTTTAGCCGCTGAAGTGGTTTATAACGAATTTTGGCATTGGTTTTGTGATATTTGTATTGAAAAATCAAAAGACGGAGATGTATCTCTAAAAAAACTCTCTTATGGATTAATCACTTTTTTGAAACTATTACATCCATTTATGCCATTTGTAACCGAAACAATTTGGCAGGAATTACTCGAGAAAAAAGTGGTAAAAAATAAACTACTGATTGTCTCTGACTGGCCTACTCCAGTATCATAAACTAATGAAGTTATTTATCTTTAAACTTAAGCTACTTTATTATTTGTCATTATTTTCCTTTAAACTAATTTTGCTTCAAGCAAAAAAAGGAAAACTAGTTTTAGTTGGAATTTTTTTATTATTCTTAATACTAAGCTTGCTTCTTTTGTATATAAATATTAAAAAAATCTCAAAAATTACTCCGGAAAATAATGTCGAGTACAGTCCCAGCAGATCAGATTTGTACATAAAATCTCAGAAAACATTTGAGGAAATACAAACAGAAGTTGAGTTTTGGGAAGATGTGGTAAAAAAACAACCTCACTCGAGAGATGCTCTAATAAATTTATCAAACCTAAAAAGACTTTTAAACGAAAATGATGAAGCTAACTTATTGTGGGAAAAAGCCAAATTAATTGACCCCAACAATCCCCTATTTCAAAAATAAAAAACCTCGATTTTATTCGAGGTTTTTACAGATATTACTCCAAGATTCAAGCTAAAAATTGTACTTTATTTATTCTGATTTTTTGTCACTGTTCTCAGCGTCTTCCTTGCTAGAATTATTATCTTCAGTTTTATCAATTGTTTCAGCTTCTCCAGATCCTACATTAACTTCGGATTCGGTAGGTACTTCTTCCTCAACCTCTTCCTTAATTGCTTGTACATTGACAAGCAAGACCTCAGACAGATCTTCGTCTTCACCAAGAACTAAAGTTACTTTAGACTTATCAAAAACTAAATCTGCCAATGAAATACTTTGTCCAACTTCTGTAAGAACTGAGATGTCAACTTCAAAGTTATCTGGTAAATCTGCAGGAAGTGCTTCAACAAGCACCGAATCCTTGACCATTGAGACAGTTGCGTCATCGATTTTGGTTTCTCCAATCATTTCGACCGGAATCTCAGCTTCAATTTTGACATTAAGATTAACTCTCTTGAAGGAAACATGTAAAATTCCCTCACCTATCTTTACATGTTCAACCTCGTGAATTAACACCGGAGTTTGTTTTTTTTCATCATCAATCTGAAGAAATATTAGTCCCGTATCACCTTGATCTTCATAAAGTTTTTTTAAGCCTTTATAATCGACAACTATTGATTGAGACTTCTCTTTTAAACCATAAATGTTTCCGGGTATCTTACCCTCTTTTCTGAGCCGTGAAACATTGCCTGTTCCCAGCTTATGCCTTGTAGAGACGTGAAACACGATTTTATCAGATGTGTTTGTCATAGGTTTGATGTACTTTCTGTTAATTTTTAGCTATTATTAATTTGCAAAAATAACATTTGTATGCAAATTTTAAAATATTGAATGATTAGTATAGAGCCCTTGAGGAGAATATGCAAATCTTGATGTAATTTTTTAAAATCACAAATAAAAATAAACATTGATATATCAAGACTTATCTATATATTATTCAAATTCAACACCAAATAATGAACTGTCATGAGCTGATGAAAAAGTAATAATTTTACCGAACACCTCTGCTGCCGGCGCAATTAAAACCGGCTTAATATCAGCCGAATGTTCAAAAGTCACGGTCATTGGATCTCCAAATGTTCCAGGCTGTCTCTGATTAAAAAATACATAAGAAAAATTACCAGTTGTATCCAGAGGAGTTGAATATTTTAACTCTACAACGACTTGTTTTTGAATTGGAACGTCAACTCTAATACCAACTTCCTTAAAATCTCCGTAGTCCTTAATAGCAATTTGTTCATCTATTAAAGCAGAGCCATTAATTAACACCTGATCTAAAATTGCCTTTTTATCAATATAAAATCTTTGATAAGACTTATACGTTCCTTTTGGCCAAGAATTTGATTTGGCATTATTTGTAAAAGTTATGTTCCTGCTATGAGTGGCTTTTTCTCGATCGATTATCACTTTATGATTGATTTCTCTGTCAAGATAATAATTTGCTTTGTTAACACCAATGTTAGCTTCCACTTGAGCCATAACATCAACGCGACAATCTACAACACTGAGTCGAGTAGGGCACTGAGGTTCAACCAAGCTTCCAGTCCAACCCAAGCTATGTAGCACCAATTGATCACTTTCCTCAAAAACAGAAATCAATAATTGATTTTCGTCCAAAGAATCATGAATTGCAGAGAGAAGAGGAGATACATTGTCTCTATCAATAGTAATAATTTTGTTAATTAGTTTTTTGAATATTGTGACAGAATAATCTATTGATTCTGGTGAGTTTACTAGAACAACCTCCGAGTGAAACTCCATTCTTTCAAGTAAATTTTTATAAGTTAAAACCTCATTATACTCAGGCAAATCAATTGGGCCTGTGGCCTCAAGAATGTCTTTAACTGAAAACAAGTTTAAAGCAATAACTCCGTCAACATTTATTCCTAAACTTTTATTCAAAAACCACTCTACTTGTTTGCTCACTGTTGGAAAATCGGGGCTCCAATTGCTGTCTCTTAAATACCATTTTTCTTCTCCAAGATACTTTTTTATATCTTCTGGAGGAATGATCTCTCCGGGCAAATTTTTATCTAAGTCATAAACACTATAAACCTCATGAGAGACAAGTGTGCCTTGATCAAAATTTAATAATGCTATGGCTTGAATAAAGCCTCCAGTTGGCCTTAACTCTTGGTTGTTTTGCAAAATTATTGCATAGGTTTTTTTAGATTCTTCTCCTGTTAGAGAGGATATTATTGGATGAAGCTGTTGTTGAATTGCCATTCCAGACCTTAGTTTTACCAATTCACTCTCATATTCCTTTACCACCGAACTAATTTCTGCTGAATCTACATTAAAATCAACTTGTTCTAGACTAGCTTGAATGTTTGAAAGTTTTTCATATGCTAGACGGATTTTATCGTCTAATATTTCGGCTAATTCAGTTGTTTTGCCAGAATTGCCAGCAAGTACCTGTAAAAAGAGGTTTTTAGACGCTTCATTGGCTTCCAGCAATACTTGTGGCATAACTTGAACATCTTCGCTGATTCTCACCATTGAAGTGGCCTGAGAGATTAAATTGCTGTCAATAATTGATCCATAGGCATCGGCTTGTATGCCCACAAAATTAGAGATCTTACCAAGATTGTTTTTTTCAACAATAATACTATGTTCGCTTATTCCACCTTTTAAAACCAAAGACAACAATTCTTTCTTTAAAATGGATTGAGAAACAACAAAAATCAATGCCAAAACTAGCACTCCAATTGCCGCTCCAGTAATTCCAATTCCTCCGATAAATAAAAGTCTTTTTCTCAATGATTTTTTTGTTATTTTTGTTGTTGTTTTTGCAATTTTTCTAATTCTGTTAACTTTCACATCGGTTCTACTTGTCTGGAAAATGCGCTGAATTTCATTATTTACGTCAATCTGTTGGTTTGCTTTTTCAACTTTGATGGCCGAAGGCTCTGAAGATATATAATTTGTTAAGGGGACAGAAGTATTTGAGGTCTTAATCGCCGTAGGCGCTGGGACATCGTTTGTATCCTTAATCGCCGTGGGCGCTGGGAAAGAAACGCTCGAAACCTTGATTGTGGTGGGCACTGACAAAGTAGAATTGTCTACAATCTCTCCAAGCGGCCTAGCCCCGACATCATAATCAGACGAATATTTATTGTTAAAATTATTAACATCGTGATCGCTAAACGACGTCGTTTTTAATTCCGGCTTTTCAATATTAAGTTTTTCTTCAATTAATTGAGGAGTCTTTAAATTTTTGACTATTTTTGTTGCAATACTTCTCAAATTAAACTTGACCAGTTCTATCTTGGTAGAGAAGGGGATTGGTTCTAAAACATCAACAATATCAGAGATAATTTCTGTATTAACATTATGATATGCATCATAGATTTTTTTTAATAAATCAATTATTTGAGAACTATCAGAAATCTCACCTTTTATTAACACACTACTTTGTTTTCCGGGTACAAAAAGTAGTTTTTTCAGCTTTTCTAAAAAAGCGTCTACCTCAACAAAACTCAAATTAATGTTTGGATTCACTAATATTCCTTGATTAATGTTTTCAACAATAAATTCTAAGCTTGTTCCAAGCTCATCATTAATAATTAAATCTTGAACAAATATAAAACTTGCTTTGGGTAAATAATAATTACAGTCAACAATAAATTGTAACTGTTTTTCAGATCTAATTCTCCAGTTTTCAAGCAAATCGCTGTTAAAATTTTTAATATTTACAATAATATTTGAGATAACAATCGTCGGAGTATTAATTTCTTTAAGTATACTTAGAACATTAAGATAATTATCATAGCTATCTTCCTTGCTTTCATAAAGCCAAACAATTTTATATGCATTTTCGAGAATTTTTAGATCGTAATCCCCAGTAAATAATTTATCAAAGTCTATGATAATTACTTGAAGACTTTGATGTTGCAACATTTTTACAACATAACTTCGCAGAACCGTATTGTTTGCTATTAAAACAATAGAAGGATCCTCAGCTAAAAAGTGAGTTTCTAATTGTGACATCTATTCAATTGTAGAAAAATTAAGATTTATATTAAAGAGGAGTTTAAGGTTGGTGGGCATCTAAAGCCTGGTTGACCAATTTATCAGCCTCTTTATTTTTCTCTCTTCTTACGTGGATAAATTTAATATCAAAGTTAAATTTTGAGACATTTGTCCATATTTCGACTGCAAATTTTTTTAGTCTTTCTTCTTTAATTTTCCAATTTTTATTTATTTGCTCAACAACGAGTTTGGAATCAAGATAGAAATCTACGGACTTTACGCCTTCGCTGTTAGAAGAAAGCCATTCAATTGCTTTTAAAAGAGCTTTATATTCTGCTTCGTTATTGGTCGCGGTTCCAATAAATCCTGAAAATTCATACTTTGTTTTAAAATTAAAAATATCATTAAAATCAGTTTCATCTTCTACTTGATAAACTACAACTCCAATCCCAGCATTTCCAGGATTACCTCTTGAACCACCGTCAGTAAATATCTTTAAGTTCATAAACTAGCCTATTCAAAATTATCTTTATCAAATCATTCTTGTATTATTTTTTTAAATTAATATTTTATTAGTCTTTTAAACGAATAATTAATTTTCTGTTTCTGCCAATTCCCTCCGAAACACTTTCTAAATCTTTAAACTCACTCTCTTCAGAAAGAGTTGAGTGAATAATATATCTTTCGTGAGCTGGCAAAAACGAATCAAAAACATGTTTTGAGCCAGTATCTAAAACTTTGTTCGCAACAGAATAAGTTAAATCTTTTAATCTATCTTCTCTTTTTTCTCTGTAATTATTAATGTTTAATATTAATCTTTTGTTTTCATATTCTTCTTGAAAAACTATTCTAAGAATTCTTTGAATTGAATCAATTGAGTCTCCGTGATGACCAATAAAAATTCCCGAGTCTTCTTCAGGAACGTTTAAATTTACAATAACTCCCTGATCATTTTCTTTTAAATCTATTTCCAGATCATCTTCAGATAAGCCACAGTGTTCACATAGTTGAACTAAAAATGTTTTTAATTTCATGTTTCCTTTTTATTTTTTGATACGAAAGACAAGGCTCTTTTATAATAAATTAATAGTCCTCCTGGTCCAGAGACATACCATTGTTGACCAATGCTAAATATTGTTGTTGCCACCCAATATAGAGCTAGACCAGACGGAAATCCTAAAGCAATAAACCCTGTCATTACTGGCATAATAAACATCATTTGTTGTTGCATTGATTGGGCCATATCCGCAGTGTTTTCTTCTTTTTTATTCTCAAGAATAACTTTTTTGTTTTTGCTTTTATTTGGCACTATATCTGGAATTTCAGCTCCAGGTGATATCATCAAAGATAAAATGAGTTGAGTAAAAGCAGCCAATACGGGCAAAATATATTTTGAATCAGGAACACTTAAATTTAACCATAAAAAGTATGGATCAATTGTTATTCCGTTAATAGTTGGAGCGTTTAAAAAATTAATTAAAACTCTATATAAAATAATTAACACACCTAGCTGAGCAAGCTGAGGAATGCATCCTGCTAGGGGATTGATATTATATTTTTTATAAAGTTCCATTTGAGCTTTTTGTAAAGCTTGTTTATCTTTGCCGTGCTTTTTTTGAAGGTCTTTAATTTTTGGCTGAAGATCTCTCATTTTCCCAGTAGCCTTGAGAGAGGGAAGAGTTATAGGAATCAAAGCGCTTCTAATCAAAAAAGTAAAAATAATGATTGAGAGTCCAAGACTTCCGGTAGTTCCAATTAAAAACACTAAAAAATTGTTAAAAATCTCTGTAATAAAACTCATAAATCCTTTAAATTTAATTTCAATATTTTACCAGCAAGTTAAAACTCGCTTTAAGCTCTTAATAATACCAATAATTAAGCCATTTTTCTCTATTTGTTTAAATGTATAAGTCCCGCAGGTGGGAGTGTGTTTACAATGAACTGTAATTCCAAAAGTGCTTTGTAAAATATTATATCTTAATGAACGAAAAAATTGATAAATTGCTAAAAGTATTTTATATCTCAATTTCAATTAAGCTACCTTTAATTATTTCTGCTAATTTTACTTTTTGTATTTCAAGACCGCCTTTGTTCACTACAAGAGCTAAATCAAGACTTTTTTTGAATAATTCTAATTTAATATTTTTATCTTCTAATATTAAGTTTATAGAAGAACTAAAAATTCTCTTAATTTTGTTTCTTTTTGTTGCTAAATTCACAAGTTTTTTTGGAACAATTATAGCAATTTTAAGACCAAGTTCATTATTTTTTTTGTAAAATAAGCTAAAATATCTTGAGTGTTTTTTTTTACAATTGAAAAAAAATGATTTGTCACTTCTCAAATCTAATTTAAGTGATTTAGGCAACATTTACAAACCTTATTTTTTCTTTAATACAGCAAGAGTCTTTCTTCCTTTGGCTCTTCTTCTTTTAAGAATTTTTAAACCACCAAGGCTTTGAAGCCTTTTTAAAAACCCATGTTTTTTCATTCTTTTATGTTTTTTTGGATTCCATGTTCTTTTCATAAGGATGATATTATACCAGAAGAATTTTTGATTAATATAGTAAATATTTAAAAATTAATTATTTACCTTGAAAGGCATAATAATATAGCTATAATTTCCATTTTTTTCTGGTTTGAAAAGAGCTGGTTTAAGACTTTCACTCATACCAAACCAATGTTCTGTTGCTTTTGTCGCAGTAAGATAGTCAATTAGATATTTAATATTAAAAGCAATTTCTCCTTGAACACCTTTAATCACAGCATTTTGTAGAACGCCTTTAAAGTTGCCAAAAGATGGAGATGAAGAGTGTATTTCAACAGTTTTATCATTAATAATAAATTTAACAATATTAGAAGATTCTCTTGCAAAAATCATTGCTCTTTTAAGATTTTCCAATAATTCTTCTGCATCAAAAATAATTTCTGTATTAAATTCTTGAGGAATAATTTTATCGTAAGGAGGATAATTACCATCTATAAGGCGTACAAAAATAGTTACTCCCTCAATTGAAAAGAAGATTTGTTTTAGTTCATGAGATATTTTAAATGAAACTTCCTTTTCATCCATTTTTGTCATAATTCTATAAACTTCAGATAATGACAAAGCGGGAATTAAAAAGGTTTTTTCTTCTTCATATATTTTTGATTCATCTAAAAGCAAAACTGATAATCTAAATCCATCTGTACTAACAACTTCAAACCCTCTTCTGGAAAATTTAAATAAAATAGCTGTTAAAACTGGACGTGCTTGATCTGAAGATGCGCTAAAAGACACAAACTTTTCAATTTTTTCTAGATGATCTGCGGAAATTCGAAACTCTTCTCCCTTGATAAGAGGAAAAGGAGGATATTCATCACTGACCTGATATGACAAAGAAGTTTTTGTTTTGTCTGACAAAATATTGAAACTATTTTTTAACAATTCTAAAGTTAAAATTCCTGGATTTAAAGAAGATATTATTTCTTTAAATTGCTTTCCAGGTACAACTATTTTTCCACTCTTCTCAATATCTGATTTAACATTAGATCTTACACCAAAATATAAATCTGTTGCCGAGATAACACATTCATTTCCTTCTGCTTCAATTAGAATTGAAGATAAAATTGGTAATTGAGGTTTATTAGGAATGGCTTTTTGCAAATTATTCAAAGACTGATTTAAATTTTCTTGTAAGAGTTTTAATTTCATTTAGAGCCTTAACTGTTTTTTAAATTATTTTTTATTAATTGCTTTTAAGTATATTATTATATTTATATCTAGTAGTTTTAGTAGTAGTGTAGTGAAAAGCTGTGGACAAATAACTATATTACATCAATAATTTATAAGTGAATTCTATGTGTAGTTATCAGTATAAGCAATGTTAATAATCGATGTTGATTAGTGTTGAAACATTTTAAACACTTTACTTCTTATTAACATTCACAAAAGTATTTCACATTAATTAACATTATTTTCAACACTTTTTACACAAGATTATCCACAATTGTTGATAATTTAGCGAGATGTAAGAAGGAGTGTTGTTCTAAGAGCTGATACATCACGCATAATTACATCATTTGTTTTTAAATCTTTTTCAATTTTTCTTACAGCATGCAAAACACTTGTATGATCTCTTCCAGAAAACCACCTTCCAATTTCAACTAAAGGTAGGCTTAGTTCATTTTTAAGTAAATACATAGCAATATGTCTTGCTGTAACAAGCGATTTTACTCTTCTTTTTCCTTTTAAGGCAGTTTGTTTAAGTTTGTAGTGATCCGCCACTGTTTTAATTATTTCGGTTGGAGAAGAATTAATATTTTGATGTTTTTCGATAATTTCGGTGTCTAGTAAAGCATTAATTAATTCATTGTTTATTAATTTACCTTTTAATTCAACCTCAGATCTAATGCTAGTTATAACTCCTTCTATTTTTCTTGCGCTTTCTACTTTGGCGGCAATTGTTTTTGCAATATCTATTGGGATTGAGAGACCGATGGCTTTGGCTTTTACCAACAATATAGCAGTTCTGAGTTCGAAAGAGGGAATCTGAATATCAATCATCAAGCCTGCTTCAAACCTGGATCTTAAACGATTTTCTAACAAAAGCATTTCATGAGGAGGTCTGTCTGAGGTTAAAACAATTTGACTTTGTTGTTTGTTAAGAGCATTAAATGTATGAAAGAATTCTTCCTGTACGGCGTTTTTTCCTGCAATAAACTGAATATCATCTATTAATAAAACATCGGCGTTTCTATATCTGGATTTAAATTGACTGGTGTTCTTTTTTTGGATCGAATGAACAATTTCATTTGTGAATTCTTCACCAGTACAATAAATAATTTTTTTATTAGGATCGTTGTGAAGGATGTTGCTTCCTATTGCGTGCATAAGGTGGGTTTTTCCTACTCCAACTCCTCCATATAAAAACAAAGGGTTATAAGCGGTTCCTGGCCTATTTGAGACGGCCGTAGCTGCAGCGTGAGCCATCTCGTTGGTTGTTGAAACAGCAAAAGTTTCAAAAGTATAATCTTTTCTTAAACCCACAGCCCTAATTAGTGCCGCAACTCTGTCTTCAGAAGCAGAAGATAATATATTTTCAGAAAACAAGTCTTCAACTCTAGGAGATTGGGAAAATTTTTTTGAATCTTCAAAATCCTTCTGAGATTTTGTAAAAAACGAATCAATAGATTGAGACGACCTAAATTGAGTTTTTGCTAGTTCTGGTTGAATTGTCTTTTTTATAGTTGTAAATCCCATTTGATGAACTTTTGATTTGCTTGAAGTAGCTGGGACGAAGGTTATGGTGCCGACAACGTATTCTATTTCACAATTTTTACCAGTTACTTTGTCTAAGGCTTGTTTTATTTGCAAATGTAAATTTTTTTTGAGATTGGTTGAATGAAAAGCCGTAGGACTGGTAATTGTTGCTAAACAATTGTTATTTTCTAAATAATTTAATGATGTGACAGGATTTGAAACAATCCAAGTGTTATAAACTGCTGGTGAAAGTTGTAGTTGTAGCTGGGCGCAAGCTTGTTCCCAAAGGTGCCTCACTTCATCAATGGGTGCGTTATTTAATTGCATAATTAATCGATACTAAGGTAAATTTTAGTAAATAATATTTTTTAAAACAAAACTTGGACAGAAGATATATATACTTATACACAAAGTTATCCACAAAGTACAAGGGGTAAAAAAATTAGCTTTTTTCAATATTTAATCAAGAAGAAGGAGGGTTATAGGAGTCAATAGAATACATGTCGGTTGCGGTTTTCATTTCTTTTTCAGCGGTAGAGGTGCTTTTGTTTGTTTCATCAATACTATTAAATTGTTTCATAATTTCTTCTTTTCGCTTTTTTTCTTCTTCAGTATCATCAATGTTTGGTTGACTGTTTGTGGGCGGTTGTCTCACAATAGAGTCATTTCCAGGCATATTTGATAGTTTTAATCTTTTTCTTTCAACTAGTTCTTCAGGATTAGTTGTGATAACCAAATGCTCTTCTTCTGAAGCCACCACTCTGAGAGCGACGTGGTTTTGTCCTGCAAAGAAAATACCTTCGCCAACGTCAGAAGAAACTAAAAGTTGGCGTTCTCCTTGAGACAAATAAAATGTTTCGGCCAAAATTGGAATTGAGGCGGTGGATTGTTTCATCAAAAACTGAATAGACGCATTTGTAACAATCGCTCTACCGTAGTCGTTATGTAGAAAGTCTTCAACGTCTTGAGTAATTGTAGTTACTCCAAGATAATATTTTCTTGCTCTTTTGACCATTGAGTGTAAAAACGAAGCAGAATCTTGGTTTTTCATAAAATACCAGGCTTCGTCAACAATGAGTATTCGTTTTTTTAGATCTTTTTTAACTCTGGTCCAGATGAAATCCAAAATAACATACATTGCAACTGGCCTGATTGCTTCTTCCATTTCTTTAACAGAAAAAATTGTTAATTGATTCTTAATATCAAAGTTAGATTTTTGATCAAATATACCTCTAAAAGATCCAATAATATATTTTTCCAATCTTGCGGAAATATCATCGGCTTCTTTGGCCTCCATTCCAATTAATGCTTTATATACGTCTTCCATAAGAGGTGGTTCGTTTGTTTGTGTTGCAGGATCTGGGGTAATTCCTTTTGCTTTGTATGCAGCAACTAATGCTCTGTCTAGAAGAGCGTCTTGTTGAGGGGTCATGTCTCCCAACATGACCTTTAACAATCCGTGTAAAGAAATTATTTTTTGACCAAGTTCGTTTTCGCCTTCTTCATAAAGGTTAGAAAGGTCAAAAGGGTTTAGTTTGGTTTCTGATCCAAAAGTAAAATTAATATATTCGCCTTTAACCGCTCCAGAAAGCTCTTCATATTCGTGTTCAGGATCTAAAACAATAATTTCAGCGCCAAACATAAGTTGTCTAAGTATCTCAAGTTTAACGGTGTAAGATTTTCCAGCTCCAGATTTTGCAAAGATTACCATGTTGGCATTTTCCATTTTAAATCTGTCAAAAATTACTAGAGAATCATTGTGTTCGTTGATTCCATACATAATTCCTGTTTCCATAGTTAATTCACTAGAAGTAAAAGGGAAGGTTGTTGCGAGGGAAGTGGTGTCCATGTTTCTTGTAACTTTTAGCTTATCTGTTCCCATAGGAAGAGTGGTTTTGAAGCCTTCGTCCATTTGAAGCGTGGCTTTTTTGGACACAATTAGAAGAGAACCTAATGCAGATTGAATACTTTTAGTAATTCGATCCAATTCTTCTTTTGAAACTGCTTGAATTGTTACATATAGGCCAAATTGGAAAAATCTTTCAGATCCTTTTGCCAGTTCTTCTCTAATAAATCGAGCGTCTTCAAGTTTAATTTCGGTATTAATGTTACTAATTTTCCCCGATCTTAGGTCTGATTGAATCTCAGCCTCCATCTCAGTGATTTTTCTTTTTAAGTTGTCTAAAATTTCTCCAGAATCTACTGGATAAATAAACATCGAGGTATTCATTTGATGAGGATAGTTAATTAGGGGAGAAAGCCAATTTGCCGGCACACTTCTTGGATAACCTGCAATAAAGATGGTTCTGGTGTAGGTGGAATTAATTTTTTGAAAAGTAAAATCAACCTCGATTGCTTCAGGAGCAATTATGTCCTGAATTGTTACAAGACCTCTTGAGAACTCTTCAAGCTTGGCCAAATCTTTTTGCTCCTGGCTTAAGATTGGAGCAGACTCTGTTCCTTGGTTATCTTTTTTTTTGAAAAATGGTAATGAATTCAGAATATTGGGCATCAACAAACATTGTACTTGAAAAATTATAAACTATCTACTTATTTTAATTTTAGCTATTTTGCCACCAACTATTTGCTAAATTTCTGCAAGTGGTGGCATCGCATTGTCTCTATTTTGATTTGTTACTAAAGTACCCGAGTTGCTCGTATCAGCGTTGGAATTTGGAAAAGATTCTTCAGGAGCTTTGATCGTTGTAACTACTTCTTTAGGAACGAGATTATCTGTTATTCCGGGCTCCATTTTTGGAATTTCTGGAGCAGGCGGAGTCGCCAAAGTTGGTGCTTGCGAAGAATTCGTCATTGTTTGATTGTTTATTGGGTTTTGTGAAGACTCTGACGATATGTTGCTGTTTACTAGATTTTGAGAAGAAACTTCTCCATTTTGAGCAGATGCAAAATTTGCTTGTGGCATCGAAACAATATTTTCAGCTAGACTAGGGTTAGGCGCTACGACCAATCCTTCTGTTTCGTCTTGAGAGACTGTTTGAACTTGACTGTCGTTCATGAGATTTCCCTCTATTTTGGCTGATACTAGTGGAGATGTGTAACTTAAGCTATTTCCAAGTTGCTGACCTTCAGATGCCTCTGGGTTGTAGCTTAAATAAAACAGCTGAATAATTTCTTGAGTTTCTAACTGTCTTGAATACAAGCCAATTCTTGCAAATTGAGCAATAAGATGATCTCTTTTTGGCTCGAGAATATTTCTAGCTTTTTCAAGAATTAAATTTCTATCAACCGAAGTAATATTAATTTGACCTTTTCCTGGCAAAATACTTGAGGGAGGCAAAATTCCAAGTTCCACGGGCTGAGCAGGAATAACAATATAAAATTTTTTATCAAGAACATTTCTTTCTCTAATTAAATTGCTAACAAATTCTCGATATTTTTGAATTCTAATTTGTTTGTTTCTGTCTCGCGAAGAATTTTCTCGATCCTTAAGAAGTTGTAAATATCCCGTTACATCTTTTGTTTGAGATCTGATTACAATTTGAATGGAGTAGTTTAGCGAATTTAATAGACCTGCATATGCGTACATGATGCTATCTTGTTCTTCTTCGGCTAAAAGACCAAAATTCATTGCGTCGATAGCAATAATTAAAGATGTGGTTCCATCCTTCATGATCACAAGATCGTTTGTGATATCAAAAATATCTAAGAATTGTTGAGTTGTTGAGCTTATTATTTTGCTTGACATTACTTATAGTTTATATCTTTCTTTGATTTAATTCTAGTTTTCACTCCTAATTTCAATTGGTTGAATTATTGTGTCATTAATTGTTATATGCATGGGCTCAAAAATATAATGATCTTTTTCGACCACAACTTTGTATTCGCCCGCTCTGAGAGGGGTAGTAATATAAAATTGTCCAAGAGCGTTTGTTTTAACTGCTCTTTCAATTCCTCCATCCAAGGTTTGAACCTCAACAATTGAATCTGTTAATAGGTCGTTTGTTTTGCTTAGAACCATGCCAACAAGTTTGTTTGGCTTGGTTGGTTTGATTGGAAACGGCAGGCTTGAATTAAAAGAAACATCTTTGGTAGCATTCAGATTATCTACTACTCTTTTTTGATTTTGAATAAAGGTTTTTTCACTTAAATCAGATCCTGATTGCCCGGCAACTACTCTTTCAATCTCTTCTTCTTTTGAAATTAGTTTGACCGTTCCCTCTTGTGGAACATCAATGTTTTGAGCAACTTGATCGGAAGACAAAACTGCCTTTTTCATGCCCTTTTGATCAATAGTATGTTTTTTTCTAGGCTCAAACATTGATTCTGGTTCAGAAAAATCTTCTTGTGATTCAAAAACTTTAACATCATCGATATTTTTAGGAATTCTCAAGCTTCTAACCCTAACATCAAGATTGGGTTTTTTGGCTATTTGCTTAATTGATTTGGTAACTGGCGAACTAATGTTAACACTTTCAAAACTAGATAATATATTTTGCATTTTTATTATTTCATCTTGAGAGTAATCGGCAGAGAAGGAGCTTCTTTCAGGAATTGAGCCTAAATATTCGCTAATTCTTTGATGTTTGGCAACGCTTAAATCAAGCTCGGGCTCTTGAATTATAGTTGATTTAAGACTTTGATATAAGAAGGCCTCTGGAATAGATGCTTCTCTTTTCCAGAAAAACTTGGTGGGCTTATACATTATTCTAACAAGGGTTGCTATCCAGTGATCAAGAGGTCTTTCTTCAATAGGAACAAAAGCAGCGGTGGCACCTATGCCTACGGACAAAAATATTAGTGGCCATTTAATTATTGCTGAAAGATTTGTGTTGTAAATAATTACTGCAACAATAACGCTTAAAAATATTTCGCCAAATTGTTTCAAGGTCATGCTTCCGATTATGTGAAATCTATAGCCGGTGATGTCTTGCGGAATTGTGTGTTCTTGCATAAGTATCGGACAGTAAATACTTCAAATTTAATAATAACATTTATGACGTTTTGATTGCAGGATAGATTATTTCAATTGTTAATGGCTCGCCATCTATAGTTTCAGCAGACCCTTTAAGCCTGTAAAACGGAATAATATTTTTGTTTTTTACATCATCTCTATACTCAAGCTCTGCGCTGTTAAGATTAATATTTCTGACTTCCGAAAAAATGTCTGTATTTCCAGTTGAGGTGGTAATGCTTAAAACAGATCCTATGCCATTTTTTATTTCCGATAATACTTTTCCTGAAGAAAGAGTCTGAGCTTTTCCAGAGTAATTTGCGACCAGCGAGGGGTTATTTATAATCACTTTGGAGATTTGGTAGTTTTGTGTTACAAATACATGGATTGTGTCGGTTGTTTTGTTGGAATGGAATAAATTTAGACCATTAATTTTCTGAACAAATGAAACAACAATGGTTTGCTTTCCTTGGCGAACTTCATATGAATTAGAATTGAGCGACGCTTGATTAATTTCTACCTGAAAATTCAAATCAAGTAGATCAATAAAGTTTTTTGCAGATTTAATGGCTACGTCTTTGTCGAGCGATTGGTTTCCAGAATGAGCTTGAAGATCTGAGAGGGTTATTTGGTCCGAGATTGGAGAAAAGCTTAAAAAATATTGATTATTTGTATCTACCCAAATATTTTCAAGTTCTGGATGAGGAGTTAGGTTAAATTTTTGAGCCATACCTTTTGCGAGCTCCAGGGCTGTTTCGCTAGATCCAGAGGAATATACCTCTATCTCGTTTCCAACTTTTGGCAAATTGGTACTTATTTTTATATCATCAAATTGAGTTTCTAAAACTTGTGGATTAGTAATAGAAGGAGAAACAACCTCAATTGAGTTCCTGTTTGTAACAACCTCAGCAAGATAGTTTAAAAATAGACCAGTTGCTAAAAAAAACAAAATAACAACAACAAACACTCCATGTTTGTTATTTTTTAATTGATTTATTATTTTTGAGGCCTTGTCTTTAATTCTCATAATTTGCCTTTATTATTTTTCTTGGTTTTTATAAATTGTTAAAGCGGTATTGGAATAATGTTTGCATTTTTCATACCAATGTTTACTGGAACGGCTCGTGTGGTTTCAAAGTTGTATTCATCTGAACAAAAAGCTGTCGAGCCACCACCGTCCATATGAACGAGTTGAGTTGCTCCGCAGGCCCGCATCATGGCCTCTGCTTCCGCATAAGTTGCTTGAGGCAAAACTCCAATAAACATTGCTGTTGGAGTTGTAATTCCTGTTATTGCTGTGCCCGCACAACTTGATGTAGGTGATCCAAAACCAATTATTGTTCTATTTGATCTTGTCGATGAAGACGATCCTCCAGAAGACCAAATGCCGGTCACGGCAAGGCTCATGGTTGCTTCATTATATGAATCAATAGCAAGATCTGTCATTTGAGGAGAACTTCCCTGAATAGAGAACGCTCTTAATATGGAGTTGATTGTGCTGCTTGTAGCATCTTCCCAATATTGAACATCTCCTGTTCCATTTCCTGCTAGACCAACAGGAAGTCCGGTTCCTCCGTTGTTGAAAAAGTTGGCATTTACAGCCGCCATCAGTCCTTTACTACTTCTCCAACTACACGTGAGGATGGCTCCAGAATTAATTTCGTTTGAGCTTGAAGCAATCACGTTTGTTGTGTTCATGTTTCCAATAGCTATATATCCAAAATCCTTTGGATTTCCTCCGGTAGAACAACTTTCATCTACGTGATCATTTAGTTTTACAGCAGAACCATTTGGTACAACGCTTCTAATTAGTCCTGGATGAAATTCATAATGAAGATGCGGACCACTTGAGTTTCCAGTATTACCCATATATCCAATAAGATCTCCTCTCCCAATGGTTTGTCCTGTTTTTAGTCCCGGAGCAATTAAGGAAAGGTGTGCGTATATTGATATATAGCCATCAGTTGAAGTGACTTTTACGTGAAGTCCGTAGCCAGAAGCGCCCGAATCTATCACTGTTATAGTGCCATTGTGAGACGCATGAACTGGAGGTGGATAGGATATTGTGCCATCCCAAGCTATATCAAAAGCCTGGGTTTCTCCATTAACAACGTAAGTGCCATCATGACTCGTTGTTGGAAGTTGTGATATTTTTCCCGTGGTAGGCCAACAGGCAACGAGCCCATCAGTAAGATCTGGATCAACAGACAATGCTTTCGAATATGATACAGGAAGAGGTATTAGAAAAGCACTTTGGATTGTTGTAATTGTATATATTGTGACCATAACCCCAATAATCATTGCTCCGCTGGGGGCAAGCAAGGAAATTGGTAAGCCAAAGAAAACTCCACTTGAAGCAGCGGCATTTGCAAGCAGACCTGTTTGAGTTGCTGATGCACGAATTGCTGTATTGGCCGCAGTGTTAGCGATAGTTCCCGTTGTTGCATTGGTAGCTCCTAGGGTAGTTGCTTGTGAGGTTGAAAATTTGGAAGAGATTGCGCTCTCAATTGCTTGTCCAATTTTGGCACCAGCAATAGTGCCTGGAATAGCTCCGATTCCTCCTCCGGCCATAAATCCCAGCGTACCTCCAATGATTCCTCCAATTAAACCTCCAACAGAAGAAAGTAGATAAATAATGTTTCTAATAAGCATTGCTAACAAAATTCCTGTAATAGCAATAATCTTTTTAAAGCCAATCTTTTTGGCAACTTTGTATAAAAGAGGTAAAATTATTGAAGCCCCTGGAATCTCGCTTAATAATAAAGACACACCTTTGACTGCAGTTGATATTGAAGAGTCTATAAATGTCTTTAATAATTTTTTGGTTGGATCTAGTTTCTTTTTAGTATATTTTTTAAATCTATTAGCAACTTTCTTGTAAATTTTTGAATTTTTAACCCTGTCTCTTAATCTTTTTACTTTTTTTAGCGGTCTGTTTTTAGTTGAAAGCTGATAATTTGAGTTTTGCAGATTGTAATCTGCTTCCATGATTTCGCGAGGAGAGTAATCGTCAAAAAAAGCTGCGTCGGGATATGCGGCAAGGGCAGCGCCCGCTACAAGATAATCTGCAATTAAAAGCGCATTTTCATCTCCAGAATAATAAAGATATGAGTCAGCCACATACTGTCGATAGTTTTGTTCGCTTGAAAGATTTTGATTTATTTCATAAAATTCGAATAACACCATTTCTTCAGGAGTAAGTTCGCTGACGCCTTCGCTCGATGCTTTTTGGGCTGTGTTGCCAATATTTTTATAAGTTTTAAGATTTGAAACATCGAAAAATAGAAATTCTGGAATAAATTGAAGTTTTGTGTCTTTGTTGGCATTTTTATCATATGCTATTCCAAATTTTTCATAAACTATTCTTTGTTCATTTGGTTGTAAATTATTCCACAACGGAACGAAGGTTTTGTATTGCTTGGCAATTTTATCAATTTTTGCTTTGCGTTTGCTGTTATTTTTTTCTTCCATTCCACCGACGACAGTTTCGGCTCCATTTTTTTCGATCGCAGCCCTTGTTCCGGCAGTAAATCCTAGGTGAGTTGCGTTGGTTTCAGAGTCATTTCTTATAAGTTTTTCTTCTTCCTCGGCGTCAACTCGCATTAGTCCGCGCGTAAGAGAGGTGTCTTGAATGCTAAGGGTAAGCTCTGAAACTCTGAAAGTGGAATAGTTTATTAGTGATGATTTGAGTTTTTTTAGTTGCTGATCTGATATAGAGATATTTTCTGGAATTCCAAAGATTAGCGCGAGTTTTTTTGCACTCATTCCCTCGATAATTGCCTCCATATCCCTGATTGCTTCGTCTTTTGATTTAGAGGATTTGATCGTAAGCTCTCCGGTGTTGGGGTCAATTACAAAAAAATCTTGTTCCTTTCCGTATTGAAACACTAGGGCATCGAGGGTATTTTGAATATTTTTATTTAAAACAGGGCTGTCAGAATTTAAAATGTTATTTATTGATTCACGAAAAAGCTCTGCAGGAGGAATAATTTTAATTGCTCGTCCAGAAATTAGAGTGACGTGAAAGTCTCTGAAATTTTCTTTTTGTTTTTCACTTAGGTCTGCATACATTGGGTCGTTGACAATTTTTGAATAAAAATCTTGAAGTTGAACTGTGTTGTCGCTGCCAAATCGAGGATAAAACTTTAGAAGTGCTGCTTGTCTTTTTGAAGCGCTCCCAAACATAAGAGCCAGATCTTTTTGATCCATTTCTAGAGTGAACTTGAAAATATCAGTTCTTAATCCTTCTAAAAGTGCTTGATTGACTAAGCTGGTCTCGATCCCATAGGCAGTAAACATTTCATAAACTGCTCGGTTATACATCCAACCAACTTCATATTGGATTTGCTGTCTTTGTTTTTGAGTGAGGGGGTTGGTTGGTCCAGACGTCGATCCTTGAGTTGTTGAGGGAGATACGGATGCACTCGGTGATGTTTGATCTGCGCTCGGAATAGAGATTGGTATTGGAGCAACTGATTGAGACGCGCTTTCGCTAAGTGCTCCTCCCGGCGATCCCCCAGGTAGTTCTTCATCTTCGGCCACCCGAGCAGTTTCTTCAGCCTTTTTCTTTTCTTCTTCCTGCTTGGCTAATTCATCAACTAGTTTTTTTAAGTCTTTGTCGCTGAGAGTGTTTTCATACTTGTTTTTACTTTTTAAAAAATCCCTGTTTGCGTCAAAGGCGCTAATAACTGATTGTAATAAGGCTTGAGCTTCTGTAAAATGATTTAGAAATTCAACTTCATCGATAGTTTTATATCCAGTGTCAAAATTACCCCATTTTTTTACAAGGTGCAATTCTCCTTTTGCATACTCACTAAGCCTTGAATCTTTTTCTACCAATATTGCTGCAATATTTGAAAGAGCTCTCACTAGATCGCTAGGAAAAAGATATGTATAAAATCGGTTTAACTCAATTGCTCCAAATCCACTTTCGAGGGTTTTAAGATTTGTGGAAAGAAGAGTAAGGTTGTTTCCAATATTTATAGATGTTACCGGTTGAGTAAATATTTCCTCGACAGAGACATTTCTTAGGGATTCAACAAAATTTGCAATTTTAGCGGAGTCACCAGCGTTAATTCCATAAACAATATCTTGAATATTGTCCAATCTACGTCTAAATTGGTATTTTTGTTTTTCATCAGCCACAAAATGATTATACCTTTTGTAAGAAGCAATTTACTAGAAGATGTTGGATTTAATTATAGAGTATGGCAATTTGTTTCTCAAAAATGATATAATATTCTAGATATGACCGAATTAGAAACACAAGGTGAAAATCCAGGTAAAGATGAAGTTTTGGGAAAGCCAAATGAGGGCGGTGATGACGCCGGAACACCTCCAGAGGTAGCCGCAGAAACAGTTGGCGTGCCCGTTGATGCTGAAGCGACTGCAGAAGTTGAGGTGTCACCGTTTGATAGGTGGAAAGATAGATTTGTTGCAGAAAGAAATCAAATAGTTCTAAAACTCAGGGGTCTTGATGACTCGATTGTCTCAGATGAAATTGCTTTAATAGAACAAGAGCTTGAAAAACTTGATGATTCTATTGAAGTCGCTATGGCAGAGCATCATGATAGATCTTTTGAAAACTTCAATAATTTATTAGATAAATTAAGAAAACGCTTACAGAAAAAAAAGGAATCTGTTAAAGATGTGGCAGAAAAAGCAGAAGTAGAAGAAGTAGGGGAAAAATGGGACGCTTCTTATGATACTCATCCTGCCGAATTTGTTTCGCTTTTTAAATTAGTTGCAGACCACAAAAATGTTTTGAGCGACCCCGCTTTGGATCCAAGAGAAGTTGGGATGGCAGATGGATCAACTACAAACTTAATTCAAACAATTGATCAAGCTCTTGAAAGAGCTAGAGCAATTAGAGAAGTTTATAAAAATGATCCTAGAGTTGATGCATTGGTTGCATTTAGAAGAGATGAGGCAATACACAACATATATTTTAAGCCTGCTTTAGACTTACAAAGGGAACTTAAAAAGAGAGCTGAAGAGATTGATAATAAAAAGTTTGAAGATTGGAAAAAAGCTTTTGAAAAAAATATTTCAGACAAGTCGAATGATTTTAAAACAAGATTAACAACAACTACTTCCGTAGCAGATTTGGAAAATTTATTAATTGAGATAGATCTTTATACAGAAGATTTGCCAAAGTTTGGAGATAAGTCTGTTTCAATCAAAAAAACTGAAGATGAAATTGCTAAAGCAAAAACAATTCTAGGCGCTGTTCGTCAAGGTATTTTTGAAAAACTAGAAAGAGTTCAGGGAGAAGCAGCTTTTGCTGCTGAAGAACTTACAATTCAGGAATATCAGATAAAAGTAAAGAAGTTAGAAGAATTAATTAAAATTATATTAGCAACTAGCTTTAAAGCAAACAACGTTCGTCAAGTTGATAAGATAATTAAAGATTTAGAAGACGAATTTAACTCCCTTGCCACCGACATAAAAGCGAAATCACTTAAAACTCCTCCAAGAGTTGAGGCAATTAGAGCAAGAATTTTTGGAGCAGACTCAAGCGTTGGGGAATATTCAATGGCTCTCACAAAGTTAAAAGAATTGAGAGCGCAAATTCAAAATTCAATGATTGAAATTGAAAAGCAGATTGAAGCATTGGATAAAAATTATTTAGCATCTGTTAACTCTACTCAGCAAACAATTATTTCCCCAAATGTTGAAAGACTTAGAAATCTTACAGAGCATCAATCTCCTGAGTTTAAGCGCTTGATGGATTTATATTTTAGGTTTAGAGATGGTTACAATCCAAATACGACTAAAAATGTGGGTGATACCTTAATGTACGCCCGCTCTACTAGCGAGGCAAGATTTGCAATGAGATTGTTTTTTAATACTCAGGAATTAATAGCTTTTTATAACTTAGGCGATGTAACTTTCGAAGATTCTGAAGGCGATCCTCACACAATAAACGTGCAAGAATTGGTAAAAAAACTTGAGGAATATTTTAAAACAGTCAGTTGGGAAAAATTAGATGACATAGGAAACGTAAAAACTTTTACTTATGCCATTAACGGAAATCCTCTTCGTGGAGAAACTGATGTAAACGGCGATCCAATTCCAAGAATCGAAGAAAGACTGGCCGCTGAGTTTCCGGAGCTAACAAAGATGCCCTCATTTGTTTTAGATGCATTCAGTTTGTTTATACCTTTGTCTGAAATGAGAAAGCAACACTTAATTGTAAACTTTGCTGCGTATACAGTTTCACCAATACCAGGAATTCAAGACTTTGAAGATTTAGATGTTATTGCGCCAGAAGCTCAGCATTTATATAATGTTCAATCCTCAACATTTATAGATAGAAATTTACAACCATTTTTATTTTCTTTACCAACGGTTGAATCTACCACACCTCAAGAAAGAGTGGGATGGGATAGTACAAATACTGTTGTAAATCTGCCAACTAGGCAAGTGGGTTATGAAATGGAAATGAAACCAAACACAAAGTTTATTTTGCCCGCAAATTGTAAAAATAGAGAAAATATTGTGCTTTCGAGACAAATTGAGGAGGTCCTGAGAACCTTTTTATCTCCTGTGGAATTTGGCAAGGTTCAACTAAAACCTCATTTGCAAATACTTCCTAGCTTTTATCAAATAGTTACTGGTGAGTTTGATGGTAAAAAGCTTTTATATAGGCCGACGCTGGAAGAATATAATGACCTTATGACAAATATAAAAGCATTTTATGATTTTGTTCACAAAGAGTTTCGACCATTGAAGCACATCGATGATGTTGACACTCATGTTGGAGAAATGATAGCTAAAGCTAAGATGATGAAAGGAATATTTGGAGTTATTAACACCAAGGAAGATGAGCTTTTTACACCATATATACAACTATTAATGCTCGTTTACCTAAAGAAACTCTATAATTCTTATAAGGATTTAGTTGCTGGAGAAATTGCTCAGGAAGGTATACACTACTTTAATCCCAAGAGACTTGCTGAAAGAGGAAAAAGTAGTCTTTCTAGGTTCGTTCACATTGTTTCTCCAATGCTAAGAAGTTCAAAAACACTTCCTCAGCACTTGGTAGATACTGAGCCGGGTACGACTCCTGAAGCCGTTGCAACTAGACTAGATCTTTGCGGCACGGTGTTTGATGAAATTGAAGAGGGACCTGCCATAGTGAGTGGGGGTGGTCGACTTAGCAATCTTATTAAAGAACAGTCAAGGGGTTTTCTTGATAAGTTTACTTATTGGGGAGCGTTTTTCGACAACACGCTCGATACCAATGATATTGAGAACATAGTTAAGAGACTTAGAAATCATGAATTCTTTCAGGCTATTGAAATTTACGCAAGACCAAAAAATCTTGCCGCTGATCCAAAGGATAAATAAAAACTGCTTACTTTTTCAATTGAGAATATATGGAACAAATTTTCAAACTTAAGTTTGCAACAAACTTTTATAGCGCTGCTTTAGTGTAAAGTTTAATCCAATAAGCTGTATTATTAAACTGAAAATAAGTGTTCTTATCCGCCTCTGCCTTGGCGCCTAAGTGCGTCAAATCTATCTTCCCACTCTTGTCTCGATTTTTCTTTTTCAGATGTTTTTGGGTCGAGTTTATCTATTGCTCCCGTTATTGGATTTAAATAATCAGGCTGTCTTATTCCGGACTTACTTGCAACCTCAGAAGTTGTTCTTATTCCTAATCCAACACCTCTTCTAGCGCCTCTAAAAAGTCCTCCAACATTGTATGTTATTGGTTTTCCACTTTCATCTCTCATTACATTTCCATCCTTATCTTTCTTTATTCTTTCATTTCCCATAAATGCTCCACCAACAGTATTTCTAACTAATACGCGACCTGCTTTGCCAATTTGTCCTCTAGCTGCAAGAGTTCCAGCTTTTTGAGCACCTCTATAAAATCCTTCAACTCCGCCTCCAAGAGTTCCAAGAGCTCCACCAGCTGCTCCGCCAAATGCGCCCATGCTGACTCTTCCACCGAGAGGAACTCCTTCTTTAGCCCTTGCCCCAGCAGCACTAGCAATCATTGAGCCGAATCCTTCAGTTGCGCCGAGTTTCTTTTTAACATCTTTAACAATTTCTGGTAAAGCTAAAATAATTGCCAGTCCCATTAGAGTAGTAATTGCTCCAGCTTGACCTCTTCCCAGTAGAAAAGGAGGGATAAATCCACCAGTTGTATCTGCGCCAGTTGTTTTGCTAGTAAATTGGTAAAACAAAATAATTACCATTAAAACCGTTGGAAAGGCCGAAAGATTAGCAATGAGATTTTTAATCCATGGTCCAAACTTATTGTTGCCAGGAAAAGCTCCTGCCAATAACACAATTGGAGCAGTTACAACTGACAAAATAACAGAGGCGTATGATTTTAACAATTCAAAAAAGAGTTTGAAGGTGCCAATTAAAATTGCGACAGCTAAAACAAGTGATAGTGTAAGTCCGCCGATTACTCCTAGGACATTTCCTAGAGCTTGACTTTCAACTAGGGAAGAAAAGAGGTTTGAAACAATATCAACATTACTATCAAATCCACTCACATCTTTGAACAATCTTCCCATTAAGTCTAAAATATTAAAATCAATAATTCCGCCATCCAAACCAGGACCTGTTTGACCAAAAACGCCAATAATCATAAACATAAGTAAATACATCATGTCAATTAAAAATCCAGCAATGGCATAAGAAAAGGTAACAAATATTAAGCTAGTGATTACACTTGGAATTGCCTGTTGTGCAGTAACCGCAGATTGTCCACTAATTTTTTGTCTAAACATAATCATAAATCCAAGAATTATAAAAATGAGTACAAACAGCATGTAAGCAACATTTCTAAAGACTTTCCATAGTTCTAACACCGGATTAAGAGATGCAAAGCCGAGACCTTGAGCATAGGCAGGGGTAATAATATGAGCATTTTCTAGTAAGTCGGCTACATAAACGGATGTTCTTGCAGCTGGATATCGATACATTTCTCCCATAAGATAGGCCATGCCACCGATAAAACCTCTGCTTCTTACAACCTGAGTTCCGTTTCCAGCGGCTACGCCAGAATTAGGCTTAAATGGTCTTTCAGGATAGAGAATATCATTGACCCATTCGATAGCCACAAATCTAGAGGTTTGGTGCACCAAGCATTCGAGCGATGGAGTGGCGCAGTTATCGAGTTCTATGGCATCGCGATAAGCATTCATTTGTGCTTCATCATAACTAGGTCCCCACGCAGGAGTTTCTTGAGCACTGGTGTTTTTGGCAGCAAAAAATAATAGTGAGAAAGTTGTAACCAGAAAAAGTAGGGCTTTTTTAGCCATATCATTAATTATAGCAAAAAATGAATATTCAAGTATAGCAATATTGGTATATAATTGATACAGAAAGACACATTAATGATAGATAAACGTAAACTTGAGTTATTTAAAGAGCTTTTTATTCGCAGTGAGTCGATATTAATTATTTGTGCTAATGATTCAATTAGAGACCAATTGTTTGCCGCAACTTCACTTTATGCAACTCTAAAAGTTAATACAAAAAAGAGCGTAAAGTTATTGTGTCCTGTTGATTTTTCAAAACTTGAAAAAGACATTTTATACGTGAGCGAACTTCAAACAGAGATGGGACACGAAGATCTTTGTATAAGCTTGGACTATCAAGAAGAATCAATAGATAAAGTTTCTTATCATATTAATGAAGAAACAAAAAAATTTTATTTAACCATAAAACCTAATAAGGGCTTTCAACCGCTTTCAAGTGAAAATGTAGAATTTTCATACACTGGCGCTCACGCAGATATGATAATTCTCATGGGTGTAGATGACTTAGAATCTTTGGGCAAACTATATTTTGGATACGAAAACTTATTTAATAGCACGGCTTTAGTAAGCTTGAATTCTTATGAAACTGATTTTGGTAATTTAAAGTATGATATCTTGGGAACTTCGTGCTTTAGCGAATTTGTGGCTCAAATATTAAATGATTTGGAAATTCCAATTGATCAAGATTCTGCCACAAATTTACTTAAAGGAATTGACGAAGAAACGAATGGTTTTAAATCATATACGGCAACAGCCGATACTTTCGAAGTTATTTCAAAATTGATGAGAGCAGGAGCTCGAAGAATTTTTAAAGATGATCAAGAAGATAATGATCAAGAAAATAACAATCGTGATAATAAAGGTCAAGAAAATTTTCAGCAATTTTCAGAACTTGATAAATTGAAAAATCAAACTGAAAGAAACGAACAGAAAGTATTTTCAAAAATTGAAAATCCAAGGAGCAACGATCAAAAAGCTGTTCATAAACAAAAAAAACAAAAAACTAAGTCCTATTCAGCAAAACGTAAAAACCAACTTAATAGAAACAATCAGGCAACAAAGCCTAAGGTTTCAAAAAAGGTAGATAAGAAATTGGGAAGCGCCAAAACAAAAAACATTAAGCCTGGTGATTTAAAATACAACCCGAGCGGTTTTAGTCCATCTGGAGGCTGATATTATTTGCGATTAACCGAGAATTGAACATCAATAATTTTTTTAGTTACAAGGTTGGTTAATATAACCAACTTCTCCAGCTGCTTTTAGTATGTTCTCAAGATTTCTATAGCTAGACGATGCGAAGCCTTCGCCTGCAAATTGTAACCACATTTCGTTAAAGTTCATGTCTTGAATTAGTTTGCCGTCTCTAGGACGAGTACTAAAGAAAAAATTATTTAAAAGACAGTCTAGTCCAGATTGAATATCATTTGGAGTTGCGGCTTTACAACCAAAGTCATAGGATCCAGGAAATCTTAGGTGATTTAGGCCACCACTTTCAGTAATACTCATAGCGATACAGATTGCTGGATTAACTCCTCTATTGCCACACATATCCATAATGTAGTCAAAGCATACTTGACCTCCACATGCAGGATTTTTAGTCCAAAGTAATGCTCTACCTCCTCCATACCAATCTTCCCAACCATTTGTTTCTTCTGGGAGGATTGTTCTGCCTGTCCAATCAATGTGATTTTGTGATTCAAGTTCGGTGATAAATCCTGGTTTTTGACTTCCTGTGGAATAAGTAAAGCTCATTAGATAAGCTCTCATGCTTTGTTTATAAGTATTAACTTGGTCTGGAGTTAGGCCGATCCAATCTACACAATATAAATTTTCGTCACTAATTGGTGGATCAATTGGATCAATTGGAGGATCTTCGCCGTTATTACTTCCGTCTGCATTAAAGGCTTTGCATTTTCCAAGCAAGAATTCTTCCATTGTTTTACATGATTGATAATAATCGTGGGCAAAAGAAATTTTTGAACTAAGTGTTAATTGAATTTTTCTAAGCCACCATCCGAGCTTAGCTCCAAGAATTCCAATTCCCGCATCATCTTGAGTGATAACAATGTTTACATTTTCTACACAAGGGTAATTTTGCTGTGTTTGAGGGTCTGTTCCACATTCGCCTCTAGCTGTTTTTTCTTTATCAACAAAATCCCAATTTACACTCCCACCACCCAATGCCTGAACTTGATCGGTCATTTCAAAGCCATCGACTATGCTTGGATCAGCATCCATTGCCCCGATTTGTTCGCGAGAAAAAAATGCTCCTTTCATCGCTTCTTCTACGGCCGCTAATTCAAAGCCTACTGGATAAACGATATAAAAATCTACTGTTGTGTTATTTACAAGAGGAGGGTAAGTGTTTCGACGAATAGTGAATATTGTGTCTAAATGATGCACTCCGTTAACATCTGTTTTGGCGATTTGTGGATTAAAGAATTCACCATTCCAGTTGTACATTGAGCCACCAAATAGATAGAGTAATACTTGTCCGCCATAATCTTTTGTGAAAACTTTACCATATTTTAAGGTGGGATCAGCAAATCCTGCCATATCTCTAATAATTTTTACTGCTTCTTCTTCTCCACATCCATTCTCGTTGCCATTTATAATGTCGGTTAAAGCTTTGATTAATGCATTTTTACATGACGGACTTCCATATCCATTAGGCCACATGCCATCATAACAATATATTTTACTCAGATCACTTTGAATTTCTGCTTTGATGGATTTTTTTAAAATTGATTTTCGTACCTCTGGACGTGCTGTTCCCTCCGTAATTTCATTTCCCGCATCATCAATTCTAACAACTCTTGATTTTTCCTCATGATAATATTGATTTTGTTTGGTTGTTAATACTTGACGAGTTAAATCTAGGGGATCGTCCCAGTATTGATGTCCAGTGTCTTCTCCTCCGCCCTTATTTGTTCCAATGTCGGGCAATTTGAAAGCTGCAGCTAAAACTTCATCTCTAGGTTCTTCGTATTCTGTTTCTTTGGTAAAAAAGTTAAAAATTCTTGTTGCAATATTTCCTGACCGGACAGGTTTTTTAGCATGAATAGCAGCAACTACAAAACCAAATCTATAAGCACGGTCAAAATATGTAGGTACGTTGGTTAGTCCGATTCTTAAATTCTTCCACTGAGGATCTAATTGCGTAAAAAGTTCTTCACAACCTTTTGCAGCTCTGCCATCTCTATAAAATGGATCATATTTTTTCAATTCTGCTAGAATCGTTGCGATGGTGAAATTTGTTCCTGGCACTGGTCTTGGGAAAAGGGCACACTCGTCTGGTTTAACTAAGTGTTCGCAGGTAAGTTCTTGTGCAACCAAATCTTTCCATCCTTGGACACAAGCTTGTTTTTGCGATAGAAGTGAGTTTATTGGTGCTGTAGTGATTTCAGATATTGCTGGATCTGTTTCGTAAACATCTTTAAAACCAAAATATTCTTCTAGAGAAGAAAGTAAAAACTTCTTGTCTGAAACATCTCGCCAAATTGGGTATTTTGCGTTTTCAAATTCAAGATGCTCAATTGAGTCAGTTTTAAGACTTATGCCACCAGGATATTGTCTTAAAAATGTACGAATTAATTCATCTGTATTATATTCTGGTTTGATTATCACGTCCTCTGCGGCACAGTATGCTTCATATCCCTGATCCACAAGTTCTTTTCTAAGATTCTCAACTGTTCTGTCGGGAATGTTGTTTTTGATCACACTTCTGATTGGAGTAATAAAAAATAATTCGTTATCAATGTCGTAGTTTGGATATTTGCTTAAATCAAATTCACTCGATCCTTCAGCGCCTTCACACTCGTCTTCGTTCACTTGAGTTCCTGAAGTAGTAAAAAATCGACCGTTAACGTATAAGAGCCATTCACCCTCGTTATTACAAATATTTCTGACAAGAGGCGTAATTTTGACTGCTGGCGGAGATGCTTCTCTTCCTTTTTGTTCAATAAATATGCGTACATTTTCTAAATTTTGGTCTGGAGCAGGACTTCCTCCTGGAGAAAGTGAAAATTCGGTTAAATATATTGTTCCAGGCAAGCTCTCAAATCCTCTGTAATGAGTATCTGTTGTTGTCGGATCGCAACTTTCTAAAGACGAGCCTACACAACCATAGGCATTGGCAGCGTAAATAGGATGGGAATTATATATTTTAAACCCATCTAACCCATGATTATCAGCTAAGAAATTTATAAAATCGTTTGCTGGATAGTCACTATTATAAAAATCAAGCGCTGCGGGGGAAACGTTGGGAATATTCATAATTGATATGAAGTCAACCGCGTATTTGTCCCAATTACTACACTCACGTACTTTGTTGTTAACTTCATTGCCCCAGACAATTATTGCGTTTTCACCAAACGCGGTTTTAGCAGCCTCAACTGCTGAAGTTGGAGTAATTCCACTGCCAGCGTCTACGGGATTACAGACGTCGTTAATTCTGACAATTGGAAAATATCCAGCGTTTTTGACAGCATTGGCCAAACTTTGGACCGTTCCAAATTGGCTTGGCTGGAGCATGTTGATTCCAACCATTACTGTTACAGGGCTACCAGGTTCAAGGCCATTTGGAACCAAAATGTTGTTAATAATATTAATTTGTGTTCCAACATCACCTTCACCAAGATGTGTTCCAATTAATTCTGAGGCAATCACATTATTCGGCTTGACAAGAAAAGCTAAACAAAAAATCGCAAAAAAAATAGAAGTTAAATACTTTTTATACACATCGAAATTATACCTTAAATGTTTAGGAGTCTGAAGTTGGGATTACAAATTCTCTAATATTCTCAACTCCAGTAAATCCTGTGATTAAATTGAGAACAATAAATGCACTAAGTGCTATAACAATGCCGATAACCGCGTATGTTAATGTATCTTTGGCTTTTTTTGTACCATCGGCACTGTTTCCTCCGGAGATTAACCATTGTATAGATCCAATGATGAACATTACAAATGCGGCCAGACCTATTAAAGAGATAATCACGGTAAAAATATTTGCAATTAAACACTCGAGACCTTGAATAGTTGCGACATCGTTATCTGCTCCAGCTACACAAACTCCAGACCATGAAGCTGTTTGAGCAAAAGCAGATGAAGATGAATATAGGGAAGCAACGACTATAAATAATAGTTTTTGAGTCTTGTTAAAGAATTTTGGATTTTTTTGTTGTTTTGATTTCATGAATAGCTTAATTATATCAGGTATTTATTAAAACCAAAAACCCCCTCTTAGTGAGGGGGTTTAAATTCAAATGAAAAAGAAGCTTAGATTCCTGCTTCAGTAAAGAGTGAATTAAGATCAGTTCCCAAGAAACCGAGTAGCAACATTAAGATTGCCCATGATGCAGCAAGGACGATAAGTCCTACGACTGCAGCAGTAATTTTATTACGTGCTGATTCAGTTTTTCCTTTGTCACCACCTGAAGTAATCCATTCGACTCCACCCCAAATTAGGTAACCGAAGACCAAAAGTGCGCCAAGAACCATTACGAAGTTTAGTGCTTTATTAATTAATTGACCAATATCGGTGAAGAAAACATCTCCTGGTTCCACTGGTGTTGTTGCAGCAAAAGCTGTGGTTGCGGTTGCAACTAAAGCGCTTGAGGCCACTGCTAAGCTTTTAAGACTTTTTTTCATAAACTCCTTATATACTTTAATTATCAGTTTAAACTGAATACTTAATAGCTAATTATACCTGTTTTTAAAATAAATAGTCAAGGTAAATTTTTTTTTGATTATTATTTATATATTTAAGGTCATTTGTTTATAAAAAAGCATATTTGATAAAATGTTTATTATCAGGAATTAAGTGTGTAAGGCGAAAATATAATGAACAAATAAAATGATTAATTAACAATTATCTAATTGTATAAATTTTTCAATTTTGCGTAATTTAATATACTAATAACATATTAAATTTAATTGAAGGTTAGTACTTCTAATCCCAAGAAAGATTGAACAAAAACAAATAAAGCTACAACTGAAGCCAATATGAGTAATCCAATAATTGATTGAGTAATTCTATTTCTAGCGTTTTCGATTTTTCCTTTGTCACCACCTGAAGTAATCCATTCGACTCCACCCCAAATGAGATAGCCAAAAACTAAAATTGCGCCTATTACAATTGCAATATTGAGTGCTTTGCCCACAAGTATCCCAAAACTGCCTTCTGGATCAGCTGAATCATAATCTGCAGTTCCTGGCACTGCTGCGCTTTTTGCCGCATCACCAATATTTAATTCAACTGCTTGTACAATGTGAGGCATAAAAATAGTTTTAATAAAATTATTAGGCAATAACACAGTGTTAAACGTTGCAAAAATGAAAAAGAAAACAAAAAAAACGCTGATGTTTAATTTTTTATATATTGATTTATTTTTTGTTTTCATTATGGTGCTTCTCCTGGAGCAACAAATTGTAAGTTGAGGATAGAAAATTCATCACCAAATAAAAGACTGCTGATAAATCCTATAATCACAAACGAACTAACGAGAATAATTAATCCCAAGATTGAATGAGTAATCCTGTTTCTAGCTGTTTCGATTTTGGATTTATCTCCTCCTGCAGAAATCCATTGAATGGCTCCCCATAGGAAATAAATCAAGACTAAAATTGCTCCGATTACAATGAATGCGTTCCAAACTGTAACAAAGTAATTAACGAAGGTCGTTCCATCTGCTGCTTCCTCGGCATTACCTCCTAAGCTTTCGCCAATAACTGGATTAGTAAACGCTAATACCTTAAAAACAAATAAACCCAAAGATAATCTAACAATTAATGCCATTGCTGAAAGCTTGGTAATGATTTTTTTCATAAAATTTAATTTCCAGGTATGATTTTTTCAAGCTGTGCTACTGGATTAATTATATCAATGCCCACAATTGTGCCAACTAATCCAATTATGCCATAAGAAGCAACTAGAATTACTAACCCCAATACTCCTTGAATCATTTTATTTCGGGCTTCTGTGAGTTTTCCAGAATCACCACCGGATGTAATCCATTGAACCGAAGCTATTAAGAAATATATTACAAAGAAAATTCCTCCAAAAATTGTAAAAAGACCTAAAACATTCGAGAGAAGTAAATCAAAATTAGCTAATACACCTGCCTGAGTATCTCCGTCGACACTATAAGCTTCTGAAGGAGGTTGAATTCCATTTCCAAATTGAGCGATTAATGTTGCAAAAATTGTTAGCATAATTGTTTTCTTAAATTATTATATACTAAATAGCTCCTTCAATTTGAGGATTAAGTATGAATGTTGGATCTTTGAAATAAACAAGGCCAATGATTCCAGCGATTGTGTATGCAGATACGATTACTAGTATCCCAATTACACTCCAGGTGATTTTATCACGGACTTTAACGTGTGCATCAGCATTTCCTGCGCTTGAAATATATGTGAATCCTGCAGCTACGAAGTTCCAAATCACAAAAATTCCTGCGACAATTGTTCCAAATCTAATCATTCTTGAAAGAAAAAAAATCAATCCAATTTCACCTCCTGATGCCGAATTAATGTTTTGAACCGCCACGGGTGGTTCAACTCCACCGATAATCGCTGAACCACAATCTTGAGATCCTGGACCAAGTTCGCGATTTACAACAGAGTTGCAGTTAGCAATACAGACACATTTTTTATTGTTCACGCATTGACCAACGTAACTACATGTCGCTTGTGCAGAAACAACTTGAGGTTTATAAAAAAAATTCAAAGAAAAAAATATTATAAGCAGAATTGAGAGATAATATTTTACAATTTTTGATAACATAATTAGGCTCCGGTAATTGGAGCGATGGTTGGATTGATAATATAAGTTGCATCTCCAAAGAAAATTAATCCAATTAATCCCGCAACTGTGTAAGAACTTACAATAATTATTAAACCCAAGACGCTCATTGTTAGTTTATCTTTAACTTTTTGATGATTGTCTGGTTTTCCACCCCCAGTTAAATAGCTAATTGCTGCCATTAATACATTAATTACTACCCAAAGACTAGCGAGCATGGTAATAAACATAATAAATTTTGAAAAAAATAAAAGAATGGCAATATTTTCACTGCCTGCTTCAATATTGTACAAAGCCACTCCCTTTGGGGTATCAACTCTGCCAACAAATTGATCAAATTCTTGAGCAAACACTGGCTTGATAGTAAAAAATGAGATAAGAGTTAAGAATAGTGATTTTAGTATTTTCATATTTAACTACCTATGGTTATACCAGGGATAACTACGCCAGTTAATAGGGAAACTAATTGTACAATCCAAAAAGCAGCAAACATTATTGAAAAACCTAACATCGACATTGTCACTATTCTTTTTGCATCTTCAATGCCATCTTTTCCCTTAGTAATGAATTTATATCCAGCAAGAAAAAACATTAAGAAAAGTACTACCCCAGCTAGAACAAATATATTTCTGACGGCTAAATTGACTAAAAATGCGGGATTATTGTATACAGAACTGACAGTTGTGCTGTCAGAAAGTTTTAGACAATCGCCCAAATTGATTGAACCTCCTTGTCCAGCACCACACGGACTTCCTTGAGCAAAAACTGTTGAAACAAACTTAAATGACATATGTAATGATATTATATAGTATGCCAGCTAGATAGGGAAATAGAAGATGAAAAATGAGAAAGACATGAAACTTTTAGCCAAATTAAAAATTGGTAACCCAAGAGCAGTGACCCAATGGTTTAATAATTATCACAATCGAATGTTTGCGCTGGTAGTTCAAAAAGTGTCTAACCCTCAGGATGCAGAGGAAATAGTCCAACAAACTTTTTTGAATTGTTTAAAACATTTACCGCTTTTTAGGGGGAATTCAAGTATATGGACTTGGATGAATTCAATTGCTCGGCACGAAATTGCCGATTATTTTCGTAAAAAATATGCTAAAAAAGCATTAAAAACTACTCATCTTTTTGATTTGTTGATGATTGATGATGTTGATGATTCGACTGAGGTTTCGGAAAAAGTTACCAAAGTTTTGAAGAGAATGAGAAATCAATATCAAGAAATTTTGATGCTTAAATATATTGATAATAAAAAAGTTGCAGCAATTGCCACAGAACTTGGAAAAAGTATCAAGGCTGTGGAGTCAGATCTTTTTAGGGCACGAAAAGAGTTCAAGGCATTATGGGCGATATCTCGGGTTTTTGAGGAACAATAATTGCTCAAATAATAAACATGAAAAATGATTTTTTATCAAAACTCCAAAACGAAGCGTTGACTCAGAAAAAACTAAATGAAATGAGAATATTTCCGATATTTTTTGATGGCTTAACATCTTTTGTTGGAATTTATTCATGGCAAACATTGTTAATTTTAGCAATTATTACCACAATATTTTTTGAACTCTTTTAATTAAGGGCTTGTGGTTGAGGAATAAAATTGAAAAAAAGAAAAGTTGTATTGTCCGCCACATATTCACTAGGTCAAATATCTGTTGGATTGATATTACATCCTTATCAAACGATGCAATCCTTAGTTAAAGAAAAGATTTTTGTTTGGATGTCGTTGTTGCCGAGTATAATTTTAATGTTCGTTACAATGCTGTGGAAAATTTTAATTATTCCAATTTTGGGATTGTTTATCAGTTGCTCAAATATCCGATATTTTGATTGTAATGTTCTGTTTTTTCTTTCAAACGTAATAACTTTTTATTGTATTTATTGGCAAATACTCTTATTCTACTTATTAATAAGATTTCACTTAGTTTTTAGGAAAAAATTATGATTGATGACAAAGATAAAGTAATAGTTGTTGATTTCGATGACAAGTACGTTGGAAAGATGGACAAGTTTAAGGCTCATGAACATCCAGCAAAACTTCATCAGGCCGTATCAGTATGGTTAATAAATAAACAAGGCAAAATTTTGTTACAAAAAAGAAGTTTAGAAAAAATTGTAGGCGCTTCATGGTGGGCGAATGCAATTTGTGGCAATGTTAGGCCAGATGAGATTTATTTAAATTGTGCAAAGAGAAGATTAAAAGATGAGATAAATATTGAAAATTTGGATCTCATTCCAGTTTATAAGTTTATATATAAAGCATATTGCAATGATAAATATGGAGAATTTGAATTTGATGAGGTATTTGTAAGTAGATATGAAGGAAAAGTAATACCAAATGCTAGCGAAGTGAGTGAGATAGATTGGGTCGATCTTGATGAGTTAGTAGCTCAAATTAATATTAATACTTCAATTCCTTCTCCAGAGCAAACTTTAGTGATGAGTTTTGATCAACTCAAAGACAGAACTGCACCGTGTCAGATTAAAATTAATGATCAGAAAAAACTTCTTGCTCCTTGGTCTTGCATGATGCTTAGAGATCGAAGGTTGATTTCGGCACTTAAGGACTTAGTTTAGTTCTAATTTTTTTATTTTAGATATCATTTATTAAAATATATTATCTAATATTTTATATAATATCTTTTTTAATATTTTGTTTAATATTTAGTTGTATTTAGAATTTGTTGATTACTGCATAGAATGTTTTTCACTATTTTTTACGACTAACTGTTTGTGTCCAATAATTTCAGTTTTTATATCAGAGATGAAAAATTTTCGGAAACCAAAAAAGTTCAGGTTCGTCAAAAATTCATAAAATCTGTAAACAAAGATCCATCAAAATTCAAAAATTTATTTGATATCAATTTTCCAGTACAAAGAGCTGGGAGCAAAAATTGTGAAAACATGATTGGTAGTGTTGAAATTCCAGTAGGGCTGGTAGGCCCAGTTAGGGTTGAAAATTTTGTAAAACATGTGATCAAAAAAGAGTTGTCTGATAGGAATTCCGGAGTAGTGTCGTTTGAAGATAAAAGCAAGCCTTATAGCGACAATATATTTATTCCTTTGGCAACAACAGAGGCTGCGTTAATTGCATCAATTAATCGTGGATGTAAGGCTCTAAACTTGTCAAAAAGTCTTTCTGTGATTGTTAAGAAAATTGGCTCAACCAGGTCTTTGGTTTTTGAGTGTTTGAGTACAATCGATGCATATAGGTTTTTAGATTGGGTGAAAAAGAATCGACACAAGCTAGTTGATTACTGCGAGAGCACTAGTTCTCATCTTAAATTTTTGTCTTATCATTCATTCCTGCGAGGAAGGTTGGTTTATTTAAGGTTTAGTTTTGATACTGATGAAGCAATGGGCATGAATATGGTTACAATCGCTTTAAAACATACTTGGAATATGATTAAAAACGATCATCCAGATGTTAAATTGCTTTCAATTTCAGGTAATGTTTGTACTGATAAAAAGGATTCAATTGTCAACAGAATTTTTGGTAGAGGTTTTAATATTGAGTTAGAAGCTTTCCTTTCAAAAGAAATTTTAACTAAAGTATTTGATGTTAATGTTAAAGATTTGCTTAAGACTCATGTAGCTAAAAATTTAGTAGGCAGTAATGTTGCGGGTTCAATGGCACAAAATATGCATGTTGCTAATGCACTTGCTGCATTTTACATAGCAACAGGACAAGATCCAGCCCATGCTGTTGGTGGCAGTGAAGCATCAGTTACTTTTGAAAAACAAGGTGATGGGTTGTATGTTGCGCTAACGCTGCCATCAGTAAGCGTGGGTAGTGTGGGCGGTGGAACTTGGTTTCCGAAGCAAAGTCAGGCCAGAGCCTTGATTATGCCTTCAGCAAATTTTAAAAAATCCAATGATAATTCGATGACCCTTGCTCTTGCTGCTGGAGTAGCCGCATTTGCTGGTGAAATATCTGGACTATGTGCTCTAACAAACCAGTCGTTGGCAGATGCTCATCAAAAATTAGCTAGATAAACTTATTGTTTGATAAATAAGAGTTAGTTGATAACAAATATGGACAGTGAAACTTTAACATCGGTAGGAATTATTTCGTACGGTTTATATATTCCTTCGAATTTTGTTTCTGGAAAAAGTATTGAAGAAGCACAAGGAAAGATTGGTGCAAATATCTATCGTTCTCTTGGTGTTTCTCAAAAAACTGTTCCCTCTGCTGATGAAGATACAACCACAATGTCTATTAAGTCCGCACTTCAGTCGTTGCATAGATCTGCAACAGACATAAAAAATCAAGAAAATACTAAACAAAATATTGGTTGTTTATTTATTGGAAGTGAAAGCCATCCATATGCAGTTAAACCAACTGGAACAATAGTGAAACAAGCGCTAGGATTAACAGATAATTTGGCGTTGGCTGACCTACAATTTGCTTGTAAGGCTGGAACTCAGGCATTACAAATCTGTTTTTCTTATGTTAGATCGAAGATGGTAAATTTGGGATTGGCTATTGGAACTGACAGCGCTCAATCAAAACAGGGTGATGTTTTAGAGTATACGGCAGGAGCAGGCTCAGTTGCATTTTTGGTTGGTAGAGAAAATATTTTAGTGGAATTATTGGGCACAACTTCAATTGCTACCGACACTCCAGATTTTTGGCGAAGACCATTAATGCAGCATCCTGAACACGCTGGTAGATTTAGTGGTGAACCTGGTTACTTTTATCATGTTTCAACGGCTGCAAAAAAAATAATGAAAGATTTAAAAATGAAACCAAAAGATTTTGATTACTGCATTTTTCACACTCCAAATGAAAAATTCCCAAAAATTATTGCCAAAAGTCTTGGTTTTACTTCGCAACAACTTGAGACAAGTTTAGTAGTTAGAAAAATTGGCAATACCTATGCGGCGGCTAGTTTAATGGCTTTGAGCGCAGTGCTCGATGTTGCAAAAAAGAATCAAATTATTTTAATGGTTTCTTATGGTTCAGGATCAGGCAGCGACGCTTTTGTTTTTAAGACGACAAGTTTGCTTGAAAAAAGAAGAAAAGGTTGGAATAGATTTTTAAAGGACCAAATTAATGATCTTAAAGAAATTGATTATCATACTTATGTTAAAAATACAAAATTTAGTCATTAAATAATCTAGGTTGATAATTAATAAAATCGTTAAAAATATTTAAAATCGCTAAAAAAATATTTAAAATCGTTAAAAATATTTAACAGCAATTATTGATGAAACATATGAACAAAACGCATATTATTGATAACAAAACGCATATTATTGATAACAAAACGCTAGATTTTAGTTCAAAAAAAATTAATAGAAATTCACAAAAACAAATTAGGATTGTTGGAACTTATATTTCAGATCAGTTTGGAGAGTTGTGGGATAAATCGCTCGCAGTTTTGATTAACGAAGCTGTTAACGGGGTAATCAAGAGTGTTTCCAAAAATCACGACTTTGATCCAGAAGAAATTGAAGCAGTTTTTATTGCAAATATGGCCTCAGGGCTTTTTAATAATCAGTTGCACTTAAATGCGATGGTTAGTCAGATTTTTAATCATTATCCTCCAGCCATTAGGGTGGAAGGTGCTTGCGCATCTGGCTCGTTGGCATTGATAACCGCGCAAAATGCTCTAAATTCTGGGAGATACAAAACAGTTTTGGTATTGGGAGTAGAGAAAATGACTGATCTAAACTCTAATGAAGCAACTAAAGTACTTTCTAGTGCATCAGACTATGATTTTGAATATGGAAGTACTTTCCCAGCACTTTATGCATTGTTAGCCAAAGCGCATATGCATAAATATGGTACAACGAGAGAACAACTGTCGGCTGTTTCAGTTAAAAATCATCGACATGCTATCAATAATCCAAAGGCACATTTTAGGAAAATATTTACTTCTGAGCAGGTAAGTAAAAGCTCAATGGTGGCGGATCCGCTCAGACTTTTAGATTGTTCTCCAGTTTCAGATGGGGCAAGTGCGGTAATTTTAAGTACAAAGGAAGTTGGCAATCTTTTAAATTTGAATAAAAAAGATATAAGTAAAAGTAGGCGAAAAAATAAAATCATTAGCTATGAAAATAAACCCAAAATCATTGGATTTGGTCACGCGCAAGATTCTTTGAGTTTGGCGAATAGACAAAGTTTAACGAGTTTGCTTGCAACAAAAAAAGCGGCTAAAGAAGCATTTGCACATGCGGGAATCACTCATAATGATGTTAAAGTTGCTGAAGTTCATGATTGTTTTACCATTGCGGAGATTTTAGCAATTGAAGATTTGGGTTTTTTTAAACCGGGTACTGGTGGTAAAGCAACCTTAGATGGAAAAACGACATTTGGTGGTGAAATTATTATTAATCCTTCTGGTGGATTAAAAGCATGCGGTCATCCCGTAGGTGCTACCGGAGTAAAACAGGTAGCTTATTTAGCAGAATTCCTCGAAAATCAGGACAAAATAGGATTCAAACCACCTTCGGGATCGATATCAGAATCTAAGTTGGGGTTGAGAAAGCAAAAATTTCAATATGCCTTGGCTCATAATGTTGGCGGAAGTGGAGCGACCGTAGTAGTTCATATTTTGGAGAAGTAAGGAGAAGTAATATGCAATTTAATCCTGCAGATTATTGGCGTCAAAATAAAAATTGGAATAACTTTGTAGGAAAAACTGGGAAAATTGTGTTTGTTACTAAGATTGAAGTTACATCTCCCGAGCTTCAAGAATACCTTCCTTATTGTTTTGCCATTGTTGAAATGGATTCAGAAAGATATGAATTTATGAGTGAAAAAGGAGCAGATCTTAAAAAGGGTGATAAAGTCGAATTTGTTTTAAGAAAAACTGCGGAAAATGACAGAGCTTCATTAATTAATTACGGCATTAAGTTAGTAAAAATTGATTAAATTTGCGTGGTTTTTGGTGATTCTTCCGACTAACAATATGTCTGATAGTTTGCTATCAAGACAAATAAATGATTTTAAATCAAATCAAATAAGTGTTATGAAACAAAAAATTTTTTTCTCACCAGGGAAAGTTATTTTAAGCGGGGAACATAGTGTTGTTTATGGTCAACCAGCATTGGTTTCCTCGATTGATTTGGGTGTAAAAGCAGAGGTAATTAATCATTTGAATATTTCAAAAAATAATTATTTGAATCATATTCTTTCAGTTTTTCAAAATTATCTTATTAATCGAAATTTGTATCCCCAAAACTTGAAAAAAATTGACAACGAACTTGATAATTTAAACTTTCTAGTTACTTCCAACTTGCCGTCAAAATCTGGACTTGGTTCATCTTCAGCCTATGCTCACGCAATAATTTTGGCATTAATTGATTATTTAAATTTAAATTTATCAAAAGAAGAAATTTTTGATTTAGTATATGAAGCTGAAAAATTTGTACACAACAATCCAAGTGGGGTTGATGCGTCTGCGGTAGTATTTTCAGGTACTCAGGTATTTAAAAAAATAAACAAAAATTTTGAAAGAGAAAAAATAGAAAATTCTTCCATTCTGAGTTTTAGATTAATAAACTCTGGTAGATCGATTGAAAGTACGGGAGAAATGGTTAATTTAGTAAAAAATAATATTGAAAAAAGTTCTCAAAAAAAAGAAATAATAAATAAAATTGGAATGGTCACCAATAATTTGATAACGAGCATTGTTGATCAAAAATTTGATCCAAGTTTACTTTCAATCAATCAAAGGTTGTTAGAAAAGTTGGGCGTGGTTGGAAAAAAAGCCAAGAAAATGGTCAAGGAAATTGAATCAATAGGAGGATTTGCTAAGATTACAGGTGCGGGTGGAATTGAAAATGGTTCTGGTTTGTTGCTAGTTTACCATCTAGACGACAGTATTCTTGATTCTTATTTAGCCAGAAATCCAGCTAGAAACTACAAAATTCAAGTAAATTAAGGTAAAATAGCTCTTTTGGTATGACAAAAAATAAAATTCAACAAATCACAGCATCTGCTCCAGGAAAACTTATGTTATCCGTGGGCTATGCAGTGGTGCATGGTAGACCAACTATTGTGACTGCTGTTGATCAACGACTTTATGCCACAGTAATGAAAAACGGCATTGACGTATTCCACTTAGACGCACCAGATCTGGGTTTGAGTGCATATACAAAAACTATTTCTGAGCTTGGAACAAAAGATTTGCCAAAAGCCGTACGTTTTATTGAAATTCTGTATAAAAACTTTTTAGAAAAACATCCGCAAAAGGAAGGAATTATTGTTACTACAAGTAGCGATTTCTCAAGTTCTTATGGTTTCGGTTCTAGTAGTGCGGTCACGGTTGCTTTTGCAAAAGCACTAACTACTCTTTACAAAGTTAAGTTGTCAAACAAAGAGCTCTTTGAACTTTGTTATAAAGCTGTTTTAGATGTTCAAGGAGTAGGTTCTGGTTTTGATTTGGCTGCGGCAATTTGGGGTGGAACTCTTTATTTTGTATCTCCAGCAAGAATTGTTAAAAAAATTAAGGCCGAGCAACTTCCAATAGTAATTGCTTATTCAGGCGCTAAAGCAGACACTCCAACCTTAATTAGAATTGTTAATAATATGTTGGAAGAAGATTCGGAATATATAAATAAAGTTTTTGATGGAATTGGCAAGTTAGCTGATGATTTTGTAGAATCTGCGGAAAAATTTGATTGGAAAAAAGTTGGAAAAATATTTAATCAATCTCAAGAGTATATAAGAAACTTGAAAGTTAGTAATAATAAAATTGAAGAATTAATTGTCGCAGCTAACAATGCGGGAGCATATGGATCAACGGCTTCTGGTGCAGCAGGTGGTGATTGTGTCTTGACAATTGTTAATGAAAAAAATCGTCAAAAAGTTGAAAAAGCTATGAAAAATGTTGGTGGAAAGATAATTAAAGTTAATTTGAATGCTCCAGGTGTTAGATTGGAGAAAAAATAGTTTTAAATTTGAAAACTCTCCAATTAAAATTGACAAAAATAGTATTAATTGATTATTAAAACAAATTCTAAAAGTTATAAATAAGAACGGAATAATATGTTAGAAGAAAAAAAAGCAACTGTTAAGGCCTCGAGTGACATTGCTTTAGTTAAGTATTGGGGCAAAAAAGACAAAATTTTAAGATTACCTGAAAACGGAAGTATCTCGATTAAGCTCGATGGGTTAGACACGACAACAACGGTTAAATTTTCCGGCGATTATTCAAAAGATGAATTTATGATTAGTGGCAAAGTCATTGCTGATGATTCAAGAGAGGCTAGAAGAGTTGCAAAACATTTAAATCGTATTCGTGACCTTGCAAAAACAGCAAATTTACCTGGTTCGGATTACTATGCCAAAGTCGTTTCAATTAATTCTTTTCCAAGAGGAACTGGTCTTTCGAGTTCTGGTTCGGGAATGGCAGCATTAACTTTTGCAGCAGTAAAAGCAATAGGTTTGGAATTAAATGAAAAACAACTAAGTATTTTAAGCAGACAAGCTTCAGGTACTGCATGCAGGTGTGCGGTCGGTGGATTTGTTGAGTGGCTTGATGGAAATACCTCAGAAACTTCATATTCAAGGACAATTTTTGAAAAGGAACATTGGGATATTGTAGATGTGGTAGCAGTTGTAGATTCAGGTATCAAAAAAATTTCCTCTACCAAAGGACATGAGTCAGCAGCTTCAGGGATCTTTTTTCAAGCACGACAAGATAATATTAAGCAAAAAATTAAAGATACAAAAAAATTCATTAAAGAAAAAGATTTTACCTCTCTAGGATTGTTAGTCGAAGCAGAGTGTTTAGAATTTCATTCAATATTGCTTACGAGCAGACCACCCCTAGTTCTTTGGTATCCAGGAACTGTGCAGGTGATTTTAGAAGTTCAAAATATGAGAGCTCAAGGAATTGAGTGTTACTTTACTATAAATACAGGTTTTAATGTTCATGTTTTAACTTTACCTAAACATGAAAAGATTGTTAGAGAGCGGTTGAAAAAATTGAGTTTAGTACAAAATATTTTGACTGCAAAAGTTGGAGGAAAACCACAATTTTTAAAGGACCATTTATTTTAATCACTGAAACACGAATCCTATCAGTTAGTTTAAACAGTTTAGCCACTCTCTAAATTTTATGAATAATTCTCAATTAGCCAATAAACCAGAAGAAATCCTTGACCTAGTTGATGAAAACGATGAAATTATTGGTGAAGTAGTTAGAAAGAAAGCAAACTCAAGTCCTAATTTAATACACAGAGAAATTTCAGTGATTATTATTGATAAAAATAATAAAATTCTTTTACAAAAAAGAAGTAAATATAAGACAGTTAATCCAAATATGTGGTCATTAACAGCAGGACATGTTCTTAAAGGAGATGATTTGTTGGAAACTGCTCACAGAGAGTTGGAAGAAGAATTGGGCTTTGATACTAGCTTAATTTTTATAAACAAAAAATTGCAAAAATATGTTTGGGAAACGCATTTTATGTACTACTATCTAGGAATTTATGATGATGAAGTAATTAATTTTGAATCAACCGAAGTATCAGAGACGAAGTTTTTCTCTCAAGCTGAATTAAAGGAATTTATTAAAAATGATGGCTTAGTAAATTTGAAACACATTAAAATTTTAGATGAATGTTGGGATGAAGTTTATGCTGAACAGATTAAACAGTTGAAATAAAAAATTTGTAGAGATGGACTAATGAAATATTATAATATAATGAGAATGACTAAATAAGGATAATAAGATGAATAATAATTTACTACCAAAACACATGGCAATTATTTGCGATGGCAATAGATCGTGGGCAAGAGAAAGAGGTTTAAAAGTCTTTATGGGTCATGAAAAAGCTGTTAACGATGTTTTTGAAAATTTAATTGATCATGGCATTAAGCTTGGAATACAATATTTAACTTTCTGGGTATTTAGCACGGAAAATTGGAAGCGCGATAGAGTTGAAGTAGATTTTTTAATGAATTTATTTCGAAAAATATTTGATGAAAGAATTGAGGGTTGGGATTTAAAAGGAGTTAGAGTAAAAATGATTGGCGATATTGAAGGATTTGAGAAGGATATTCAAAAAAGAATTAGGGATGGTCAAGAAAAAACTAAAAATAACAAAAAAATTACCGTAACTTTGGCAATGAACTATGGTGGACGAGATGAGTTAAAAAGAACAATGCAAAAAATTGCTTTAAAAGTGTCTTCTGGAGAAATAAAACCAGAAGAAATTGATGAAAAAATGATTTCGGATAATCTAGATACTAGCTATATGCCAGATCCAGATTTAATCGTTAGGACAGGCAAAGATAATACAAGGTTGTCGGGATTTATGTCTTGGCAACAAGAATATTCTGAAATAATTTTTCCAAAATTCAATTATCCAGATTTTACTCCAGAAAAAATGGATGAAATATTATTAGAATTTTACAAAAGAAATAGAAGATTTGGTAGCTAATCATCTAGTTTGTCATTGCGATATAAGAATAATTATTCTAAGAGGTATTTTCTTAAAGAATGGTAACTCCAAATGTTACTTCAACAATTTGAGCGAGCCAATATGACGCAAATAGTAAAAAGAATCCAGCAAGAGCTGCCGTGATTCTATTTTTTCCAGCTTCCATACCTTTTTGATTTGCAGATCCTAGAAGGATTTCAAACCCCCCCCAAGTAATTAACAAAAATAATAATAAGCCTGCCAAGGGAAAAAGAAAACTTAATAATCTTGAAACAATTCCTCCGGGAGAAGATAGTTGGTCTGCAACAGGAGAATTGGTAATTTTTAATGGATTCAGCGCATTAAATGTTGCAGAACTAAGGCCATCAGTGATTGTAATTGGTGGACCAATTTCTTCAGGGTCTGGACTATATGAACAAACGCTTGATCCATTATTCTCTAAGACCCATCCGCAACATAATCTATCTTGGCCGTTATATATAAAACCATTTACTCCACTATCACAATTACAACCTAAGGTTTGTGATGGGTCATAAGAGGCGCCACAATCTAGATTTAATGGTGGAGAGTCTACACAACATGCATTGCCATTATAAATTGGATTTATTCCAGATTGACATGATGGATCTGGATTAATACTTCCGCTAGGGCAAAGTTGGTTTTCAACCATACAAAAACCTGTACACGAAGATGGTATGGTTACTACAGCATTAACATCATTTGGGATTAATCCCAAATAAAAATAAGTTGCAATAATTAATAATAGGGATTTTTTTATGATTAATTTCATCAGATTTATCCTCCAAATCCAGGAATTTTAAATATTGACCAACCAATAAATTGTAACAATGTTACTGAAAATATGACGAATAAGATTCCAACGATGGATGCAGTCATCATTTCTTTAGCACTTTTAACTTTTTCTGGACTTCCTTGAGAAGTGCTATATATAAATCCTGCAGCAAGAAATGAAAGCAGTGCTACGCCTCCACCCATGCCCAGCCCTAATTTGATGAATTTTTCAACTATTGCTTGAGGATCTCTTTTAATACAGCCAATGGCTGTCCAAATTCCTGCAAGTCCACCTTCACCACCTGCACATTCTATGCATTTTTCTCTTAATTCGGAATTTGCTTCTGGAATTTGATCGCAAAGCGAGAAAACATCTGCTCCAACACTTCTTGGTCCGCCTCCGACAGTTGTTTCTTCTGAATTGCACTGATCCGCACCACAGTTTTCTTGTGGAGTAAAGGATATTATACAATCAGGCCAAGTATAATTTCTACCAATTCTAGGTATTTGTATTGATATGGTATGTTTTGAATTTGAAGTAGGCGTGAAAGCTGTTTGTGCTTCACCACCTGTTGCTTGTGCATTTTGATCCATGATAAAACCACTGGTTTTGTAGATTTCAAATTGAACTTCCTCGTTATAAGGCTGACCGTTCATTTCTAGGCCCATCACTTTAATTGTTGTTGATTTATTTATTTCTAAACATCCGGGATAATAACAGGCATTATTAGGAGCTGACCCTTGCCAAATTTGCCAGCTACAATTACCCCCAAGATTGACTTGCGGAGTATAGTATTCTCCAATTCTACAAACTAAATTGCTCAACGGCTCTCTTCTATACAAATTTACTACATGAACATCATTTTGAGTACCACTTGGAGCAGGTGAAAGAGGTTCTTTGCCAGTAAGGGTTAAAGTCAGGACTGATCCACTAAGATACCATCTACACGAGCTATTACTTCCAGTTTGACTACCTTGATTTAACGGGAATGTGTCTGTTTGACATTCATCATCAAAAGTTGCTTGAAAATTCTTAACTTTTATATAATATTCTTCATCTTGATCATAACTCGAGAGATCAATTTTAATATCATGCGTCATTCCAGGTTGATATTCTTCGAGAGTAACTCCAACTCCTTCGAGAACTCCAGTACAATCAGCAGCTAAAACCTTTGTTTGAGTTGCAAAAAAGATCGAAATAAAAATTAACAAAGATAAGAAAAGTTTTTTCACCATAAATGTTTGTAAGTATTATAGTTTTACATTTAAATCACAAAAACTAATTTAATTGTACTTTAGGTATGACAATATGGCTAGATATACATTTCTTTAGTCCTGGTAAATAGTATACTATTTTAGTTACAATAAGATCTATAAACTAAGATCTATAAACTTTATGACTAAAAATGAAACAATTTTGAAAATGGTTTTAGCATTATTTTTTTTTGGTATATCTTTTACAAGATTTGATTTTTTTAGACATGAGATTAGAGAATTGATTTTATCTCAAGTTTACGCTGATGAAGTTGATGATTTACAAAGTCAAATTGACGAACTTGAACATCTTAAAAAACTATCAGAGGACGCTACCAAACCGCTTGAACAAGAAGTTGGGTCATTAGAAAAACGTATTAGTAATGCTAGATATTCAATTTGGGTAGCACGTACCGCAGCAGAAAAACTTGCTGGTGAGATTAAGGATCGCGAAATTGATTTAGCCTTTCAATATCAAATTTTTTCCAAAAGAATTGCCCAACAATACAAAAGAATTAGAACATACTCACCAATTACAACTATCTTAGCAAGTGAAAATGCTTCCGATCTAACAAAGGATTTGGCATATAGAGATTCAATAAAAAATCAAGATAATCAATTTATTAAAGCAATAGGCGAAGATATTCGAGAGCTTCAAGCAGACAAAAAAAAGCTTGAAACTGATCAAATTACATTAGCATCTTTAGAAAAGCAATTAGACGAACAAGCAACATTTTTTAAAATAGAAATTGACAAAGCTAAAGATTATCAGAAAGAGTTGGGGGGAAAAATTGCTGAATTGTCTACTAGACAACAAGAAATTATTAATGCAAGAAGCGGAAGTTTTACAGCGTCAATTGGAGATAGTGAATTAGCCGATGATTATTTGGCATCTATAAAAGGGTTTAGGGAGCAAGCTCCCTCGGGAAGTTTTGCAATTTTTTCATTTGGAGCTTACAGTCATCGAAAAGGTATGAGTCAATATGGCGCAAGAGGGAGAGCTGAATCTGGAAAAAGTTTTGTTGAGATTTTAAAATTTTATTATGGTAAAGAGCCAGTTAATAAAGAGTCTGAAACCTCAGGAACAATTCGAGTTGCTGGTCAGGGAAGTATTGATTTTGAAACAACTTATTTATATGGAATTGCCGAAATGCCATCGAGTTGGCACAAGGAAGCTCTTAAAGCTCAAGCAGTTGCCGCAAGAACTTTTGCTTTGCGTTATAAAAAAGATGGCAATGAAATTTGTATTACAGAAGCATGTCAGGTATTTAACAAATCAAAATCTGAAAATGTCCCACAAGCTTGGAAGGAAGCAGTGGATCAGACAAAGGGTCAAGTTTTGGAAGATGTCACGACATTTTATGCTTCAACCCATGGAGGATGGACAACTTCTTCTGGATGGGATACAACCGATGGATCTGGTGGCAGTAATTTTATTGATAAATCATTTGAAAAAATTGGAGGCTCACCTTGGCTTTACAAGGCCTGGTGGCGTGCTGGATATAGTAGTAATGGATCGACCTGTGGGCGGTCAAATCCTTGGTTAAATCCTGAAGAAATGGCTGACATTGTTAATGCTCACCTTGTTTTAAAAAATGGTTCTGGTGGAGAAACTGAGAGAATTAGTCCAGTGACTACAGAATGTTGGGGTGGTAATCCATATAGTCTTAGTGAACTGAAAGATGTTGCTACAAAATATGGTGGACTTTCTTCAGCAAATAATGTTTCAGTTTCACAAGGAAATGGCAATACTTCTTTGGTAAATATTAGTGGAGTGAGTATGAGCGGTGATGAGTTTTGTAAAGCATTCAATTTGCGCGCACCTGGAAACATGAGAATTCCACAATGGTCTGGGAGTGGTTGTAATAATGCTTTCTTTAATATTGAAAAAAAATAAAAATTTGGAATTAATTGTTACTTTTTGGAATTAATTGTTACTTTAATGAGCCGTGATATCGATTGTTTTTTTTAGATTAATCATCGCGATGAAGTAAAGGTTCTAATTCTTCATCTATAGTAAATCTAAACCTTTGGGGAGATTTTTTGTGTAGGAGATAACAAATCCACGTTTTAAATGGGATGCCGAAAGAAGAAAAAGAGTCAATCTGTGTCATACTAATTGGGTCGTCTTGAACTATTTTTTCCCTACTTTTTTTCCATTGAGCAATCATTCTTTGGTATTCTGGATCCCAAAGGTAAGTATCATCGATCCATGGTCCCTCATCAACATATCGACATATGCTTAATAATTTTTTGTAATCAAAATCTATAAATCCTGGATAAAGTGTGTGTAATATATCGGGCTGGTATACAATTTGTTCAGTAGTGGGATTTGCTCTTTTTTGGCCTTCCCAAGGATCGAGTCCAGGAGAAATTACCACAGTGTTTATAGGTGTCCTATGATATACATCTGAATGTTCAAGCATTAATACTATAATTGTTTTTCCTTCAGCAATTTTACAACGTTCTCTAAGAAATTCTTCTACTTCTTGAGTTGATATTGGACCGATATTTAATATATTAAGTAAAATAACATTATTTACATTATTACTATAATTTATCAAGTCATGCTTTGCTTGGTGCAATATTGTGATTGGATTGCTGTCTGAATCAGGAGTATCTCTTAGAGTGATTTCTACAAGATTCATATTTAAATCTCTTATGAGTTTGGATATGTCTATTACTAATCCTTTGGGATATTCTAAATAAGGCGTAGGTAGAAAAATGGTTTGAGCTTTAGTTAGTTCTGGAGCATAATCACGATAATTTATACCTTTTGTGGCTTCGTAGTATCCTACTGCATTGAATTGGCTCAGTAAAGGATTTCTTAGGGAATGATTTGGACCAAGTAAGCTCTGTTCAATATGAAGTAAAGTTAATACTCTTAAGGTTGGTGAATGTGGATGAAGGAGTCTTAGTTGATCATGAGATTTTTTGGCCAATACATCAGTAATTTTTGGCAAGTAACTTCTTTTCGATCTATCTAATTTATGGTATGCCATAAATCCGTGTGGATCGAGAGGATTGGTTGCATTATGTTTATTCCTATCATTTATACGATTAAAGCCCATATTAATACCAGTCGAAAAGTGTTCTCTAACCTTTTTGTAGCTTGAGAGCGCCTCAAGCTTAGCGCGCGTTATTTCTTGTAATACGGTGTTCAAACAATTTTCTTCGCTCCTCCAACTAGTTGGTATTAGAATATTTCTTGTCCCTGCATCATCATTATTTATCGTTGCTATTAATTTATTGAGCATTTCTAAGATTAAACTTTGAGTAGTTTGATAGGGAAACAATAGGTATTCTTGCGAATCCAAGTTTACTGTGCTTGCTAATAAAAATTCAGTGAGAGATAATAAGTTGGTTTTAAGTTTGTCTAAATGACTAAGAAAAACTTGATAGTCTTGTGGTAATTTATAATTATTATCTGATGAATCAGATTGCATCATATCTATTAAATCGACACATATTGACGCTGCTAAATGTCTATAAATTGCTAAAATACTTAAGTAAGTATCATTTTCTTCTTGGGTGAGTTCTGTTTGTGAATTTTCTAAAGAATTCCATAAGCTTGAACATTTTCCGAGTACAACTCTGCATTCTTCATTTTTATCCATAGCCTCCCTGATTATTTTCATTTGATAATCAGGAGGGGTGTGCATTAACTCCTGACGATATGGTCCATTGATATGTTTTAAAAGATCGTCTTCTTGATCTCTTACTTTTGTACCAATTAAATATTTCGCTTTGATTTCGGTATCTTTTCCTGTTGTAGAATGTTTCTTTAATCCCGCAACAACTGAAGGATAAGTTAATATAGTGGCGAAATTATCTTTTAATTTAATTTGAGTTGCCAGATATTCGATAAAACTTCTCATTATTAGTTCTGGAGCAGAATTATCAGTCATGATGACTGGAATGCCCATTTTTAATAATCTTTTAATAAAATTAATTACGAGACGGGTATTGCTTTGCGCAGTTTCATTGTCTAGTTTTGCTAGTGGTTCATCAATAAATAAAACACCTTGATTTGCTTGTGCCTCTCTGCTCGCTAGAAGAAGCGCTAGCCTGCGTTTTTGTCCCGAAGAAGCATCAGATAAATTATTTGCATCTAATAAACCCGGGATTTCATTGTTTGAAAATAAGCGTGACTCTTCCATAATTTCTGTTGCTTGATGGCGTATATTTTCAACTATTGCATTTATATTCACATTTGTAGCAGCAAATTGCTTTAGTTCTCTCCACGAAAAACGTGCTACCTGCTCTTTTTCTGCTTCTGATAAATTATCAAATTCACGTTTATCTGGAGATACTAATGAATCTATTAAGGATTGATTGGGAAGTCTTCCATCGCAAAAAACAAATATTTTTTTTAATTGTTCAACTGGTAAATCTATGAGTCGAATTTTAGTCTTGTCTTCAGTTAATTCGAGTTGTATTCTCCCGCATTGACACGCAGAAGATGTTTCTGTTAGTGCCGCAAGCAAGGTGGTTTTCCCTGATCCACTTGAACCCGAAATGAGTGTTAGTAGTCCTTTACCTTCGCAAGTTAATTCTATTCTGCCATCGAGAACAAATAATTTTTGACCATTAGGAGCAATTACATCTAGTTTCTCTACTAGTAATTTGGTATTCAAATTTAATTCAGGTTTCTGCACTAGATTTTGTTCTTGATTATCACGATTTCTTCTGAATTGTTGTTCTCCTTCTGTGGCAACAAAAATTCTGCCACCATTTTTCACTTTTTCATTTATTTTACCAAGAGTTGTGCTTGCATTTTGACCATTGATTCGGTTTTCTTTGGTGTTTACCGCACTTGACAGAGAACCTAACATTTTGGATCCAATTATTGCTGCGCCGGCGACAACATTGCCGACTTGCTCTATCGCCGATAAGGCTAGAAACAAAAATGGAAGCCCATATGAAGTTAAATTAATTAAATCAACAGTGGCATTTCTTCTTCCTGAAAGTTGTTTCTTTTTTGCATCTTCTTTTGGTGTGAGATGGCTGAATCGACTTAGTCTATCTTTTGCAATACTTCTATAATGTACGACATTGTTATGTGCCCATTTGTAGGCTTTACCGCTAAAAAATAAATCTATTGAGCATAGTGTCCAGGCGGCTAAAGCAACTGGAATTATCTCTGGTGATTGGGAGCTGATGGTTGCAAATTGAAGTGCCAGCCAAAATAATTGTTCCCAAGGATTTAGATGACTGAAGCGTTCATTATTAGCAATGGCAGCAAGTTGATCAAAAGGAATTCTAAATTCTCGATTAGCTGGTTGGTCGGAATCTGATTTGATAGGGTGTTCATCGAGAGCATCTACTACGAGTTCTAGTACTTCGGAAACTTTTTCTTGAGACACATTAGAGTAGTGAATGCCGGTGGCTCGTGTAATTGCGTATATGATGGCTGAAATGAATAACGTTTCACTATTTCCATTAAGCATAGAATAAGTCATGTTTAGCGTTGCAAGTTCTGAAGCGACCATTAATACTCTATATAGAAAGCGAAGAGCTGGTAAATCATCAGCAACTTCATGAGCTATCGCGGAATGTCCCTCTTTGACTAGCACAGAGTCTGCCGTTGCATGCAGTAAGTCAGAATCGATGGTGTGATCGTTTCTGGTAATTCTATTTAATGACTTTCTTAATATCTCTATCATGTTATTTATAAAAATATGTAATAGCTATGTAGCAAAATGTCATTATATCATAACTATAGGACTTAAAGAAATGATTACTGCAAGATTTGGATGGAATATTAAAAATTGTTTGCTAACGAGAAAAAAGATTTTCCTTATGGACAATAGAACTTAGGCTTAATAACCAAAAAATTATTTATCATAGTATACTTACTTTAACTATGGTTATTACAGGTTTGGTTCTCCAAAATATTAGATCTCATAACAGTTTTCATCTGAAATTTTCTAATAAAACTACGATTATTGTTGGTGATAATGCTGCAGGAAAAACCAGTATTATCGAAGCAATATCATTGCTTTCAACTGGAAATAGTTTTAGGGCTTCAAGAATTGAAGAAATGATAAATTTTGATGCAGATTTAGCAAGAATTAAGGGAATAATAAAATATGAAGCAACAGACAATCATATCAATGTTGACTTTGAATACTTGAATGTTTCTGAAGAATCAGGGGAAGCAGAAATCCAAGAATCTTTGAATGATCAAAACAACTTTGAAGAAACTGATGAAATTGAAGTGATATTAACCCGTGGCGAGGTCAACGGCAAGCGCACTCAACACAGGCTTTTTTCGGTTAACGGAGTTAAAAGAAGAAAAAAAGATGCAATTGGCAAGTTTTATACAGTTGTTTTTCGTCCTGAAGATATGCGTTTAATTGAGGGTTCTCCAGCCAGAAGAAGAGATTTTTTAGATACAGCTTTATCGATGATTCATTCAGATTATGAAGTTGCAATAAAAAATTATCAACAGACATTAAAAAGACGCAATAAATTATTATTACAGGTGCGTGAAGGAGAGCAGAACAGAACTGCACTTAAATATTGGAATATTAATTTAGTAAGATATGGAGAAATATTGCAAGAGTTTAGAAGGAAATTTATTGCCAATTTTTCAAGCGTAGTTTTCCCGGTAGATTTTGAGATAGAGTATGACCCCTCAGTTATTTCAGAAAGCAGACTAGATCAATATCTTAATAGAGAAATAGCTTCTGGACATACCTTAATTGGACCACATAAAGATGACATCATTATTTATTTGAATGAAAAATCAGCAAAAGACAAAGTGTCGAGAAAATTAAGATTAGATTTGTTTGGCTCAAGAGGTCAGCAAAGATTAGGGGTTTTATGGTTAAAATTTTGTGAGTTGGAATACTTGGCAAAGGCAACTAATAAAAAAACCTTATTACTTTTGGATGATATTTTGTCAGAATTGGATAGTGACAGCAAATTGCTTGCCCAAAGTGTTTTGAAAAAATATCAATCAATAGTTACCACTACCGATAAAAAAATTGTTAGTGAAATTCAATTAAATAGTGAGGATAGCATTGTTGTTAGAGTATAATTAGTTTTTTAGATTGTTTTAAAAGACTGTCAAAAAATATTTGAATAAAAATATATACAATAAAAATATATTAAATAAAAATATATGAGCAAATTAATTAAAAAGTATATTAACAAAGAGATTAAAAAATATTTACAAAATATTAAGCATCCATCAAGCGATTCTCACAAAGGTCAAAATGGAAAGCTGTTATTAATAGGTGGTTCAGAGCTTTTTCATGCAGCTAGTAAGTGGAGTTTGGATGTGGCCTCCAAATTTGTTGATATGGTATTTTATTCATCTGTTCCTGAAAACAACCAGCTAATAAATGATGCAAAAGGAAATTTTTGGAATGGTATCGTTATTCCAAGATCTGACGTTGAAGATTATATTAACGAAGCAGATTGTATTTTGATTGGTCCAGGGATGAAGAGGGATGAAGAAACAAAAAAAATTGTTGATTATTTAGTTGGTAAATATTCTCAAAAAAAATGGGTGATTGACGCCGGTGCACTTCAAGTTATTGACCCTAGCTTATTAAAAATTAATCATATTATTACTCCACACACTGGGGAAATGGTTAAGTTGAAGGAGTCATTTAAAAAGAATAGTCTAAATATAGATAAATTACAGTCAACGATTTTATTAAAAGGCAAAGTAGATAAAGTTTTTTACTTTGAAAATAATATAATCACTAAAGACACCGCTGAATTGAAAAAGGAAGTTGTCAAGATAGACGGTGGTAATGCCGGCATGACCAAAGGTGGTAGCGGAGATTCGTTGGCAGGGCTTGTGGCTTCTTTGTATTGCAATCATGATGCAATTACTTCGGCAGTTGTTGGAAGCTATATAAATAAAAAAGCTGGGGATGAACTTTATAAGACCGTGGGCCCATATTTTAATACTTCTCAACTTGTTGAAATGATCCCAAGGGTTTTTTGGGCTGAAACTAATTAAAATTATCACTGCAAAATTTGCAACAATAGGCTATACTCTGAAGCTAAGATGTATCAGCCTGAATTCAAAATTACCAACAATCTTCTCACATATATCTCAAGAATTGAGTCAGCAAAGGCCTTGATTGATCATGCACCCTTAGTACCTGCTTGGGAAGCAAAATTTCGAGATGAAGCTTTCACTAGAACCGTTCATTATGGAACCAAGATTGAGGGAAATGATCTTACCAAAGAACAAGCTCAGCAAGTTGTTAGACTTGATAATGTTGTTGATACATCTGAAATTTCTAAACAAACTGGTATTTTGGCAAGAGCCAGAGATATCCAAGAGGTTCTAAACTATCGCAATGTAATTTCTTGGATTGATAAACAAAGAAGCGGAAATTTAAAAACACTTTTTACAGTTGATACTTTAAAAACTATTCATAAGCTTACTATTAATAATCTAATTGAAGATAATTATTCTGGAAATTATCGAGATAAACAAGTTATCGTCAAAAGTGCAGCTAATTCTAGCGTAGTTTATAGACCACCGGTTTCAATGGAAATTCCTTATTTAATTGATGATTTATTTATTTGGATTCACAGTGATGAAGCGCAGAATATTCACCCAATTTTAAAAGCTGCTATTGTTCATTACCAACTTGTTTATATTCATCCATTTATTGAGGGAAATGGTCGGACAGCCAGAGCTATGGCAACGCTGGTTTTATATTCTCTTGGATATGATTTTAAAAAGTTTTTTTCGATTGAACAATATTTTGACAGCGATGTTGAGGCATATTATCAAGCATTATTGTCTGTTCAACAAAGTAAAACTAAAGATATGAGTTATTGGCTGGAGTATTTTTGTTATGGATTAGCAATTGAAATTGATAAAGTTCGCCAACAAGTAATGAGATTATCAAAAGATTTAAAGCTAAAAAAACAATTGGGAAAACAAGTTGCTTTATCTGAAAGACAGATTATCTTACTTGAGCTTTTTCAAAATCAAGACGAAGTAACTTCAGAAGATATGAAACTTGTGCTTCCCAATATTTCCGTTGACACAATCCTAAGAGATGTTAAAGATTTGATTGATAAAAAGGTTATTGAAAAACGTGGAGTTACCAAAGGCGTCAGCTATAGTTTAGTTGATTAAGTGTTAAACTATTTATTATGTTATTTAGAGAATTTTCACAGAGTCTTGAGAAATTAGAACGAACTCCTTCTAGGCTAGAAATGATGTATCAACTTGCCGATTTGTTTGGTGCGCTGAATGAAAAAGAAATGGCCAAAGCAAGCTATTTAATGCAGGGAACATTAGTGCCACTTTATTTCTCATTAGAATTTCAATTATCAGTGAAAATGGTTATTAAAGCATTGGCTAGAGTAAATAGTGGAGCAAAAAAACTTGAAGCTCAGGTAGTTGTAACAAATCTATTTGAAACAGTAGAGCCTGAATATAAGGATTTGCATCTTGATGAAGAAATCAAAATAATTACTAGAAGATATAAAAAAAATGGTGATATTGGTAATATTACCGAAGAAATTATTTCAGAATATTTTAAAGTTGTAAAGCTAACTAAAAACCTTTCTATCGAAGAAGTTTATCAAGAACTTAGTGACATTGCATTGGATAGTGGCAATGGTTCTCAAGAAAGAAAAGTTGAGAAATTGTCTAAATTATTAATGAATCTTGATGAAGTATCTGCAAAATTTGTGTCAAGGATAGTGATTGGCAAACTAAGACTAGGCTTTTCAGCTATGACTATATTAGATGCTTTATCATGGTCGGTGGTTGGAAGTAAGGCTCATCGAAATTTACTTGAAAATGCTTATCAGAAAAGAGCTGATGTTGGTGAATTGGCAAAATCTTATATTAAAACTGCTAGAGAATTAGACAAAAATGACTCAAATTTCTTGAAGATTTTGGCAAAAAGATTTGAAGACGAGTACTCTGTAAAAGTTGGAATACCGGTTATTCCAGCCCTTTGTCAAAGACTGAATTCATCAGAGGAAATAATTGAAAAAATGGGCCGGGTAATTGTTGAGCCAAAATATGATGGACTACGAATTCAAATTCATTATTCAAAAGATGGTTTAAAAATATTGGAAAACGTTGATTCAGCTAATAATATTAAAGCATTTACCAGAAGCTTGGAAGATGTGACTCATATGTTTCCAGAGCTTAAGATTGTTGCAACTTCACTTAATTGTGAGAACTGTATTTTGGATGCCGAAGCAATTGGTTATCAAAAAGAATCAGGAAATCTCTTGCCTTTTCAAGAAACTATAACTAGAAAAAGAAAACATCTTGTGGCAGAGCAGTCAAAAAAAGTACCCATAAGGTTTTATGTTTTTGATTGTCTTTATTTGAATGACAAGTCTCTTCTTGAAGTTAAGTTGCATGATAGAAAAGAACTATTAAGAAGCATATTCCTTGATAATGAAACTATTAGTTATACAAAGTCAATAGAAACCGCTGACCCGAAGATGTTGAGAGATTTTCATGGCAAACAATTAGGGAGTGGGCTCGAAGGTGCTGTAATGAAACAAATCAATTCTCATTATAAAAGTGGTCGCAAAGGTTGGCAGTGGGTGAAAATAAAGGAAGAAGAAGGAACATCGGGAAAGCTTAAAGACACATTAGATTTAGTAGTAATGGGTTATTACGCTGGCAAAGGAAAACGATCTCAATTTGGAGTAGGAGCTTTTTTAGTGGGTGTTTTGAATGACAAGCAGGAACTAAAAACTATTGCAAAAATTGGAACCGGATTAACTGACAAGCAGTTTGTTGAATTGAAAAACCGAGTTGATTTATTAGAGACTGACCACAAACCAGAAAACTATGAAGTTGAAAAATCACTGTTTCCTGATGTTTGGGTAAGTCCCGAATTGGTGGTTGAAATTGCTGCTGATGAAATTACCAAATCTCCAAGTCATACCGCGGGAGTTGCTTTAAGATTTCCCAGATTAATCAGATTTAGAGATGATAAAAACTGGATAGATGCAACTACAATTGAAGAACTTGAAAATTTTTAACCTACTTTGCTTTTTGTGTCAAATGTAGCGTTTTGTGTCAAATGTAGCGTTTTGTTTCAAATTCATCGATTTTCTTCAACATGGTTTTTTTTCTCAAGCCCAGCGATTTTTCTCAAGCCAAGCAATTTATTTTCCAGTTAGTAATTCTCCTTAAGTTTTATTTGTATTTACCTCCACCCTCCATAGGGTATAAGTCTTTTAGATTATCCTTAGTCATTTTTTTGCCTAAGAACATTTTAAATCCAATTGTTGCATTATTTTTTATAGCTTTAAGCAATCCTTGAGACTCAACTCTTCTCATTGAGAAGGAATATTTTGGTGATCTAATCATTTTATATACAAATCCCTCTTTTTTTGCTCTTTGAGTGATATCAGTGCCTTCGGAGGCTTTCAGAGATTCATCAAAACCACCGACTTTGAGAAATTCTTCTCTTTTGAAGATAAACACAGACTCGGTAATAAATGGAAGCTGTGAATATTGAAGAAAGTAAGATAGCCAATTGACAATTGATGCTAAAAAGTGATGGGTAAATTTATTTGTATCAGGCTGATAAAAAGTAGAAAGGACATGAATCTGGTGTGTGGTTACATAGTCATGGATCTTTAATAAAAAATCAGCTTCAATTTGGTCGTCTGAATCAATGAACATTAGCCATTCTCCATTTGCAGCATTTGCTCCTGTGTTTCTTTGAAAACAAACGTTTCTTTTTTTGACTACGATCGATTTTATATCCAACCTATCTTTAAAAGCTGTGGCTCGTTCGACAGTTTTGTCTTCAGAACTGCCGTCAACATGGATTACCTCAAAGTTTTTGAAAGTTTGATTAGCTAAACAACCAAGTAATATTGGTAAATAATGTTCTTCGTTTAGTGATGGAGAAATGACAGTAAAAAATGGTTTCATATAGATAGTGTAATCTATAAACATTTGCTAATATATAGAAAATTATTATTTGTAAAAAAAAATAATGATTTTTGATCTCAAAATAATGATTTTATGGCTTTATAATAAAAATTCTGGAAAGATAAATGAACAAAATTAATTACGAAGAGAAAAACATTCAAACCGAAGAAGGAGTGAGAATTCACTATAATTTATTGGGTTTTCAAGACAAATTATATAAAAATACGCAAAACAAGCCGGTTTTAGTATTTCTGCATGGGCTTGGCGGTGATTTAGACGCTTGGAATTTAGTTAGAACTCAATTTTTAACTAAAGGTTATTTATCATTAGCCATAGATTTGAGAGGTCACGGAATTTCTAGTAGGCCCAAAAAAAATGAAGCATATTCTCTAAATAATTTGGCAGAAGATGTATTTAAGGTAATTAATTTTGAAAAGTTAAGCAATGTTGTTTTAATTGGGCATTGTTTAGGAGGAATGGTTGCTCAGAAAATTGCAATTAAAAATGATCCTAAAATATCAAAAATTGTTTTGATTGCAACAAGTTGCAATCCTGTTAAATTACTTAAGAAGTTAAAAATTAGCACAACTCTTGAGAAACTAGCCAAGCTTTTTGAAAATTACTTATCTCAGGTACATAAAAATGGAAGGATAAGTCATCAAAAATTTATGAAAACTGGTGATTTTAATTTACTAAGAGTGCTAAATGATATTAAGCACACGTCAATCAATAGTTACGGTCAAATTTTAACCAAGATAAATACTTTTGATATCTCAGCTGAATTAAAAAAAATTAAGCCAGAAGTATTAATTTTAGTTGGTACTAAAGATAAAATTTTCCCAATAAAATCGTCTCAAGAAATCGCAAAACTAATCCCAAACTCCAAATTGCTCAAAGTTGGTGAAGCCGATCATATGATAATTTTTAATCATTATGATGAAATAGTCACCTACATTGCCGAATTTATTTAAAGTCCAATATCAGAAAGAGTTTTGAAAAGTTTTTTTGCTTTTATATACTGTTTTCTAGGTAATGACTTAATATATTCGGGTAATTTTGAAATACTTATGTAATTTTTTTGATCATAGTAAGTTCCGCCATTCATTTTGTAGCCAAAATCATCTTCTGAAAAGTCCTTTCCTTGTAAGTAATTGAGGGCTACTTTTGCTCCAGCTCTAGCAAATTTTATGCTTCCTTCTGTTTCAAGTCTTCTAAGCGAGTAATGATATTTTGGATCTCTAAATATATTAAAATTGTAGCCTTGATTAATTAGTGCTTTGACAAAAAGTCCGTCTTCTCCTACTTTTTGTTTTTCGTCAAACTTATGTTTATTTGCAATGCTTGTTTTAACTCCAATTAATGCTCCAAGCGACCATTCTTTGCCAATTAGCTTGAAGAGTTCAAGTCCTAAATTAATAGTTCTTTCTACTGGTTTATTGATAGTTTTGCTCTCATTGATTGAAATCCAGGTTGTGAATAAGTCAGTAGATTTATTTTGAGACAATCTGTATTTGATGCCATCTAAAAATGATGGATCAATTCGATTATCTGCATCCATAAATATAATCCATCTACCTTTAGACAGAGATATGCCCTCATTTCTTTGATAGCTTACATTTCTAACGTTGACAATTTTTGAAGTAATTTTGATTTTTTTGGCAAATTCAGTTGCGATAGCAACAGATTTATCGTCTGAATTCCCATCAACATGGATCACTTCAAAGTCAGTGTTAGTTTGTTTAGTTAAATCACTTAGTATTCCAGGCAAAAACTTTTCTTCATTGAGAGTTGGAATTACAATTGAAAAGAATAATTTTTTTTTCATATGATGTGTAATTATAACAGGGAGACTGTTACAATAGATAATATGAAAATTGTTGTTGGCTTAGGAAATCCGGGAGTTGTTTATGAAAATACTAGACACAACGTTGGTTTCGCTATTATTAAAAATCTAAGCGAAGTACTCAGATGTCCAAATTTTTCTCTTAAAAAAAAGATGAAGTCTGAGGTTTGCAAAGTTGATCAAAATATCTTTGTAATGCCTCAAACATTCATGAATGGTTCTGGTTTTGCGATAAAATCAATTATCGATTACTATCATGAGGATAAGAATGACACTAACTTACAAGATTTGTATATTATTCACGATGATCTAGACATAGTTTTGGGTGAGTATAAGATTCAATTTGGCATAGGACCAGCAGCTCATAATGGACTGCTTTCAATATATCAACATCTTAAAACTAAAAATTTTTGGCATGTGAGAGTTGGAGTTGATAATAGAGGTGGAGATAGATCAATTCCAGCTGAATCCTATGTTTTGCAGAAGTTTTCTCCTCTAGAAATTGAGAAGATAAATACACTTAAGCCTGAAATAGTTAGAAAATTAATCGCAATAATTAAAAATTAATTGAATATCCACAATCATGCCTAGAAGTAGATCTCATCATTTACATTTACCCAATTACACTTTTGATGACAGCAAAAATATGAAGTTGCTGTATGCCATTAGAATTGTGAGAGATTTAGTTAATAAAATGGCAATGATATTTTTGCCCATTTTTCTTTTTTCAATTGGTAGCGAAACAAATTTTCTCAAGTATCTTCCCTATTCAGATTTTCAAAGGGGAATGCTAGCTATAGCCATTTATTACGTTGTGGTAGGTTTGATTGGATTTCTAGTTGGAGTTCCTTCAGGAAAAGCCTTGGGTAAAATAGGTTATCAAAGAAGTTTTGTAATTTCCTTTATGTTGCGAACCCTGATGTTTATTTTTCTTTTTGCTGCCAAACAAAATCCATTCTATTTATGGTTTGCAATGACAATTGATGCTGTAAATTCAACTATGTTCTGGGGAGGCTATTTTTCAATTTTAAGTAAGACTGCGAACCAAAAAAATATTGGTAAGGACTTGGGTTTATTACAATTTTTATTACAAATTGTAGCGGTTGTTTCTCCTGCTATTAGTGGAGCAATTGCTTATTTTGTTGGACTAGAATACTTATTTTTAATTGGTATGATTTTGACACTTTTGTCAAGTGTGCTTGCGTTAATGATGGATGTTGAATTGCATGAAAACTCAATCAGTTTTGATGAATTTTTATCTTGGATCAAGGAAAAACGCTTTTTACAATTAGCAATAGCTTACTCTGGCAAGCATATTAATGACACGGTAATTTATTTGTGGCCTTTATATGTTTTTTTTCTATTGGGTTCAGTTGACAGAGTAGGCTACCTATATACACTATCTTTATTTTTAGCAATGTTCATGACATTTTTTATTGGAAAATTTATTGATCGCTATCGTAATAAAAAGCCATTGTATTTTTCGGGTGGATTGCTTTCTTTGTTATGGATTGTAAGAACTCAGGTTTTCAGTATTTGGAATATTGCATTGGTAGATACTTTTGATAGATTGGCCACCAATGTTTATTCTCTGGTTTTTGACACTATTTTTTTGGGTAGAGGAAAAGGGCATTCTTCAGACAAATACTTTGTTTATTTGGAGATGGTTCTTAGTATAAATAGAGTGATTTTTTGGTCTGGTTTTGGGCTATTCTTTATTTTCTTTTCATCTTGGAACTCAATATTTATTTTCGCAGGTGTTGCTGTATTAGTTAGCTTGCTTGTTAGTGATAAAAAAACTGGGTATGTTTAGTCAAAAAAAGTCAATTGCAGATCCCTTAACTTTATTTGGTGATAAAGTTGGAGAAGAATTGGAATCTTCAAAAAAAACTCGAAAAAAAAAGGGTTTTAGTGATTTAAATTCTTTGTTGAATAAGTATTCGCTTGAAGACAAAGGTGGATACATTACTAAAGAATTTCAAGATTATGGATATAGATTAGCAATTACATTAAATGATATAGGGCATAAAAGCTTGTATATTAAAATGGCTAAAACCATTGATAGAGGAATTCTTGAAAGAGCTTTGTCATTTGTTGCAGATGCGAATTCTGCAAAAAGTAAAGCAAGACTATTTATGTGGAAAGTGAAACAATTGAGGGGTGAAAAAAAAACTCATGAATCAAATAAATAATTTAAAATTTCGGCAATACATTTTTTTTGGTTTATTATTGATTTTACTGTTTATGTCTGGAGTTAATTATTTTAAACGACCATTTGAAAAGTATTTTGATGTCGTAGAAAACCCACCTCAAACCGCGGAGGTTCTCAAAGAGCCAGTGGCATTATCCAAAAATGAGATTTTAGACAAGTTATCCACTCAAGAGAAAATTGCTCAGATGATTGCTTACCCACTAGTAATAGATGAAGAGCAAGAATCAAAAGGGATTGAATTTATTAGAGAATTTTTTCTCTCATCACCAGAAAATGAGTCATCAGAATCCGCTAAAAATAAAATCTTAGAAATTGCAGAAATAGAGAATTTAAGATTAGACAAGCTTTCTCCGGGATTTATCACTATTTTTGGAAGTGAAATAGCATCTGAAAGTGCAAAACAGAAAATAATTGAAGTTAAAAATTTATATGAAAACAATTTGTTGTCGCCTAGGTTTGCGGTTGATCATGAAGGGGGAAGTGTTCAAAGATTAAATGGTGAGGGATACACGCAATTACCTTCTTGGAAAGATTTGTGCGAACTTGACGAGATTGAGAGAGATGATTTGTTAAGAAGGTCTGCTGGTGAGTTGAAAAATACGGGAATTGATATTGTTTTAGCTCCAGTTTTAGATGTTGGAAATAATAATATTTTAAAAGATAGAATATGTTCTGATTCTTATGCCATAGTTGCCGACAGAAGTATGAATTACATATCAATTTTTGATTCTTACGGAATTTTGCCTGTTATTAAGCATTTCCCTGGAATTGGAACTATTAAAAAGGATTTGCACAATAATTTTGATTTTATCGACGTACTTGTGAATGATGTGAAGTTGTACAAATATATTATCGAACAACCAAATAGAGTATCAGTGATGGTTTCTCATGTTGGGATTGTTAATCAAAATTCTCAAATTCCGTGTTCTTTGAGTAAAGATTGTGTGAATGAGTTAAAAAATGCTTATCCTAATTTGCTAGTTTTTTCAGACGCACTTGAGATGAAAGCTGCAAGCTTTAATATGGAAAATATTAGCGAACCTAAAAGTTTAATTCAAGTTTCCAAAGAAGCAATCATTGCCGGAGATGAAGTGTTAATATATGGCCAATCAGTGAATTCTTACGATATGAAGGAGATTATCTTTAATCTTGCTAAAGAGTATGATACTAATCAAGAATTTAAAAATTTAGTTGATAAAGCGGTTGAAAAAATTATAGACTATAAGTATAAGGTTAACGAATATGAAGATTAAAATTCAAAATTTAATGATACCAGTTGTTATTTCTGGATTATTTGTTCTTACTAGTTATTTTAGTGGTGAAATTAATTATTTAGATTTATTTTATTTTTCTGCAGGTTTGTTTTTAGGAGTGATTTTGATGCATTTGGATGAAGAGATTTTGCATAAATATTATCTGGAAAATCCAAAAACAAAACCAAATTTAATTACTAGATCTTTAATTTTTATAATCTCTCTGTTTCCGATGGGGGTTTATTTAATAACCTCTACTGGAAGTGAAATTGGAATTGGATTGTTTTTATCAATAGTTTCTGTTCTTTTGTTAGAACTAATTCAATATAGAACTGATTCAGATGGATTTCATGCAAGGTTTTTGTTTCAATTGAAAAGAAAATTGAGTTCTACTGAGATTAAATATTTTGTTTCAAGTTATGTTTTTTTGGTCTTGATTTTTATGTTGATGATATTCTTTTTAGGCAGGTAAGCAAACTATGATGATTCCTTCCATATTTCAACTAGGAAGTTTTACTTTTCATACCTATGGATTTCTTCTTGGTTTAGCTATTGTTTTCGCAATATCTTTGATTGAAAAAAAATTTAAAATTTATAACTATGATAAAAATTGTTTTTGGACCATAGTTATATTTAGTTTATTTTTTGGTATTTTGGGCGCTCGGGCATGGCACGTCATGACTGATTTTTATTTATACTCCAATAATTTTGAGCAAATTTTTTATGTTTGGAATGGAGGTTTAAGTATATTTGGAGGCTTGATTGGAATTATTTTTGGGATTTATCTTGGAATTAAATTGATTAAACCATGTAACAACATATCATTTATTAAAGTTCTAGATATCATGGTTTTTGGCTTACCTGTCGGTCAATTGATTGGAAGATTGGGAAATTATGTAAATCAAGAATTATACGGATTTCCAACTAACTCTTTTTTGAAAATTCATATTTCTCCTGAAAACAGATTACCTTTTTATAAAGATGTTGCTTATTACCATCCTTTATTCTTATATGAAATGATTCCTTTGGCAATCTTTTTTATTGTAGTTTATTATTTGGATAATAAAACGAAATTACTTCAAGTTGGAAGTGGTAAGTTGTTTTTAACATATCTGACTTACTATTTAATATTGAGATTTCTGCTTGATTTTATAAGAATAGACAAAGTAATGTTTGTAGATACTTCGTTTAGTATTAATCAGATTTTTATAATTTTGGCGTTAAGTTCAATTTTATTAATACATCTATTTAATAAAATTAAAAATAATGAAAGTTAAATCAAACGCATTTTATAAAGTTTGTTTTTTAATATTAATGATTATCATTGTAATTAGCATGCTGTTTTTTTTGAATTCAGAAAGGTCTAATACAAAAACATTTAGTGAGGTAAGTGATATGGAGAAAGTAAAAATCTTAATTAAAAAGCCCGACTCAAAGACAACTCCCGATGGACAAGAGCTTGAGGTTGAAGTTGTAAATACGAGAGATAGTACTAGTCAAGGATTAAGCGACAGAGATCAAATTGGAAGTGATGGAATGTTATTTATTTTTCCAGATGAATCTCAGAGAACTTTTTGGATGTTTAAGATGAAGTTTGACCTTGATTTTGTTTGGATAAGGAATAATAAAGTGGTTGGTTTGACTAAAAATGTTAAAAAACCTGCTCCAAATACGGATGTTAAAGATCTCGAGTTAATTTATGTCAATGCTCTCTCTGATAAAGTCTTAGAACTAAATTCAGGTGATATAGATAAGTATAAGATAGAAGTCAGTGATGTGGTTATCCTCAAATAAATGATATTATTGAGTATAGGAATATATGACCAGTCTTGCCCAAAATAATTCTAATTTGTCAACAAACAATGTTGGACCTCAAAATTTAGGTCAGACAGATGTAAGTCAAAATAACGTTGGTCCAACCGTTGTCAGTCAGTCAGACGCTAGTCAGACAGATGTAAATCAAACAAATACAAATCAAACTAATGCAAATTTAAATACCCTTAAAGAAGTCCTTGAGGAACTTAGTTCTCTAGCTCCTCAAGCTGTTGGATCAGTAATAGATCAAGCAACTGATACTCTTAATCCAGATTACCCTTCAAGATCTTTGAAAGAAAAAAATGAATTAGGTTCTGTTCCAGATAAATCATCAACCGATTTAGGAGGAGGATTGCAGACAATAGAACATGAAAAGAATCCAGAAATTCCAGTAGAAGTTGAGAGCTTTTTACAAAGAGTTGATGATCATCAAGATCAAGCACCTCATGAAATTGTGATTGCTGATGGAACAGTAGAAACAGTAAAAGCAAATTATCCATCAACTCCAGTAGTTGTATTGCCTATTACGTATGAAGAGGAAAAAGAAGGCGAAAAGAAAAGTCCGGTTTTTAGTTTAAGGTGGTTAGTAGAGTGGAGTCATAAAATAATTAAAGTTTTTGCGGGTAAAGTAATTTATAAGGAAGAGCAATAGATATGGAAGGTGATTTTACAGCCAGAATTGCATCTTTTTTAATGCTATTGATTTTTGCAATTCTTTTTTTGGCGATATTTATCGTATTCATTTACATGGTTTTTCAGTGGTTTAAACATCGTAATAGGGAAAAAGTTGCACTTGAATTTGTTTCTTTGTTAATAAGAGTTCCTAAAGATAATGAAACTAAAATTGATGCCGCAGAGCAACTTTTTGCATCTCTTTACTCGCTTAAAAAATCTGGTATTTTTGCTTGGGCAAAAGCTGAAAACTTGTTCTCTTTTGAGATAGTGGCTCTTCAAGAAGAGATATCATTTTATATGAATTGTCCTCGCAAGATTAGAGATTTGGTGGAAAAGCAAATCCATGGAGCATATCCAAATGCTGATATCAAGGAAGTTGACGAAGTGAATATCTTTAGCAAGAAGGGCAAAGTTGCTTTTGCTTCTCTTAAATTAGAAAAAGCTACATATATTCCACTCAAAATGTTTAAGGATTTACCAACTGATGGTTTATCTTTATTAACTTCGGCACTTTCTAAGATGGGTGCTGGCGAAGGTGCGATTATTCAAATTCTCCTTCAACCAGAATCCAGAAAATGGCAAAAACAGGGAAGATCTTTCGTTGCAGCCCAGAAAAAGCGTGAGGCTGATCCAAAAAATGCTTCATATGCAAATGATCCTAAGGAAATGGAATTAATTAATCAAAAGGTAGAAAAGCCCGGATTTAAAGTTTCTATTAGAATTGTTGTTTCTGCACAAAATGAGTATATGGCCGAATCTCATCTAAATAACATAGTTGGTACATTTGCTCAGTATTCATCCGCATATAACTCATTTAAGAAGGCTAGAATATGGCTAAAGCATCTATTTATGATTGATTTTATATATAGATATATGCCAATTTTTAACATAGGAACCTTTATTTTAAATTCTGAAGAATTAGCAACAATTTTTCATTTACCAAATAAAACAGTTGAAACTCATCATATTCGATATTTAAATGCAAAAAATGCTCCGGCACCACATAATATTCCCAAAACAGGTTTGCGCTTGGGTAAATCAAATTATAGAGGTGAAGATAGAGAAGTTTTTATTGGCGATGATGACAGAAGAAGACATATGTATATTATTGGAAAAACTGGTACAGGTAAATCTGAGTTTCTTAAGGAAATGATTTTGCAAGATATTGAGGCAGGTAAGGGAGTTTGTGCCATTGATCCTCATGGAGAATTCATTGAAGATATTTTAGAATTAATGCCTCCAGAACGAGCAGATGATGTTATTTATTTCAACCCATCCGATTTATCAAGACCAATGGGTTTAAACATGATGGAAGCTGATTCAGAGGAACAAAGACATTTTGTGGTCGGTTCAATCATTGGTTTGATGTACAAACTATACGATCCGCATCGAACAGGAATTATTGGACCAAGATTTGAACATGCAATTAGAAATGCGATGTTGAGTATCATGTATAAAAAAGGTAGTACATTTATTGAACTCGTTCGTATTTTAACTGACAGTAAGTATGTTGATGAAATGATGCCATTAATTAAAGATCCAGTGGTAAGGCGATATTGGACTGATCAAATTGCACAAACCTCGGATTTTCACAAATCTGAGGTTTTAGATTATATTGTTTCTAAATTTGGTAGGTTTGTGACCAACAAAACAATGCGTAATATTATCGGTCAGCCTGAAAGTTCGTTTAATTTTAGACAGGCTATGGATGATCAGAAAGTAATACTATGCAATCTTTCAAAAGGAGTTCTGGGTGAAGAAGATGCAAAATTCTTAGGTTTAATTCTTGTACCAAAAGTTTTAACTGCCGCGATGAGTCGTCAGGATGTTGCAATGGATCAAAGAAAAGATTTTTTCTTATATGTTGATGAGTTTCAGAATTACGCAACTGAAGATTTTGCAGTTATTCTTTCAGAAGCTAGAAAGTATCGCTTAAATTTAATTGTTGCCAATCAGTTTGTTAGTCAAATTGATGAGGATGTGAAGAATGCTGTTTTTGGAAACGTTGGTACTATGGTTTCATTTAGAGTTGGTGTTCCAGATGCAAACTTTTTGCAACATGAGTTTGCACCAACTTTTAACGAAGGTGATTTGACAAATATAGAAAAGTATCATGTATATATCAAAACGATTGTAAAAAATGAACCTGTTCCTGCATTTAGTATGTCTTTAGAGAAAGACATGGATGATATTAAAGCTAGGATGAATCCTAAACAGGCAGAGATGATCAAGGAGCTATCTAGATTGAAATATGGTAAAGAAGTTGAGATCGTTGAGTCTGAAATTCAAAGCAGAAGTAATCTTTAAAGATTTTTATTTTTTTATTGGCAATTCACAAAATTTATTCGTTTACTATTAGATTTAAGAGTTCAAATCTTAGGGATTAACACTTTGATTGTGTTGAGTTTCATAGTCATTTACGACTGTTTTACAGTAAATGTATTTTCCATACTCAAGGGCTTTTTCATGAATTGGAACAGCATCGTCGGTGGCTTCTATTGATGATCCTAAGATGTTTGAGGTATGTTTTTGAACTTCTTTTGAGCGTTTAGCAAGTGAGGAAATTTCAGTTTGGGCATTTTGAATTGAGTCTTGAAGGTTAAAATTTATATTATCCTGATTTACATTGTCAAATTTTTGTACCAATGTTCTAAGCGGTGTTTTATTGATAACTTCTAAGGTTGAGTTGAGTAATTTAGTAGGGTCCCCAAAATGATAAAAAGTCATTCCTACCGCAATCATCACGAAAATTATAAATATTTTTGTTTTAAAAAACATAACACTTATAATTATACAACTTTTTATTCGTATCTAAGAGCTTCAATAGGAGAGAGTAAAGATGCTCTTCTTGCTGGAGCAGCGCCAAATATTAAACCTACTGCTGTAGATACTCCAAATGCGAGTAAGACAGCTTGCATAGTAATTTTTGCAGGAAAATAAATTTGAATTACAAGAGTACCTAAATAGGCAACTAATAAGCCAATTATCCCACCTAATATTGATAATACCGCTGCTTCTATTAAAAATTGAGTCAGGATGGTGTTTGGAGTTGCCCCCAGAGCTTTTCTAAGTCCGATTTCTCGTGTTCTTTCTGTTACAGATACCAACATGATATTCATTATGCCAATTCCTCCTACTAGCAACGAAATGCTTGATATTCCTCCTAGGCCAATAGTTAAAACTCCTAGAATTTGATTGATAGTTTTCAGAATTTCTGACTGATCAAAGACTGAAAATTCATCATCATCATATTTTTTTTGTAATTGCTTTTCAATTGCTGCAATTGATTCAGGTATATTATCAGTGCTTTTTGTTTTGACAATAATTTCAACAATCTTTTTTGAATCATATTGTTTAAACATGGTTTCTATTGGAATAAATATGTAAGTATCAAAGCTCGGCCCTCCGAAAGAACCACCGGCTTCTTCTTGGACTCCAATTACAGTGAATGTTTGATTGCCAATCTTTACTTTTTTGCCAATTGGATCGATTTCACCGAATAATTCTTCCGCAACTTTAAATCCGATAACGACGACTTTCTTTTTTGCATCGTTCTCAGTTTTATTGAAAAATCTGCCTTTTTCTACCTTAGTTGTAGATTGAGCAATCTGATAATCTTCAGTAGAACCAATAACCGTTATAGCTTTATCATTGCCTCTATATGAAATGTTGTCAGTTTGCGTTGTAAAAGGGACTGCGACACTTACAAATTCTCTGATCTTTAAAATATCCTGGACATCTTTCATTTCAAGTTTGCTATTGGAAAGTGCATTTAGTTGATTTTCACGACTAAAGCCACCACCTTCTCCGAATGGATCACCTGGATATACTAGCACTGTGTTTGCTCCAAGTTCATCAAATTGTTCTGATACGTATGATTGCAGTCCTGTCCCAATTGCGGTTAATAAGACAACCGATCCAACACCAATGATAACCCCGAGCATTGTTAAAAATGATCTTGATTTGTTTACCAGTATTGCCTTTATAGCAATTTTAAATGTGTTGAACATTATTTTTTCTTTATTATTTTTGTATTTTTATTTATTATTTTTGTATTTTTATTTATTATTTTTGTATTTTTATTTATTATTTTTGTATTTTTTGTTTTGATGATTTTTTTAGTTTGGCTCTTTTTTGATCCCGAATCGAATACGATCTCACCATCTTTAAAAACAATTTGTCTTTCAGCCAATTGAGCAATGTCTTCTTCATGAGTTACCATCACTATTGTTTTACCTTCTTTGTGTAGATTTTGCAAAATTTTCATGATTTCATCGCCGGATTTAGAATCTAAATTACCAGTTGGTTCGTCTGCAAAAATAATTGAAGGATTGTTGATGAGTGCTCTTGCGATTGCTACTCTTTGTTGCTGACCACCAGAGAGTTGGGCTGGAGTGTTATATAATCTTTCAGCAAGACCCACTTTTGTTAATATTTCAGTGGCGCGTTTAATTTGTTGCGAATTTTTAACTCCTGCGTATACCAAGGGAAGTGCAACATTATCGATGGCAGAGGTTCTTGCCAATAAATTAAATTGTTGAAATATAAAACCAATTTCTTGATTTCTGATTTTAGCTCTTTCAACCTCATTATATGAGGTTACATCTTTATCTTTTAGAAAAATTTGACCACTAGTAGGCTCGGCTAAAATACTTGCAATCTGTAAAAATGTTGATTTTCCAGATCCTGAAGGACCCATAATCGAAATAAAATCGCCCTCATTTACTTCGACGCTTGTATTATTTAGTGCTTTGATTAGGTTATTTCCTAGCTGATAATGCTTGGAAACATTTATTAATTTTAAAATCATTTTATTGTTTTGGAATTACAATTTGATCGGATTGTGATAACCCATCAATAATTTCAATTTCTTCATCAGTTTCAAGTCCTGTAGTAACTTCTCTTTCTTCAGAACTGTTTTCTCCAATTTTGACATTGACATAAGCTTTATCATCTCTTTGAGTTAGAGCAATTGTGGGAATTGTTAATACATCATCTTTTGTTTCTAACAGAATCTTAATATCACCATTCATTCCGATTCTTAGATTATTTGAATTAGAGGCATTAGCTAAAGGAAATTCAACAATAAAAGCAGTTCCTCCACTAGTTTCAGTACTTACAAATGAAATGTAGGTTACTTGAGTATTAATTATTTCGTCTGGAAATGAGTCTAGGGTAAGTTCGGCATTTTGAGCTAATTTGATAAAACTAATGTCAGATTCATCAATTGCGGCTCTAAAAATTAATGAATCGGGATTAATAATTTCAAAATAATCTGAACCAGTAAGTTGAACACCTGTAACAGCAGTTGGAGCCACGGTTAATATGCCTGCAAATGGCGCGTAAATACTTGCATTTTTAATAGAGATATCTTGAATTTCAACATCTATCACAGTATTATCAAGATCCCATTGATTTTTATCAATAACTCTTTGTTCAGTAGGATCAATATATGTATCTTTATTATCGTCTATTCCTTGTTCCCAGTCCCATCTTTCCTTCATGTATAAATTTAAGTCTTTTTGGAGCACTTTATTTAAAGTAGCTTGGTCTATTGACGCAATTGTTTGCCATTTTTTGACGACATCACCCTCTTTAGCGCCCAAATAAACCAGTTTTCCACCAGCAATGAATCTTAGCCTAGCTTTTTCTTTTGCATCTACGTGTCCAGAAATTTCTAAGGTTTTTGTAATTGATTTAATGACTGGATTAGAAAATGTTAAAATTTCTTGGTTGCTAGCTTTTGATCTAATTAAAAAAAAGAATACTATTCCAATTAAAATTAAAAAACCGAGTAATAGCTTCCATTTTTGTTTTAATAAATCTAGTATTTTTGATGGGTATTTCATATTTTCCTCTTGAATATATTGTATCATCTTAATTTTTAATAAATATATGTATGGTAATAGATATTTGAGTGGTAATTATATAATTCTTTTTTTAAATAATTAAGAGTCGAATCTTTTATAGTATAATTGAGACACATTCTTGTCACCTTGAGATTGAAGTTGGCTAGTTGTGTTATATAATGAACTTGATTCAAAATCAGAAAAATGAGTCGATAGCTCAGCTGGTAGAGCGGTAAGCTTATACCTTACTGGTCGGGGGTTCGAGTCCCTCTCGACTCACCATTTTTAAAAAAACGCCTTTTGTGGCGTTTTTTTAATTTTATATTTCTAAATTTATTTTACCGATCATTTAAAGAAGTAGGAAAAGAGCTGTGCCAATTCCAAGCGTTATTAATCCAGCTTTCAACCAATTTAGCCAATCTTCAGGTCCAGTTTCTGGTAAGGAAGTTGGGAGAGTTGGTTGTGAGGTTGAACTTCCAGGAATAGTACAAGTTACTGAGTCTGTATATGATTCTAATCGACATCGATTCGATCCATCAGAGGTTGTAACACAGATGTGACTGCTATTTGAACAATCTGAGTTTGTATAACATGAGTCATTACATCCTACTTCTGAGTATGGTGTTGGAGTAGGAGTTGCCGTAGGCAACGGTTGGCATGTGATAGAGCTTATATTGGATGATAACCTACAAGTTTTGCTTGAAGAGTCACAAAGCCAGTTTTTATTAGTGTTGTAGCACTGTTGATCTGAAGTGCAAGTTTGATTGCATGCCACTGATCCAACTGGAGCTTCACATGTGGTTGAAGACGGATTTGTTTCGTATCTACATTTGTTGGTAGCCGGATCACAGAACCAATTACTATTAGCTGCAGTACAAAGGTCACTTTTTCCTAATCCTGGCGTACAACTTGCATTACAAGTTAGAGGAATTGGTGTTGGCGTAGGTGAAGTTTTAGATGTGGGGGTTGGTGTAGGCGAAAATGATGGCGTTGGTGTTGGTGTGACTGAAGGACTACAGGAAATAGAAGTTGGATTGCTTGTTAATCTGCATCTACTTTGATCTTGGTCAACGAGTGTGTAACAAGACCAAGCTCTATTAACTAGGGTACAAGGATCTTCTCCAGAACCAGTTGATGGAGTGCAAATTGAGTTGCATGAAAGCGTTGTTGGAGGTGGCGTTGTAGCTGGCGGTGGTGTTGCAGGACTACAAGTTACTGAAGTAGGATTTGTTTTTAATCTACATCTGCGCTCAGTGGAACCTTCAATAAAACTACAGTATAGTTTTGGATCAACTTGATAGCAAGGATCAACGCCAGATGTAACAACACAGATTGAATTACATGAAAGCGTAGTTGGAGGAGGTGTAATTACTGGAGGTGATGGCGAAATTGCGGGTGGTGGTGTCGTAGCAGGTGGTGGTGTCGTAGCAGGTGGTGGTGTCGTAGCAGGTGGTGGTGTGCCCCCAGGAGGTATGGTTGGAGGTGGCGTTGTAGCTGGTGGTGGTGTGCTTCCAGGAGGTGTGGCTGGAGGTGGTGGTGTCGTAGCTGGTGGTGGTGCCGAAGGCACGCACACACCGCCAAAACAGGTTTCGTTTGGGTATCCAGAACACTGAGTTGAGGTACTACAAGATTGTCCATTGTATGCCTGTTGTCTAAGGTCTTGAGTTTTTTGTGACAGATAGAATCCAGATCCAGATCCTAAAACAATTAATAATAATACGACTATTCCAAGAACCATCTTGAGGTTTAGTTTATTTTTTGGTTTAAAATTGTCAGAAATTGGAGCAGAACCACTGTTTTTATTTTGAGGGTTAGTTGGATCGGGAAATTTTGGTGAAACTGAATCAAGAGTAGATCTTGGAGCACTAGTATTCTGATTTGGAAAACTAGTAGATGCTGGAGAAGTACTAACATTTCCTTGAGCAACAACATTATTCATTAGTGATAAATTTTGAGATGCTGGATTATGGGTAGGAAAAGATGGATTTGTTCCGGTAGAAACAGTTTGTGAGGGATTTCCCATCGATACATTAATCATAATATTTTCCTTGAATGACAAACCCATATTCTCAACATTCAAATAATTTTTATTGAGAATAATTGGAACATAAAAATATGCTCACTAATAGAATACATATATTTGACCCCCTTAGTCAATAAGAAAATACTCTAAAAATTTTTAACGAATGAATTTTGTCAGTTAATGATACTGGAATCGCGTTTAAGCTAATTAGAGTAATTAAAAATACCAAGGTAGTAAGAATACTAATAGAATAAGATAGCAAAACAGTAAGCCAGTAAGCCAGATATTAGAGTTGTTAGAAAATTATTAGAGCAGTAAGAAGAGGGCGGTTGCGACTCCTAAGGTAACTAACCCAGCTTTGAACCAATTTAGCCAATCTTCAGGTCCAGTTTGTGGTAATTCAGTAGGTAGCTGTGGTTGAGTTGGTGCGTTTGCAACATATTCTACAGGATTAGAACAGGTTATAGAATCAGGATTCGATTCCAATCTGCATCTATTTGATCCATCAGCAGTAGTGAGACAAACGTGATTTGAATTAATACAACTTGCATTACTGGTGCAAAGATCATTACATCCAGGTTCAGGTGCAGAAGAAGTGGTTGGTGTTGGTGTAGGTGTTGGTGTAGGTGTTGGTGTAGGTGTGTTGGTAGGATTGCAGCCGGTGTCAAGAGGATTGCTATCCAATCTACATACTTTGCCGTTTGAAGAACTGTAACAAATATAATCATCGTTAGCTGTTTGGCAGTTTTCATTGGTTTGACATTCTTCGTTGCAAGCATAAGTTTGATCAACGTATAGTTTTAATGGCAATTCACAAGTATGAGACGATTGATTATTTGTTGTAACAGTTGCAATATTTGTAATCATGTCACCTGAAGGATTGGCAATTACTTGGACTTTGAATTGAATGGTTCTAACCTCATCATTGACTATTGGTCCGAAGTTGATTGATACTTTTCGAGTATTTGAATCGTATTTAATGCCTGCGGTGTTTTTTGGATCATCAACGAATATTAGGTTCGAAGATAACTGGTCTACTATAACAACGTCTCCATCAGTGACGTTTTCTGCTTGTATAGAAACCTTATAGACAAATTCTTGGCCAGCTTTGATGGTATCATTTGCCAATATTTCACTTCCGGAAAAATCTGTGAAGGCTTCTTTTTCCAAACACTGTGCTGTGCCCACTGGAATAATAGAGTGCGAGACACTGCAGAAACTACCGTCTTTAGGTGGTTCTGGTTGTCTTGAGAATGGTGGGAAAATATAAACTAGCGCTGAATTGTTGAATTTACCAATTGTAGGATTGTCTACAACTTTAACAACAAATCCTAAAGTTACTTTTTCATTTTCCAGAGTTCCAAAATTTACGAATATTGTATTTTCACCAGCTTTATTTGAGATGAATTTAGCACTGGCAGGCAAAGGCCTTACAAATTCAAGATTTGAAGGTAGAACATCATGCAGTTTGACTTCACCATTTGTTTTATTTTTTGCATTAATTGTAATGTAGTACACATATTCTTCGCCTCTAACGAGAGCACTTCCTTCAGGTACAATTTTTGAGTTTCGGTTTGCAGGGTCACCGTCAAACATTTCTTTAGATATACATTCGGCAGTTCCTTCAATTGTTTTAAATTTATATGAACAAGATGATTTGGTTTTATTGTCTTCATTGGTTATAACCGTGGCTAGGTTTACTTGAGTTCCATCACTTGTAGAGATTCCGACTCCAGATACAACTTTGACTTTAAATTCAATTTCTTTTTTATCTCCTTTTTTCATGTCCACAAGATTGGCAATTATAGTTTGTCCTTCATTGATAATTCCAGCTGTATTGTTTGGATCGTTAATGAACTCTAATGAAGTTGGCAATGTATCGGTAATTTTAACTCCACCAATAGTGTCGTCTGTTGCCGATGCAGTAATTTTGAAAACAAAGGTGTCTCCAACATTGAAGATTGTTTGTTCAGGAATAACTTTGCCGGATTTTTTTGTAAAATCGGTTAATGCAATTTTTGTGTCACAAGCAGCACTTCCTTTTGGTACAAAAAATTGAGTAGAGCAATAATTATTAGTGTCAATTGCTGCTTGAGGTTTGGATTCAGGAGCAGTAGGAGACACAGGTTTTGTGTCTTCACCAATTTTGGAAACTTGTTTTTGTGCGATAAACACGCCAGTGAGCGCAATGACAACAAATACTAGTAACCCAATTACCGCCATTACATTTTTTAGTCCCTTTTTTGGTGGATTTTTTGATGAATTATTATTGGATGGCAAAACACTGTCTTGCATAGAATTTACAACATTAGGCATTTTCGTGTAGAAAGCTTGTGGTTGTGAGTTGGTATTTTCCATTGTTATTTTTGTATTTTTCTAATTAACTATTGATTTATATGGTTGACATATTGATCCAATACAGGCTCTGCATTGAACTTGGTAATTGAGATATTGATCAATTTGATATTCTAATGAGATTGTTGATGAACCAGCAGGATTGATTTTAGATCCTTCAATAATAGTTCCGTCTGGCTCTGTTAGTTTGAATTCATAACGAGTAATTTGATTAGCTGGATCGTCTGCTGCACACCTGAATTTAAGAATCATGCCAATTTTAAATGTAGTGCTGTTAGGATTTAAGACATTGCCATCTTTATCAAGAATTGCTAAGTCTTTGCACATTGGCTCTGCTGCTGGCTCACATTTTGTGGAGCCAGGATTTGTTTTTAATCTACATCTTCCTTGAGATCCATCTCCAGGCAAGAAGCAGAACCATGCCGGATTTGCGAGGGTACATCGATCTTCGTCTGATCCTGACGGCTCATTACATGGTGAGTTACAGGATAAAACTCCCGGTGGTGGTGTGGTAGGTGGTGGCGTGATAGTTGGACTGCAATTAATTGAAGTTGGATTTGTTCTAAGTCTACATCTTCGTTCTGTTGTTCCTTCTATGAAACTACAATACCAAGATGGATTTACTCGAGTGCAAGGATCAATTCCAGAGGAGACAATGCAGATTGAATTACATGCCAGTACGCTTGGGGTTGGCGTAGGTGTTGGCGTAGGTGTTGGTGTAGGTGTTGGTGTTGGGGTTGGTGTAGGTGTTGGTGTAGGTGTTGGCGTAGGTGTTGGCGTTGGTGTAGGTGTAGGTGTTGGCGTTGGTGTAGGTGTAGGTGTTGGAACCTGGTCACAATCATCGAAATTTAGAAATGTAACTCCACAAAATGACTGCCAATTAGCTCCAACCGGAGGTGCTGAATAAATGTCTACTTGACCACAACCAGAAGGTGGGTTTGGACAATTTGTTCCGTTGCCGTAAGTGTGACTTGAGCCAGTATCGTCGTAATTACATTGTCCATCACCAGTAGTATCACCGTATGGACAATCGAAGGTTGCACACCAAATTGCTGGTAGGTGTGGTGGGTTTGGACATGTGCCACCGGCCGGTGGTGCCGAAGGTACACAAACATTATTAACGCAAGCTTCATTTGGGTAGCCTGTACACTGAGTTGAAGAAGTACATGTTTGGCCCGTATATGCTTGTTGTCTAAGATCTTGGGTTTTCTGTGAAAGATAATAGCCAGCTCCCGACCCGATGACTATTAGTAACAATACAAATGCGGCCGCAATCATTTTAATATCAAATCTTTTCTTTGATTTATGGCCATTAGAACTTGGATTAGAATTGTCAGAACTTGTGCCAGAGTTGTTAGAATCAGATTTATATGTATTTGAATTTGGATTAGAATTTATTGAGCTTGTTTTAGAACTGTTCGAAAGAAATGGCGAACCAGAATTATCAACTTTAGACTGAGTCATTGGTGCAGAGCTATTATTACTATTATTAGAAGCGTCCTCGTTACTTAGCTTGTTTTGAGAAAGAGTATTGATTGAGTTTTGATCGCTTGAATTATTTAATGTTGCGTTGATCATTTTTATTTTATAAATCTTTTCTATAATTTTGACTGCAGGTTACAAAAGAAATCTTAACAAAAGTACTACAAAAAAATACTCTTGCTACTAACAGAATACAGATAATTCTTATATCAAGTCAATACGGAATTTGAGTAAATTTATTTTTCTTCCAAAATTGGTTTTATTCCTGGCAACATTTTTCCACTTAAAAGGTCAAGTGCTGCTCCTCCCGCAGCTGAAATGTAATTAAATTGTTTTTCCAAACCAAAATGATTTATTGCTCCGATTGTATCTCCACCACCAATAATTGTTTCAGCTTCAGACATTGCAATTGTTGATGCAATTCTTTTGGTACCTCTAGAAAATATTGGATTTTCCCAAACTCCCATAGGTCCGTTCCAAAATATTGTTTTAGAATGACCCAGTATTTCTTGGTAAAGCTTGATGGTTTTAGGTCCAATGTCTAAATAAAATAATTTTTCACTTTTCTTAAAATCACTTTCTTTTGTCAAATCTATTATAAAAGTTTTTTCGGGATCTTTTTCTTCTAGAGAATAAGCTGCTATTACATCGATTGGATGTAATATTTTTGGCATTGGAATATATCCATTCATCAACATTTTTTCGGTTCTATGTTCTTCAATTAGAGAACAAGCAACATCCACATAATCAATATTTTTCTTTTTTAAATCAGCAGGAACATCTTCTATATATGATTTAAATGTTTCGTGACCATCAGCTTTAAGAAAACTATTGGCTACAGCTCCTCCAACTAATACGATATCTGCAATATTGGCCAGATGTTCAATTGCCCCTACTTTATCAGAAATTTTAGCTCCGCCAAGAACAATAATAAGTGGTCTTTTTGGGTTGCTCATCATTTTTGCAAAAGTGTTTACTTCTTTTTCAAGTGCAAAACCTGCGAAAGCAGGTAAAAACTTTGTGATTCCAACAATCGAGGCATGGGCTCTATGGGTGGTTGAAAATGCTTCATTAATATAGACGTCCATGTGAGATGCTAATTTTTTGGAAAATTCTAGGTCATTTTCTTCTTCTTCTTTATGAAATCGTAAATTTTCTAAAAGGAAAATGCTTGGTTGAATAGAGTTGTCATTATGAGCTTTATTGACAGTGGTCTCATTACTTGTTGTAATCTTGTTTTTAGCTTGAATTATAGCTTCTTCTACTTCCTTTCCAATACATGTTTTGACAAATTTGATAGGAATATTAAGTGATCCATTCATATAGTCTGCAATCGGTTGAAGGCTAAAATGCATATCATGACTTGATTTCGGTCTTCCTAGGTGTGAGGCCAAAACAACGGTCGCATTATTTTCTAGGAGAAAACTAATTGTCTCTAGAGAGGCTTTAATTCTTTCATCATCAACAACTACTATTTTATTTCCGACCTTTTTTAATGGCACATTGTAGTCGACTCTTACAAAAACAACCTTGTTGGCGATGTCTGAAATTTTTGGTAATTTTAACTTCATATTTTCCAAATTATCATACTTATTCATACAATTAAATAGTTACTTACAAATTGCAAAATAAACATGCTAACAAAATTTTAGTCAAGTGTGGTATACTTCTCAACACTTTAAGAAAGGGGAATTTATTTTTTATGTCGTCTGATAAGAATGATAAAACTAATAAGAAGCCAAAAACCATGGCTGAGTTGTTGGCTAACGCTGATCACAAAATGGTTATTCCAAAGAAAGGAGCTGTTGTTACAGGTGTAATTACCTCTATTGGCAAAAAGTCATTAATTTTGGATATTGGAGCTAAGACCGAAGGAGTTGTGTCGGACAAGGAATTTGAAAATGCCAAAGAATATGTTTCCGAACTGAAAGTTGGCCAGAATTTAGAAGCTACTGTATTTTCTGTAGAAAACGACAGAGGACAAGTATTATTGTCTTTAAAGAAAGCTGCGAACGATTCTAAATGGGATTATTTTATTGATGCATTTGAAAAAGAAGAGGTTTTAGATGCAAAAGGTTTAGAAGTAAACAAAGGTGGTTTAATTGTCTTGGTTAATGGAACAAGAGGTTTTGTCCCTTCAAGTCAATTCGGAAAAGATCTTGTTGGTAATTTTTTACAATTAAAAGGTGAAACAATTAAGGTCAAAGTAATCGAAGTAGATCGTGAAAAAAATAGACTAATTTTTTCCGAAAGACATGTTTCAGAAGCTAGAGAAATTGCTCAGAAAAGTCAAGCATTGGAAGCTGTTGAAGTAGGAAAAATATATGAAGGTGTGGTTTCTGGAGTAATGCATTTCGGTTTATTTATTACAGTTGAAATTCCTGTCGAAGGATCAAAAAATGTGGGTCATGTTGAAGGTTTAGTCCATATTTCCGAAATTTCTTGGGAAAAAGTTACTCATCCAAAAGAATTCAATGCGGTTGGAGATAGAATAAAAGTTAGAGTTTTAGGAATTGATGATAAAACTGGCAAACTTAACTTATCAATTAAACAGTTATCGAGTGATCCTTGGCAGACTATTGCTGATAAATACCAAGTTGGCACCACAGTTGAGGGTACTGTCTCAAGAATTGAGGCTTTTGGAGCATTTATTAATGTTGAACCAGGAATAGATGGTTTGATCCATTCAAGTAAGCTTGATTCACAAAATACTCTTAAAAAAGGTGACAAAATAACCGTTAATGTTGAGAGCGTAGATCCCGATCATCGAAGAATGAGTTTGAGTTTGGTCTTAACAGAAGTTCCTGTTGGTTATAAATAATACTATACTACGTAATGTCCTTAAAATGATTTATTGTTTTGAGGACATTATAAAAAGTATAGATGCTACACTATAATAGTTAAAAAATAGTTAAAAAATAGTTTAACTTAACATTAAATTTAAAGGAAATATGGCAAAACAAAGAATGATTGTTACCGATGATCAACTACTAATTGATATGGATTTATTATTTAATGCAATTAGAGATGCGGAAGGTGATTGGGAAAAAGTTGAACAAGATATGAACAACTATTTATCTGCAATTCAATCGATGGTTGATATTGATAAAGAATAGTTAGTTTTTCCGTCTACACGAGCTTAATTTATCCTTTTTGTGGTATAATACCCTTAGATTTACCGAATATAAAAACAGATAAGTTCAATAAAAAGTGAGGATATTGATATGGCATACGTTATAACTTGCGGAGATGAAGGTGTTCAAATAAACGAAGGAATTCGCTTGGGTTTTGTTGGTTCTGGTCTAAAATTAGAATATTTTAGTCAAGCAGTAAAGGCTTTGAAATCTATTCTAGGTGAGGATGTAAGAATTGTGTCTTCAGAAGAATGCGACTGGATTAAAGAAAAACTGGAATTATCCAATTGGGAGCAAACTACGGCAAGTGCCCAACAACACATTGAATCTCTTGCAGATAAAGAAGGTTTGCTATATTCAGGCTTTCTGCCTTTTTCGGATCCAAAAAAATTGAAGCATGAAATAAAAGGTCATATGGTTAGACCTCATGATATTCATGTTGCAAATAAAATTTGTTTTACGCTTGCCGGCGGTGAACAAACATATAATTTAGGTTGTTATTTGATTAGCGCCGAGTGGTTGTATAAAGTACCCAAAAAAGTTGCTGAAAAAATTATTAATACTCAAATTGAGTTTTATAAGAAAATTTCAAAGAATAAAGATCTTACTTTCGTATTCGAAAAAGCTGGTGAGCTTGGTGAAAAAATCGCTGAAAAAAATGCTAAGGTTTTAAACAAAATTGGGGTAAAAGAGACAAAATAATTTTCCAATTTTTATATTTCACTTGAGAATATTGTGGTCTTTAGCCTGTTTGATTAGCGTCATAAATTTACTGATGTTTTTAGTGAGTGGTTTTTGAATATTTATATTTTTTCATTGATGATTTAGAATCCGACTTTGGTCAGTTATAAAAATGTTTAAATAATAGAGTTTATTTGTAATTTTATTTATAGAAAAAAATTTTTTATGCATGAAAGAGAGGCTATAAAGTTAGCAGCAAATCAAGAGTTATTTTTAATAAAACTTGCTCGAAACATTGAAGCAGGGGCGGATGTTCCCGTAGATGTCATTGCTCATGTAAAAGAAAACTTAGCAATTCCTACCAGTGAATCATCTATTTGTGTTGATGGAGGTTATTCTAAGGAAGAAGCTCAAGGAGAGTTAGCGAGGCCTGGTGCCGATTTGGGAATTTCAATAGCACTGCTCAAAATGAATTTTACACCTGAACAGGCTTTTCTTACAGTTTACAATTATCGGGTTATGGAAGGCCAAAAATATGGTTGGCATAGCGATAAGCATGTTGATCCAAAATATGGACAGAGTGATGGAGATCTTGAAGATAATTTAGATCATGAAGTTCAAAAAGTTCATAATGATCACCATGAGGTTGCTTCTCACTCTGATGCAATTTGTGGTTGTGGTCATTGCAATGCCGCTAATAACAGTTCATCCGAATATGAACTTGATCCTAATCAAGTGCTTGAGTTGTTAAATATTGTTAAACAATATCAAGCTTCACATCCTGAAAACATGAGATTTGTTAATTTGGATAGAGATCATAATGAAAAAGGAATTTTGGTTATTGATAGTGATGAGGTGACTGTTTACCCATGGGATAAAGAAAAAGGTGTTCAATTTTTTGTGTATGATTCCAAACGAGATCAACAATTACTAGCAAATATTGTTGAATATATAAATCTTGTTCAAACAGATAATTTGATTACTTATGAACAATTTAAGCAAATTGTTGAGGATCATACCCAAGCAACCTTAGGACTTCTTGGTTCTAGTAAAGGCAAGCCTATATATACTATTTCTGTTGAAAATGGTAAATTAACGATTAAATCTTCTGGGAATGCCCCAATAATTGAAGAGCAATAATTTCTTATAATTGTTTTTTATCATTGCCACCTACTCTGGTAGATTGACTATTAAATATTGATATTTAGAGATATTTATATTATATTAATAGCATATTACACATATTTAATACAAATTTAATACGAAAAATACGTAAGAGTTGCTTTGTATTATTTAAGAAGGAGTTAATATGAAAAACAAAAAGTTGTTTTTAATCATTGTCTTTGCAGGTTTTTTGTTGTTAACACCACCAATAATTGGAGCTAACGACTCTTCTCAAGGTCAAGAAAATGAAAATGAGCAGATGAATCAAATGGAATTGAGAGAACAAAAAGCTTCAGAAATTGAGGCTTACAAAGCACAATTGAGAGAGCAAAAAGTTAAGCAACTTGAAGAAAGAGAGGCCGAGAGATATCAATATGAACTGATGTTGCAAGAGCAAAAAAAAGAAAGAGAGCGAAATCGTGAAACAGTAAAGACGCAGGCTGAAGAAAGTCGTGAGGAAAGAATTGCTCAAATTACAGAAAACAGAGCTGAAAAATTAGTAGAGTTTACTAATAAATTGGAAGAAAAGGTACTTAGATATTATGAAAGACTTAATCAAATATCTGAAAAACTACATGTTAAGATAGTTGGTTATGAAGAAGATGATATTAATCTAGAGTTGGCAAAAGTAAAATTGACTGATGCAGATTTGTTGCTTGAAGAAGCTTATTCAAATGCGATGGCTTTAGTTGATACAGTTAGATCTTCAGACGTCTCTACTCAAGAAGGTTTTGGCAAAGTTATTTCCATGGTTAAGGAAATGAAAAATCCATTTAGAGAGGTTTTACAATTATATAAGGAGGTTGTTCAGGAGATTAGAGAAGCTGTAAATAATAGCAAACTAAACGAGGAATAATTATATGCAAGTAATTAATGGTTCAATAAAATTTTTTGTAAGTTTTAGTTTTATTTTATTGTTTTCGATTTTTATTTCAGGGTGCTCGCTTTTACCAAATAATGACAATAATGCAAGTGTTTTAGAGCCAGGAGATCCTGTAACTGTCGAAGATGAATCTTATACAACTCTTTCTGAAGATGACTCTATGGAGGTAATTGAGGCCGAGATTGATGCCACCATTGTTGATGAAGAAGATATCGCTGAGCTTGAAAAAGATTTTAATGTAGGAGTAACTGAATAACTATTCAATAATTCCAACCAATTTAAGCCTAATTGACTGAAGGTTGATTTGTTTTGAAATGTTTGTTGTTGCATTATCTAAAAGCCTATTGTAGAATATCATTCTGATTGTTCGGGAAGCATTCAATTAGACATTCTATTTATTATCAAAAATAATGATAGAATCCCTCAAGTATCGAACTAATATTTTTCAAATCGAAAAATGTTCAGTTACGAAAAACTTACCTAAGCAAAGTTTAACAACTAAATATTAACTAATATCTTAATAGCGTGATTAAACTATCGCTATCAATTTATTAAGATTTGGGCCCTTAGCTCACCTGGCTAGAGCGCTTCATTTGCAATGAAGAGGTAAAGGGTTCGACTCCCTTAGGGTCCACATTCTTAAGGTTTGGTTGCTGTTTGGCAAGATTAATTAGTTTTAGGCAGATTTAAGCAAGATTGGTGATTAAATATTAGTTCTTTGGTTTTACCTCACCAGGTTTTACTGAGAACTAACATTTAGCAACTAATTATTGCTAAAAAATAAGGTGGTTACGATACAGTTGGACTCTCAAAGTTAAAATGCTGTATAAACCTAAATCCTTGAAATCAAATTAGAAAGCATAAATGTTTGAGGTAACTTAAACTCGTTTTCAAAAATAGATTTGATCTTTAACAAGTGAAGAAAACTGTCATGTATAGGTCAAAATGATGATTTAATCATCAGTGGCCATGCATCTTTTTAAAAATTTCAACTTAATTTGTACTTTGTACAAATTTTTCGTCTTGAAATTACAAAAAAAATAAAAAATATATATGCTACAAATCGAAACTATATAATATAGTTTCACATGCTAAAGTCTATGACACAGCGCAAGCTCGTGTTTATAGCAAGCTTATCAAATATAAATGAAATTTATGTGAATTAATGCAGATAGTGGATGCCTAGGCTTATCTGGCCGAGGAAGGACGCTAACCCCGCGAAAGTGGTCGGGTAACTGGGAAAAAGTTATGATCCGACCGTGTCCGAATTGAGAAATCACATCATGAGAGATCATGATGGCCCTAAATTTAATATTTAGGTGGGTAACCCGCCGAACTGAAATATCTAAGTAGGCGGAGGAAAATAAATCGTAAGAGATTCCCTGAGTAAGCGACGAGCGAAAAGGGATCAGTCCAAACCAGAATTTATTCTGGGGTTGTAGGACCTCAACATTCGTCTTTAGAAGATAGAAGAACACTTTGGAATAGGTGATCAAAGAGGGTGATAATCCCGTAAGCGAAATCTAATAAAGCGATAGAGTGTTCCTGAGTAGGTTGGGAGACGGCAAACTCCCTTCTGAAGCTGGGGTGACCACACTCCAAGACTAAATACCAGATAAGACCGATAGTGAACGAGTACCGTGAGGGAAAGGTGAAAAGAAGGGTTGAAGACCCCGTGAAATAGAACCTGAAACCATCTGCTAATAATCAGACAAAGCAGTATTTATACTGTAATGTCGTGCCTATTGAAGAATGAGCCGGCGAGTATTTGACAATTGCGTTTAGGTTAAGACATTCCGTGTCGAAGCCGTAGTGAAAGCGAGCGTGAATAGCGCGAACTAGTAGTTGTTGAATGACCCGAAACCGGGTGAGCTTACCATGACCAGGATGAAGCCTTGATAATATCGAGGTGGAGGTCCGCACCGGTGTATGCTGCAAGATGCTCGGATGAGTTGTGGTAAGAGGTAATATGCCAATCGAACCCGGAGATAGCTGGTTCTCCCTGAAATATATTTAGGTATAGGGTTACGTGAAGTTGCGGGGGGGTAGAGCACTGATCTGGTGTCTTGAGCGAAAGCTTAAGCGCTTAGTTAAACTCCGAATACCCCGTAATGTTTCGTAGCACTCAGCACCTGGGAGCTAAGTTCCAGGAGCAAAAGGAAAACAAACCAGACCTACAGCTAAGGTCTCAAATTACATATTTAGTGGCAAAAGAAGTGTTATTCCTAACACACCTAGGAGGTCGGCTCAGAAGCAGCCATCCTTTAAAGAAAGCGTAACAGCTCACTAGCCGAGGAATAATGCGCTGAAAATCCAACGAGGCTCAAATATGTAACCGAAGCTTAGGGTTCTGCTGCAGAACAAAGAGAGTTAAATAATCGCAACATTGGGATTTTTGCAAATCACGATATAGCGCGAGAATTGTGATGAAGCGTGAAGAGTTTCAAATCACGATATAGCGCGAGAATATTTAGTCTGAATTCTTTTAGAATTCAGCTTAAATTAATTGTTCGGATTTAAGAAATTCGAATTAATTATTATAGCTAATTTTGTTCTGCAGTGGAGCGGTAAGGGAGCGTTCTGTGTGCTTTGAAGCCAACCCGTGAGGAGTTGGTGGAGCGATCAGAAGTGAGAATGCCGGCATGAGTAGCGAAATTGGGGTGAGAATCCCCGACTCCGAATGACCAAGGTTTCCGCACCCACGTTCGTCGTGTGCGGGTTAGGCGACCCTAAGGTGAGCCCTCGTTAATGAGGGGTAGCCGATGGATTACTGGCTAATATTCCAGTCCTTGGTTAGGATCATTTGACTTGGGGAGGGACGGTGATGGATATCATATGAGCAGCGGTGAATGTTGCTTCGAAGCACTAAAGCAGTCTGAATAGGCAAATCCGTTCAGGCGTTTATCTGAGGTGTTATAGGGCTCCAATTCCTTCGGGAAGAAGAGTTATGTGTGATTTCATTATCCTGGAAAAGCTTCGCAAGGAGATTCTAATCAAATCGTACCGATAACCGACACAGGTAGTCAGGTCGAGTAGACCAAGGAGAGCGAGAGAAAATAGTTTAAGGAACTCGGCAAAACAGCTGGGCGTAATTTCGAGAGATGCCCTCCTCTTTAATCTTCGGATTGAAGAGGCGCAGTGAATGTCATGAGGTTGACTGTTTACCAAAAACACAGGTCTGTGCAAACTCGTAAGAGGAAGTATACGGGCTGAAGCCTGCCCAGTGCCGGAAGGTTAATTGAGGGGGTTTTATCTAATTTATTAGATAAGGCCTCTGATCGAAGCCCCGGTGAACGGCAGCAGTAACTATGAGTACAATTGTAGTTAAAAAAGTTAGCTATATGCTGGAAAATCTTGACAGGTCAATCGTACTGCTGATAAAATATGAATCAGTAGTAACAATCGATTGAATAGAGACAATCAGCAGGAAAGACTAACAAAATGATAAATTATAATCAAATTCCCACCAATATTGCTTGGTATATATCAGGCTTTGTAGATGGAGAAGGAAGTTTTAATATTTCTTTTCGAAAGAAAGATGATTATAAAACTGGCTGGCAGCCAGTACTAAGTTTTAATGTTTCTCAAAGAGAAAGAACCATTTTGGCTTTAATGAAGCAACACTTTAAGTGTGGCATTATTAAAGTAAGAAATGATGGTTTACACTCTTATGATGTGACCAATCCAAAAGTGCTAAAAGAGTTTATTTTACCCTTTTTCACTAAATACAAATTTTTATCTCAGATAAAAAAGAAAAACTTCGCAATTTTTAAGAAAGCTGTAAATTTAATGTTTGCAAAAGAACATTTAACTGAAGCTGGTTTAAAAGAATTGGTGGATCTAAGAGAAAAAATCAATGTAGGAGCTGGTCGCACCAGAAAGTACACTAAAAAAGACATTTTGTCAGAATCCTCAGAGACTATACGCTAACCTCAAACTTAGGTTTGAGATGATATAGTCCGATCCTTATGGAGACATAAGGAGTGTGGTAGAAATAACCACACCCCCCCATAATTTAAGTTTAATTGAACGTTAAGCTTAATGGAGTAACAATAATGAACTGTTCTATGGTAGCGAAGTTCCTTGTCGCTTAATTGGCGACCCGCACGAAAGGTTTAACAAGCCTCATACTGTCTTGAACTATTACTCGGCGAAATTGAAATGGCTGTGAAGATGCGGCCTACTGACAGCAGGACAAAAAGACCCCGTAGAGCTTTACTACAACTTGGCACTGACGGTGAATATGCAATTGTTTAGAATAGGCGGGAGAAACCTTCATTTATGACGGTTTCGACCAGTGAAATACCGCCCGTTTTGTATTTATCATCTAACTTAATCACACTGCAAACGTGTGAAAGAACACTGTCTGGTGGGTAGTTTAACTGGGGAGGTTGCTTGCTAAAGAGTAACGCAAGCGCGCAATGGTATTCTTAGCCTGGATAGAAATCAGGCTGGACGTGCAATAGCATAAGAATGCTTTACTGTGAGGCATACAAGCCGAGCAGTTGCGAAAGCAGGTTATAGTGATCCTCGTGTGTTTTGTGGAAGACACCGGGCTTATCGGATAAAAGTTACCTCGGGGATAACAGAGTCATCGCGCCTAAGCGTCCCTAGCGTCGGCGCGGTTTGCTACCTCGATGTCGGCTCATCGCATCCTGGGGCTGAAGAAGGTCCCAAGGGTTAGTCTGTTCGCCTATTAAAGCGGTACGCGAGCTGGGTTCAGACCGTCGTGAGACAGGTCGGCCTCTATCCGCTGTCAGCGTTAGATAGTTGAGAGAATTTGCTCCTAGTACGAGAGGACCGGAGTGAGGGAATCCCTAGTGTTCCTGTTGTCGCTGTCAAGCGCACTGCAGGGTAGCTACATTCCTTGTGGATAACCGCTGAAAGCATCTAAGCGGGAAGCCAATCTCAAGATTAACTATCTCCATTAGACCCGTGGGAGAACACCACGTTGATAGGTAGTCGGTGTAAGCCTGGTGACAGGCTAAGCCTAACTATACTAAGTGTTGATCGAACATAATTTTCATATTTTGTTGGTTGATAAAATGTTTACAAGTTGTGAAATTTACATTGGTTTACCAATACAAATTTATACGACCTAATAAGCTAATTTTCAAACTTCAAAAGCATGGTTGCTGTGTTTATATCAACTAAGGTTTTAATTTATTGGAATTTTACTATATTGTTTTGACACATGGCAGATTTTCTTCACTTGTTAGAGTCCAAGTCTATTATGAAGCTCCAGCCTTTTGGGCCGGCAAGTTTCAAAGATACTTGTAGTTCGATTTAAATCGAACTACAACTCTAAAATAGATTTATGTGCACAATACTATTGTGCGCGAGTCCGATTAACAATTTAATAAGTATTTTTCATAGTAAAATAGGGCATTAGCTTCTATAAAATATGAAAAATGAAAATTGCTTTAAACTAATTAAGCATTTTGAGAGGCATAATATAAAACCTTAATGAATGTGTGAGGAGCTTAAAGCGCGTTTAAGAGCGTTTAATTCTGGTCTCTAGAGCGAGGTGGAACCAACTCTTCCCTTCCCGAACAGAGTCTTGAAACGCCTCAGCGCTGACAATAGTGCACGGGCAACTGTGTGTGAAGATAGGTCGAGGCCAGAATTAAGCGCTTTTTTGTGGCAATTAAATAAATTGTTACTATAAGTATTTTCAATTGTTTTTATAAGGTTAAAAATAAAATCTAAATCTTAACTATAAATCTTTAGCTTAATTACGACAATGATTTGCAAAAATACTTAGTCTATCATTAACCTTGCATGATACAATTTGGCTTATGTTTGAATACTTTTCAAAATATTGGTTTGATTTTGTTTGGGTAATGACCTTAAAAGAAATAAAAGCTAGATATAAAAGAGTTTTTTTAGGTTTTTTGTGGGCAATTTTGAATCCGATTCTACAGATGATAGTGATTGGATTTCTATTTCAATTTTTTATTCCCATGGAGATTGATAATTACTTTTATTTTTTGTTTGCTGGTTTGCTTCCATGGAATTTTTTTTCATACACATTTTCAAAATGTACCCCTCTTATGTTAAATGAAAGAGCACTTATTCAAAAAGCAAAATTTCCCAGAGAGGCTTTAGTTCTTTCAATTGTTTTTTCAAATTTATTTCATTTAATAATATCATTATTATTATTTGTAATCTTAGTTATATTTGTGGGCTATCTATCAATTTATAAAATAATTATTTTGTTTTTGACTATTTCTTGGTTGGTTTTCTTTACTATTGGAATTTCTCTACTCTTGTCAACTCTTTATGTTAGATATAGGGATATAAAGTTTATTGTTCAAGCAGTGGTTCCTTTGTGGTTTTATGCTACTCCCATTATATATACTAGATCACTTTTACCAGCTTCGATTGCTTCAGCTTTGAGGTTTAATCCTATGACTGGTATTGTAGAGTTATTTCAATTTATCTTTGTGAGTAATAATTTAATTTTTAGTTTAGATGCAATTATTCCGGGAATTTTAATTTCATTTATTATTACTATTGTTGGAATTCATTTATTTAAAAGAGATAATGAATATTTTGATGATTGGTTGTAAGATTATGAATAAAAATATAAAGAAAGTAACGAGAAAATTTAACAATCCTTTGGCAATTGAAGTAAAGAACGTAACAAAAACATATGTTTTACGTCATCAAAAACCCACACTAATTGAAAATATTTTGTACAGACCAAAAAAAGAAATTCATACAGCTTTGAATAATATAACATTTAATGTTCATGAGGGTGATAGGTTAGGAATTGTCGGTAGCAATGGATCTGGAAAAACCACATTGCTAAAATTAATTGCTGGGATCACGAAGCAGCAAAAAGGAAGTATAAAAGTAAATGGGAGAGTAGTATCCTTAATTGATCTTTCCGCCGGTTTTCATCCCGATCTGACGGGCGAAGAAAATATTTTTTTGAATGGTTTGGTTATTGGAATGACGAAGCGTGAAATTTCAGAAAAAAAACAAGCTATTATTGAATTTGCAGATATAGGAAAATTTATAGATGCTCCTTTATATACATATTCTAGTGGGATGAAGTTAAGGTTGGGATTTTCTATTGCAGTTCATTCAGATCCAGAAATATTGTTAATTGATGAAGGTTTTGCAGTTGGAGACGAGAATTTTAGGGAGAAGGCTCATAATAAACTTGTGGGGTTTAAGAAACAAGGAATAACAATAGTGATGGTAAGTCACTGGTTGTGGGAGTTAGAGAGGAGTTGTGATCATTTTATGTGGTTAAGAAGCGGAAGAGTTGTTAGTAAGGGAAATATAAAAGTGTTGAAAAAATATCAACAATATTTTAATCATCCCTAACTCAAGTCCTCAGTATAATTCTAAAACTCCAAAAAAAGTAGATAAACATATCATTGCAAATTTGTTGAAGTATTGAACATAGGATTTTGTTGATTATCATTTTCTAAAATAATATAATCTGACAACGTTTTCTTTTTTTGGAATTGGAACTATTTTTGCAAAAATAAATGCTATTAAAAACCCTCTTAAAAAGTAAATTCCTTCTAATACTAAATAATATAATAATTTAAAATCACCCTTTATAATTTTTTTAAAATAGCTGTTCTTTATATTTGAAAAAAAATCATAAACTAAATTATTAAAAATCACTTTGCATTCACTAACGCCTTGAAAAGCATAAAATCCATAAGCTGCTAAACCACCACATAAATAAGATAATGATCCCATTCTTTCCTGATGACTATTTTTTTTAATTATTTTTTTGTGAATCACAATAGAGTCATGAGAATAATATTTTTTAAAACCAGCGATTGTAGCTCTTATAATAAATTCCGCATCTTCTCCGTTACTACCAATTGAACCAGGTCCAAGCCACCATTTAAAATTGCCTATTTTCTCGAATACCTCTTTTTTAACAGCCATATTATTGCTAAAACCAACTTCTAACCAATGCCTTGAAATTTTATTAGTAATAGGACCGCTCTTTCTTTTAGAAAAAGTACATGGAGTGAAAAATGTAGAATTTTTATAAGAAAAAGATAAAGTTTGTCCAAAAACAATCATAATTTTTTTATCATCAAATCTTTTTTTAATATTTTTTGCCCAATCAATGTTCAGTTCACAATCATCATCAGTGAAAGCAATAATATCAGTATCACTTTTGATAATACCAATATTCCTAGCTGAACTACTTGAATAATTACCTTTTATAGAAACAATAGAACGATTTTTCATTAAAACATGATAATCGGGGTGAATAATTATTATTTTATCAATTTGACTTGGTAAATCTTTCCTAAATACTTCTATTGTTTTACGGCTAGCTGGAACAATTAATGTTAGTTTCATATTAAAGCTGTTATTTATTAGAAAGCTCAGCATATTTATTCCATAATTTAAAATACGAATGATTTTTATTAGCCCATGGCTTCTGTTCCTCTAAAGAACCTGCAAAATGTAAAATTGAAGAAGATAGATACTCAAAAAGTGGAAATGAAATTTTTTTCAAATTTACTAAAGAGTTATACTTTCTGGGAAGTTCTTGCCATTTTTGATAGAAATAAAGATTTAGTATTCCTTGCATTCCATAACGACTAACTTCAAAATACTTTTCTAGAATTAAAAATAATTTGAAATCTGACTTCACTGGTATCATTTTAGTAGAAAAGGCAAATATACCAGCGTTGAAAGTGGGAGCAAAAACATTATAATTATTTTTGATTCGTTTAATTTTTTCCTCTGCATCTTTAGGAATTACTTTTTTCTTCCTTAATGTTGAACCCGACAGTTTATTATTTTTTATTTCGTCTAAACTCAAAAATTGCTTTTCAAGAGTTAAAATATCACGAACAGCTGAAAAATTTTGAACTTTAAATAAATTTCCTATTTCTTTAATTATCAATGTATCAGCTTCCACAAAAACAACTTGATCCCAATTATTTTTTACTTCGTCAGAAAATAGATAGAAGACACACTGATATATATTAGGAAATAAATCACTTTTTTTCTTAATTTTCACTTTTTTTATAATGATGTTTCTTTTTTTAAACCAAATGACTTCCTTCTTTGGAAAGACACTGTCAGTAAGAAGCATAATTTTAGTACCTTTGGGTAAAGCTGAATTTTGAATTAAAGAAGTTAAACTTATTTTAACTTGAGATAATGCGTTTTGATCAGATAAAGTAGCAAATAATTTTCTATTCATTTTTAAAATTATTATTTAAGTAATACATTCAAGTTGAATCATATCAAACATAGATAATAGTGTATTATATACATAAAGATAAAATTTACTTTGGAATATTTATTATGGTTTCTGTTTCTATAGTCATCCCAACAATAAGAAATCTAGAATTTCTTAAAAAATGGAATGAACTTAATCTATTTGAATCTGTGGATCTTATTATCATTGAGGATCATATAAAAAAAGAAATCAAAATCCCTAAAATAAGATGTCGATCATTATTTCATTATTCGCATCAAGACATTGAAAGAGAGTTTAAAAACAAAGCTTGGATTTTTCCTTATCGTACTTCAGCTGTAAGATCTTACGGCTTTTATAAAGCTTGGCAAAATGGAGCAGATATAATTATCACCATGGATGATGATTGCAAACCATTTAGTCAAGACTTTGTAAAAAATCATATAGAAAACTTAAAACTTAAGGTAGCAACCAACTGGTCTCCAACGTATCCTTTTAGAGAACTTAGTTTAATGAGGGGTTTTCCTTATGAAATAAGAAATAAAAAACAAGTAGTTCTAAGTCACGGAATTTGGGCGAATATCCCTGACTTGGATGCAACCACTCAACTACATTTATTAGAAAAAAGTTTTCCTGAATTACCAAATATCCTGCATGTATTTCCTAAAGGTGTTTATTTTCCAATGAGTGTAATGAATTTAGGATTTAGTAGAGAAATAGTTCCTCTTCTTTATCAACTTCTCATGGGTGAAGATAAGAATGGAAAAGCATGGGGCTTTGATAGGTTTGATGATATTTGGTCTGGTGTTATTACTAAAAAAATAATAGACCATTTAAAGTTAGCTGCTGTAAGCGGGTCACCAATTGTTTGGCATGAACGAGCATCAAACGTTTATAATAATTTGCAAAAGGAAGCAAAGGGGATTGAAGTTAATGAAATATTCTGGAAACTGGTTGATGAAGTAAAATTAAAAAAAACAACACCCATTGATTGCTATATAGAATTATTAGATAAAATAAATTGGTTGAAGTTGGAAAAATATGAAAAATATTTTACTACTTTAAAGAAAGCTACCCTGATTTGGTTGAATCTTTTTAAATAATCATAATAACTTATACCAAAATGGAATTTTCGGATGAGAGCATGATAGACATCTATTTTTATTTATAAACCACAGAGTGCTGTTCTGTTTAATTAAATAGCTAAAAAGTGATAAAAATAATTGCTTATATATGTGCAAGCGCAAACTATCTCCTGTATAGTGAATAAAAATCGCTTTTTTGATATTTTCTCCAAAGATCGTATGTTTTGGTAAGACAAAATATTTCTTTTTAGGTAATGATTTTGATATAGATTTATTGAAAATTAATAAATGAAGACTTTGTTCAAGCAAGGGAAAAACATAAAAAAATTTGCTTCTTTCAATAGCATCAAATGTCAATCTGGTTTGAACAATTTTTAATATTTTTTCAATAAAGACATTTATTTCAATCAAACTTAATTTTGAAAAAATAGCATCAATATTAAAGCATAATAAACCAGAATTTAGCATATCAAAAGATAGTTTTTCCCCCAAAATTGTTTTTGCTTCTGATTTTGATATTATGGAAAAGTTCTTATAATCTTTAAGATAAAGATTATGTTTGTTTTCCTTGTTTATCCATTCTATGATTTCGACAGGTTTGCTAAAAAAAATAGTATCACTATCTATTAGAATAGATTTCTTAGTCTTCTTGAAAATTAACGGTAAGAAGCATTTTTTTCCAGACCAACCATATTCCATAAAAGATTTAATATTTTTGTACTTAGTCATACCATAAATCGTTGCATTTATGGTTTTCTTATCAATTAAATGAATATGGATTTTTTTATTTAGATAATCAACAATTTGTTCATGAAAAATATTATATTTTTCATGATAAATATAATATTCTATATTTTTTACATGTGTTGCTAAGCTAAAAATTGAAATAAGAGTTAAAAAAAAGTCATTTTTTCCACTACAATAAAAAACGGTTGCTTTTAATTCTGCCACTTCAATTTTTTTACTGAATTTAGATTTAAAAATTTCAAAGAAGAAGAATATTTTAACAAATGGAATAAGTAAATAATTCAATAAAAAAATAGAGAGACACTGTTCGAAATAAATGAATATTTTCCATTTTATGAGTTTTAGTTTATTAGAGAAAATCATCTTTTGAAACAATGTTTTTAGGAAACAATTAATCTATATGCTCGCCTTCATTACTTTCATCCAATAATAATATTTCTGTATATTTATGGATTACTATTCTAAATTCTAATCGAATCATCACACCAGTTGAATAAGTATATAGTGAAGCATTAATAAAATCCAATATAGCTTTTAGCTAGTTGATTAGTATGAGGTTAGTATAATAATTATATTATTAATAAGTTCTGCTATTCCTTTCTAAAATTTGCGATTGCATGAAATCATTCCCTTTTGTAATTTTATAGAATAAGATTATTTAACAGAAGGTCTTAATAGGTTTTTACTATTTATCTGCAATACTAACAATATATATTTGTCCTAGATTATTATTTCTAGAATTTTATTAACTTTATTTTCCCAGCTATTTTCAATTGCAAGAGTACGTTGTTTATTTTTTAATTTTGCTGGCCATGGGGAATCTAAGATATTTTTAATTTTCTTTTCCCAGCTTTTACTATTATTACTTGTAAAAATCAAATCTTTAAATTTCTCTAATTTTAATTCAGAAATTTTAGTTGAGATCACGGGCTTGCCTAAGTAAAAATATTCAAAAACTTTCATTGGATATGAATTTAAGTTAAAACTTTGCTTTATATCATACGGTATTATACAAACATCGAAACTGTTTATCGCGTTCATTAATTTTAATTTATTTTTTGTTGAGCTAAACTGGACGTTGGAAAACTGCTTGAGTTTTTTGATTTGTCTGAGAATGTCTTTTAATTTTTCTTTTTGGCATTCTTGTATTGGTCCCCAAAATGAGAAATTCCACTGAGGATTTCTACTTATTAGCTTAATTAGCAGCTTGTAGTCAATTCTATAATTTATGCCTCCAGCGTATCCTATAATTGGTTTTTTATTGTTTTTTGATTTTTTAATTAACTTGATATTCTTGTTAAATTCCGATGAGTTAAAACCTTGAGGGACTAAAAAGATATTTTTTATTTTATTTTTATGAAAAGACAATAATGTATGGGAATTAACAAAAAGCATGTCAGTATTATTAATTAGTTTATTTTCATCACTTTCGTGTTCAATCCCAAAAAAATCTACACAATCATAAAGTGACTTCGAGTTTTTGAAGAATTTTGGAAAGTAGTGAAACTGAGGATCAAATATCCATACTATTTTTTTTTTGCTAAAAATTTTGCAGGTAAAAATTATAAGACTAAGATATTTATTTAATTCTTCAATTATTTTAAATCTTCTTAAGGGAACATAATATCTTGGAACATAAAACGATACATTTTTTATTTTTGGATAATGTCTTTTTTTATTTTTAATAAAAAAATATGAATCATCACTCATATATGCGAAAACTTGGATATTTTTCCTTGCCAATTCCAAGCATGTTTGTCTTTGGAAATCTGCGCTCCAATCCCAAGGAAGAGTGAAAGGAATTACTATCACTTTTTTATTTTTCATATATTTTTTTTTGATTAGAAAATGCAGCAAATCCTAAATATAGGAATAGGTAAGAAATAATTTCCATATGGTTTATGAAAATTGGGTAAAATTGAGCACACATTAAGAAAACAATTGAGGCCAAGTGAAACTCGTTAAAGTTGTTCAAGTTCCTTTTGATTGTTGGTCTAAATAATATTAGGTAAATAAAATATATAAATAACGTGATTCCAACCAACCCTGTTTCAGCTAAGATTTGAATAATTATATTGTGCGGGTAAGCTGCATCAAAAAAGTAATCTTCGCCAGGGAATGAAGTAGCGAGATAAAATTCTGACAAATTCAAGCCAACCCCAAATAATGGTTTTTTATCTGTTAATTTAAGAGCGTATTCTGATAATTGAATTCTATATGAGCCACTTCCTTCTTTAGAGAAAACTTGATTGGCGGACGATATTCGGTTGATAAAATATGGCCAAACAAAAAGTATTGCAAATATAATTGGGATTATGAGTTTGATTTTTTTAATCGATAATATCAAAGCTTTAATTTTATCCTTTGATAAACAATGTTTTGTTTTTAGGAGAATAATTAAAATTAAAAATGAAATTAAGTAAATTGCTCTACTTCCAGTTAAAATTATTGCAATTGTACCCATAGCTATTGACAAGAATATCATTGTTTTTTTTCTCATTTGAATTTTATTATTGTTAATTAGATATAAAATGAGAATTGAAATGTTTGTAATTAAAAAAGTTCCTAATATACTACTTTCATAAAAAGTTCCTGGCAACCTTAACAAGTTGCTATTTTCTGATGATTGAATACTTATTTTTGAGCTGAATAAAAAGACCTCAATATCCCTGTTTAAGTGACCATTATTTAATGTTTGAAGGGTCAACCAAATTGACTGAAAAAGTGTGGAGTTTGCAATAACCATATAAAAATCATTTAGTTTCATATAAAATGTGCGCAATACAAATGGAATAAAAAAAATTAGTAGAAGTATAACTAACTGCATTGAAGAAAGGAAAATTGGAATTTCAAAGATATTGGATATTGATCCTGCGCAGGATGTAATTATGAATAATAGAAAAATTGAAATCACTAGTTTATTTTCTTTGCTAAGATTATTCATTTTTATTTTTGTAAATATTAGAGTTCTCAAAATATAAAGATAAAACAAACTTAAATAAAATGTTGATAGATATAGAGGAAATAAATAGCTAATATTAAAGAATGAATAATTTATGACATATTTTTTATCAAGTAATAATATGTCTATTCCCTTTCCTTTAGCAAATGGAAGCATAATTAGAAAAACATAAAACAGTGTGAGTGGTAATTTTTTTAGATGCTGGTATAGTGCTACTAATAAAAAAATAGAAAAAAGAAACGTTATTTTATTGCTAGTGCTAAAATAAAGTGATAAATGAAATAAAGATAAAATAGAGAACGTTCTTAATTCTTTTGAGTAAAAAAACTTAATTAATTTATTAATCATGAAAAGTATTATACACAAAATAAAAAATTTCAAATTTGAAAAGGTGCATTATTTTGATTTAGTTGTTGTATTTACAATTTTAATTATTTTTTCAATTTTTATATATAATAGAATTTCAAGAAAAAGTATTTGGATAAGCGCAAGAATATCTATTTCTGATAGTGATTTGTGGTGGAATGGAGAACCATCTCCCTATTGGTATATAAATGATCTCAGCGTTGGCATGGTATCTTATAATTCGTTTGGTGAAGAGGTCGCTAAAATTACTGATTTAGAAATATATTCTCTGGGAGGACCAAATAAACGAGCTTACGTGGATTTGAGCTTAAAGGTTTCATATAATAAAAAAAGTCAAACTTATTTATATAATTTCCAACCAATTCAAAAAGGAAAGCCAATAGATTTAACTTTTGGTTCAAATAATGTTAGTGGTTTGATAGAATCATTAGATTCTGAGCCTGAGCAAAGATATCAAAAAAAGATACGTGTAAAAATGGAAAATATTGAAGATTGGCTCGCAAGTTCTTATCAAGAAGGAATGGAAATGAAAGATTCAAAGGGTAGAGTGTTAGCAAGAATTGAAAGTGTTCGTGTTGAAGATAGTAAATTATCTCAAATTAAGCTAGTGGGAGATAGAATTTATTTAACTAAGGATCAAAACAAAGATGTTTATGCCGTCGTCACGGTAGTTGCTATAAAAGACATAGAAGGGTTTTATATGACTCTTGATGGAGCAGCAATTAAGATTGGAGAAGATGTTTGGTTTCATTTTCCTGAAGTCGTGAGCAGAGCAAAAATAATTGAAATTATTGAATAAGTTTATTATATTTTTTTAAAAATTCAGAGTTATTATTTTTGGAGTGATTTTTTTGTAAGTATTTCCATCCGTTTTCCCCAATTAATTTATTAATTTTCTCATTTCTAATTAATAATAAGCAGGCTTTGGCAAACTGCTTTTCGTTTTCTGCTATCAAAAAATCTCTATAATTTGTGCCTTTGATTCCTTGAATTCCAAGTTTAGTTGTAACAATTGCCAATGAGTGTGAAAAAGCCGTGAGTGCTTTTATCCTAACCCCGCCTCCGACTTTAAATGGTAAAACGAATAAAGAAGCCTTTTTAAAATATTCACTAATATTCATTTGAAAACCTAAAAACCTAATATTCTTATGGTCGTCATACTGATGTTTAAAATCATTCTCAGTTTTCCCAACAATAATTAAAGTTGTAGATCCTTCTAGTCTCAGGATCAGAGGAAAAATTTTATCGATAAACCATTTAACTGCTATTATATTCGGCATCCAAGTCATATCTCCAATAAAGAGAATTTCTTTTTTATGTTTTTCAATTAACGATCTTTTTTCCCCATTGTCTATGTAAACAGGTGCTTGAACACTAATATTATTAAGATAAAATTTTTTTTCTAGTGCAAGCTTATCAAATTCTGAAATAGAAAAAATATGATCAAACTTTCGCAAAAATTTTCGCTCATATGCGTAGGTAAGTACAAATTCAATTAATAAATAAACCTTTGTTTTCTTTATTTCCTGGAAATTAAGGAACCTTTTCCAGGCTAATTGGTATTCAACATTATGTTCTTCTAAGATCCAAGCTTGTTTTTTATTTTTTGGTAAATATTGCGCCATATTAATATGATCGATATGAATTACAGTAGGACTTATTTTTTGGATAAGATTATTTATGTATGTTGTGGCTTTATTTGAGTGAAATTGAGAAACATAATTTGGGATAAACCTAAAATAGTTTTTAAGCAATTTTTTGATATCTTCCTTAGGCTCTTCGTCAATTTTAGGCAAATGGAATACTTTAATTACTTTTACATATTTTTTAAGATAAGCTAAACTTTTTTTTGAAGGTCTATTTTTACTAAAACATATTAGAATGATATTGAATTTCTTTGATAATGTTTGTATGGTATTGAGAGATTTAATTCTTCCTCCAGAAATTGGGGGATACGGTAAAAGCTGAGTGATATAAATAATATTTTTTTTGGAAGTCGTCATATTATGGTTCATTTATCAATTGTGATCGTTACGAAGAACAGGGCTTTAGAGCTATCTCATTGTCTAGGTTCATTACTTTCAAACAGTCTTTTACCTAAAGAGATCATTGTGATAGATAATAACTCAAATGATGACACAAAACAACTTCTTATGAATATGATTGTAAATGTAAATATTGCTGTTAAATATATAAATACTAAATCAATAGGTTATCCTAAAATTTACAATAGAGGCTTAAAAGAAGCAAAAGGTAATTGGGTAGCTTTTATTGATGATGATTGCGTTGCGGATATTAACTGGATTAGTGAAATCTTAAGTAGCATAAAGAAATATCCAAAGCATGCGGCTATTATGGGATGGTGTGAAACTTATTATTCAGATAATGTTTTTTCACAAACTACAAATATGTTTGATAACGATTGGAAACAGAGATCACTAAACGCGAATAAAGTTTTAGACCTTGAAGTTCTAGATACAAAGAATATTGTATTTAACAATAAATTCTTAAAATCTAGACATTTATCATTTGATAACAGCAGGTCATCATATGTTCTCGGTGCTGCTCAGGACTGCGATTTTGGAATACAAATTCAAAATGCTAGTGGTAAAGCAGTTGTTAATAAAAAAATGATTATTAGCCATAAGGACCCATGCCATTTGATTGATTTTATAAAGAAAGATTATCTGTCTTGGAAATCATATAATAGTTTGGAGAAGAAGTGGAATTTAATTAGAAGGTACAGTTTAAAGAATAATCCAATTCCAATCACTAGACTTGTAAAAAATTATGGAAATAAATATTCGCTTACGAAGTTTCAGCAATTTTGGTTATTAATAGTTTCGAAACAAATATTATTGTTTAATAGGTTATTGAAATTAACATCATGAAGATTGCAATGGATAATAGAATTACAGTAGTAGTGGTTACAAAAAATCGACAAGAAGAACTTAAGCATTGTCTTGGTTCTTTAGCTTGCCAGTCCATATCTTTAGAAAATCTAGTTGTGGTTGACAACAATTCGTCGGATGAAACTCAAAAAGTTGTAAAAAACTTTTCTAAAAATGTTAAATTTAAAGTAAGTTATGTAAAACATCGCTTAGTAGGCTATCCTCATGTATACAATCGAGGCTTGAAGGAAGCAAAGGGTGATTGGATAGCTTTTATTGACGATGACTGTGTCGCAGACTTTGACTGGTTTAGTAGGATTAAGCTAATTACTGCTCGCTTGCCAAAATTTAGTGCAATTTTAGGACACTCCAGCGAATATCATAAAAAAAGTATTGTTGCCTTATCTAGATCTTATGTTGATGAAATTGGAAAAATCGGTGCTATCAAGAAAAACATAATTTTGGATCATGAGATATTAGATTCTAAAAATGTAATTTATAATAAAAAATTTTTGGATAAACACAGAATAAATTTTGATATTCAATTATTAAAATATGCCCAAGGCGCAAGCGAAGATTGCGATCTAGGAATGCAAATTTTTCTAGCAAGAGGATTGGCATATTACGATAAAACTATTAAAGTAGTTCATAAAGATCCTGTCAATTTTTGGCAATATTATAAAAAAGCCTCATTTACATTGTTAAATCATTTAGTTTATGAAAAAAAGTGGTCACGAATTAGGAGTGGAATTAATACTCAGAGACCTTTGTTATCAAAACTTGAATTATTTGTAGAGTTTAAAAATAAACATTCATTGAGCTTATTAAAAACCTTCTTGATCTCAATTAATGTTGGATTAACATATATTTATGTCAAAGTGTTACGGCATTTTTATAAATTAAGAATAAAAGATATGCAGATTGTACAAAAATGAAGAGAATAAAACTTGAAAACATAAATTTTTTAATTGGAACAAGATCATCGGTCACCGAGTTTATTTCTAGAAAAATTAGCAGAAAAGAAAAATTTACTCTTTTGCCAATTTCTTTAAATGATTTAGCATCTATTGAAGAGAATGTATCCTTACAAAAGGATTACAGATCAATAGATTTCTGTGTAACAGATGGCATGCCTTTAGTTTGGTTTTTCAGTTTAAAAAATAAGTGGCGAAATATGTTGAAGAAAAGTCAACGAGTTGAAAGAGTGTATGGACCGAATTTAACCAAAGATATTCTCGCAATGAGTGATAAAAAAATACGGCATCTATTTTATGGATCCTCCCAAAGCACTTTAGATAAGCTTAGTATTAATGTAAAAAAAATAAATCCTAATCTTACTGTTCTTGGTATGATCTCCCCACCTTTTAGAGATTTAACTCTTGTGGAAGAGGCAAATTATATTGCTGACATTATCAAACACAAGATTGATGTTCTTTGGATAGGATTAAGTTCCCCTAAACAAGTAAAGTTAGCTTCCCGTTGGTCAAAGTTGCTACCTGCTACGTCTATTCTTTGTGTTGGAGCTGCGTTTGATTTTTTGGCAGATAAACAACCTATGGCTCCCGCCATGGTTCAAAGTATGGGATTAGAGTGGTTATTCAGATTGCTAGTTTCTCCATTAAGATTGTGGAGGAGATATTTAATTTTAATACCTAAATATCTAATAAAAAGAATTTATTTATTCTTTTTTAATTGAGAATCAATCCATTTGTATGTTTTTTCCAGACCTTCTTCTATCGTTATTTTTGGAGACCATTCAAGAGTTTTTTTTATGAGAGTATTATCAGAGTTTCTACCTCTTACTCCCTGAGGCTTGCTTAAATCATAATGTTTTGAGATTTTCTTTTTAGCAATTTTTGCAATAATATCGACCATTTTGTTAATTGTGACCAATCTGTCTGATCCAATATTTAAAGGCATATCATAATCTGATTGCATTAACTTAAAAATGCCTTCGAGACAATCATCAATATAGCAGTAAGAACGTGTTTGTTTTCCGTCACCCCAGACATTAATTGAATCAGTTTTTTTGGCCATTGCTATCTTTCTACACAAAGCTGCGGGAGACTTTTCTCGTCCACCCTCATATGTACCCTCTGGACCATATATGTTATGAAATCTAGCAATAGCTATTTTTAGACCAAGTTCTTTGTGATATGCCATGCAAGTTTGTTCTGTGAAGATTTTCTCCCAACCGTAAGCTGTATCTGGATTTGCCGGATATGCTTCTTGCTCTTTTAGACCTGAATTCTTTGTTGAGAGCTGTTTTTCTTCAGGATACGCGCATGCAGAGGATGAGAAAAATACTTTGCCAATTCTGAGCTCTGCTGATCTATGAAGTAGGTTGAGATTAATAATTGCGTTGTTATGAACAATTTGAGGTCCATTACAGCTTATAAAGCCCATACCGCCCATATCAGCAGCCAGCATATAAAGCTCATCAACTTTATATAAATGTTTTTTTACGATCTTGGGGTCTCTTAAATCAGCAATTATAAATTTGTCAGCAGCAGTTTTTGAAAATTCTGGTTTCTTAATATCAATTCCAGTAACAAAGTACCCTTTTTTTTTGAGAAATTTTGCCAAGTGTGAACCAATAAAACCACCGGCCCCAGTAATAATTGCAGTCTTCATAATTTATTTTTTTAGATAATGATTAACTATTGTTTTCATTTTTACCTCAAATATTTTTTTAGAGAACCTTTTGGCAAAATTGTGACACTCATTTTTATTAAATTTCATAATCTCAAACTTTTTAATAGCTATAGTTAATGATTTTACAGTATATTGACGAAAAAATATGCCTGTTTTTTTATTAATAATGGTTTCCATTAAACCTCCGGAGAAAAACCCGATTGTAGGAATTCCTCTTGAAGCAACTTCAATAGTAACCATTCCAAAATCCTCCTCGATAGAGCAGTTAATCAGTGCCTTTGTATTTGCAAATATTTTTTCCAGTTCTTTGTTTTTTACAAATCCTTTAAAAATAATATTAGGCCCAGCAATTGATTTTAATTTTTTAAGTTCTGGTCCAGTCCCGACTACGACTAAAGGCAGATTTAAGGTTGTAAAAGCTTCGACCGCTAATTCAGCTCCTTTTTGTTTTACCAACCTTGAGAAGAACAAATAATATTTTCCGTCGCCAATCTTAGTAGTTCTTGTAGATAGTTCCACTGGGGGATAAACCAATAGACTGTTACGATTGTAGGTGTTTCTTATTCTTTTTTGAATTTCTTTAGAAATACTGATTAAGATCTTAGGGTTTCTTCCACTTTCAAAATCTTTTTTTTTAAGCCAATTTAATAAAGGATCAAATACTAGCTTGATAGCTTTGTTGTTTAGAATTTGAAATTCATTAAATTGTGTTGATAAATATCTCGGAGGAGTATAAACATAAGATATATGAATTGCGCTTTTTGGGACGTTAACAAGTTTTGAGTTAAAAGAATGAGATGATGATAAGACTAGGTCGTATTCAGACAAGTTAAGTTTTTCCCAATAAAAAATTAAAAGCGGTTTTAATAAACTAGCGTTTTTATAAAAAAAAGAAATTTTTGAAAAAAAAGTTGAATGGATTTTTCCTTTTGTTAAATTTTCTATTTTAGATTTATAATCCTTGTTTATTATCGGAATGAATAAATCTGCCTTAGGAAATATTTCAATTAAATTAAGTAAAACTTTTTCAGCACCTCCAACATGTAAAAATCCGTCATGAACAATTGCCATTTTCATAGACTAGATTTTATCACATGTTATGATATCTTTTAGTCTATTAATCAAATGAATGAAATATTATTTATCACTGAAGATTTTCCCTCTGGTTTGAATGGAACCAGCGTTAAAACAAGGAATACTCTCGAGGTACTATTAAAAAAGGGGTATAAAATTGACGTTTGTTGTTTTCATTTTGAAGAATTTAAAGTTCACAATTTTAAACATAAAAATTTAAAAATTTTTACAGTTAAAAATAAAAGACAAAATAAATTATCGTTAGCGTTTTACAAAAAGATTGCACACATTATTTTTTCAGTTGTTCCGGCCACTATTAGAAGATTATTTAATCATGATTTAGAAATGCTTTTAGCTGATTTGCTCACTCGTAAGTCTTATTCAAATGTAATATTTGATGGTTATTCTACGCTACAGTATTTAAATAAAAATATTGATGTCCATAAAATTTATATAGATGATGAGGATTTTACAAGCCTTTTTTGGCAGAGATTTATTTCTGAAACCAGTTATTTAAAGAAACTCTTTTATTTTCATGAATATATTAAGAGCTTTATTTATGATTACTTCTATATGAGGAAAGTTGATCAAATATGGGCTATTAGTCCTAAAACAGAATTAAGATTAAAAAAAGCGTCAAACGTCACAACCTCTTTAATGCCAACAGTTATGCCTTTGAATAAATATATATATTCTAATAAAGGGCACCGGATTGTTTTTACTGGCACATTAAATTGGAAGGAAAATGTTGATGGCATTAAGTGGTTTATTGATTCACATTGGGCCAATGTTTTGAAATTTGTTCCCGATGCTAAGCTGGTTATTATTGGTCAAGGTGCAACCAAAGAGCTAATTTCATATTTTAATAACAATAAAAATATCATTTATAAAGGATATGTAAAGGATTTAGAAAAAGAATACGGTCAGGCTACGATATCAATTGCTCCAGTGAGAATAAATGCTGGTATAAAAGTAAAAATTCTCACTTACATAAGTTATGGCTTACCAGTTGTTTCAACAGAAAAAGCATCATGGGGACTCGTTTCTACAGACGGGTTATTAGTTTCTTTTGATAATAATTTTGCAAGATGTATAATAATTTTATTAAGAAATAAAAAATTGCGCAAAATCCTTTCAAAAAACGCATACAAAAATATCAAGCAAAATTATTCACAAAAATTGCTTGAAAACTTCCTTTTTCAAAAATTAACCTATCATGAATGATTATTTTTTAAATAAAAATGTATTGATAACTGGTGGGGCTGGGTTCATTGGATCACATCTAGCTCGTAAGTTAGCTTTGCTGGGATCTAAGGTTAGTATTATTGATAATCTTTCGAGGGGAAATATTAATCGATTAATTGATATTAAAGATAAAATTAATTTTTATAAAGCAGATGTAACAAACTTGAAATCTTCTCAAAAGTATTTTAAAAACCAAGAAATAATTTTCAATTTAGCAGCATTGAATACCGGTGTCGATTTTGATTTGGGCAGAACAGAGGTAATGTTTGAGCAAAATATGCTGCTTCAGATGATGCCCCTTAAGATGTCTCAAAAAAGTGGCAGTGTAAAAAGATTTATTCAAGCTAGTTCTGCAAGCATATATTCTACAGACGCAATGGTAAATCAAATTCCAACTCCAGAATCTGCAGCCGGTGGTGAGCCCGAAAAGTCAAAGCTTGGATATGCGCTTGCCAAGCAAATGGGCGAATATTTAGCCAATTGGTACTATAAAGATACCGGATTAGATACTGTGATTGTAAGATTTATTAATGTCTATGGAGAAGACGATAATTATGATGAAATGGGACATTTTATTCCCGTTGTAATTAGAAAATTTATTGAGGCTGATAAGAAAGTTGAAATATTCGGTAGCGGAAATCAAAAGCGATCATTTATTTATGTAGATGATGTAGTAAATGCCTTGTTAGTTTTAGCTGAAAGAGGTGTTGCTGGAGAAGTTTATAATGTAGATTCTAATTGTGAGAAAACAGTTAAAGAAGTAGTGGAGCTAATTGCAAAGTTTTTTAATGATAAAAAACTAAAAATTTTTTACGATACAACAAAACCAGAAGGCTCTCAGAGAAGAATGCTGGATAGTTCGAAGTTAAGAAGTTTGGGTTGGAAATCAAAGACAGAGTTTAAGATTGGTTTGTATAGTACAATTCAAAATATTTATGAAAAATTTTAAAAAAATTTTTAATTTTCGATTTATTATTTATCTATAGTTTATTTATTGCGTTTCTATTTCACCTACATTATTTTTTAAATTCAAGTCTATATGGTGATGAAATAGTTTCAATTTTCGAAGCAAATTCATATCCTCTAAATCATTTCTTCACTAAGTTGATCGAAATTACAAATCCTAATGGATATTTTATTTTACTAAAGGTAGTTCTTAAATTTGTTGATCAAGTAATTTATATAAAATTTTTTAACCTGCTATTCATTTTAACTAATATATTAATTCTTTTTAAGATTGGAAGCTTATTTAATTTTAATTTCGAGCAAAAATTATTATTTATTTTTCCCTTTTCTATCTCTCTTTATTTCTTAAGATTTGGATATATGCTAAGAATGTATGGAGCAGGAATTTTCTTGTTCATTTGCTCTTTGTATCTATTTTTATATTTTATTCGAACAGGTAGAGAAAAACATTTATTCATATCATATTTAATTGATGTAATTGGTTTATTATTTGTTTATGGTTATGTAATCTGGATAGTAATCAAACTTTTGTTACTGATATTTTTTAAAGCATTTGCGTTGCAGAAATTTAATTTATCGGCAATAATATTTCCAATAATAATTTTAACTTTATTTACATTATTTTTGTTTTCAATTTTTTAAATGATATGGGAGGAATACCCTTATTTCTAAATTGGGTAAAAATCCCTGAATTTTATGACTTTGGACTTTCATTTTTGAGCTTAAGTGGTTTTGATTACTTTAATTATTTTGAAAAAATTGGATTAATTACAAATGATATAGAAATATTTTGTTTGATGATTTCTTTTCTATTAATCGCTATAATCATAAAATTTTTACGTTCTATAAAAATTGAAATTCAGGCTTTTCGAAAAAATAAAGAAATAATATTTCATTATATGTTTATATTCTCAATCATAATTTTATTTTTTGCATATTTAATAAATTTCCTAGGTTCTTTCCACTTCTTTCATATCAGGCAAATGTTTGTTCTTGCAAGTATTATTTCAATATATTGGGGTTATGCACTTGCAATGCAAAAAAATAAGTCAGACTTATTTTTATATATTTTTATAATTTTATTGATTACATCGAGCAATTATAAAAATATATTTTATCCTAAGTTTGATTTTCCACAAAGAAATCATGATGAAATTGTGATTATAAGTCCACATCTTTTAGAAGTTGGATATTATAAATGTGAGGCTACTTCATATAATGCACTTATAAAACTTTGTCCTTTAAAAAATATTTTATTTGACATCAAGAAAACCGAACTTCTTGATCAGGATGAAGAATTTTTATTACATTCAGAAGTGTATTTAAATCATAAAAATTTAAATATTAAATGCATTAAAGTCCCTGGTGACTTCTATAAATGCTCTAACTTAAGTAAGTAGAATGTGTCATTTGAATATAGTTTTATAAATTTTTCTAATATTTTTTCTTCTTGCTCATCAAAGTCTCTTTCCCAAATATAAACCTGATCTTTTTGAATGAGTTTACTGAGCTCTGATTTGTTGGCAACAATGCCATCAGCTTGAGAAAAATAAAAAATTCCTTGATCCATATAAGATTTATTTATATCTTTATTAAAGTAAATAGCTTTATCGATGTTCAGTTTTTTTATTACATAGATTACTGATGTAAAATCATTGTAAAGTATGCTGTTTTCAATATTTACATCTGGTTGATTATATGATTGTAAGAGAGCCCAGTCATTAATTTCTAAGTCTGTATATTTAAAAGATAGGTTGTACTCAAAAACAATTATTATAGAAAATAAAAATAATAATATTAACTTGAGAAACTTTTTAATTGAATATTGATCTCTAAGTATTTTTTTATATTCTATTATTATGTTCCATATTGTAGATGACAACATGGGTATGATAGAGGTGATTGGAATAAGCAAATATCTTGATGGAAACCACTCCATTGTGCCCAAGTATACTTGAATAATTAGTGAGGCGAACAAGATTACTGGAAGACCATAATAGATCAATTTTTTATAGTTAAAATTTTTTTATTAAGGATTTGAAATCATAAAAAGCAAGCATTATAAATGGAATTGGAATAAAGGAATGAGTTTATCTCTCCAGGCTTTATAAGATAAATAAAAATTAGAGTATTGAGATATTTTATTACTTTGAGCAACTTCATATTTGACGTTGAAAAAAGTTAAATAATTTCCTGTGTATATTTGGTTGAGGTAAAGCCAATAGAGCGGAAATAGTGTGCTAGAAAAAATTAACAGACTTTTTACTTTATAGCTGTTTTTTCTTGATAGAACAATAATCCAAATTAATGGCAAAATAATCCAAGATTCATATCTGATACCATGGGCAATATTTACAAATAATAATGTCAAAATTAGTTCATAAGTATTTAATTTTTCTTTCAATAAAAATGTAAAGCTCACCAATAAAAAGAATATAAAAATGGTTTCCGATAATGTTTGCGTACTAAGAAAAAGTCTAAGCGGAAAAATTAAGTATATAAAGGAAGAAAGAAGAGCAATGATTTTATCTTTGGTATATTCTTTTGTATAAAAATATAATGCTGCACAAGACGACAAACTAAAGACTAATGTAATTAATCTTGGAGTTATGTGCGAATTATTAAGTAAAGATAAAGCCGAAACCATCATAGAGAAATAAAGAGGCAACCATGCACCTCCGTACTTATTAAAATAAATATTAAGGTCTTTTTGCTTAATTGTTTCATTAACCCTTGAGTAGGCATCTCCTTCCGCAATCATTGGTCTTGAGATGTCCTGCATAGAGTATAAAAATGTAATAAATATGAATAAAAAGAGCAATATTAGATAAATATGTTTTTTTAAGAAATGTATTCTCATAGTTGCTTAATTGCGAAAATCACTTTATTAATTTCCCTGTTAGTGAGTTCTGGGAAAATTGGCAAAGATAAAGTTTGTTTAAAAAAAAGTTCTGCATTGGGAAAGTCACCTTTGGTATATCCAAGAAATTTCATTGAAGGTTGTAAGTGGAGAGGAATGGGGTAATAGACTCCAGTTGAAATGCCGTTTTTTTCAAAAATATTGATAACTTTCTTTCTTCTTTTAGTTTGAAAAGAATATATATATATTGATGGAACAACATATTTAGGCCAATACATTCCTTTCAAACCGATTTGTTCAAAAGCATTATTGTATTGATTAGCTATTTCTAATTTCCTATTAATTACCTTTTGTATGTATGGCAATTTACAATTCAACGCTGCAGATTGTAAGTTATCAATTAATTTGTTAAAACCAGAAAAATAATGAATATACTTAGTCTTCAAATTTTTTATTCCATGATTAGCTAACATTCTAGATTTTTTTATAAATGACTTATTATTTGAAGTAATAATACCTGCATTTCCTAGCGCCCCTAGAGACTTCGACGGATAAAGTGAAAAACAACCAGCTAGACCAAATGAACCAACTGGTTTTTTTTTGTAAAGACTCCCATGAGCATGAGATGCGTCTTCAATTATTAATAGATTATTATCATTGGCAATTTTAATTATTTCATCCATTTTACAAGGTACTCCATACAGATGAACTAATAAAATTGCTTTTGTTTTTGAAGTTATTTTATTTTCAATTTCTGTCGGATCTATATTTCCAGTATTCGATAATACATCAGCGAATACAGGTTTTGCACCAACGTGAACAATGCAATCAGATGAAGCCGAAAAAGTGCATGGCGTAGTAATGACTTCATCTCCATCTTTGATTCCAGCTGCACTAAGTGCAATGATAAGAGAGTCGGTTCCAGAATGAATTCCTAGGGAATATTTAACATTACAGAGTTTTGCAAATTTTTTTTCAAAATTATTAGTTTCATCACCGCTGGTAAACTGATTCTTATCGTAAATTTGTTCCCAACTTTTAAGAACATTTTTTTTAATTAAAAAATGTTGTCGTTTTAGATCAAATAAGGGTATTTTCTTCATGAAATTGATTTTAACATAATGTAAATATTAATAATTCTTATGAATTTGCATTAATGTTCTCTAAAAGTTCTACATCATTTGCATAGTTACTTTTTGGTTTATTAAAAAGAAATTCTTTTATTGAAAGTTCTAGTGCGGAATCGCTAGATTTTATTTCTATCTTTTTAATTCGTTTTTGTTTTTTATACAGATATAAGGATTTCATGTTCTTATCCCATACCAAGGTTGTTAAATCGCCTATAAACGTCATGACTCTTTTGGAAGTTGGCTGAACCCAGCTGTAATTTGCTGAAAGAGTATTTTTGCCATAATAAAAAACAATTGAAGCTTGGTTGACTTGATTAACTTGTGCTTCTTGAACTGATTCATTTAAAGTTGCAAACTTTTTACAATAATTTTCAAAAAAGAACTTGCCTAAATAAATATCGTGAGTAGCCAGGTCATCGAATACAGTTATATTTGGTTTATTAATGTTTATCGAGTGACGGATTGATTTTATATGAAGCAATCTTCCTAAAGTGCCACGGTCAATAATGCTTTTAATCTTTCTTACATAGGGATCGAAAAGAAATATATAGTCAACATAAAGTCCTAGATTCTTTTTATTTGCCAGTTGATGTAGTTCAATAGCCTCATTCTTTTTTAAACAAAGTGGTTTTTCAACGAAAACATTCTTTGAGTTTTCTAGACAAATTTTTGCAATTTTATAGTGGGTTTCTTCTGGAGTAGCGATAATAACATGATTAATTTTATCATCCGAAAGTATATTAATAATTGATTCAATTTTAAGTTTACCTGTTGAATCATTGATATTTATGTCTACAACCGAGATATTTTTTGACGAAATTATCTTACTTAAAGTTTTATAAATTTTATGACCCCAATATCCATATCCAATTAAAGCAATTTGCATATTAATTATATTTTATTCTTGATGCTACAATTATTTATTTTATAAAAATAAGTGCCTGAGACTAGGAATGGTGGCACTGATTATGTTAGCATTGTTACATGATTCTACCACTTAAAAAGAGTATTTTTTTATTTCTTTTTGCTTGCTTTCAATTTTTGTTAGTTTTCTTTTTTTCAACTGGCTATGAAATTATGATTATTTCATTATTTCTATTATTTTTACTATTGTACTCTTGGGTTTTTAAGTTGGATATATCTTTAGATAGTCGAATAAAATTCTTATGGTTTGGGTTATTGATGTTATTATTAGCATCAGCAATCTTTACACACAGCATACCACTTTCACTTGATTCATTAATATTTTATTTTTCATCTTTTTGTGTCTACGTATTTTTTGAAAGTTTAAAGCAAAAAAAAATATTTTCACCATCTGAGTTTATTTATACATATTTATTAGTGGGGTTTGCACTCTCATTATTTTTTATTGGTTATTTTAGTTATCCAAATTTATCAACATTTTTGCCTCCAATAAATGTCCTGACCGCAGTTTATGGTCATAGTCATTTTGCTGCTATTCTTATATTTTTAATTCCATTAGCCTGGTGGTATGTTTTTGTAGATGATAATTTAGTATTTAGATTTAAAAAGCCATTATTAATTTTATTTTATATTTTATTGATTTTGTCATTCGGTAGGTTGGCCTTCTTAATATCTTTAGTTCAATTGCCATTTTTGTATAATTTAGTAGAAAGTAAACAATTTAAAAAATCAAGCTTCTATTTAGTGAATATATCTCTAGGGTTTGTTCTTTTATTGATAATTTTTTCTTCTTTTGTATCGAAAGAGAGTTGTTATGTAGCCACATATAAAAACCAATTATGTAAACAAATTACCAATGAAGCCAGGCCTGAGTATTTTAAGCAATCCTTACTATCAATTAAAGAAAATCCCATATTTGGGTTTGGACCAGGCACTTTTCAATTGATAACAAGAAAATATACTAAGGATCCTCAATATAGCTCAATTTATGCTCATAATTTTATTTTGCAGCTTACTTCTGAATCTGGTCTGTTATCTGGACTATTTTTTTCTTTCATAATTATCTTTATTATAAAAAAAGGTTATGAAATTTATAGTCAAAAAGATGATAAATTTTTGATAAATAAATTTGTTTACATAGGTTTTATAAGTTTGTTAATAAATTCATTTTTTGATTATGATTGGAATTTATTCCCAATATTCCTGATGTCATTAATATTTGCTGCATTTTTTCTTCATCCAGAAGCCAAAAAAAGTGAAATAAAAACAGATTTATTTTTGAAGTTTACTTGGTTACTTTTTTCTTTAGTGATAATAATTTTAGGAGTGGTTAATTTATTAACGAGAATGATGATTAAAGATAATGCTATTGATCTAGCATTTAAAACATTTCCATATTTTTTCTCTCAGTCAAAAGTTTTTCTTTCAAATAGAAGAGCGTTATCAGATTCTAATAGGGCACATCTATATAAGATTTATCAAAATCATGAAGAATTTATATTAAGGAACATAGAAGAATCAGAAGATTTATTGATAAAAGAACTTTTGTATGATCAAATTCGTATTAATTCACCTGATGTGGTTTTCAATGAAGAATATTTAAAAACTTTAAAAGAACTTGAACACTATGAAAAACTTGGTGAAGTATCAAGTCAGGGACTCACAGTATTGAATAATTTAGATAATGAGCTGACTCCGCAACAGCAAACTACAAAACTAGTGATACTAAAATATCTTCATATAGTTGCATTGAGTTTATTACAGAGGGGTGATATTCAACATTCCATAATTTATTACCGAAGAATACTGCCAACTTTATTTATCATAAACCCAAATGATAATTATCACATTATTTATAATAATTATTTTTCATCCTCATCAAATTGGAATGATTATTTAAAAGAGTATTTGAGCCTTTTATATGAAACAGACCAACAGTCTTTGAGAGAATTATTAACTGAGATAATGAAAATGAATCAAGAGTCGATAAAAAATGGTTATTCAGAAGGAATATTTTTGGGTGAGTATTTGGCCAATTTAGCAATTAGCATTGGAAATAATGATTTAAAAAACCAAGATATTGAAAGTGCAACTAACATGTATAAAATGGCATTTGAATTTGATGAGTGGAGTTTTAATAGATTATCGCCAGATGTTTTTACTTTACTCAATAATGATGAGCAAATACAGCAATTTTGGCTTAATCTAGAAGGCATTCCCATTGACCATTTTGGCATTCATATAGATAGAGCTCTAGAAGCATACCATTCACCAAATTCGAATTTATAAATGAATTCGTTTAATTATTATTTGATCGATTGCTTTAAAGACAAGTGCCACTTCTTCTTTAACAGAGTTGATCCTAAGGGTGTTTTTTTCAAGCTCTTTCCATTTACTAAGTGACTCATACCTTTTTGGTGAAAGAGCCCAAAAAGATATTAATCCTGGTCTGGCTTCATATCTAAAGTTCCATGAAGAGGAAAGCTTGACAGCTTCATAAACTGGAAGAGGACGTGGTCCAACAAAGCTCATTTCACCTTTTAATATATTTAACAATTGTGGTAATTCATCAATGCCGAGTTTAGAAATAATTTTTCCTAAAGAAATGAATCTTGGATCATCTTCAACCTTAAACATAGGTATCGGAGCAATATTAGCTTTTGATAATGATTTTTGCTTAGCTTCCGATCCAATTTTCATAGTTCTAATTTTATAGATAGTAAATATTTTTTTATTTTTTCCAAATCTTTCTTGCTTAAATATAATTGGATAACCTATTTTCAAATATAAGAATGGAAGTAACACTATTACTAGGGGAAATATCAAAACTAAAAGTATAATGCTAAGAAATATATCGAATAATCTTTTTTTGGTAGAGTTAAAATAATTATTCATAAATTGTATATATTGATCACTAAAATAAGTATTTTAACATCATTCTTTTTAAGATAATATTTGGGCAGTTTTATTTATTGTTATTTTTGGATGTTGAAACTTATAAATTTTTATAAATCAAGGCAAATAGATTGATGTCTATATTTCAAGCTCTCGTTTATCCAACTCAGTAGAAATCCAAAAACTCCATAGGCCAGAAATGATAAAGAATAATCCCCCAAAAACAAGCGCCAAAGTTGTTCCCACTGATCCTGAAACGGGAACACCCTCGCCAGTGGCGGGTTGTGAAGTCCGAGCAGATTCAGTTGCTTGGCCAGATTCAGTTGCCTGAGCAGATTGAGTTGCTGGATTTGGGCTAATTAGTGGAGATTGCACTGGATATGGGTTCCCAGAGCCATATGGAGTAGGAGTTGGCGTTGTTGCAAGAGCTAATTGGTTGGAGGTATCAGCAACTGTAAAGTTTACAGTTTTTTCTATTGTTTCGTTTGTATCAGGATCCACATATGAATATGTTATGGTATGTTCTCCAGGTTCCAAAGATTCAGGCAAACTTGCAATATCTAATACAAAATTGCCAAGCTCGTCAACTATAACAGTTTGATTAATTTGAGTATTTGAATTTATTTTAATTGACACAGTAACATTAGCAGGAGCTGTTCCAAATATTTTCGGATTTGCAGTTGTGACTGTTTGGTGTTGAGTGGCATCGAGGTCAAGTTCTGTTTTACTTGCCACATAATCGGGGGTCAAATTGGTTGCCAACTCGTCTAACATAGCAGTTCTAGCAGATGGAGTTTCATTGGTTTGATTGCTTTCACTTCCAGTCTGATTATTTGGATAATCTGTATTAGGACTTGTTTGACTTTCTTGAGTTTCATCTGGGTTAGGTGTTGCCTCAGTTTGAGCTTCTGTTTGAGCTTCATTTTGTTCATTCGTCTGACTTTCTTGAGTTTCATCTGGGTTAGGTGTTGCCTCAGTTTGAGCTTCTGTTTGAGCTTCATTTTGTTCATTCGTCTGACTTTCTTGAGTTTCATCTGGGTTAGGTGTTGCCTCAGTTTGAGTTTCTTTTATTTCTGAAGCTAATGGAACTTCAGAAGTTGTTGGAAGATCGGGTGTATTGACAACTGCCGCACTGTTTTGACCAAAAGTAATACTGGCAACAGGCTGAGAATCTGCAACAGTAGTTGTTAAAGATGCTGTTTGTGAAAAAAGGGGACCTTGAACATTAATAATGATGTTGTCGGTATCAACGATTAATGCATACGCACTACCATCTGTCGTTCGAGCGTTAGAGAGAGGAATCGCCCAACTACCTGACGACTTTACTTGAGAAGACATTGGTCCGGCCCGATTGACATCAACATAGACGATTGAACCTTCAGCTGGTGCTCCAGTTTCAGTACTCACGCTTCCATAAATTGTTTTTGCCGCAGCAGGAGCTCCGCTTCTACTTGCAGTTTTAATTCTAAATGGTGCGCCGTTATCATTAAAAATATTTCCTGATCCAGTCCCTAGAGCATAGAAATACGTTGTATTTTCTTGTAATCCTCTAACAGTAATGTGATGTAATTTAAATGAGCCGACAGTACCAGAAATTTGATCTCTATCATCTCCTGCCTGAGATTTCAAACTATTTTCTGCCGTACCATATTTAACAAATCCAGGAGTTTCTTCATCAGTTAAAAAAGAAATTGTGAAACTTGTATCAAAAACATTTGTTACTTTAATATTTTTAGGAGTTGTTTCTACGGATGCTCTTGGAGAAAAAACTCCACCTCCCTGGCCAATTAGTAGGGTACCTGCTACTAAAGATATAATCAAAATTCCCATACCCGCTAAAGTAGGAATTCTTTTATCTAAAATTTTCTTTGGTATTTTAAATTTAAACATAAGTTTTCATACAAAACAAAAGTGTGCATTCCACACCTTAATATCTACTTTAGATAAATATAGTCAAGAAAGCAACGCGAACAAAGACCGAATGAAGTGAGATTTATATATACAAAATATATCGATCTTCATTCAAGAATTTACAGACTACTATTTAACAAAGTAGGTGGGATATAATCTGGGGAATTTTTATCTAAGTTGATGTCTGGGCTTGCTTCAATATTATTGTCATTTGTTTTGTTTTCGGATTCTTGAACTTCTGATTGTAATAACGACCCAAACCCCGGTGGTTTTGGAGTAGAAACAACAGTATTTTTAGGATCAATGTCGTCAATAGATACATCTAGAGGAACGACTCTCTCAGTTTTTCCATCTCTTGTGACTAAAATTTTGTAAATAACAAATGAAGACAGCTCTTCATCAGAGTATGAATATTTAGCTTGAATTTCTGATAAAACCTCTTTGTTTATATTTGGAACAAGGGGTTTAGCCAAGAGAGTGAGTTCGCTGGAAACTTCGTCATTTGTTTGAGAACTGATCAAGCTAATAACTATCCAGAAAAAAGCTGAAACAAATAGTAAAATTAGAATTACTAAAAATTGTTTATTAGTTTTTAGTTGCTGGAAGTCTTTTTTGATATCTTTTTCTTTTGCCACTTTTCCTTTTTTATTTCTTCTTTTTAATTGCTTCTACTCCAAAAAATGGAGCATTAATAGTAATGCTTGCAGTAAGTTTTTTAGAGCCTTTGCTTTCATCAATGGAAAAATTGATAGTATCGATAACAAAACTTTTTCTTGATTTTCTGAGTGTTTCTGTAAAATTTCTAATTGAAATATAATCGCCTGAAACACTTACAGAAAAGCTTAAATTTTGTTTGGATTTTTGTGAAAATGGAACATCTTGTAGTAAATTTTGTGGTAGATCCGAAACGCTTATGCTTCTAATTATGACTTGAGTATCAGTGGCAACTTTTTCAATAATTTTAGCAGTTCTTATTAATTCAGGATTTGACGGAATAGCCTCATCTAGAATTGGTAATAATGGTTCAATGGAAATAAATTCTGATTGAGCAGTTTGTAATGCAGCAATTTTCTGAGTTAATTGTAATTCAAGTTTTTGCTTGTTTTCAATTTCTTTAATAAGGTTGGACATGGTAAGAATAGTGGGTTTGATAGCAAATAATGCCAAAAATGACACTAGACCAATGGTTAAAAATAATTCTAGAGAAACTCTAGCAATTGGTTTTTGATAGAAACGATTTAAGGCGCTTGCTATTTCCTTTTTTTTCTTTGATGTGTTGATAGGTAGGGCTTTACTTTTCATTTTATAATCCTTGGGTCCTATCTAATAAGTTGACTTTTTCATTGACAACTGGTGCTTTCTCAATTTTTACCTCTTGTCTTGTATTAGCTCGAATTCGGAAACTCAATCCTGTTTTATCTTTATTAGATTCAATTTCTCCAACGTCAATTTTGGTAAAATCTTGAGAGAGCTGAAGATTGTTGATCAGTAGATTAAATGATGTTTGTGAGAATGTTTGTCCTGAAATTGTAATGGTTGTTGGTTTTATAGAAAGATCCTCAAGAATTATGCCATCCGGCATAATTTTACTTAAATTTTCGAATGTATCAATAATATTAGCTTCTTGTTCTGTTTGTTCATATTGAGAAATCTTTTCTTGAGCGGTTCGAAAACTTTCTTCAATATCTCCATAAGCAAGTATTATTTGTTTTTTTTGATTAATAGAGGAATTTAAGTCAGTTACTTGTCTGTCTAAAGTAAATCTGGCAATAAAACTCATAATCACTACGAGTTCTGTGAAAATTACGATATATCTGCCAACAGATAGTGCCCACTTGAGTAATTTGCCAATAATGGTAGAAAAAAAAGGATCTTTTGGAATTAAGTTAATCTTTATTTGGGCAGTTTTTTTCATCAATGGTTTTTATTGTACAAGAAATTTATATTGTAACCAATACCTAGACTAAATTACCTCGTCATCGATCGAAGTTTCAATTAAAAATTCTTGAGTCTTTACAGTTCCAGTTTTCCATTTTTTACCAAACGATTGAATTGCTCGATTCACTAATTCAAGCTCTTTAATATCAAAGATGGCTGCAAAGTAAATGTACACAAGCATTCCAATTGTTCCAGTTGTGATAGTTAACGCAACAAGCTCAATTGTTTTAGTGGTATCAAAGATTAATTCGTCAAAGATTCTAAATGGAAGATAGAGAAATATCGCCATGAAGAAACTTGCTAAAAGCATTTTAAGTTGAGGAATAATTAAAGATTTTCCAATAAAATTTGGAATGAAGCGGTTGAATATTATCATAAAAAGAAAAAGTTCTAAAACAAAACTTACGGAATTTATAAGAGCTAATCCCAATATTCCATAATCGGTATATTTAACCATTAAAAATGAGCTTGTGAGATAAAAAATAGTAAAAATGATAGAGATTATCAAAGGTGTTTTGGTATTTTTAAGAGCATGAAAGCCTCTAATCAGAAGTTGAACCATAGCTTGAGCAGTAATGGAAATAGCTAAAATTGCCAAGATTTTTCCTGTTGTAATAGTCGAATGCCAACTAAAATTATCAGTTCCAAAAGCTAAACGAACTATAGGAACTCTTAAAATAAGCAACAATACAGATGTTGGCATTGCTAAAAATGAGATTTGATTTAAGGATTGTAAAATCAAATCTCTAAACTTTATCAATTGATTTTCTCCAGAATATTCCGATAAAAATGGCAGAGCCGCTTGACTTAGTGGTACTCCGAAGAGTCTAATGGGAAAAACTGATAAATAAGTTGCGTAGGAAATATAAAGAAAGCTTAGTTGGCCAATGGATGTAGCAAAATATCCTAAGGCAAGGCTTTGAATTTGGGCAAGTCCAATAGTCAAAAATCGAGCTGGAGAAAGAAGTAATAATTTTTTTACTCCCGGGTGTCTAAAATTAAGTGAGAAACTTGGTTTAAATCCAAGCCTACCAGCAAGGGGAATTTGTACAAACATGTGCAATAGTGCGCCAAGCACCACACCTATGCCTGCTGAGTAAATTCCAAATGATTTATGAAAGACTGCAATTCCAATAATTATGCCTAAATTGTAGATAATTGGAGCAATACTTGGAATGATAAATCTTTGAAAGGACTGTAAAACACCAGTCATAACATTGGAAATGGTAAAAAATATTTGAGCAAGGAGCATTACTTTTGTTAGTCCAATCACAATTGCGAGTTGAGAAGACGAAATTTTGTCACCAATCCTAAAAATAGTAAGAGGTTCAGCAAAAATAAAGATTACAAGGCTTGAAGCCACAAATAGGACTAATAAAATATTAAGCACAATAGAGCTCATTTTAAAAGCTGTTTGGGAATCATAACGTTGTTTAACGGATAAAAATATGGGAATAAAGGATGCTGATAAAGCTCCAAAAATTAATAGTTGAAATAAAATATCAGGAATTTGAAATGCCAGTGTCCAGGCAGTAACTATTTCTTCGTTGAAGTATGAGAGAATAACTCTCGTTCTCACAAATCCCGAAACAATGGATAGTATATTGGCTAAAGCGATTACGACAGCGGCTGAATTAATACTAGTTTGTTGATTTTCCAACCATTTGGTATTGCTTGTCAGCAGTTTCGTGATAGTATTTTTTGTAAGTGAAAACATTTATATCAATTATAGAATATTTCTGGTATAATTCCTGCCTAGTCTAAAATAGTAAAAGTTAAAATTTGATTAATATCATTAAACAATATATATGCCAATATTACAAAACGCAAAAAAAGCACTCAGATCTAGTAGAAAAAAAGCTGTTATCAATTCAAGAGTCAAGTCAATTTTAAAAACTAAAACTGACAAGATGAGAAAAGAGCCAACCGATGCCAATTTAACCGCTGCTTTCTCAAGTATTGATAAAACAGTTAAAAGAAATTTAATGCATAAAAATAAAGCAGGAAGATTAAAATCTCAGCTTAGTAAATTGGTTGGTTCTGAATTAAAAGAGAAATCTTCAGTCAAAGTTTCAAAAAAATCGGGGGCAAAGAAAACTACTGCCAAAAAATCGGGGGCAAAAAAAACCGTGGCAAAAAAAGCTAGTAAGAAAGCAGCAGCTAAAAAATCCGTGGCAAAAAAAGCAACAAAAAAAGTTAGTAAAGCAAAATCTTCAGCCGTTAAAAAATAATATCATCTCGAGGAGCAGGTGAAAGATGTCAAGCCAAGCCTATTCGCGCGCTTCTATCAGAAATTTTTCTATCATTGCACATATTGATCATGGTAAAACAACTTTAACCGATAGATTTTTGCGTTTCACAAATACAGTTAATGCTTTAAATTTTCAGGATAGAATGATGGATAGTAATCCCATTGAAAGAGAGAGAGGGATTACTATTAAATTGGCTCCTGTAAGAATTGAATACGTTAGTCCTAATCATGAGAATCAAACATATATTTTTAATTTGATTGATACTCCAGGACACGTTGATTTTGGATATGAGGTTAGTCGTTCTTTAGCTGCTTGCGAAGGTGTTTTATTAATAGTAGATGCATCGCAAGGAATTCAAGCACAAACATTGTCAAATTTTGAACAAGCAAAAGCATTAGGATTAGTAGTTATTCCTGTATTAAATAAAGTTGATTTGCCTTCTGCAGAAGTTGAAAGAGTGTCATTAGAAGTTATGGAATTGTGTGATTGTAGTGAAGATGAATTAATTATGGTTTCTGCAAAAACTGGTGAAAATGTTCAATCTGTTTTGGAAGCAATCATAGATCGTATTCCATCCCCAGAAGGTGATGATGCAAAAGATACGCGCTCTTTATTGATAACTTCACATTTTGATTCACACAAAGGTGCTGTGGCATTGATAAGAGTTGTTGATGGTGTAGTTAAAAAAGAAAAAATGGGCTTTACGCAATCCAAAGCTTCTTTTTTACCGATTGATTTAGGAGTATTTTCCCCAGGAATGAATTCCACTCATGAACTAAGAGCTGGAGAAGTTGGCTATGTAGCCACTGGACTTAAAGATATTAAGTCCTTAAAAATTGGTGATACTATGACAACTTTCAGTAAACGAGAAAAAGTCCAATCTTTGGCTGGATATAAAGAACCAATGCCAATGGTTTATATGGAAATTTATCCCACAGATGCTGGTGAATTTACTTTTTTACAAGATGCAATGGACAAGCTGTCTCTTAGAGATGCGGCATTAAAATTTTCAGGTACTCATTCACAGGCGCTCGGAAGCGGTCTTAGAGTTGGTTTCTTAGGTATTTTACATGCAGAAATTGTGGTTGAAAGATTACAACGAGAATACAATTTAGAGCTTATTGCCACAATCCCCTCCGTTACTTATCAAGTAACCAGCGTTACAGGTGAGGAATTATTAGTACGAACCCCTTCTGATATGCCTGATCCTTCAACAATTAAAGAAATTAGAGAACCGATTACAAGAGTAAATATTCTTGCACCAACAAATCAAATGAGCGAAATTATTAATCTTTGCAGAGAGAGAAGAGGAAGTTTTGTAAAAAGCACCCATGTGGGGAATAGAGTAAATATTGAATGTGTTGTTCCTCTAGCAGAGTTGATAACCGATTTTCATGATACGCTAAAATCACTTTCTTCTGGCTATGCTTCAATGGAATACAAGCTATTTGAATTTAGACCAGTAGATGTTGTTAAAGTTTCCATTTTGTTAAATCGAGAAGAAGTTGAGGCATTAAGTTTTATGACTGTCAGGGAAAGTGCCTCTAAACAAGGAAGAAGTGTAGTCAATAAATTGAAAGATGTAATTCCAAGACAAATGTTTGAGCTTCCAATTCAAGCTTCAATTGGGGGCACAGTGATAGCAAGAGAAACTGTCAAAGCATTTAGAAAGGATGTTACTGCTAAATTATATGGTGGTGATGTTACTAGAAGAAAAAAACTCCTTTCCAAACAAGCTAAAGGCAAAAAACGTATGAAGCAATTTGGTAAAGTTGAGCTTAATCAAGAAACATTTATGGCTGTGCTTAAAAGGTAGTTTTTAATTTGGGTTTTTTCTTGTACAGTGTTTATAGATGAAAATTATTATTGCTTTAGTTGGACCAATTGCTAGCGGAAAAGGAACCATTTCTGAGTTTTTGAAATCAAAGGGATTTAAATATTTCTCTCTTTCTGATGTAGTGAGAAACGAAGCTCAAGCTCGTGGTTTAGCAATGACGAGAAAGAACTTACAAGATGTAGGCAATGATTTAAGAGAAAGCTTTGGTGGCGCCGTACTTGTTGAAAAAATTGCAAATGAAATAAAAAAACATGATTTAGTGGTAATTGACGGTGTGAGAAATCCTCAAGAAGTTGTGACAATTAAGGATAGTTTGGGTGGAAAAATTGTGCATATTTCTGCTTATAAAAATCGACGTTTAGAAAGATATATAGAAAGAGCTAAAGTTAGGGGTGAGGATTCAGCATCTGCTTCTAAGTTTAAGCAAGTTGATGCAAGAGATTTAGGCGTAGGTGAAGATGGTAATGGTCAACAAGTTTCAGAGTGTTTGGAGTTAGCAGATTATAAACTCGTTAATAATTCCTCGATATTTGATTTTTATAAAAGTTGTCAGGAAATGCTTGAAGATTTTTTTATGGAATCCACTGATTTCGAGGTTAATAATCTAAAATTAAAAGCCAACAACTCCAGATTAAATAGTTCTTCACTTACTTGAGATGATATAATAATCTATATGTCGCATAAAGAATCAACTCATACATCAGCTTCAACAAACAAAAAAAGAAGACACGTCGATGAATATTCTGAAACAATGAGAAAAGAGCCTCCAGCTCGACGGATAATATCATCATATTTGCCCAAACCTAAAAGATTAACTATCGATATTCAAGCAGAGGATGAACAAATTATCTTATTGTTAAGACAGCATGTAGTTACTCAGGTAAAGTGGGTTGCGATAGTTGTTGTAATGATTATGCTTCCAATCCTTTTTTCTGTCTCAGAAATTTTCTCATTTTTACCTTCGAGATTTCAATTTGCAAGTCTTTTAGGATGGTATTTATTAACGACAGGATTTGCACTTGAGTCATATTTAAAATGGTTTTATAGAGTTTATATTGTGACTGATGAAAGAATTATTGATGTTGATTTTATCTCAATGATTTATAAAGATATTTCGACAACTAAAATAGATAAAATTGAAGATATTACCTCATTAACCAGTGGTTTTTTTTCCTCAATCTTTGATTATGGCACTATTATTATTCAAACTGCTGCCACTAAACAGGAATTATGTTTTGAAAATGTCCCTAAAACTTCAAAAGTTACAGCTTTATTAAATGAGATGATCTTAGAAGAAGAACTTGAAAAGTTTGAAGGAAGGGTTAAATAATGATTACTTTAATGTTAACACTTATATCAAATTCAGGAATGCTTGATTTTAATCCGGGCAATGATTTTATGTTAATTTTAATCAAGTACATGTTTATTCTTGGTGGCGTAATTTATGTTTTATTTGCATTTCTAATTATTAAGCAAGTTTCATTAATGAGTAAAACTTTAAGTACCACTTTTTCTTTAAATAACAAAATTTTGGGATACGTGCATTTTATTGCTAGCGTATTGGTTTTGATATACTTCTTGCTAGTTTTGTAAGGTAATTTTAATTTTCTTGTGATAGAATCTGATTAATGATTCGTTTCAAGGTAACTCCAGTCGTTGGATTGCCACAGTTTACTGGTTGGTCCCAAGTAGCTGAAAGCACATCTTCAGTTAACACTAGATTAATCTGTGTCTTTGCTATTTCTGGTAAACACGCCGGCAATGTTGGAAGAGATGTTTCAGACAAAATTTCTGATTTCTATTTTTATGATATTGAGCAACTCCACGAGTTTGTTAATGATTTAATTGAATTTGTTCAAGATAACGATTGCAAAATATATTTATCAAGTGCATTGATAAATGGTGATAAAAGCATTTTTGTAACATATGGTGGCTCGGTGTTTTTAAAACGAAAAGAAAAAGTGGGAAAAATTTTGTTTTCAAAGGATGAAATTAAAATTGTAAAAGGAAGTTATACAGAAAATGATGTATTTGTTCTTACTACATATCAAGCTTCGCAATTCCTTAATGAAATTGAGCAAAAATTTATAAAGGGTTTTGATGTTGACATTATTATTACTTCCGTAGTTCCTGGGTTACATGCTCAAGCAGATTCTTCGTTGTCGGCAATTGTATTTATTAATCAAGCAAAATCTTTGGAAAAAATTTCAGATAACGAAAACTGGGAAAAAGAACCAAGTATTCAAGCCAGTATTGATTTTGACGATCAAGACGAAGGACTCCAAGCTAATGAAAATAATTCTTTCATTATTGAAAAAGAGAATGATATTAAGTTGTTGTCAAGCGATTATTTATTTAAAATAATAATGATTATCAAAGGTCTGATTAATTATCTTGTTATTTTGATCAAATATCTTCCGAATTTAATAAAAAAAATTAACTTGTCAAAAATTAAAGTATTTTTTAAGTCTTTAAAAAAGATTAGATTGAAGGATTTGTTTAATGGCAAAATCTCTTTGCGCGATGATAGTGGTAGAAACAAAAGTCTGTTTAAATTTCTTATTATTGGATTAATTTTTATCGTGTTTCTTACTACTATTGTTATTTTTACCAATGGTAGACGCAAGGATAAAGAAAGGATTCAAAATCTATTGATTCCAATTGAAGAACGAATTTTAATCGCTAAGCAGAATATTAATGATGATCCAATTTCTTCTAGAGATATTACTTTGGGAGTAATTAACTCCCTTGAAAAATTGAAGGCAGAAAATTTAAAGAGTAGTTCTGTAAGTTTGATTGATAATAAACTCGCTGAAACCACCACTTTTTACGATGAAATTTCAGGAAAAGTTGAATTGGATGAACTACCAATATTTTACGATCTTAGGTTGGTTAGATCTGATTATATTGCAAGCAATCTTGATGTTAGTAATGAGAAAATTAGTATACTTGATTCAGAAAAAAAACAGGTTGTTGTTTTGGATGCACTCACCAAAAAAGTCAGTGTTAGGGATTTTGCAAAATTTGAACAAGTAAAAGATTTATCAATCAATGCTAATACCGTTTATGTATTAACTGATGGAATTAAGTCCTTTGATTTGGAAGAAGGTAGTGAAATAAAAGAGGTTAAGGTTTTGGGAGATTCAAATAGAAATGCATTGTATATTGATGCGTATGATAGATTTGTGTACGTTTTTAGTCCTGATAAACGCAATATTTATCGATATTCGAAAGAATCAGAAGGTTATTCAGATCCTGTGGGCTGGATGAAATCTGAAACTGGTTTGAAATATGATGAAGTTTTATCAATGGCAATTGATGGTGATATTTGGCTTACAAATTCAAGTGGCCAAATAAAGAAATTTGCCTCAGGCAAAGAAGAGAGTTTTGAAATTAGGGGTCTTAGTAATCAATTTTTGAATGGTATAAAAATTTACACCAATGACGACTTAGACAATCTCTATATTTTAGATGCCAACAATAAGCGAATAGTAATTTTGTCAAAATCGGGTGATTTTATACGTGAAATAAAATCTGTGTCTCTTGCAACTGTTAGCTCAATTGCAGTCAGCAAGTCCTCCAATAAAATTTATGCGGTTAGCGGTTCAATAATTTTTGAGATTGATGCTAATGAGTAATTTATCCTTGTTATAATATCTTCATGTTGTTACTCAAAAACAAACGAGCCGTCCATGATTACGCCATTGAAAAAACTTATGTGGCTGGGGTTGAGTTGACGGGCCCTGAAGTTAAGAGTCTTAGAAACAAAAGTGGAAGTTTTAAGGGTAGTTATGTTAAGGTTATTTCAAACGAAGTGTTTTTGATCAATATGCAGATCACTCCTTATAAGTTTGCTGATAACGAAAATTATGATTCTAAGAGAACTAGGAAATTGTTGTTAAGAAAAAAAGAAATTGAATTTTTAAAAGTTGAGTTGGATCAAAAAAGTCGTTCGCTTATTCCATTAAGTTTTGAATTGGTAGGGAAAAATATAAAATTAAAAATTGGAGTAGGCCGTGGATTAAAATTATTCGATAAAAGGGCAAAAATGAAAAAAAGAACTCTTGATCGAGAAGTTGCTAAAGAAATAAAGTCATTGAGATAATTTAATAAACATACCCTCGACATTTGTATAAATTTCATTTTTAATATAGATAATAGTTTTTTATTATTTAAAGGAGTATCACTTATGCCTAAAAAAGTTTTTTGGCCTGCTGCACTGGTAACAATGGGTTTGATCTTCCTGGCTTCTAACCTCGGATATTTGCCAAGAGCATTTTGGAATCTTTGGCCAATAGTTTTAATAGTTGTTGGTTTGGGTGGATTACTTACATCTGATAGTGATGAATGGGAAACTACTTCCGCAAAACCAATTTCACAAAAAGCTAAAAGAAAAACTTCAAGCAAAAATTCAAGCAAAACTACTCGAAAAGCTAAAAAATAATATAGGTATACAATAAATTTACTTATGAGTAGCGAAGAAAAATTATTTCATATTGCGATCGATGGTCCTGTGGCTGCTGGAAAAGGAACTGTTTCTAGATTAGTAGCAGATAGATTAGGTTTTTTGTATGTTGATACGGGAGCAATGTATCGAGTTGCATCGTTATTAGCTCTTCAAAACAAAGTAGATTTTCATGATGAAGAAAAAATTGTAAATTTGATTAGAAACGCTGATATTCAAATGCGTAATCCTATTGATTTCGAAAAAGATGGTCGTCTTACCACGGTGATTGTTGACGACAAAGATGTTTCATGGAAAATTAGGAGCGAAGAAGTGGGAAATGGTGCTTCAAAAGTAGCACAAATTATGTCTGTTAGACTAGTACTTGTTGAAAAACAGCAACATATAGCTGCCAATCAAAACGTTGTTATGGAGGGTAGAGATATTACCTATAGAGTCTTGCCCAATGCAAATCTTAAAATATATTTGACTGGTAAAGATTTTGTTCGAGCTAATCGTCGACATATTCAGTTACAAAGTCGAGGAGTAGATATTTCTTTTAATCAAGTATATTTGGACTTGATAAGTCGTGATAAACTCGATTCTGAAAGACAAAATGATCCTTTAAAAATAGTTGATGATGCTTGGATAGTAGATACTACGGATTTATCAATTAGACAGGTTGTTGATTTAATAGTTGCGAAAGCTACAGTTATGAGAGATGTGCGATTATGAAGAAAAGACATTCCTCAGCAGATTATTCTAATGAAGAGTTAATTAAAAAGACTCAAAGAATTGAGGAAGATAAGCATGAAAAACAAAGAGAGCGTTTAGAAAAAAAGCTTCTTAAAGAAAAGAAAAAAAAACAACAGCAAATTGAGAAATTAGTAGCTCCAATTTTACTAATTATTACAATAATTATTTCATTCTTAGTCAGTCGTTTTAGTAGAAATTAATTGAATTAGAAACTTATTCCATTTAATATTTGACCTCTTTGATTAGAATCAGGTTTTCTGCTTGGCATCTTATTTGGATCAGCTATTATTGTGCATTTAGTTTTTGGTTCTGTTCCTTTGATAAAATATTCTTCCCTAACTTTAGGACATCCAGTGCAAGGGAGTGTGCCCGAAGTAATACAGATAGGAAGTTTGACAACATTCGTTGGCACTTGAAATCTATGTGGAAACAGATCGCTGAGTTGAGTCCTCATAATCTTATTCCATATTGGAGAGGCGCCAGTAATTCCAGATGCAACATAACTCATTGGCGTATTGTTATTATTTCCTACCCAAACCGACACTAATCTGTTGGTGGTGTATCCAAAGGTCCAATTATCTCTTAGATTATTGGTTGTTCCAGTTTTTACTGCAACTTGTTGATTGGGAATATTTAAAGTCGAAATTGGTCCAAATGCGGGAGTTCTGGCTTCATTGTCAGATAAGATATCTGAAATTAAAAAAGCAACATCTTCGCTGAGTACTTGTGATTCTTTACAATCTTTGTTTTCAAGTGCACATTTGTTTTGATAATAAATGTTTCCTTTATAATCTTTAACTTCTAAAATTGGGTTGGTGGTAACGTGCCAGCCACCTGTGGCAAAAGTTCCATAGACTTCTGTCATATCTAACATAGTTACTTCACCACCACCAAGAGTTAATGATAAACCAAATCTTGATCTATCTTTCCAGGTAGATATACCCATTTCTTCACCTAAATCAAGCATATTACTTACTCCATTTTCAGCTAAAGATTTTACTGCAGGAATATTGTACGAGGATGCCAGGGCTTCTCTAATTGTGACATTGCCATGATATTTTCCATCATAATTTTTGGGAGTGTAAGGTTTTGATCCTAAAGTGTGGTATGTGATAGAACTATCGTTAATGATTGTGCTAGGGGTTTTTCCATTTGAAAGTGAAAGAGCGTAGTTGATTGGTTTGATAGAACTTCCGGGCTGTCTTGGTCTTAAAGTTACATTTACCTGACCATCATTTTCGAAGTCAAAGTAGTCTGCACTTCCAACCATTGCCAGTATTTCACCAGTTTGTGGATTAGTGACCATAGCAGCTCCATTGCCGACTCTGAGTTTTTGTAAACTTTGAATTTCGTCATAAACTATTTTTTCAACTTTTTTTTGAGTATCTAAATCTAGGCTTGTTTTAACTTCCAAACCACCATTATTTAATATGTCTTCACCATACTGTTGGGCAAGAATTTTTTTTACATACATGACAAAATGTGGAGCCTCAATTTCAATTTTACTGGTATTAAAAACTAAATCTTGCTTTTTTGCCTTTTCTGCCGATGATTCTAAAATATAACCATCCTCAACCATTCTTCTAAGAACTTCTTCTTGTCGATTTAAGGCTAATTCCGGATTTGCCCCAAACGGAGTATACACAGATGGAGCGGCAGGAAGACCAGCGAGCATGGCGCTTTCAGCAAGTGATAATTTATTAGCAGATTTGTCAAAATATTTTTGCGCAGCCTCTTCAATACCATAGGTTGATCCACCGTATGCAACTTGGTTTAAATACATTTCAATAATTTCATCTTTCGTATAAACTCCTTCAACTAAAATTGCGAGCAGTAATTCTTTAAATTTTCGACTGAAAGTTCTCTTTGAAGAAAGTAGACGATTTTTTACCAATTGTTGCGTAAGGGTTGAACCTCCTTGTAGATCTTCACCTTTAATATTTGAAATGATTGCTCTTGAAATGCCACGGATTGAAAATCCGTGATGATTATAAAAATCTTTATCTTCTATCGCGATAGTAGCGTTAATCAAATTTTTTGGAATCTCTGACAAAGGTATAATTGTGCGATTTTCATCTTCATAAATTCTATACAAAATTTCCCCATTCCTATCTAGGATTTTGGTAGAAACACTTTGTTCTTTTTTGGTTAAATCATAGGGAGAAGGTAAGTCTTTGAAAATTTGATCATAGGTCCAGTATGTACCGGAAAAAATTAGCAAACTTATTAGAATTGCTGCAACCGAATGAATCGAGTAATTTTTAAAAGTTAGTTTAAAAGAGATAAATATATCAGCTAAAAGTTGATATATATTTGATTTTTTAATTTTTCTTTTTTGAAATTGCAGCGTTTTTCTAATTTTTTTTTGCTGCTTTTGAAATTTATTGCTTAATATGTATAGCTTTGGAAACTTTTTTAATTTTTCTAATTTTTTTTGCTCCAACTTTTGATTTATTTTTTGTTTTTTTGCATATGAAAGTAGATATTTCTCTAAATATTCTTTTTTAGTTTTTTGATTGTAGTGGGTGAGGGTAATTTTTTCCATCAATAGTTCGAAATATTTAGTCCGATTTTGGATAATAACACACTAAACTACTTGATACAATTGGATGTATTTATAGTCTGAAACAAATTAATTAAGAGAATTGTTAAGAAAAATAACTTTTGTATTATGAATTGAAATTAGGATTATTTCCTAAATTAAGAGTTTTTCATACACTATTTTTGTAACTGGTCACTTTATTTAAAAATATAGTTAAATCTATTCTATGTAGCAAGCCATTCGCATGAAGTTCTTTTGCACGTGCTACCCAATAATTAATCGTTTCCATGTCATCCGCCAAATTTAAAGCTTCTTCTAATTCATTACGTAAATCAAACGAATTGCTATCACTAAATCTGTTTATTTTTGACTGGGCGATCTTAATAATATCTATAAAATGATTTATAGATAAGTGACCACTTTTTTTCAACTTCCTTGCTTCTTTTAGACATTCATTAACCTCTTGAACATAAGTAGCTTCCTTTATTAATTTCGTTAATTCATAGTGCTTCAATCTTGATTCTCTTTCTATCTCAATCCTTATTAATTGCTTTTTCCTATCTAAAGCTTCTTGCTTGATTTCTTGTAAATTTTCCGTTCTCATTTTTTTTATATTTACTAAATCTTCTATAGCAGGCAGAATAAGTTCCATTTGATGATCTATTTCTTCTGCTGAAGCCATTTGTCTGATTTGATCTATATAAGGTTTACTTGATTTGTCTTGGCTTTCAAAAGTCTCTAGTTTTTTAGCAACAAGCTTTGAGAACTCTTCTTGTTTATTATCATTAGCTCCAGTGAGAATTTGATATCTAGTTTTTTTCTTTGAATTTGTTTCATCTGGAGAAATAACAGCGCTCCATAAATCTAAAATTTGTTGTCTTTGGGTTGCACTATCCAACAATGAATTGAATGAACGCTCATTTGCTAATCTTACTGAATTTTCACTAGTGAATTGCCTTTCTTCAGATCCTCCTTTTTTCCAATCTTGAGTAGTATCTGCATCTTCTTCAATTGACTGTTCTTGATCACTATTTTTATTGGGATAGTCTTGTACATGAGCTTGATTCAGTGAAGCATAATCTGCCCAAGGTTGCATTGCATCTTCTATGTTGTTAATCATATTATTTAGAGTTTTATTTGTGTATTATTTAATATTTTTCTGAATAATGACATTATATATAAATAATTTAAGATGTAAAGCAAAATGATATATAATAATATTATTCAACTTTGATATTAATTTTTCTTTCAATCACATCCCAAAGTTCTCGAGAGTTGCCTTCGTATCCGAGTGCCCAAATGGCAACTCCACCGAGATCTAGTTGATTAACATAATCAAGTTTATAAGAAATCGATCTGCTATCTTCATAATATATTACAAATATTTCACCATCTTCTTTATATGAAATATAAGGGGATAATGCATCTTCATTCCAATGCTCTTCAACCTGTAATTTTTCGGATTCCTCAAGTAATTCTGTTACTCGTTGATAACTAGCAGTGTTGCCAGTATCAGGAAAAGTGTGTGATTGAGCATCTCTAGATGTGGTTTGCCATTCATATCCATAGAAAGGTATTCCAAGTAGGATTTTTTCTGAAGGTACAATTTCCAAAAATGCTTGTAAGTAATGATTGATGTCGCCGTCCCATAAATCTTTACCGCCAAATAGAGGGGCAACTGGACCTGCATTTGAAGAGCTACTGCGATGAAAATCATATGCCATCACCACAATATAATCAACCAAGGGAGCAATATCTTTGACATTCCACAATTGTTGGTTGGCAGCAGCGCCGGCATACATATCAATACTTAATTGGACATGATCATATTTATTATCTAGATGTTGTCTTAGTAACAAAAGAAAAGTAGTCAGATTTTGTCTCATCTTTTCATTCGTTGTTCCCGAGGTTTCAATATCAATATTTATTCCAGAAAATGGATATGCTAAGAATGCATTATCAAGTGATTGTAAGAAATTTTCTTGAGAAGTTTTTGAATTTAAGAAATATGTAATATCATCATAATTGAACTGAGAAATAACTAATTCAATTTTTTTATTATTCTTGGTTAAATCATTGCTAATGTCGATAAATTCATCAGAATTTAGTCGGCGCAAACCCATGTCAATTTCTCCCTGGTAATCTGAAACAAAATTGCCATTAGCATCAATAGTTAACGAGAAATACCCAAGATGAGTAAGTTCTTTTTGTATTGAAAATTTGTTGATGTTCCAATAAGGTAAAAAGCCATAAACTATCTTTTCATTATTTCTAGGAAGTTGCGATTTTGATAAAAACATAAATGTTGTGAGAGAATCGATTGGAGAGATTAAAGGGATGTCCCAGAATTTCCATAAAAAAATTGCTACTGTTGAAAAAAATGTGACAAAAATAAGAAGTGCAATTTTAATTTTGAGCTTATTTTTCTGAAACCATTTTATGTTTGAATTACTTTTTTTTCCAAATAACCCCAACATTTGAACATTTGATTTGATAAAGATTTTTTTAGACATTAATAGCTAATAATTTTGTTTTCGTCATACTGAATCAAAAAGTTATCTTCCACTGTATTTTGTTCATAAATAATTTTTCCGTCTTCAGTGGTGGGTCTATTACAATCTACGCAATAAACTCTCGTGACTGGATCAATATATATTGTATGATTTTCAAGTACCAGGCCCTCAGTTTGTTCCCCATATTTTGGAGGTAATCCTGTGGTGGGATCGATCCATACTTCTTTGGTAATTTTTTCAGAGCTTGATGGCTTCGAAGCTTCCCAGTAAAAATCCGATGAAGTAATAGCACAGTTATTTCCTGATTTTTCAGGAGGAAAACCATTGGCACAAACTCCGGCCATAATTACGTCCTCTGGTTTTGTTTGCCAATCATAATCAATATCCTTCAAAATATAACTCATAATATCATTAAAGATTGGAGCTGCTCCAGTTACTCCAGAAACAACATTTCTGTTCATTGGCGTGTTGTTATTATTTCCCACCCAGGTAATTACCAGATATTCTGGAGTGAATCCAACAGTCCAGTTATCCTTAAGATCATTGGTGGTTCCAGTTTTCGCACTAACTATTTTGCCAGGAATAACTAATTCTGACCGAGGTCCAAACGCTTGAACTCTAGCATTATTGTCTTGCATAATATGGCTAGTCATATACGCTGGAGCTCTATCCATCACTCTAGAAAGATCGCCTAATTCAGTTTCACCATCAAATTCAGTTAAAACTTTCAAATCTTTTTTTCTTTTCTCAATGTCAATTTCTTGTAGAATTTCACCTTTATAATTTTCAATTTTTAAAAATGGGGTGAATGGAGTTTTGACTCCTTCATTTGCCAAAACCGCAAATGCCTGAGCTAAGTTGATCATTTTAACTTCACCGCCACCTAGGGTTAACGAGAGCCCATATCTAGAAGGATCAGTCCAAGAGGTAATGCCCATTTTATTTGCTTGTTTTATAAAATTTTCAACTCCTAAAATTTTTAGTGCTTTTACTGCTGGAATATTAAGAGAATTGCCAATAGAAGATCGAATTGTGACTGGGCCTTTGAACGAACCATCATAATTTTTTGGACAATATGGTCTTTGTCCTGGTGACAGAAAACAAGTTGGAGAATCAATCAAAATTGTTCCAGGATTTAAAACCTTTTCTTGAAATGCTGTAGCATACATTATTGGTTTAATCGAAGACCCAGGCTGTCGATCGGCAATAGTAACATTGACTTGTCCTTCGTCTGTTGAATTAAAGTAATCTTTTGAACCAATCATGCTTAATATTTCACCAGTGTCTGGTTTAACAATTAAAGCTGCCCCATTGCCTACTCGATAATTTTCGAGTTTTTTGATTTCTGCTGACAAAGAAGCCTGAGCGGTGTTTTGTAAGTCAAGATCAAGGGTTGTAGTAACTCTAAGACCACCTTTTTCAACTGTTTCCACTCCATATTCTTCGTAAAGTAGGTCCCTGACATAAAAGACAAAGTGAGGAGCGCTAATGTCAGTTTTGGAAAGAGCATAGTTAAGTACCTCTTTTTGTGCACTATCTGCTTCTTCTTGGGTAATATATTTGTCCTCAACCATTCTTCTTAGTACTTCGGTTTGGCGAATTTTTGCAGCTTGAGGATCAGATCCAAAAGGAGAGTATCTACTTGGGGCTTGAGGTAATCCTGCAAGTAACGCTGCCTCTGCAAGTGTTAATTCGTTGGCGCTTTTATCAAAATAGCTATTGGCCGCAGCTTCAATTCCCACAGATGTTCCACCATAGGAAATATAGTTAAGATACATTTCTAAAATTTCATCTTTTGTATAAAGAATTTCAGTGAAAATGGCTAAAACTCCCTCTTTAACTTTTCGTTGTAATGACCTTTCTCTAGTTAAGAGTGCATTTTTAACTAATTGTTGAGTGATCGTCGATCCACCTTCTAATCTTCCTCCAGTAATATTAGTTTTGAGTGCGCGAATAATCCCAAAAATATCAAAACCAAAGTGATTATAAAAATTTTTATCTTCAATTGCCACTGAAGCCTGGAAAACATAATCGGGTAAAGATTTAAGTTTTATTGGGGTTCTATTTTCATCTGCAAAAATTTCGTAAAGTAACTTGTTGTTGCGGTCAAAGATTTGAGTACTTACCGAGTAGTTGTCAGAACTTGTTAATCTTCGAGGCGATGGAATATCTTTGAGCAAATAAATTAGTCCGAAAACAGAAGCTGAGAATAAGAGAAGCAACAGTATTATAATAACTTTAATAAATTTCTTATCTTTCTTTTTCTTGCCAAAAATTTTCAGAGTCGATTTGTTAAGAAATATTTTTTGAAATTTTGTTGAATCAATAGTTTTTGATAATAGTTTTAAATTAAATTGCTTAATTATTTTTTGAAAATTAATTTTTTGGATTAGTGATGAAGATTTTGTTGAGTTATTTTTACCAGAAAGGACCGATCTGACTTTCTTTGATCTCTTAATATCTTTGACCTTGAGTTTATTTTTTTTACGTTTCATGTTTTTAAATTTTTATTTTGAAGTATACTGTCTAGTGTACCAAAAATAAATCAAACATGAGACATATCTTAGATAATAGTTGGTTTTCATTTATGAACGACAGACACAGGCGCCTGGTTCGCACTGCCGTTGATTTATATGAGAGAGAGTATGAATTAAAATCAGATCTCGAGGATTATTCTTTTATTGTTTTTCCAATGTCTAAAGCTTATGAAGGCTTTTTAAAGACAAGTTTTCTAGATTTAAGAATAATTGATATCAAGACTTATGAAGGGAAAAGATTTCGCATTGGTAAAGCATTAAATCCCGATGTGCACGAAAATCAGCGAGATAAGTATTGGCTTTTTGATGATCTTGAACAAATTTGCGGAGTGGAATTGGCTCGAGATCTTTGGGAAACTTGGTTACAATGCAGAAATAGAGTTTTTCATTATTATGTGAATGATGATAATATTATTTCATTAGATGAGGCTGGTAATAAATTAATGCAATTGAGCAATTCAATGAAATCTTTGGTAGAATGTCAAGTTGATTTTGGAAATACCCAAGCGAATAGTAACATTTCAAAATAAAGGAAATATGATGTCACCTAAATCTCCTGGGGATGATTTCAAATTTAAGAATATTACAATTTCTGGTTTGCCAGGAAGTGGTTCAACGACTTTATTAAATAAGTTAAAAAAACATGAGGCGCTAAAATTTGCTGGTTGGACTGGTTTTAGTGGTGGCGAATTCATGAGAGCCTACGCCAAAGAAAAAGGGTTATTTGTTGAGCAAAATGGCTTGCATCATGATGCTTCACATTATGAAGATGATTTTGATAGAAAAGTAGACTTTGGTATGAGAGAGAAATTGAGCAATGAAAGTGGGTGGATAATTGAATCATGGTTGTCAGGTTTTATGGCTCAAAATATTGAAGGAACCTTAAAGGTTTTAATGATTTGTAGTGATAAGGCAGTGAAAGTTGATAGAATTGTGAATCGAGACGTTGTTACTCCAGGAGAAGCAATTAAAAATATGCAGGAGAGGTACGTCAATAATCTTACTAAGTGGAAAAGAGTGTATGCTAATGAATGGAATGAGTGGGTAGTTAAAACTGGCAAAGCAAAAGCTAGTGATCCAATTGATTTTTGGCGTCCAAATCTATACGATGTAATTATAGATACATATTCAGCCAATCAACAGAAAACATTACAAATTGTTATCGATGCAATCACAAAATAAAGCCACTACAAATGTTTTGAAAAACAAAAATGGTAGTGCTAATGTTGTTTTTTTTCCTTTACTGATTTTGGTTTTTATTTTTTGGGTTTTATACAGAATGTTATTTAATTTTCCAGTTTGGTTTGATGAAACTCTTGGTAAAGCAGTATTTTTTGGGCTTCCAGTGTGGTTATATATCAGCATTACTCAAACAGAATCAATTACCGATACTTTTGCTGCTCGAAAAATGAAAAGTGGATTACTGCTTGGAATTACTGTTGGCGGAGTTTTGGGTTTTGTATTTTCAATTTTAACTATTATTCAAAATGAAGCAACGGTAGAGGCGGTGTCTCTTTTCGACTCAAATATTTTTTGGTATGAATTTGCACTAGCCTTGTTTACTGCATTTTGGGAAACTTTGTTATTTTTTAGTTTTGTAATGACCGTTATTCAAGAAAAATTTAAAACTTGGTCTATGACATCTCAGGTATTGCTTGTTTCGATAATATTTCTATTATTTCACATTCCAAATATTCTCTTAAGATATGATGCTTCTTTGGTTTTACCGCAAATATTTATTTTATTCTTATTTGCAATTGGACAAGGATTTTTATTTTATACTAGAAGAAATTCTTTTGCCCTTGTTTTATCTCATGCTATTTGGGGAATGGTTTTACTAGTTCATAGCGGTTTTTAGAGATTTTCTCCCAATAGTTTTTATTTGAATAAAACTTTTTTAGTGCTACAATCTATCGTTCATGGCTAAGAAAACAAAGTTGATGATGTCTGGTTTGGCGTTAATAATTGCCCTTTTTATTTTTGGGGTTTCTCTAATAATGGCTTCACAAATTAGATCTGAAAATTCACTAAGAGTTAGTGAGCGAAAATTTTATGTGGGAAAGACAATTTTACCCGATCATGTTTTATATCCGATTTTAATGGTTGCTGACAGAATAATTTTGCAGTCATCATTTGGCAATCGAAAAATATATGTTCAAATGAGATTAGCAGACGATAGACTATATAGTTCTAAAGTCCTGATAAATAATGATCAAGAAGAACTAGCTTTATCAACTATGACTAAAGCCCAAAAGTATTTAATTAACGCTGCTCAAGAATTTCTAAACAGTGATAATCAACAGGAATCAGTCAAAAAAGATCTATTAAGATCATTAGAAAATAATTCCAGGGAGTTAAAGAAATGTAAAGACAATTTTGAGAGAGTTGACACATCTCCAATTGAATCTTTGTTAGTGGAATTAGACGCATTAATCATAAAGTTAAATAACTAAATTTAAATAACTAAATTTAAAAAACTAAATTTAAAATTTCCTGACTCATAAGTTTTTATTCTATTTTTGGGTATTTTTTGTATTAAATTTCAATCATATCTATTTGATATTTAAATCATTTTGATATATTTTGTTTTGGTTGACCACATTCTAAAAGCATGAGATTCTTATATTCCTAAAAAAAATAATACACAAGATATTGTGGTTTATACATTAAATACATACAACTTAATGTATATATGGGATTAACAAGGAAAATATGAAATGTCCTTATTGTAGCAAGGCAGAAACGTCAGTAATTGACTCACGCGAGGCTGAAGATCAGACAACAATTAGAAGGCGCCGTAGTTGTTCCAGTTGTGCAAAACGTTTTACTACCTATGAAAGAATTGAGGGCATTGATTTAAAAGTGATCAAAAAAGATGGTTCTAAAGAGGATTTTTCTAGAGAAAAGTTAAAAAGGGGTCTTTCAAAAGCAACCTGGAAAAGACCAATATCAATGTCAGACATTGATGATTTAATTGATGAAGTTGAGAGAATGTTGAGGCAAAAAAAATCAAGTGAAGTTAAGAGTTGGGAAATCGGAAATCTAGTTATTAATAGACTAAAAAAAGTTGATACACTGTCATATTTACTTTTTGCAAGTGTGTATAGAGATTTTGACAGCATTGAGGATTTTAAAGAAGAATTAAATAAACTTACAGAATAGAAATGGATTTATCAATTAGAAAGATTTTATGAATAAGAAAACTCTTCCCAAAAAACAAATGCAATTTACCAATAGAAAACTAGATAATGGCATGGGAGTTGCTGTTGCTCGAAGAACCTACTTGAGGAAAATTACTGACAAAGATACGGGTAGAGAGCGTTGGGAAAAATGGAAAGAAGTTGCTGATAGAGTAGCCTTGGGAAATTCTTTGTTAGTAAAAAACATCAAAGGATTGGGCTTAAAACATCAAAAAGAAGAATATGAAGTATTGAGAAAGCATATCGCTAATGCATCACTTTTGATGTCTGGCAGACATTTACAGCATGGAGATGAAACTCAGCCCAACAGAAATATGGAAGTCTTTACTAACTGCAGTACAGCTTCAGCATCTTATATTGTGTTTTACTTATTGATGAATGGATCTGGAGTAGGACGATCATACGACGATGATATGTGTGTGGTTAATTGGGATAATATGCCAAGCGTAAGATGCGTGATTTCTTCTGATCATCCAGATTTTGTTTGGGGTTTTGATGAGAGTGTTCGCGACGCAGAACATAAGTATGGCAAAGGTGACAATATTCACTGGTTTAAAGTTCCTGACAGTCGTGAAGGTTGGGCTCAAGCAATTGAAATGATGGAAGTTATGGCTTATGAAAAAAAATTTAAGGATGAATTATTGATTTTAGACTTTTCTGATGTTAGAGAAAAAGGATCTGTGATTAGGGGAATGCAAAATAGACCTGCTTCTGGACCAAAACCAATCATGAACGCAATCGAGAGAGTTGCTACAATAAAAGGAGCAGACATGCCTCTTTGGAAACAAGCACTTTTTATTGATCATTATTTGGCCGAATGTGTTTTAGTCGGTGGTGCTAGAAGAAGCGCTAGAATTGCAACTAAAAATTGGACTGATCCAGAAGTATTTGAGTTTATTGATATCAAAAGGGGTGGATTCTTATGGTCGGCAAATAATTCCGTCACTGTTGATGAAAAATTTTGGAAACAAAGGACAAAACATTCTAAAAAAGTTTTAGAAGCTATCATGAAAGCTAGTTATGATGATGGCACTGGGGAGCCAGGTTTTATTAATCAACATCGATTAGTTCAAAATGATGACGGTTATGATGATTATCAAGACGGTAAATATGCAGAAAGTCAAAAATATAAACCATCTCAAAGAACAGAAAAGATGCTGTCTTTAATTGCACGAAATGCCTCTGCAAAATTGTATTCACAAATTCCTAATCCTTGTGGGGAAATTTCATTAAATATGTTGGGTGGTTATTGTGTGATTGCAGACGTTGTTCCTTATCACGCTCCTACACTTGATGATGCTGAAGAAGCGTTTAGAGCCGCAGTTAGAGCTCTGATCAGAGTCAACACAATGGATTGTTTATATTCTCGAGAAGTAAAAAGAACTAACAGAATTGGCGTAGGAATGACTGGAATTCACGAATTTGCTTGGAATACTTATGGATTTGCTTTTAGAGATCTTATCGATGAGGAAAAATCAAAAGAATTTTGGTTGACCTTAGCAAGATTTAAAAATGCGATAGTTGAAGAGGCAAGAAATTATTCTGAAAAGATAGGGGTAACTGCGCCGCACACTGATACCACGATTAAACCATCTGGGACCGTTTCCAAGCTATTTGCTCTGACTGAAGGGGCTCATTTGCCAAGTATGCGCGAATATATAAGATGGGTTCAATATAGGAGTGATGATCCAATGGTAAAAAAATATAAAGAAAAAGGTTATCCAGTTAAAGTTTTGCAAAGTTATAAAGGCTCAACTGCAGTTGGATTTCCTACTCAACCTTTGATTTGTAGAATTGGGATGAACGGCGAACTTGTTACCGCAGGCGAAGCAACTCCCGAAGAACAATTTAAATGGTTATTATTGTTGGAAAAATATTGGATCACTGGTATTGATAAGGATGGCAAGATAAACAAAGAGGATACAGGCAATCAAGTTTCCTACACCTTGAAATATAATCCGGAAATTGTTGGCTATAAAGAATTTTCTGAGATGATTATTAAATATCAAAGTCGAATAAAATGTTGTAGTGTGATGCCTCAAACAGATGCTACTGCCTATGAATACCAACCTGAGCAGCCGGTGACAACTTCTGAATTCATGAGAGTACTTGATGAAATCGAAAAAGATGAATTATTGGCAGAAGACATTGATTATGAGCATTTGAAATGTGCGAGTGGGGCTTGTCCAATATAACTTGATTATAATAGTTTAAGCAAAAATCTTTCTTCAATATTGCAAGAATCTTCCTAGATATGTATACTTTTATATACCAATCTATAAGCAATTCTTTTGTAATAAAAAGGATAGGTATCAAAAAATATTTATCAATTATGACTAAATATTATTAATGAAAAGTGAATTATGAATAATGATCAACTCCAAAAAATTCTTGATAATTTTAAACATGAGTTGCAGGAATACATAAAACTAGAAGTTGATAGGCGAATGAGTGCTAATAGCACTTTGAATGTTGGGGAAGATGATGCTCTCGATGGAATCGACCCCTTATATTTTAAATCAGAAAATTCTTCGTTGTCACAAAAATCAAATTTCTCATTTGACGGGTTAGATTTTGAAGATAGTGATTTTGCTGTTAAAAAGCCAAATGTTACATCTTATGATGGTCCTGAAATTTTAGATGAATCTTCAACTAGTTTGATTGATGATTATAGTACCAATTCAGCTGGCAATGATGCTAGTTCAGCTGGCAATAATACTAGTTCAGCTGGCAATAATACCAATTCAGCTGGCAATGATGCTAGTTCAGCTGGCAATGATGCTGATTCAGCTGGCAATGATGCTGATTCAGCTGGCAATGATGCTGATTCAGCGGAAGATAAAGGTAAAGATAGCTCTGCAATCAAGAATCAAGATTTTTTATTATCGAATTTGAAAATGTATTTGGATAATATTAAACGGACCAAAAACTTAAAAACCTAAATAATAGGAAGTTGGTATTTAGAAATTAGTATTTTCAACATTCAATCTTGGCAACCTCTCTAGTGCCTTTGAATTCTCAGCAAATTCATTTCTATCAAATTTATATCCCGCCACTAAACCAATCATTGCCGCATTATCCATGCAGAGTCTTTTTGTAAATGGAGTTCTAAATATAATTTTGACTAATGATTTTTGATTACCCTCATTTTTATTTTTTGCGTTTACATTTTTCTCAAAATCAGTCAAAGTTTTTCTTATCATTTGCTTAAGTTTTGTATTTGCAGCCACTCCACCACCAAGCCAAACTTCACTGACTTTATAAGCATATAAAACTTTGTTCAATTTATATATAATATGCCTAAATACCCCATATTGTGTAGATGCACACATATCATAAATTTGTTGTTTATTTAGTGAAGTTTTCCCGAAAGTACTTTCGATATAGTTTCGGGCAAATGTTTTGAGTCCCGAGAAGCTCATGTCAAAATTTTTAATAGTAGTCATTGGGAGTGGAAACTCAATTGCTTTTGGATTTCCGAGCATTGCAAACTTTTCTATCACAGGACCAGCTGGGTATCCAAGGTTTAGCATCCTACCAATTTTATCTAAACATTCGCCGGCAGCATCATCGATGGTTGAGCCAATAATTTCATATTTTCCGATTTCATTGAATAAAATAAATTCGGTGTGGCCTCCGGATACAACAATGGAGAGTACTGGAAAATTGATTTTTTCAGGGTGTTCACCATTTTTTTTAGGAATGCTTTTTGAAAGGTTTTTGGGATTTCTGCACGCCAATGCCGAGAGAGCGTGCCCCTCGATATGGTTTACTGCAATGAGGGGCTTGTTGGTAGTCTGAGCAAGCTCCTTGATATAGTTGATGCCAACCTCCAAAGCCGGTGCCAGGCCTGGGCCCACGGTAACTGCCAAGGCATCAATATATTTCAATTCCACTTTAGCTCTTTTCAAAGCCAGTTTGACAGTAGCATCAATATTTTCCTTGTGAGCTTGTTTGGCTACAGTAGGAAATACACCTCCGTAGGGCCTATGAAGTTCTGTTTGTGAGGCGATAATATTGGATAAAACCACATTGCCTTTAACAACTGAAGCAGATGTATCGTCGCACGAAGTGTCGACAGCCAGGATGATATTATCTTTTGAGATATGTTGATTCATGTGTAATTTACATTCAGCGTAATTTTGAGTTTTCTAATGTTGCTATCTATGCCATCTTTTCCATCAGTTTTGGTTTTATCATCTTGTTCGATAGCAATTTTTATAATTTTAGGCATTTTTTTGTTTAATTGAGTATTTTTGTTCAAGCTCGCAAAGAGAAAAGCTGAAACTTGGTCAAACCATTCAATTACGACGACATTATTTTTCCCAAAAAGTTTGATCACCTCTAATTTATCAAAAAGATCTTGACTATCAACCTTCCACATATCTAGATGAAACAATTTGCCAGAAGTCTGATGGCGTTTATAATCGTATTCCTCAATATATGAGTACGTGGGTGATTTGACGGTCTGAGTAATTTTCAAAAATTCCGCTAAACCTTTGGTAAAAATGGTTTTTCCAGTGCCAAGTTTACCATCAAGCGCAATCAACAATCCTTTTTCATTTACATTATTCCAGTGTTTTAATAATAATTTTCCAGCAATTTCTTTGGTTTCTGATTCTGATTTTGAAATCAGGTTGGTAACTTGTGATTTTTCAATTCCTCTAGATCTCATGGTTACTGGCGTAGATAGCGTAGTATCAATCACAGTAGAAGGTTCATTATGTGGTAATTCACCCGCATCAAGAATTAAATCTATTAACTTTTTTTGCTTTTCTGAAAGGTTATTTAGGACATCATCCACAGTGTATGGTCTTTTTTTATTTGATCCATTTGCTGAGGTAGCAGTAATTGGTTTTTGAAACTTTCTAAGAAGATCTAGGATTAATTTATAGTCGGGAATTCTAATGCCTAAGGTGCCAAATTCGGAAATAACACCGGGAGCAATTTTAGAATCTGGTTTTGCTTTGCACACAACTGTCATTGGTCCTGGTAAAAATTGATCGATTAAAGCATTGGCTTGATCATTGATATAAATATACTCAGAAGTAGTCTCTTTATTTGATAAGGCAACGGAAAGAGGTTTGCCCTCACGTCGGCTTTTATAGGCTAAAATCTTATCTACTGCTCTTGGGTTTGTAGCATCAACTCCAGCTCCATAGGTTGTCTCAGTAGGAAAGATAATTAAGCCACCAGAATTTAAAACTTCAATGCAGTTTGAAATTATTTCCTTCGTGCTAGTTTTTTTAATATCGATGATCTTCATTTCTTTACTTCATTTTTTACTTTTGAGAATTTAACATTATATTCATAAAAAAGTATGACGTAGCTTAGATCTATGCTCTTAAAGAGCGCAAGTAATTTAATAAATCTGCGAAGTTTATCTTTTGTTGAAAACAATATTTAATTCTCAGGTATAGTATTATACTACTTCAAGATTCAATTACTTTGCTATAATAATAGCAATTATGATATCTGTAGATTCTATTTCATCAAAACCACGTTCAAAAAATTTTAATTCCTCGTTAAAATTTGTTTTATATTTAAAAAATAAAGAAGTCAAAGAAATTAATAAAGTTCTAAATAAAGTTATGCAACTTTCCAAAGCAGAGCAAGAAGTTTGGAAAAAGCAGTATGGAGAAATTGTTGATTACGCATTGGATTTATTTGTAGACGATTCCAATTTAGTTTTAAAAAAGATTTCATTAGATAAAGAAGTATTGCATTTATCGCAAAAATTAGTTATTTCCCTAGAAAAAGCAGTTAAATCTGTTGAAGCAATATTAGGTTCTGAGAGTCAATTGAGTAGTTAATTCACCGATATGTTCATCAATTTGTTTATTACATTTATTTATCAGCCATTTTTTAATATTTTGGTTGGGTTTTATTGGATTTTAGGACAATTTACTGTTGGTAAGCCCGATATGGGAATTGCCGTCATTTTATTGACAGTGCTGATAAGAATTTTGTTGCTGCCAATTTCATTGGCTGGAGACAGGTCTGAAATTGAACGAAGAGAAATTGCAAAAAAAGTTCGTGATATCGAAGAGCTTTATGCAACTGAACCAATTAAAATTGAAAAAGAAAAACGGAAAATTTTGGTTAAAAGTAGAAAAGTTATGGTTGGCGAACTTTTTAATCTTTTTATTCAGGTTTCGATAGCCTTAATGCTTTGGAAGATATTTAAGACTGGTCTGGAAGGTGAAGATATTCATTTGATATATCAATTTATGCCTAAGTTTGATTTGCCGTTTAATTTGATGTTTTTGGGCAAGTATGACTTGTCAAGAACTAATATATTTCTGAACTTAGTTCAAACTTTTTTAATTTTCTTTTTAGAAAGTATTTCGTTGTTTACTTCACCATATAAAGTTAGTCGGCATGAAGTAGTTAGGTTACAACTTGTGCTACCGTTAGTTTCATTCATAATTTTTATGGGATTACCTGCTGGAAAAAAACTCTTTGTGATTACGTCGCTGATATTTAGTATTATTATTACTATATTCAAAGCAATTAAAAGAAAATACTCATCATATAAATTTATTAAAGCAGAAAAAGACGCCCAAAAACAAAATCACAAAGAAAAAGTTGGTGAAGAAAAAATAGTGGTTGCTGTAAAATAGCTGTCTTCGATAAATAATTGTCTTCGAGAAATAATTGTCTTCGAGAAATAGTTGTTATTGTAAAATATTTTTTTTGTTACTAATAAGAGTACTCTTTTGTTTTACTAAACTAAGTTATACAATACTAAGATATAAATTAAATTTAATCATATGGAATTTGATAGACTTGTTGTTTCTTTTTTGGTAGACGAAGTAGTTGGTGGTTTTTTTATTTCTGTTCCCCCTGGTCATGTCGCATGTATTTATGATAGAGGTCGTGGGGTTTTGCCCAGAATTTGGGGACCAGGACTGCATTTCAAAATTCCTTTTTGGCAAGTTGCAAAACTTTTTAATGCTCAAATAATTGAGTATTCTATCTCCGATGGTTTTGATTTTTCAAAAAATAAAGAAGCTTTAGGAGATGAAAAAGTATTCGTTACTACTAAAGACGGCAAAGATATCAGTGTTGAAGGATCAATTCTTTTTAGAATTGATAAACACAATGCGCCCGAATTATGGGAAAATCTTGGTGAAAATGTAGTCTCAAAAGTTGTCAGACCTTTTTCTAGAAGTAAGATAGCAGGTTTATTTTCCGATTTGACCTTAGATCAAATAAAACAACATCGTTCTGAGGTAGAGAATATTGTTAAAGAAGAACTAAATCATTATTTTAAAGATAGAGGTCTAGATTGCGAGGGATTTTTGCTTTCTGCTGTAAAGTTGGTAAATGCAAAAGGGAGTAACAAAGTAGTGGTATCTGACGAGGTTGATGATTCAACCAAATAAGTTTTCATTCTTTCTTATTTGAGAATTGCTGTTGACTTAATATTTCATTACGATATATTATATGTTGCCTTAGCAGTCGCATAATAAAACTGCCAATTTAATAGTATATATAATTTTAATTTAAAAGGAGTTGATTATGTCAGATATATCTGTCAAGAAAATTTCACCATTGGCTGGATACATTTTAGTTGAACCAGCTGTTGCTTCTAATAAAACTGCTTCTGGAATCTATTTACCAGAATCCAATACTGAAAAACCTCAACATGGTAAAGTTTTATCTTGTGGTGAGTCAGTTTGGGAAAGTGGGGTAAAAGAAATTAAATGCCCGGTAAAAGCTGGTGATACAGTGATTTATAAAAAATGGGGTGGCAATGATTACAAAATTAACGATGTTGAATATCAGTTTTTAAAATTCGAAGATGTATTGGCTATTGTTAAATAATTGAAATTAAAAAAATAATTGAAATTAAAATAAAAAAATTGCAATCAAATAAAAAACAATTGAAATTTAAATAAAGGAGAAAAATATATGTCAGCAAAACAATTACTTTTTGGCGATGACGCCAGACAAAAGATGCTCGCAGGTGTGAATAAATTAGCACAAGCAGTGACAACAACTTTAGGTCCAAAGGGCAGAAATGTAGCTTTAGATCGATCGTGGGGAGCACCAAATGTGGTTCATGATGGAGTTTCGGTAGCCAAAGAAATTACCTTAGAAGATAAATTTGAAAATATGGGCGCTCAACTGGTTAAGCAAGCAGCTGAGAAAACCAACGAAATTGCAGGAGATGGTACAACTACCGCAACCTTATTAGCTCAACAAATTACTATCAATGGTATGCGTTTAGTTACAGCTGGTACCAACCCAATGATCATGAAACGTGGAATTGATAAAGCTGTTGAAGCAGTCGTTGCTGAAATTAGAAGATTGGCTAAGCCAGTTAAAAAAGCTGATTGGGAGAAGGTTGCTTCAATTTCTGCTCAAAACGAAGTTATAGGTGCAAAAATTGCAGAAGCGCTTGAATTAGTTGGTCAAAATGGCGTTGTAGAAGTGGAAGAAGGTAAAACCATGGATATTACCATTGATCATAAAGAGGGAATGATTTTTGAAAAAGGTTATGCTTCTCCATATTTTGCAGCTGGTAGTGATGACATGATTGCAGAAATAAAAAGTCCATATATCTTGGTTACTGATCTTAAAATTACTAGCATTCAGGATTTAGTTCCATTTTTGGAAAAATTCATGCAGGTTAGCAAGGATCTTGTAATAATCGCAGAAGACATTGATGCTGAAGCACTTACAGCACTTGTGGTTAACAAACTCAGGGGTGCATTAAATGTTTTAGCTATTAAAGCTCCTGGATTTGGTGATCGAAAAAAGGCTGTTACAGAAGATATTGCAATTCTTGTTGGAGCCGATTTGATTTCAGTCGAAAGAGGAATGTCACTTAAAGAAGTTGAAATCGAGAATTTGGGTAGAGCAGATATGGTTAAATCGACTAAAGATGAAACAACCATTGTTGGTGGCAAAGGAACTCAGAAGAGTCTTAAGGCTAGACTCGCTCAAATTACCACCGCAATTAATGCTTCAACCTCTGATTTTGACAAAGAAAAACTTGAAGAGAGAAAGGCAAAACTGTCTGGAGGAGTTGCAGTTATTCAAGTCGGTGCTGCAACTGAGTCAGAGATGAAGAACTTGATGGAAAGAGTTAAAGACGCAAAAGGTGCTACTAAGGCCGCCATTGAAGAAGGAATTATTCCGGGCGGTGGAGTAACTTTAATTCAAGCTGTCAAAGTTTTGAAGAAAATTAAAACTGATTCTGCAGACGAACAAGCAGGAGTGGATTTAATTGCATCAGTTGCTGAAGAACCACTAAGAATGTTGGCAAAGAATTCAGGTGCAGATGCAGGTTGGGTTGCCAAAACAGTTGCTGCCAAAAATGATGCCACTTTTGGATTTAATGCAGTTACTAATAAATTTGGTGATATGGTTGAAGCTGGAGTTATTGAACCTGCAAAAGTGGCCACAACTTCATTGATTAATGCTGCCTCTGTTGCATCAATGGTTTTGACCACTGAATGTTTGGTTACAGATGTTCCAGAGCCTGAGAAACCAATGGGTGCAGGTGGAATGGGCGGTGGTATGTCTGGGATGATGTAGCTCTACATATTAAATAATTTTTTGCTCTCGCAGACATATGCCTGAATGTTCGTAAAAACTTATTTAATACTTACAAAAAATATTTAATGCTTACAAAAAATATTTAATATTTTAAAAAAAAGGAAAGCCCTCGAAAAATCGGGGGCTTTTTGGATTAAAAACCGATTTTTTTAGTTTGGTTTAAAAGGCTCGCTCTCAAAACCCGATCAAGCTGTAGTTCATTTTTACTCCCTTACCAGTTTTTCGATAACTATGGAGTTGATCGTTGTGATAAAGGGTACATCGGTCGCTTTTGTGGAATTTAATGTTATTAATTGGAAATAGTTCTTCAAGTTGTTTGATGTTTTCTTGGAAAAGATCGTAGTGTAAGTTGGTTGCTCGATCAATTTGATAACAATCTTTACAAATTGCTGGACCAAACCAAATTTCTAATTCGCTGGCATGGCGATTCATATGATATTTATTTTCTAAATGTTGAAGTACTTTTTTTAAAATTTGTTTTTCAGTTCCAACGCGACCGGCGTGGATGGCAGCTACGAGTTCATCTTTTTGGTTTTGCCAATGAATTGTAATTGGCAAACAATCTGCAGTTTTTATTGAGAGCAAAACATTTTTTTTAGTGGAAATTATGGCGTCTACTTTGGGAATTGTGATTTGTTTGGATTTTTTGTCTAGGATAATAGAAGCGTAGGGATCTAAGTTACTTTTTTTAGTGACAAAAAAATCATCATTTATCTCAAAAAAATCACTACCATGAATTTGCTCCATTTTAACCAGAGTGAAATTTTCAAGTTTTTTATTGGATAAAACTTCATCGAGAGAATCATTTTTACCGACAAAAAAATTAACTAAAGATGAGTTAGGCATTATTGGTGATTTTAGGTAAAAATCTCAAATAAGTATTGATAGCTATTTTTTTGATTTCTTTTTAGCTTTTGTTGTTTTCTTGGTAGCTTTAGCAAGTTTTTTGACTTTTGCAGGCTTTGAAACTTCAGCAGGCTTAACAACCTCAGGTTTCTTTTTGGTTATTTCAAGTTTCGATGCTCCGTAAAGTATTAGTACAACTCCAACAATCATTAAAATTTCTACAAAACTATTGTTTGTTAACATTTTTTTCTCCCTTTTTAAGTAACACTTAATAATAGCAAGAAAATTATTAGTTTTGGAAGAGGTGCTTTGGCAATAAAAGCTTCACAATTGATTGATTCGAAGAGTTTCTGTTGTTTTTATCTGGAACAAGTCATATTATGATTAATAGTAGTTTTTTAGTATGTTGGCATTTGATTTGAAAGTTTAAATGTTTGAAAAAAATAAGAAATTTTTAAATAATTCCTTTGTTTTTATATTTTCAGTTATTTTATTTACTATTTTTGTTTTTATATTTTTGTATATTTTCGATGCTAAACAGCGACTAGAGTTTCTTAGCGACTCAATATATCATCAGAAAATTAAAATTGAAAATGCCGAACAAAATCTTATGAATGTTGTAAACAGAGATTTACCACTAAAAGAGAAAGATCTAGCAGTTATTGAGGCAGAAGCAGTTTTAAATAGAGAAGAAGAACAATATAGTCAGCAAATTGTTGATTACAATTTATACAAATCTCAATTTCCAGTAAATTTATTGGATTTTAATTAGTAATATGAAAAAATCAATTAAAATATTTTTTAATAATAATTGGTCAATCATTCTAGTTTTGATTTTATGTATTTTCCTAAGTTCAGCATTTATTTCAACCAAGTTGATTGCTGGTCATGACACCGAGGTTCATGGAGTGAGATTGGCAAATTATTATCTGGCAATAAAACAAGATCAATATCCTCCGCAGTGGGCACCAAATATGAATTATGGATTTGGATATCCAGTCTTCGTTTACAGCTATCATTTGCCATATTTAATTGGCTTAGTACCATTTGTGATTACTAATTCAGTAGAACAAGCTTTAAATTTTGTTTTTATTATTTCAATATTTTTAGGAGCTTTTGGCGCTTATTTTTTGGCAAAGACTCATAAAAAATCTAATTTCGTTAGTTTTTTGGCATCGCTAGTCTATGCATTAAGTCCTTATTTTCTTTTAACTATTTATATTAGAGGGGCAGTTGCAGAAGCATTATTTTTGGGACTATTGCCAGTTACTTTTGCACTCATTGTAAAAAAAGGTTTTAGTAAATTTTACGAGAAATTAATCTTTTTTTTAATTTTGTGCGCGTTGCTTTTAAGTCACCACGTTGCCCTGATGGTTTTTTTACCATTGACGGCGGGTTGGCTAGTTGTTTCATGGAAAATTTCCCAACCAAATGTTCGTAAAAACATCATTCAACAATCATTAATTATTTTTTCTTCAATTTTCGCTACAGCTTTTTATTGGATTCCAGCTTTATTAGGATCTTCACTAATAGAAGTATCTGGAAGTAGTATTGGTGTTGGAGACTCTGGCTTTTTAAAGATTAATCAATTATGGTGGAGTTTGTGGGATTGTCAGCAATTTTGTTATTCTTCGGTAATGCGACCAGTACCTACTTTTCTTGGTTTTGCTTCATTATTTATTTTGATAGTGACATTATTTGCTCTAATTACAAAAAAAATTGATAAAATACGTCAAATTCAGGCTTTTTTCTGGGTAGGAATTTCGTTAATAACTTTTTTCCTAATGTTATCTATGAGTTATTTTCTTTGGAATACACTTCCAATTATTGGAATGATTGAGTTCCCTTGGCTTCTATTGTGGGTTCCAACAATCGCATCAGTTTTTTGCTTAATCTATTTGGAAAAACTAATTTTTGAAAAAGGGTTAATCTCATTAATAATTATTGGGCTAATTTTTGGACAATCGGCCTTCGCTTTACTATTTTGGGGTCACCCAGATAGATATATTTCTAAATTGAGCGAAGATTGGTTTGAGTTTGGAGATATTTCACAAAATTATGATGGGTTATTACCAAAAGGTTTTGATAGTCACAAAAACTTAAAATTAAACGAGAATGTTGTCATAAGACTTGATGGAAGTAAAACATTTGACAATATTAGGCAAGAAGAACCAAATAATCAGGGTAAGATTGAAATTCTTGAGTGGACTGGAACAAAGATGAAATATAAGGTTGAGGCTTCTCAATCTGCTAATGTTATTCAAAAAACGACATATTTTCCTGGATGGCATTCGAGTGTAGATAATAAAACTGTAGAAAATATTACTGACGACATAGAATTTCCTGGAAGAGTAATTATACCGATTTTGTCCGGAAAACATGTGATTGAAAGCGTTTATAAGAGTGATACTAATTTTCAAGAATTGGGTAAGTTTGTTTCAGCCATAGGAATTTTGATGTTTTTTGGTTATAGCAGGATATTTAAAATTTTGCACAAAATATTTATTTAATAAATTTGATAATTCGTTCAAAAGTATATTTTTCTGTTCCTCTATGATTATCACTGGCTTCTTTTTCAAATAAAATGAAGCTAAACATAGATAAGATATTGATTGAAATGAAAATAATAATAAACAACCACTTAGCTGAATTTGAATATTTCAGTTCAATCCATTGAAGGAGTTTGGCAATTAATACCAGGAAAAATGGTGACAACGAGATATACATTCTTCCGCCGTAAGCCGCGGCTTTCCAGCCTTCTTGAATTACGATTAACAAAAACTCAAAGAAAAAAAATATTGAGAATAATTTTAATGAATAACTGAGTTTTTTATTCACAGTTAGTTGCCAGAGCATTAGCGCACATAGCAAAATAATTGGTGTTCTGCTAAAAAGACCATTTGTGGGGTGAAACAAAGTTCCAAATATGTTAAAAACCAAATTAAAGTCATTACGAGCGGTTATCCAAAGAAAATAGGGATGAGAATCTAGGGTGTCGAAAGTTGTAATCCATTGAATTATTAGCGGACTAATTATAACCACTAAAGGTAGGGTAAAAGACAATAAATTTTTTAAAGTTTGAACAAATTGCGCTTTCCAAAACAAAACGTTATGTTTAGCTTTGAGTGATACTAAGGCATCTATAATAATTACAATTGCAATTATTCCATCTTGGGGCCTGGTGACGGCAATTAGACCAGTAATTAGGCCTAATAGAAAGTAATTCCTAATAGTTAATTTTTTTCTATGTTCAAAGAAATAAAGAAAAAATAATGTTGATAAAAAGAAAGATGCAAAGTGTGAATTAAGTACATCAAAAGCACCGTAATACAAAAGGTTTGTTGCAAAAAATAGTGTTAGTACGGCCAGTCGCTGAATAGAAATTTTAAATTTAAATATTTTTAACAATTTTTCACTCATCCAGAGAGTCAAGGTAACATAAGTTATTGCTCCCAATCCACAAATTATTTGGTAAATATCGGAATATCCATTGCGCACCAGATTTATTCCCAGAGCGTTTGATATAACAACAATTAAATCGGCTAGAATGTAAAAAGGCATGAGAAGAATAGCCATGCCGGGTGAAAAATGATTGAGAGCTTTTCCTTGATTATTTGTTCTTACAATTTGCACAGCGTTAGAATGTTTTGGTAAAAGCGAGTTATTATTTTCGTGTCCGTAAATGTGTTTATATTCATTGGTAAAGTTATTATCAAAATCAAAATACCAGGAATGCATGTATGAATAATAACCAATTCCATCACCATAAACAGCTTGGCCAGAAAACAAATAGTGGAAGAGAAATATACCAGTAAGAAAGATGAAGACCGAGGAAAAATATATTTTTGAACTATTTTTTAGAATGGAAATCATAACTAACTGGGCTTGTAAGCATTTTTTCTTTTGCTTCAAATATCTTTTCTTGTGTTAATTATCACTATTATCGGACAGCCAATACAATCTCATTCTATTTTTATAAAATTCATTATAAATTATCTGCAACCCTAATAAAGTACAAAAAGGGTTATTTTTTTTGTACCACATAAACTGGAGCTACACTTTGTCCATCCTTGGTTTTTCTAGGTTGACTAGTTTTAGGAGAAATACTAGATTCGTGGTAAAAAGGTATCTACTATTTCACGTTCAAACTCCAAATTTGTGGAAATTTCTCTGAGCCTATTATTGTGTATCTTCATATCACAATTACCATATGCTTTCCCACAGACATGAGATTTTTTTATGATGTCATTTTATATAGTTATGTGATATAATTCTATGCATTATGAGTAAAAAAATTAATTCTGAACGACCTTTCGGTTTTGAAGGACCTATGTTGATTCAGCAAGAAAATGCTATTCTCGAATTAAAAGCCGGTGAACTTGATCCAAAACAAAGATTCAATCTTCTTCGTAAATTAGCGATGCCGCAACAAGTTGTTTTAGAAAAAAGAATTGATCCTTCTCCCACAACTGCTAATATTATAGTTTATAAATTTCATGAATTAAACGGTATTAAATTATCGCTTGCGAATATTTATGTCTCAGAACTACCTAATGGTAGTGAGAGAGATGTTGATGGATTAAAAAATTCTTTGAATACTCAATATAATTTAATATTAAAATCTTTCCCCAAACTTCTTAAACAATTTGCACATCAACAACTTGAATCATTTAAAAAGATAGCAAGTTCGAATCAGCTCAATACGATTATTAGATATATCGATAATGTGAAAAGTCAGCATCCATATCAAGCAGTTTTGCACTTATTGACATATGAACCTCAGCTGATGTTATCAAACCTTAACCTTCAAGAATTATTTGCTCTTTACAGTTTCTGCAGAGAAGCGGGTTTATACGAAAATTACTCTTTAAATATGACCGGATTGCGTACATACATATTTGCCAGGGCTTCAACAAATTAATTCAGTGTTGAATAGAAATGGGTCGTGGATACGATTTAAGTAAATACTTCTCACTTGATATTTTTACATTGTTGCGGGACTTGGGTCCTCCGCCCATGCTCCGGACATTCCCTCGCTTACGCTTCGGTCAGATTCAAATTGATTTCATCGATGACATCAAATTCAAACACAACAATTAATAAAAAAGACGACTTATGTCGCCATCTTCATTAATTGTTGAGAATGTGGGAGGATATCCGAATCAGGATAAAGTAACATAAGTTTGTTATATTTCTTAAATCGGCTTGTGATATATTTCATTCATTTAATGTTTTCGTTTCATAATGAGACGATACTGGCAAATATTGTTGGTGCAGACAACTAAAACTAGTACGGCTTGTGAAAATGCTCGTTTAAGAAGTTATTGAGTAGGAGCAATTTGAATTACTATTTTTGATATACTGGTCTTATGCCAAAAAGTGCTGAAGAAAAATCTAAGAAAGAAAATTTTCAAGGTTCTGTTACCCAACTAGATTTCATTTATGCACCTGTGCCTGAGGGAGAAAATGCATCTCTCGACTCAGTTGAGGAGTATGATCAAAAGAAAGCCAATAAAATTCGTGAAAGAATGAATCAAGGTATTGCTCACCAATCTAACAAGGTTCCGTTTGTTGAATCTGACGAAAAAACAAAGAAAGAAGAGCTCTTTGCCAAGCTTGAAAGTGGTGAGCTTCCTCAGAGAAAAGTGAGAAGAATATATTCTTTAGTTAAATTACATTTTATGGGGATTGCAAATCCAAAAGAGTTCTTGAAACTTTGTTTTGATCAGCCCACAACAATTTTTATTGAGGAAGAAGATAGGGAATCAAATCATGACACTGTGGTTGGATATAATTATGATAGGGCGGTGTATTTGGGAGGAGAGTTAGCTGAGTTATTTGAAGATCCAGTCACATTTTTGAGAAGGTCCAGTGCTATTGGACTTGTTTACACAATGATATCAAACGAATCAAAATTTAACCCAGATTTTATGAATTTATGTAAATCACTCATGGAAATGCCTGAGGATAAATTTACTGCTGCGGCAAAATCTATGCAACAATTGACTTGGTTAGATACTTCCTATAGCTTTCAAGATGATTTTTCTGCAGAATTTTCTGCACGTTTGCAGTATTTAGAAAAATTTCCCAACTTTTCTACAGAGGATCAAGCGGCATTTCAAGGTCAGGTTGTCTTGGAAGGAATTTGTGGCTCTCCAGTTGAAAGATTGTCTCAAGTAATGGGAAATAATGCGGAAATCCAGGCTCTAGTGGTTATTGCAAAAGAGTTTTTTATGAATCGTGATAAAGGAAATGATAATATTGTAAACTATCAAGATAGAGAAAAACTTAAAAAATTATGGAATAAAAAATCAATATTGCTTGATCTTACAAACCGTATTCTTGAAGGAAGAAGAATATCTCCTCAAGATCGAAATATTAATAAACTTAGTTACAGTTACCTTGATTCTGAACAAGAGGCTCAACTAGAAGAACAAATAGGAGTTTCACTTACCCCCGATCAGCAAAAGATTGCCAATATTCTTGATTTACATACTTTAGAAACCACACAACTTGTTGTTCGTATTGATGCTTTAGTACAAAAAACGCTTTTACTCAATGTATCATTTAATGTCAGGCAAGAAACAATTTCAAAGTTAAATGATACAGCCCCACACAAATCATTTTATGGTATTAAAGATATTTTTGAACAGGATGAATCAAGTGATATGTTTCAAGAATGGATACAATTAGATAAAGATTTGGAAGAATCAGGCAGAATAAGAAAAACTGGTGATGAACATAATTTTATGGATGTTTTTGAACGCAGATTAGCATTTAAGCGAGTTTTATCTAGAACAATGTTGATGAGTGAGGGTGGAGAAGTTGACACAAAGCTTGTTCGTCTTCTTGCTGGAAAAGCAAAAGATGTTTCGATGAATGGGTATCTAGATGAGCATACGAAAAAAATGCTACCAGAAGTTGGAAGAAAACTAGTTCACTTAATTGATCAGCTTGATGTAAATACCTCACCAAGTTTACTGAATTTTATATTAGAAAACATCGATCAAGTTGCTCAGCATGTTGATGATGATTTTAAAATCAATGAAAATTTTATATTATTGTTTTTTTCAAGTGACCATGCAATTTCGAATAACTTGCATAACGAAATTGCGAACATGCTTGAAAACTCTGGTATTGCTGATGGGTACGTAAAGTACCTAAATAAAATCTTGCCAGTGCTTCGTCTATCTCGCATTCCACTTACCGATCATTATAATCCAATTTTTTTAATATTCTCTAATAGCCAGAGCGATAAAGATCGGAATACAAAAATACTTGAATATTGGAGTAAAAATAATTATTCATTATTTGTACTATCCTTGTCCAAAGAGTTGTTAATCGAGTACTTTGGAGTTGATAGAGCAGAGGCATTTTTGTCTGCACTTCCAAAAAAGACAGATGAAAGAAGAAATGCATTTTTACATAATGATTATGATCGAACAAGTCAGTGGCTGGTTGAAATGCAAAAGCAAACCGCAAGTCAACGATACGGCTCACCATACCTGGATGAAGTAACATTTAATTTTTCAAATGATATAGAGATTGCATCTGCTTTTATTAAGAGGTTTGGTTTAGCAAAGAATCCCTTCTTGTTTGAGATTTTTAAAGTGTTAAAAGTCAAAGAAGCTGATGAAACATTTGAATTACCTGAAAAAATAACAGACTTAGGTTTAAAATCACTTTCTGATTTGTACACAGAGTATGATCAAGCACAGAGATATCTCCTCTCAACTGAAGCCTTAATAGAAGCAGAAAGTTTAACTGAATTTCAAAAAGTGCTGCTTTCTTCTGTGACAGGCAGGGATACTCACTCCTTTATTAGATCAGACTCAATGCAGAATATTATTGATCGGTTTCATAATGATGTTCTCTCTGGTGAGATTGCTCCACTTGGAAGAGAATATGTTGTAGAGAGAATAAGTCTTTTGGATGTTGAGATTTCATATAAGCCATCAGAATTAGTTCAGCAAAAATTTAATTTAATTTTAGAAATGGTTGGAACTATATTAGAAAAACCTAATGTTGAGCACTGGCAACTAGTGGTAGAAGATTTCAAAGTAATGTTGGCAGAGAAGGTAAGGATTTTAAAACAGAAATTAGAAAAAATTCAAGCGGATAAAGCTGGTTTCATTAATGAACAGCTAGAGCAGATAGCTACTGAAGTAATTAAAGTCGACCAAATTCAGTCAATAGATGATGCATTGCAGATAATAGGGATGTTTGACCCTGACAAACAACAATCAGAACAGTGGGAGGTTTTGGTGCAACGATTAGTTTTCTCCAGAATTTTGAATAATGGTCCTCTTCGAGATAAGTATCAAAATTTGGCGGCTGTAACAGAGTTGAATCCAAAGGCTTTATTAACCACAATTAATGTGTATGACGAACTTATTAAACATCATGCCATAAACTTTGGATCTGAGGAGAGTAGTCCGTACTGGTCTGTTAAGACAAGAGAATTTTTCTCTAATACAAAAAGAAAAAAACAATTAAAAAGATTAAAAGGGATTTTTGCTGGTGTAGTTGGTGTATTAAAAGAAGATATTCCTAATATTGAGAAGACTGATCTTAATTCACAACGAAGTGTTGATATGATCCCAGATAAAGGATTGATTGGAGAAATGTCTGGATATGTTGCTAATGCATGTTATACATTTGAACAATCTATGTTGCGCAATTGGAAAGTTACTCCCTATAAATTTATCGATACAGCAAAGGAACCTGCTGAGTTAGTTGGTACAGGACTTGTATTCCAGGTTCAATTAAAATCAGGTGAGAAGGCCTTACTTGTTAGAGCAATTAACATACCAAATGAGGGTGCTTATGATATGGAAATATTTTGTGAAAAGTTTATAAATGCCATAGCAGAAGTGGGGCGGAGAACTGGCAATAAAAAAATATTGGTACCAGGAATTTCTGGGGCAATGTCAAATTATCAAATGACAATTAAGCATTTAACATCAACATACTGTGAGGATAAAGATCCAGTTTCTTTGTCTGAGATATTTGCATTTAATGGATATGATTTGACTCATAATTCATATGTTGCTAGAGAACTCTAGTTTTGTTTTAAGTTAAAAAACAACCTAATGGTTGTCTTCTATATTGAATTTTGCGTGACTGGGTTCTCCTCCTATGCTTCAGACACTCCCTCGCAGAAATTCGGTCAATCCTCCATTTATAATCCGGAAATTCCTTCATAGAATTCAGTCAAGATTCAAATCAACTTTTGTTAATGACATCAAAATCAGTCACATCAATTATTAAAAAGACGACTTATGTCGCCATCTTCATTAATTGTTGCGGGACTGGGTCCTTCGTCTCCACTTCGGACATTCCCTCGCTTACGCTTCGGTCAGATTCGTTTTGTCTACGACAAACAACTCAAAGTTAACCACACACTTAAATAAAAAAACTCCCAGAGGGAGTCATTTTATTTAATTTGCGGGACTGGGAGTCGAACCCAGCCTGCGAGATTATGAGCCTCACGTGCACCGTACACTATCCCGCGCGTTTTTATGTCTATGTGACAGACCGGTATTATAATTACTTTCTAGATAAAAGTCAAAGTTCTGTTATAATTACCTGCGATCCTAAAGTAGTTTTGGTCGAGAAAAAATTACAAATAGGCAAGGTAGCTCAGCTGGTTAGAGCATCGGATTCATAAACCGAAGGTCGAGAGTTCAAATCTCTCCCTTGCTACACTATTTTTTGCCTAGAATTCCATAAAATCTTCATTTGTATATTATTACAAGACATCAATCTTAAAAATTAAATAGTTTAATCCATTGTTCTATAGGTTTGCTTTCATCTTTTTTTTCAATAATAACCTCTTTTTCAGTCTGGGCATCTGGCAATTGGACTACAATTTCTCCAGGTTTTTGCAGTAATAACTCATTTCTTACAATTTTCTCTTTATATTCTTCTGATTCAGTTTCAATGATCTTTTCTTCTAGATCCATGACTTCTCCTGACATAATTTTAACTTCATTCTCCAAATTTTCGATATTTTGAGTAGACACTTCAGTTTTTTGAGTACGTTTGAGTAAAGAGAAAACGGTAAAAATTGCCAATATAGTAACCAAAATTGCAATTAAAGGGTGATAAATTAACTTAGTCATTGATAAAAATCCATCTTCATGATATTATAAGACATTGATGTTCAAGATTAAATACTTGATAAATAAAATTATAAACATAGTATAATTAGCTAGATTTGAATCATTATGCAAGTTACTTTATTAGATGCGCAAGCATTGTTTACCGAAAAACTTAAAGAGTCTGGTAAGGCTAATGCAACCATTATAGCTTACAGCAAAGATATTGAGCAACTCGTTGCTTTCGTTACCAAAAAAGGTAAGTCTGAGGTTGATGAAGTGACTTCCGATGATATTGATGAATTTAAGGCTTTGTTAAATAAGCAAAGATATACGGGCAAATCAATCTCAAGAAAAATTAATTCAATTAAAGCTTTTTTTAGATTCCTAGTATCTCAGGGTTCAATTACTAGTAATCCTGCTGATATTATTACTCATCCTAAATATGAGCAATCTCCTCCTAGAGTGCTTTCAAAAATAGAGTACAGAGCTCTTAGAGATGCTTGTAGAGGTGACGCTCGTATGTCAGCAGTCGTTGAGGTTTTACTTCAGACTGGAATGAGAATTAGTGAATTAGCCGCTTTACAGATGATTGATGTCGATTTTGAACGTAATATAATTATTATCCAAGCTCAAAATTCAAGAGGGGCACGTAAAGTTCCGTTAAACGTAGCTGCAAAATCTGCAATAACTGACTATTTACAAGTTAGACCACGAGCCCGAGAAAAAACTGTGTTTTTGACAAAAACTTGCAGACCATTTTTAGTTAGAAATATTAGAACTGCCATTGATAGATATTTTAGGCTTGCGGGTATTAAAGAAGCAAAAGTTAATGATTTAAGACACACATTCATAGTTGAGCAACTTAAAGCTGGTACACCTTTGGTTTATGTTTCTCAGCTAGTTGGTCATAAAAGAATTACTACAACTGAAAAATATCTCAAGCTTATTGAAGCCCCTGAGATGGAACCAAATATTCAAATTGAAGAACTTTAAATTTTTTTGTAAGATATAAAGATATTAGAATTATGTTAAATAAATACACTTGTACTTTAAGTACAAATAACCATTGTTGGCATTATAAAGCCCAAAAAGGAGGTTTATTTTTTAACGCATAATTTAGTATTTAAAACAATTTAATTATTCAATAACTACAACCTCCTAAAAATGGAGGTTTTTTTGTGCCTCAAATTACAAATAAATTAAAAAAAAGGAAAAAATATGAAAAAAATTAATAAAAACAATAAGATTAGCTTTAAAAATCTTTATGCCTTTGGAAAGAAAGCGTTGATAGATTTATCTTTAAGCGAGAATCCTTTGGGATGTTCTCCGCTAGTCTTGAAAGAGTTTAAGATAATGAATTTGAAACTTAATGATTATCCTGATGCAAGATTGTCAGCAATAAAGAAGGCACTTGCGAAAAAATTTGATTTGAATGAGCAGAACTTTTTTATTTCCAATGGTTCTGAGGCAATTATCATTAATTTATCAAGGTTGTTTCTTCAAGCTGACAATCAAGTGATTATTCCCAAACTAACTTTCCCAATGTTTAACATTGCCGCAAAACAGGCTCGTGCGACCGTCCTCGAAGCAAAAATGAATCAGGATTTGAGTATTTCTTTGGATGAAGTTAGCAAAAATATCACTAATAAAACAAAAATTATTTTTATTTGTAATCCTAATAATCCCACAGGAAATATTCTACAAAAATCTCAGATAGAGAGGTTTTTGAAATCAGTCCCTCAAAATATATTAGTTGTAATAGATGAGGCCAACATTGAATTTGGTGGCGAATCCTTAATATCAAGCATTAATCAGTTTAAACAATTAATAATTTTAAGAACATTTTCAAAAGGTTTTGGGCTAGCTTCACTGCGTATTGGTTTTTGTGTTGCTTCAGAGGAAATAATTGAAAAACTTTCGGATTTTTCTCAGCCGTTTCCTATAAGTGAAATAAGCGAAAAATTAGCTGTGGTAGCATTAAAAGATGAAAAGTTTTTAAAGTATACCAAAAAAAATATGAGATTTCAGCGAATAAAGATGACTTCTCAATTGGAACTTCTAGGTTTTGAAGTGTTTCCATCTGGATCAAATAATTTATTTATAAAAATTCCGAAAAAAATTGATAAAAAGACTTTCGAAAAAGATTTAATGAATGCTGGAATTTCTTTGGTAGAAGGAAAAAATTTCTCAGGTTTTAATAATGCTTTTTTTAGAGTAAGTCCTAGAGATGAATTTACAAATAAGTTTTTTATAAAAAAGATTAGTGATATTGTAGGAAATTATTATTTATTGTAGGAAATTATTATTTATAAAAGAATGATAAAATGTTCTTCAAGAAAGAAATTATGAAAAAACGAGTTTTAGCAGCCATGAGAGCTTCAGGAAAATTGCATTTAGGGAATTACCTGGGTGGAGTTAAAGGTATGCTTGCGTTGCAAGATAACCCTGATTACGAAACGTTGTATATGGTGGCTGACATGCATGCGGTAACTACTCCGTACTCAGTTCTGGAACTAAAAACTAATCGTCGGGAAGTTCTAATTAATTACATTTCTGCAGGACTTGACCCAGAAAAATCCACCTTGTTTTTACAATCTGATGTAATGCTTCACGCCGAGTTAGCTTTCTATTTTTCTTCAGTTATTTCTATTGCTAGAATGCAACATTTGCCAACTTTTAAAGATAAAGTCAAGCAATATCCAAACGATGTTACTATGGCATTACTAAACTATCCGTTGCTGATGGCGGCGGATATTTTAATTTACAAGGCAAGTAAAGTTCCGGTGGGCATTGATCAGGAACCACATCTAGAAATTGCTCGGGAAGTGGCACGTAAAATGAATGAAAAGTATGGTCTGGATTTTCCTGAGCCAACTAGATTTGCTACAAAAGGTGAGTATGTTCCTTCATTATTAGGTGAGGGTAAGATGAGTAAAACAGTTGAGGGTAGCTCGATTGATTTAAGTGATGATATTGATACGATTGTTAAAAAATTAAAAAGAGCTCCAACTGATTTGGGATTTGGTGAAACTGTGCCTCAAGAAGGTGGTGTGGCTAATTTATTAAAGTTGGTAGAATTATTTGAAGGTGCAGAAACTAGAAAACATTATGAAAATCTATATACTTCAACTGGCATTAGGTATGGAGATTTAAAAAAACAATTGGCAGAAGCAATTTTTGTTGAAATTGAGCCGATCCAAGTCAAGCGTGCTCAGCTAGAATTAAATCCAGCATATATCGACGAAATGATCAAGGTAGGTGCAGAAAAATCGAGATCAATTGCCCAAAAAACCTTGTTAGAAGTTAAACAAGTAATGGGATTGAGTTAAAGGAAATTTTTTTGAAAGGTAATTATGAAAGATGAAATTCAATACGATGATTTTATTAAACTGGATTTAAGAGTTGCAAAAATTATTACTGCAGAAGAAATTGAAGGAGCAGATCGATTGTTGAAAATAACTTTGGATGTTGGGCAGGAAATAGGCGAAAGAATTGTTGCAGCTGGGATTAAAGAGTGGTATTCTCCACAAGATTTGGAAGGAAAATTAGTTGTCTATTTGGCAAATTTAGCTCCAAGAACTCTTAAGGGGATAGTTAGTCAAGGAATGATTATTGCGGCAGGTCAAGATACGGCAGTTTTGCTTAAGCCTGAATACGATTTAATTCCAGGAGAAATTGTAAGATAATTTTTAAATTTATAATAATGAAAATTGATTTCACATGTTACAATGTGACGATAATTATCTTTGAATATGAATCCGGAATAAAATAGAAAGTTCTGCAAGAAATTAGCTATAAATTGATTATGACAGAAACAAAAAAAACTTCTAAAAAGCCAACTACTAATAGTGTGGTCACAAAGCCAACTAATACTACGGTCACAAAATCGACTATTAGTACAGCTACAAATCCAACTAATAGTTCTACTACAAATCCGGTGGTTAATCCCGATTTACAACCTGAAAAAAATTCACAAAGCAAAAGTGTGTTGCCAAAAAAAGTTGCTATTAAGTCATACACAATAAATTTAAGTCCAAAGAATCTCTTGAATAAAAGTTTTTTGTATATCTTTTTGGGATTGCTATTTTTACCATTTATTCTTTCACTTTTTACAACCGATAACAGTAATGAGATTTCTCTAAGTAATCTTGTTTCTGATGTGAGAGAAGATAAAATTCAGAAAATTGAAATTACTGGCAACGAATTAAGAGCTGAATACAAGGACAGTTCCGAAAAAATTGCGCTCAAAGAGGACGGCCAAGATTTAGTGGATATTTTTAAAGCAGCTGAAATTGATTTAGCAAAAACTGATCTCGAAGTTCAAAGTGTTGCTGCTAGTGAATTGATTTGGAAATTAGTACTTTCATTTTTGCCAGTATTGTTAATGATTGTGGTTTTCTTGTTTATTTTTAGACAAGCAAAAGGTGGCCAAGATGGTATTCTTGGCATCGGTAAAAGTAAAGCCAAGCTTTTTGTAAAAGGCAAACAAAATACAAACTTTTCTGCAGTAGGTGGTATGGATGAAGCAAAAAAAGAACTTGAAGAAATTGTTGATTTTTTGAAAAATCCAAAGAAGTATGCAAAAGTTGGCGCTAGAACTCCAAAGGGCGTGTTGTTAGTTGGTCCTGCTGGCACAGGGAAAACTTTGTTAGCCCGAGCTGTTGCTGGCGAAGCAGGTGTGCAGTTCCTTTCAATTGCCGGCAGTGAATTTATGGAAATGCTTGTGGGAGTTGGTGCTTCTAGAGCTCGAGATTTATTTTTAACCGCTAAAAAATTAGCTCCTTCAATCATTTTTATTGATGAAATCGACGCTATTGGTAGAGCTAGAGGCAGAGGTAATATGGGCGGGCATGATGAGCGCGAGCAAACACTAAATCAAATATTAGTAGAAATGGATGGTTTTTCTCAGAATGACAATGTGATTGTGATGGCGGCCACAAATCGAGGTGACATGCTTGACCCTGCTTTGGTGAGACCAGGTCGTTTTGATCGAAGAGTATTGGTGGCACTTCCGGATTTGGAAGAGCGTAAGTTTATTATTAAAATCCATGCAAAAAATAAACCTTTTGTGAAAGGATTAAAGTGGGAAAAAGTTGCCAAAAGAACAGTGGGTTTTTCTGGAGCAGATATAGAAAATATGCTTAATGAAGCTGCTATTTCTGTTGTACGAGCAAATAGAGAAATTATTAGTTTGGAAGATATTGAAGAAGCAGCATTAAAAGTTAAGCTAGGACCAAGTAAGAAGAGACTGCAAGATGATTTGGAGAAAAAAATGACTTCGTATCATGAAATTGGTCATTCAATTATTGCTCATGTTTCGCCAAATGCAGATCCAGTTCATAGAGTATCCATTCTCTCAAGAGGTAGAGCATTAGGTTTTACACTTACTCCACCAGAAAAAGATAAATTACAAACAACAAAATCAGAATTAATGGATAGCATCGCAGTTTTATTGGGTGGAAGATCGGCCGAAAAATTAGTATTTAATGAACTTACAGCTGGTGCTAGCAGTGATATCCAAAAAGCCACAAGAATTGCTCGCGCAATGGTTAATGATTATGGTATGAGTCCACTTGGGCCAATGAATTTTAGTCCACAATCTGATGCAAGTTATAATTCTATGTGGGGTGAGTCAGATAAAATTTCTGAAAGTTTACAAGAAAAAGTAGATAATGAAATTAAAAAAATTATTGATGCAGGACAAAAAAAAGCTGATGAGATTCTAATTAAATATCGCAAGCAGTTAGACGAAATTTCACAAGAACTGATCAAAGTTGAATCCCTCGATGGCGATGAGTTTGAAAAACTAATGGGTGTGCCTAAGGCAAAAGTAAGGGTCTAGTGATACACTTACATCATGTTGCAACTTGAAAATAGAATTGAAGATAGAGATAGATTTTTGATCTTAGATGGTCATGCCATAATTTATAGAGCTTACCACGCCTTTCCTGATTTAACAGATTCTTCTGGTCAATTAACTAATGCAGTTTATGGTTTTTCTCGAATTTTATTAAAATCAATCAACGATTTTCAGCCAAAATATATTGCAGTTGCCTTTGATCATAGGCATGGTAAATCCAAAAGAGTTGATTCATTTGAGGCTTATAAAGCTCAAAGAAAACCGATGCCTGAAGACTTAATTTCACAGGTACCAATTATCAAGAATATTGTTGAAGTTTTTAATATTCCTCAATTCGAACTATCAGGTTTTGAAGCAGATGATATTTTGGGAACTATTGCCAGAATGATGGCGAAAGCAAATAACAAATTGCCAGAATCCCAAAAAATTCTTACCACTATCGTTACAGGCGATAAAGATATTTTACAACTTGTTGATGATGATAATACTCATGTTTTTATTCCCGGAAGAGGAAGATTTTCACATGATCGAGAATATGATGAAGCTGAAGTAGTTGATAAAATGGGCGTAAGGGCCAATCAAATTGTTGATCTTAAAGCTCTAATGGGCGATCCTTCAGATAATATTCCCGGCGTTAAAGGAGTTGGGGCAAAAACTGCCACAAAATTAATTCAAGAATTTGATAATTTGCAAAGAGTTTATGAAGAAGTTGATAGAATAGCCACCGGGGTTGCTTTAACAGTGCATCCAGTTTTAAAAGGTGCCATCATAAAAAAAATGCTTGCTGGAAGAGATATGGCTTTCCTGAGCAAAGAACTTGCAACAATTATTTTAGATGCACCTGTTAATTTTTCTTTAAAAAAATGTGTAGTAAAAGATTATAGTAAAGATCAAGTTGCTCAGTTATTTGATAAATATGACTTTGTTTCATTAAAAAGAATGTTGCCTAGGGACGACTTTGAAACGTCGGTTCAGGAAGCTTTGTTTTAAATAAAGATGAATTGTTTTAAATAAATTTGTAAAAGCTCTCGCAGGAACAAGTCCTGAATGTTCGCTTTTAAAATTTATTTTTTTAAGCATTCTAACAAACAACATTAAATAAAAATGTATAATGAGCGACACACACTATGAAAAAAATACGAGTTGCCCTAGTTCATGATTATTTGCGAGAGTATGGAGGTGCTGAGAGGGTTGTTGAAGCTCTTCACGAAATATTTCCAGATGCACCACTTTATGTTTCTTTTACTGATTCTTTAGTCACGGGAATTCATTGGCAAAAATTTTCAGATTGGAGAATCTATCAAAGCTGGCTTACTAAAATACCTTTTTATAAGCAACTCTTTTCACCTTTGAGAATTTTTGCACCTCAATATTTTTCTAAGTTTGATTTATCTCAATATGATTTAGTTATTTCATCAACTAATGCATATTTTTCAAAAGCAGTTAGAGTAAAAAATGGTATTCATATTTGTTATTGTCATACTCCAGCTCGTTCTTTGTACGGATATACAACCATGACAGATTGGAAAAGAAATCCGTTAATGAAGTTTTTTGGAAATCTAATTAATCATTACTTGAGAGTAATGGATCTATATATTTCTAGAAACAATGTTGATTATTTCATTGCTAATTCCAAAGAAACTGCCAAAAGAATCCAAAAATTTTATAAGATAGATTCTACTGTGATATATCCACCTATTCAGATTGATAAAGGGAGAAAATTTATCGAAAAAAAGAGTAAATCAGCTCCAAAAAATAGTGAGTTTTTGAATGCAAATAATATGTCCATTTCAGACAAAAAAGAAGAATATTATTTATTTGTAGGTCGTTTGGCTATGAGCAAGCATGTCGATTTAGCTATTAAAACAGCCAATTTAAAAGGATTTAATTTAAAAGTTGTTGGCACCGGAAAAGGTTTGGATTATCTTAAAGAAATTGCTGGTCCTAATGTTGAATTTTTGGGAGGGGTAAATGATAAAGAGTTGGGTGAGTTGTATGAGAATGCAAAGGCCTTGTTATATCCAGCGGAAGATGAAGATTTCGGCATGGTTCCGATAGAAGCAATGGGTCATGGAGTACCGGTGGTGGCACATAAGTCGGGTGGTCCACTTGAAACAGTAATTGAAGGAGAAAACGGCGTATTTTTTACTGAATTTACTGTTATTGATTTTGCCAAAGCAATTAAAAAGATTGAAAAAACTTTATTTGATCGCAACAAAATTTACAAATATTCTTTAAAGTTTAGTAAGGAAAGATTTAAAGAAGAAATTTTAAAGTTTATTGAATCAAAAATTAATTAAATGTGATTTACTTTTTGGGATACAAATCTGTTAAATTTACTATGTTCAAATGTGAGAAATATTGAGAAAGAAACTTGGATAATTTATTCAGAAATTCTCTGGAGTGTGACGTATCCGACCGTATTGGCTGGCATAAATAAAGTAGTTTTAAGCTTGGCTTCTGTAGTTGAAATATTTTCGATATAATTTTGACCGTTATTTAGTTCCTTGACAATTTTGAAAGTTCCTGGGGTAATATCTTCATATGTAATTGGTACATTTTCTACATGTGAGTTATGACTATCATAGTTCGCCAAAACTATTTCAATATTGTCATTCAAATTTTTACCTGCCAATGCTTTGACCCAACTTCCTTTTCCGAGTAACTGAACTCTTTGATTTGGGATTCTATCAAGCATTTTAAGCGCAAAATATCTTGGTTTTGGATTACTCCCGAAATCTTGATGAGTAAATAATCCCCATCTACCCCAGTATTCTTTATTATCACCATTTTTCCCATCCTGAATTTCAAATGAAAAAGCTTTTTGAATAATTCCAACCATTTCAATTGAACCAGCTACTGTGTGTGCTGCTGAAAAATTATTGTCATAGCCAGCATTATTATCACTATCATGACCCCACTCAGTTAGATTAAATTCTACAGTTGGTTCTAATTGAGGAAATTTTTCCATGGATTTTCTGACATCAATCATATCAATACGATATTGATCGATATTAGTGCTGTATTGATGCCAAGATATAAAATCGAGCTTTAAGTTATTATTTATAACAAATTTTGCTAGCGCTTCGATCCAATTTTTATAAAATGCAGTGGTTGCTGGACCTCCGAGCTTAAAAGCTTGAACATTTCTGGCATTTTGGGCTCCTCTAGAAGCATATAAATAAAGATTGAGATAATTTTTGTTGCCGTAATATTTCCAGCTACCAAAAAGATCTGGTTCGTTCCAAACCTCATAGTAAACATCTGCAATTCCTCTAGTTCCACTAATGTGTTCAATGGTCCTTTGAACTACCAGTTGCCAATCGGCATAATTTTCTGGTTGTCCAATAATATCTCCATTTGCAAGTTGAGAAGGCATATATGATAAAGCAATGTAGGGTTTTGCACCCGTTGAAAGAATATCGCTAATAATTAGGTCGAGTTTGGAAAAGTTAAAGCTTAAATTACCAGATGTTCCTTGAACAACATCATAAAAATCGTAAATATGGTCTATTCTAATGTATTCGGGATTGAGTGCTCTAATTTGAGGAACTATTGGTTCGAGTCTCCAATTTTTGTCTTCACCTCCTTGAGCTAAATTTCTCCACGGCCGGTGGTAGACACCAAGCACAGCATTAGTGTAAACATGGATATCGGAATTTTCTCCAGAAGCTTGACCAAAAAATTCTCTAACCACATCAATCTGAAATGCCGAGATGATTACAAATATCAAAATTACCAAGAAAATCAGAAATTGAGCAATCATTTTAATTTTTTTGGTTTTGTTTATATACATTTGATTTATATTGAAGATATATGTTGATAGCTCGAGTAAAATTATAAATTAAAATATCAAAAAAATACTTCCTTTAAGTCTACACTAAAGACTAGTTAGTTGACAACTTAGCAACCAATAGATATGATTGCTAGTATATGATTGATCTAACTGCTAGACAGGTTCAAATACTAAGAGCTCTAATTGAGGAGTTTATTGCCACAGCCCAGCCGGTTGGGTCTGAAACAATTGATAAAAAGTTTGCCATTGGTGTTTCTCCAGCAACTATTAGAAATGAAATGGTTTATTTAACAAATCAGGGTTATTTAACCAAAACACATAGTAGTGCTGGTCGTATTCCCACATCTGTTGCCATGAAATTATATGTAAATGAATTGATGAAAGAAAAAGAATTATCTGTTGCTGATGAAGTATCAGCCAAAGATAAAATTTGGAATAGCCGTAGTAAGATTGATAAAATGTTTCATCAAATTACCAAGGTTTTGGCAGATAAATCTGGCGCGCTAGCCATAACTTTAATCGAAGATGATCAACTCTATCATGCCGGTTATGCAAATTTACTCCAAATGCCCGAATTTTATGATATCAAAGTAATGAGGCATGTACTTCAATTAATTGAAGAAGAATCAATGTTAGAGGAAATTTTTAGATCTGGAACAAGCGAGAATTTGGTTCAAGTTATTTATGGTCCAGAATTAGGAAATAAGGATTTGGATTTGATTGGCATAATACATATGACCTTCAATATAGATGATCAAGTAATTCACGTTGGAGTTTTAGGTTCAAGCAGATTTGATTACCCATATATTATTCCAATGATGAAATACGTTAGAACATTGATTAAAGAAATTGTTGAATAAATTTATAAATAACGTAATTATTTTTAATTATATTATTGTTTGCGTTCAAATAAGGATGTACAAATGAAAAAAAATAAAGTAAATACAACCAAACCGCCTATTGAAAAAAATCCGACAGATGATAATGAATGGGTTGAAAATCCGACAGATGATAATGAATGGGTTGAAAATCCGACAGATGATAATGAATGGGTTGAAAATCCGACAGATGATAATAAATGGGTTGAAAATCAGACAGATGTTAAACAGCGAGAGGAAAATATGACTTCAGATAACGAGCCCGAAGCAATGAATGCAGATGAAAATATGATGAAAATATCCAAGGACGAACTTTTGAATTTGTTTTCACAGTTGGAAGATGCAAGAAATGAAAAACAACGAGCTCTTGCAGATTATCAAAATTTAGTAAGGAGAACTAAAGAAGAGCGAGCTAGACTGATTAAGATGGCGGCTAGAGATTTTATTGAAAGTTTAATTCAACCTTTAGCTCACTTATCTTTAGCATCTGAACAAATAAAAGATCCAGGACTGAATATGGTATCTACTCAATTATGGAACGTTTTAGGAGAAAATGGATTAAGAAAAATTGATTGTTTGGGAAAAACATTTGATATTGAAACAATGGAAGTTGTTGAAAAAGGAAAAAAAGGTAGCAAAGTAGTTAAAATTGTTAAAGAAGGCTTCATTTTAAATGACGAAGTTATCCAACACGCAAAAGTGATTTTGGATTAGGCCACAAACCATTAGCAGTCTTTCAATCAAATTGCTACTAGCAGTCTATTTGATTGTCTGCTAAAATAATTAACTAAGTTAAATAGATGGTCCAAATTTAATAAAGATAATTGGTTAAATATTTAGCAAAAAAAGTATAAAAAAATTTATTATAAAGGAAAATATGACAGATAATAAACAAAATTCAGGTAAGATTATTGGAATTGATTTGGGTACTACCAATTCAGCTGTTGCTGTAATGGAAGGTGGTTCCCCAAAAATCATTTCTACTGCAGAAGGTAGAAACACTTTTCCATCGATTGTTTCATTCAAGGGAAAAGATGTTTCAGTTGGTGATACCGCCAAGCGACAAATGGTTCTGAATCCAAAAAAGACCGTTAATTCTGTTAAAAGATTTATGGGTGGAAAGTTTAGTTCAAAAGATGTTAAATCTTCAATTAAACATGTGGCCTATGAGGTAACGGGAGGCAAAGATGGCATGGCCGTTGTTAAGATTGACAACAAAGAATATACCCCTCAAGAAATTTCTGCAAAAATTTTGGCAAAAGCCAAAGCTGATGCCGAGAGTTATTTGGGTTCAAAAGTTACAAGAGCAGTGATCACTGTTCCTGCCTATTTTGACGATGCTCAAAGACAAGCAACCAAACAGGCTGGTGAAATTGCTGGATTAAAAGTAGAACGTATTGTTAATGAACCAACCGCGGCTGCATTAGCATATGGTTTAGATAAAAAAGGCACAAGCACAATCGCAGTTTACGATCTCGGCGGTGGAACATTTGATATTTCCATATTGGAAATTGGAGGTGGCGTTTTTGAAGTTAAATCAACTAATGGAGATACTTTTTTGGGAGGCGATGATTTTGATAGCAAAGTGATTGAATGGATTATTGCTGAGTTTAAGAAAGAAACCGGCAAAGATTTATCAAAAGATCCTCAGGCCTTACAACGTGTCAAAGATAGTGCAGAAAAAGCCAAAATTGAGCTTTCAAGTGCTGCTTCAACAGAAATTAATCAACCATTTATTACTCAGGGCGATGATGGTCAGCCTTTACATTTAACCATGACTTTGACTCGTGCAAAACTTGAAGAAGTAGTTGATGAATTAATTAAAAAGACTTTTAAGCCGGTAGAAAAAGCTCTCAAGGATGCGGGCGTTACTGCCAAAGATATTGATGAAATTGTTTTGGTTGGTGGTCAGACCCGTATGCCGAAAGTAGTTTCTGAAGTTGAAAAATTCTTTGGTAAAAAACCACATCAAGGCGTGAATCCTGATGAAGTTGTGGCTATAGGTGCTGCAATTCAAGCAGGAATCATTGGTGGAGATGTTACAGATGTTGTTTTATTAGATGTTACGCCATTAACTTTGGGACTAGAAACTTTAGGTGGTATTAGAACTCCTCTTATTGATAGAAATACCACAATTCCTACTAGCAAGTCTCAAGTTTTTTCAACTGCTGCTCCAAACCAAACACAAGTTGAAATTAATGTGTTACAAGGTGAGCGAGAAATGGCTGCTGATAACAAAACTTTAGGACGCTTCGTTCTAGATGGTATTCCACCAGCACCTAGAGGAGTTCCACAGATTGAAGTTACTTTTGATATTGATTCTAATGGTATTTTAAATGTTACAGCTAAAGATAAAAATACTGGTAAAGAGCAAAAAATTACGATTCAAAACTCAACCAATTTGTCTGACGATGAGGTGGAGAAAATGAAACAGGATGCTGAAATTCATGCTGAAGATGACAAAAGAAAGAAAGAGTTGATTGAAGCCAAAAATCATGCTAATTCCGTTGCTTTTGAAATCGAGAAACAGCTAGAAGAATATGGCGACAAATTGGAAGCAGCAGATAAAGATAAGATTGCTGAAGACGTTAAAAAGCTTCAAGAGTTAGCAGCAAAAGATGATGTTACTAAAGAAGAGCTTGATAGCGCTACCGATGAAATGTTCAAGTCTGCTCAAAAAATTGGTGAAGTAATGCAAAAAGAGCAAGCCAGCAAAGGTGCAGATGGCGCAACTCAAGGAAATGGTGGTGCTAATAATGCAGATGCTACTGATTCGGCTGATACAATCAAAAATGCAAAGCCAAGTGATTCAGAAAAATCTGATGTAGAAGAGGGTGAAGTAGTTAACGAGTAATTAATAAATTAGAACTCATGGGGGTTTGCTTGTTAAGTATAGTTGCGCAGATTCAGTAAATATTTTAAATCTACGCCACATTATACTTGCCACAAACCCCATGAGTTTAACTTGTGTTACGAAACTTTTAGGTTGAATCTGTTAAAATACATAACTTATGGTAAATAAACGAGACTACTACGATATTTTAGGTGTCAAGAAGGATGCTTCGAAAGCTGATATAAAAGCAGCATACAGAAAAGCAGCTCTTAAATGGCATCCAGATAAAAATCAAAATAATAAAAAAGAAGCTGAAACCAAATTCAAGGAAATTAATGAGGCATATCAAGTAATTTCTGATGATAAGAAAAGAAAAACATACGATCAATTTGGTCATGCAGCCTTTGATCCTTCCAGTGGTATGGGAAGCAATCCATTTGCTGGAGGTAATCCATTTGGAGGTGGAAATCCTTTTTCAGGTCAAACAACTTATACATATACTAGTGGGCAAAATCCATTTGAAAACATGGATTTTGGCGATCCATTTGATATTTTTGAGCAATTTTTTGGCGGTGGTTTTTCTAGAGCACAACGAAGACAAAGATACTCACTTTCAGTGGAATTTATTGAAGCAATAAAGGGAGTTACTAAGGAAGTTGAGATTGAGGGTAAAAAGCACAAAATTAAGGTTCCCGCTGGTGCTAATGATGGCACTAGACTTCGTTTTAATGACTTTGATATCAGTATAAATGTTAAAACTCATCCAATTTTTAGGCGTGATGGCTACGATTTGTTTGTAGATCAAAAGATTTCAGTTTCAACTGCAATTTTGGGTTCTCAAATAGATATTAAAACCATTGATCAAGTTTTGAAGTTAAAAGTAAGGCCAGGAACAAAATCCCATACTATGGTGAGATTACGAGGAGAGGGAGTTCCCCACATAAATAGTAATGCCAAAGGGGATTTATATGTACGCTTTATTATTGATATTCCTGAAAAACTTAGTCGTGAGCAAAGAAATGAATTAGAAAAATTACAAAGTTTGGGGTTATAATTAAGCAGTAACTCTTCTTGGGTTTAAGATTGCAATTTTCAGATTAATTTTGTATAATATTATAGATTTGTTAAGGAAGGGCCCAAGATAAGGAGCTCTTTTTTATTTAAATTTACTAAATTAAGTATTTTAGAAAAAATAAAAATTTGGAGAAAAATATGGCTAAAACATCAAAAACACCAAGTTCAAAGATAGTGAGAACTGAATTTGCAGCAGCAATCAATCAGATTGCAAATGAAAGACATATCGAACCAGCATCAATTTACGAAGCTATTAGACAAGCTTTGGTTTCTGCATATCGAAAACAGTTTGGTCATCTTGAAGATGAATCATATTACTTTGTTGAATTAAATGAAAATAGTGGTGAGTCAACAATTTTTAAGTGTCCAGTTATTGAAAAAGATGAAGAAACTGGAGAAATTATAAAATGGGATGAAAAAAAGGCACAAGACGTAACTCCTGCTGGATTTGGTCGCATTGCAGCTCAAACTGCTAAACAAGTAATTTTGCAAAAAATTCGCGAATCTGAGAGAGATAAAGTTATCGAGGATTACCAGGGTAAAATTGGTGAAGTAGTTGCCGCACAAATATTACGTATGGATGGCAGATCTGTTATTCTAGATCTTGGTAGGGGTCAAGGATACATGCCTCCAGAAGAACAGATGCGTGGCGAATTTTATAAAATGAATAATAGAATTACCGTTTTCATCAAAGAAATAAGAGAAACTCCAAGAGGAAGAAAAATTATTGCTTCAAGAGCTGCAAAAGAGTTAGTGGCCAAGCTTTTTGAAAGAGAAGTTCCAGAAATTGCCGCAGGTTCAGTGGAAATTGCATTAATTGCTAGAGAAGCTGGTGTTAGAACAAAATTAGCTGTTAGATCAACCCAAGATGGAGTTGACCCAGTTGGATCATGTGTAGGTCAACGAGGTATTCGTGTTCAAGAAGTGATCAGAGAACTCAATAATGAGAAACTAGACATTATTTTATTTTCTGAGGATCCTCGACTTCTTATTCAAGGCGCTTTGGCTCCAGCAGAAGGTTTGAAAATTACCGTTAATAAAGATGAGATGTCTGCAGAAGTAGTTGCTCCTGACGATCAGTTATCATTGGCTATTGGCAGAGGTGGACAAAATGTTAGACTAGCTGCAAAGCTTACTGGTTATAAAATCACCATCAAGTCATCCGAAGGTAGTATTGAATCTCGCGCAACCGGTAAAGAAGAATATGAAATCGATACTTTCGAAGGGTTAATTGATGATACTAGAGAATTTTTAGTAATGAATAAACTTACAACTCTTGCTGATTTATCAAGATTTAAAAATAAATGGTTGGAAGCTGAATTAGGCGATGAACAAGAAAAAATATTAGCAGATAGAGTTGAGAAGTTTGAAGCTGAAATGGCACAAAAGGATTCATCATCTTTTTTAGAGTAATAGAATAAAATTTAGAGTAATTGGATAAAATTATAGTAATTGGATAAAATATGGCACAAAAGTCTAGACCAGCAATTGTTACCATTATGGGTCATGTTGACCATGGTAAAACAACTTTGCTAGATTATTTGAGAAAATCTAATGTTGTAGCAGGTGAAGCTGGTGGAATTACTCAGCATATTGGTGCATACAGCATTTCTTATAAAGATAGAGATATTACTTTTATTGACACTCCGGGTCACGCAGCATTTAACAAAATGAGAGAGCGTGGTGCCAAAATTACTGATATCGTCATTTTAGTTGTTGCAGCCAACGATGGGGTGAAACCTCAAACAGTTGAATCAATTAGACATATCAAAAACTCAAAAGTTCCTGTGGTTGTGGCAATTAATAAAATAGATTTGCCAGATGTGAATCCGGATATGGCGAAAGCTGGTTTGGCTGAACACGGTTTGGTTGTTACTGACTATGGTGGTGACATTGAAGCGATTGAGATCTCTGCGCTTAAAGGTAAAGGAATTGACAAATTGCTTGAAACAATAAACTTGGTTGCAGAATTACAGGAAATTACTGCTGATCCAGATGCTCCATTAGAGGCTGTGGTTATCGAGAGCTCTAAAGATGCTAAAAAGGGAGTTTCTGCCACGGTTATTGTTAAAAATGGAACTCTTAAAGTTAAACAGGATATATACGCAGACTCAGTTTTAGGACGGGTCAAAAAATTAGCTAGTGCAACTGCTGAAAATCTTGATAATGTTTTACCTGGATATGCAGCTGAAATTATAGGTTTTAAAGAAGCTCCTGCTGTTGGTTCGATTGTCAAAGATCCAAATGCCATATATTCACAAGATGATACAAATGAATTGGATAAATCAAATCTTGAAAAAAATGAAGAGGAATGGGCCGATTTTGATTTTTCAGAATTTGTTGAAGCTAAACCAAAATTGGATTTAATTATTAAAGCAGATGTAGAGGGAACTTTAGAGGCAATTTTGCAAACTATTGATCCTGATAGCACAAATTTAATATCCTCGGGTGTAGGAAGTATTAACGAAAGTGATTTGGAAATGGCTATTACTAGTGATGCGCTAATTATTTCTTTTCATTCAAAAGTTTCCAAAAAAATCAAAACTTTGGCTAAAAATGCAGGTGTTAGGATCAAATCCTATGATGTGATTTATAAATTGATCGAAGATTTACAAAAAAGTATGCTTAAGTTAATGGAACCAACGATAGATGAAATTGTTGTCGGTGAAGCTGAGGTTTTGCAACTTTTTGAAATGAAGGGCGAGAAGATTGCTGGATGTAAAGTTAAAACTGGTGAAATTAAGAAAACTGATTTATTTCATCTAAAAAGAGATGGTGAAATTATTGCGGATATAAATGTTAAAAATATGATGCATGGTAAAGAAGAGATTTCTCAAGTTAAAGCCAAGAATGAATTTGGTATTACGCTTAGAAATAAAAAATTAGATTTCAAAGTTGGTGATATTATTGTTGCCTATAGGGTTGAAGAAGAAGAATAAGATTACTTGAGCAAAACTTCATTTTCAATGATATAATAGGATATATTAGTAAAAAGGTTGCTTTACCTGTCGGTTTTTGAATTTGGTTTTTGCCTAAAAGAAGACTGAGAGAGTAAGGGTTTGCTTCTTTAAGAAGCAGGAAAGAATACCATGGCTTTAGTTAAAGCACAAAAACTTCAAATTATTAAAGACTACGCACTTTTTGAAGGTGACACTGGTTCTCCAGAAGTTCAAATTGCTTTATTAACTGCTTCAATTCAAGAGTTAACAAAGCATCTTGGAGCACATAAAAAAGATAACCACTCCAGAAGAGGCTTACTTAAACAGGTGGCTAAACGTAGAAGACTATTAAATTTTTTATTGTCTAGAAGTGAGGAAAGATATAGAAAACTTCTTGATAGATTAGATTTAAGTAAATAATTTATTTTAGTGAATTTCCCAACACCAAATCAAAGCTAATTTCTAGAGATCCAAACAAAGTGAATATAGCGGGCTAAATAAGATTAATGTATAATCTGATTGTTCGTAATAATATTTTTTTATCAAAGAAATTAAAGGAAAAAATGTCAGATAAAGTCTCGGTTCTTAATGAAGGTTTTTTTATAAGTGAAACTTTTAAAAAAGCTTGGAAAATTTTTAAACAAGAGTGGATTACAATATATGCAATTAATGCATTGCCTTTAACGATTGGATTTATCTACTCAATTCTTGCGAATGAACTTAATCAAAGTTCAGGACTATTTTTAATTTTATACGCTATATATTTTGTAGTTCAAATTACCGTGAGTATGGGTGTGATTAATGCGCTTCTTTCGGTTGTTAGAGGTAAAAAAGTTAGTGTTGATACTTTCACATCAATGCTACCAAAATCTTTGAAATATTTTGGGGCTCAAATATTAATGATGTTAATAATTCTTGGAGGTTTTTTACTTTTTATTATTCCTGGCATTATCTTTTCTATTAAATATATGTTTACACCTTATTTTGTAGTCGATAAAGGTCTTGGTCCGATCGAAGCCCTAAAAGCCAGTGGGAAGTTAACAGATGGAATAAAGTGGGATTTAGTTGGATTTTTGTCAGCAGTAATTATACTTATGTACTCGGGGATTATGGCTCTTTTTGTGGGCTTATTGATTACTCTTCCTATTGGAACTCTTGCTTTTGTGATTCTTTATAACCAATTAATCAAGCGTTCGAAATAATTCGTAAATAGCTTTTTCTTATAAACATTGTTTATTTCATAAATAAATTAGAATTTATTGACTATATTATTAATGAATGATATAATTATAGGATATGAAAACAAGCAATTTATTTAACTTAAATAATGAATATAAGAAGGTTTTAGTTTTATTCAAAAAAGTCTCGAAAAAAGATATTAAGAATGTTAAGAATATTAAAAATATTAAGACTATTAAGAATGAGTACAAGAAAATTATCACTTTGTTTAAAGACTTTTCAAAAAAGAAAAAGATAAACTTAGCATTTTCAGTATTTCTTATATTATTTATTGTGACAACTTTGGTAGTTTCTGCACAAGAAAATGAAAAAAAGAAATTGGTGGACAGCGCTATCGGAAATAGCGTTGTAGCTTTGGATTATAATTCTGATAATTTTGATCAAGAAAAAATAGATGGAAATCTGGATAATGGCTTTTTATCAATAAAAAACTCTGATTTATCTGAAGATTCAGGAGAAACCTCAAATAACAGTGACCAAGGTAAGGATTCTATGAACAATGAAGGAAATAATTCAGAAAATGGATTTTTTTCATCAACTCAATCCACATCAACACCTTCAACTTCGCCAACATCAGCTTCAAACCTAACCACAGCGCCAATATCTAGCCCAACAACCACATCTAGCCCAACAACCACATCTAGCCCTACATCTACATCAACGCCTTCGCCTACACCGGTATCAACCTCTAACCCAACCCCTGTGCCAACGCCAACAGCTACACCAACTCCACTAGCTACACCTACGCCGACAGCTACGCCAACGCCAACTGCATTACCACCAGCATCTTTGCCTGACTTAGTAATCACTAATGCTTATTTTACTGATAATCCCGTTCAAGCTCAAAACTGGAATTACCTTGTGGTAAATCTTAAAAACCAAGGTACAGCAAAATATTTTTTCTTATCAAATATCAAAGCAACGATAACAAATTCTCAGGGAGGAAACACAGTTTGCTCAGTTGGTTTACCTCATTTAGATCCAGGACAATCAGTTGAGACATCCTTGCATTGTATTGTCTATAAAACTGGCACAGCACATGTAAATATCAAGGCAGATTATAACAATACCATCACGGAGTCAAACGAGTCTAATAATGAATATTCATTTAACTTCTACGTAACTGGAACAAGTTTATAATTACTTGTTTGAGCCAATCTTGCGTTTGATGCATGTTATAATAACACCAGTAAAAATATCAATTAAGTGATCAAGTCGATCACACAAAGATATAAAAGAGTCACTTGAGGATTCAAGAGAGGTGATAAGAAGAATTAGTTCGTTGCTAATTAAGACAGTCTTATCTTTTCTCAGGGAATACTCACAAACAGGCGCTTTTATATCCAACTATTTGATCATGACTAAGATCAATCAAAAACAAATTACAGAACTTTCATAAGAAGGGGTTTTGTTGTAAGTTTGTAGATCTAAGTCGGGATAAATGGTAGAGAAAGGAACAGGATGTCATATCCTAAATATCCAAACACCTATAAGAAGGACATTCAAGTGGGTGATAAAACCGTCAATATTGAAGTCGGTAAGTTTTCAGAGCAAGTATCTGCAGCAGTGTTGGTAACTTGTGGCGAAACAGTAGTTCATAGCACGGTTGCTTTGGGAAGAAAAGTAAATTTGGGATATTTCCCACTTTCAGTTGAGTTTGCTGAAAAGCTATATTCAGCTGGAATAATTAAAGGTTCTAGATGGGTTAAAAGAGACGGCAGACCTTTAGATGATGTGATTTTAAAAGCACGTGTCATCGATCGTTCTTTAAGACCACTTTTTCCTGAGGGAATCACCAATGAAGTTCAGGTAATCAATACTGTTTTTTCTTTTGATGGGCAAAACGATCCAGACATGCTTGGGCTTTTAGGAAGTGCAATTGGTTTAGCAATTTCCGAAATCCCTTTCGATGGTCCGATGGCAGGATTAAGAATTGGTTATAACAAGCAAACAAGTCAGTTTATGACCAATCCAACCCATGATCAGAGAGACACGAGTGATCTTGATTTAATCGTTGCTGGTTCCGGAGATGCAGTGGTTATGGTTGAAGCTGGTGCTAATGAAGTTACCGAAGATGTTATGGTTGAAGCATTAGTTCGTGCACAAGATGAAATGGGCAAAATTTGTCTTGCAATTCAAGAAGTAGTAGCTGAAATTGGCAAAGAAAAAGTTGAATTGATTGACGATGAAACTAAAGATGCAACGGCAAAAGTTGAAGCTTTAGCAGACCAAATTTATTCAAATAATATTTTACAGTTAAAAGAAATTGTTAAGAAACAAGGACTCTTGATTAGTGATTCAGGCCTTGATGAACTTAAAGCCAAATTGGTTTTAGAATTAAATGAAGATGTTGCAGAAGGTGAGGAAATTTCTGAAAAAGATATTTCTACAGCACTTTATTCCCTAACCAAACGAGCTGCTAGAGAATTAATTTTAATTGATGGTATTAGACCAGACGGAAGAAAAACTGAGGAAATTAGACAAATTTGGTGCGAACTAGATATTTTTCCAAGAACTCATGGCTCAGCTATGTTCAAAAGAGGTGCTACTCAGGCTGCTACTATCACAACACTCGGCGATCCTTCTAGGGGTCAATTGATTGAGAGCATTACTGGTGAAGAAGATCGAAAATATTTCCACCACTATAATATGCCTCCATATGCTTCTGGAGAAGCAGGCAGATTTGGTTTTGCAAAACGTAGAGAAATTGGACATGGAGCATTGGCTGAAAGAGCATTAAAACCAATGTTACCAAGTCAAGAAGAGTTCCCATATACAATTAATGTAGTTTCCGAAATTATGAGTTCAAATGGATCAACTTCTCAAGCATCAGTGTGTGGTTCAACCCTCTCGCTAATGGCAGCAGGAGTTCCAATCAAGCGTCCAGTTGCTGGAATTGCCATGGGCTTGATGAGCGATGGAAAACAATACGTTGTTCTTTCTGACATTCAAGGTCTTGAAGATCACGTGGGTGATATGGATTTTAAAGTTGCTGGTACTTCGGAGGGAATTACTGCAATTCAAATGGATATCAAGCTCAAAGGAATTCCAAGAAATGTTCTTGAGCAAGCATTAGAGCAGGCACGTTTAGGTAGAATTCACATTATGGGTGAGATGTTAAAGGTAATAAAAACGCCTAGAAAAGAACTTTCAGTGTATGCTCCAAAGGTTGAACAAGTTACCATTCCAATTAGTAGAATTGGTGAACTAATTGGTCCAGGCGGAAAGATGATCAAAAGTATTATTGAACAAACTGGCGCTGAAATTAGTGTTGATGAAGACAAGGAAAAAGAAGTTGGCTTAGTTAATATTTCTTCTCCAGAACAAGCTAATATTGATGCAGCCATGAAAATTATCACTAATATGATGAGAGTTGTAGAAGTAGGTGAAGAATTTGATGGCATAGTTACCAGAGTTGAGGGTTATGGTGCTTTTGTTGAATACTTAAGTGGAAAAGAAGGTTTAGTTCATGTTTCTGCAATGAATACTGAATTTGTAAAAGATGCGAACGATTTACTAAAAGTTGGAGATAAAGTTCATGTAAGAATTGGTGAAATCAAAGACGATGGCAAGATTGGCTTAAGTATGTTGACAGCAGAACAACAAACTGAAATTAATTCAAAACGAGAATCTAGATCGAGTAGACCAGCTTTTAGAGGTGGTAGAGATAGAGGAAATCAACGCGATGATCGAAGAGGTGGTGGTTATTCCGATCGAAGAGGTGGAGGTTATTCCGATCGCAGAAGTGGCGGAAACAACGATCAAAGTGGCGGAAACAACGATCGAAGTGGCGGAAACAACGATCGCCCAAGAGTTGAAAGAAAAGACCGTTAAACCTAACTCTTATTGAAAACAAATTAGTGAAGCTTCATACTTAAAGGTATGAAGCTTCATAATATTCAAAATTCCAGCGGAGTTTATTCCCTTTTAGATTTTTCAAGAATTTCTACTTTAGCTGAATCAATGGGTTTAGATATTGATCATCTTGAACACAAAGATGCTTTAGATTTTATGTCTGGGAAAATTATGGAATATATCTCTCCAGAAGTTTCTGGAGTAATTGTTGACCCTGATTTTGACTTTGCCAATATTATCAGAAAATCCAGTAGCACTGGTTTAGTAATGTCGCTTGAGAAAAAATCTGATAGTTTAGATCCTCTTGCAATACCAATAATTTCAGAAAATTGGGGAATAGAACAAATTAGAAATAATTATGGATTAGCAAAACTTGAACTCTATTATCATCCACAAGAGCCTGAAGCAATGAAAAAGAAGCAATTTGTAGCCGAAATTAACGATTATTGCGATTATGAGGGAATAGACTTTTTATTGGAGCTGATGGTTTATCATCCGGGAACCGAAGAAGTGACAGATGAATTAATGTTAGAAATTCAATTACAGGCAATAAGTGAATTTTCTAGAAGTTGTGATTTAATTTCTCTTGAATTTTTAGGAGACTCTTTATCCGCAGTAACAATAACTGCAGAGCTTGATATACCTTGGATATATAATGGTAGAGGCATTGGTTATGAAGAATTTAAACAAAACTTAAGAATCTGTGTCGAAAGTGGAGCAAAAGGATTTATGGCAGGAGATCCAATTTGGTTTGGATCAGATGTAAAAAAAATGTTATCCTCTCATCAGGATCGTGACAAAATTGAAACATACATAAAAACAATTATGAGAGATAAAATCATCGAAGCAACTCGCATATCTAATGAAATAAATTCGATATGAATAAATATTTGAAAGAACTTTCAAACTTTGTTTTTTCTTTAGTGGAAGTATCTTTAATCATTAGATTTCTTTTAAAATTATTTGGAGCTAATACACAATCTCAATTTGTAAGTTTTATATATCAAAATACTATTCCTTTACTTTCACCATTTCTTTTAGCATTTCCTTCGCCAAATGTTAACGGTAAATTCATTTTGGAATTTACAACTTTATTTGCTATCTTTGTGTATGCTTTTGTTAGTTATTTAGTACAAGACGTTTTGGATTTTTTAAATAAAAAAAGTAAATAAAAGGAGATAAAATCATATGTTCACACTTCCAAAATTAAATTTTGAGTATGATGCTTTAGAGCCATATATAGACGCTAAAACTATGGAAATTCATCATACCAAACATCATCAAGGTTATATTAATAATCTAAATACCGCTCTTGAGAATCAAACAGATTTATTAGCAATGACTATTGAAGAAATATTAAGCAATCTAGATTCTGTACCAGAATCAATCCGTCAAACAGTCATTAATAATGGTGGCGGTTATTTTAATCACAGTTTATTTTGGAGCGTTTTATCTCCAAATGGTGGCATGGAACCTACTGGCGCACTCAATGAAGCAATAGTATTAAAATTTGGTAGTTTAGAAGAATTTAAATCAGAATTTGAAAAAATTGCTGGAGCAAGATTTGGTTCTGGATGGGCATGGCTTACTTACGAAAATGACTCTGGTTTACAAGTTATGTCTACCGCCAATCAAGATTGTCCAATTTCTCAAGGAAAAACCCCTATTTTGGGTTTGGATGTTTGGGAGCATGCATATTATCTCAATTACCAAAATCGAAGACCAGATTACGCAAAAGCATTTTGGAACGTCGTAAATTGGGCTGAGGTTGAGAAAAGGTATTCAGAAGTGATAAGCTAACAATTCAGAATTTTAAATTTTTCTGTAAATTTTGTTAATATATTAATTAATATTTTTTAATTAATACTATATATTATTTTTTTAGTGATATTATTTTTTTGATTTATATTAGAAAGAATAGATGTTGCAAGTAATTTTAGATGTTGAAACTAAAAAGACCTTTGACGAAGTTGGAGGATTTTTTCCTGATAGATTGGGAATTTCTTTTGTAGGAGTTTGTGTTCGTGAAGGCTCGAGTGGTAAAGGTGAAATGAAAAGTTATTTTGAAAAAGATTTACCATTATTATTTCCTTTGTTAGAAAAAGCTGATGTTGTAATTGGTTTTAATGTTGATAATTTTGATATGCAAACATTTATTCCTTATTATAGTGCTGATATTACCAAAATTCCTACGCTTGATGTTTTGACCAGAATCAAAGAAAGCGCTGGTCATAGAATTAGTTTGGATGCCGTGGCTCAGGAAACTTTGGGCATTGGCAAGAGCGGTAATGGTCTTGATGCAATTAAATACTTTCAAAATCGAGAATGGGATAAGTTAAAAAAATATTGTTTACAGGATGTAGAAGTGACCAGAGATGTTTATGACTTTGGTTTGAAAACTGGCTATGTAAAGTTCAAAAATAAGTGGAATCGACTAGTGGAGTGTTCAGTAGATTTTAGTTTTACTCCAAAAAAAGATGCTGGAATACAGATGAGTTTGATCTAAAAATACATTTATAACTAAATTACAAAAATCCTCGCTCAAATTGGTTGTGCTTCTAGCTAAGTCTTAAAATTGGTTGTGCTTCTAGCTAAGTCTTAAAATTGGTTGTGTTTCTAGCGAAGTTCTAAAATTCACTAAATAAAATTAAAATGAATTTGAGTATGGATTTCAAGAGATAAATGATTGTGGGTAGAATGAGCGTGATATAGTATAATACATATATATATGCATTCGAATATTTGTGAGCGATTTCTAGAGGAAGCATATATAGAATATAAAGCTTGTATGCTACCTCAAAGAGGTGAAATGATTTCTCCTTCTTTTTTTTTCTGTGGAAAGAAAATGGTTTTTTAGAAGCTATTTATTATTTAAATCAAGTTCATAAGGAAAGTGGTAGCGAAAAAATTTCTCCTTATGTTAAAACATTTCTAACTCTTTTATCGTGTGCCTTATTATTGACTCGAATAGAGAACAGAGTCGAAGACCCGGGAGTTGTGGGCAAAACTAGTAGTTTTCTCACTACGATTGCTCTTGCAAGCTTGGCACTTGCCGGCTGGGGAGGTTCAGCTGAAGTTTTTGGTACTCCCGAACCCGGTGATAATATCACAACTGGCAATAATCAATCTTATCATTTATCAGGTCGAGATTATCAAAATTATAATCAAACAACTGGACCTTCGTGCGATGCTGAGAGAGCTGATGGGGCAACTAGAAGGTAAAAAGGCAAAGATGTAAGAGACGGAATTGATATCTGTTGCTGTAAAATTGTACTAGACAAATCAACCCACTAAAATCAGCCCACTGAAATCAACCCACGCAATGTTATCAAATCTTTGATGCAAAATTATGCTAGTATCTATTTTGAATATGAAAGATAATCTTGAGCAAAATAATTTCCAGGGAGTCGAAGCTCCAAAAGTTTGTTATACGGCCGGAGGTATGTTAATTGATGACGACAAAGTTCTGTTGGTTAAGCATAAAAAGCTTGGTATTTGGCTCAACCCCGGTGGTCACATTAATGAAGGAGAATTACCCCATCAGGCTGCTCAAAGAGAATTTTATGAAGAAACAGGGGTTGAAGTTAGAGCAATCGATTTTTTTAAGGTTAGTAAAATGTTTAGGGATTTTTCAGTTTTTGATTCGACAGGTGAATCGAAGTTTGTGCCAAATCCAATTTCAACTAATTTGCATTGGGTTAATAAAGAGAGTTATGATTTGAGGCTAAAATCTAAATTCCCAAATCAGAGATTTCCTACAAAAATTTGGAAAAGAGGTTGCGAACAACATGTGGGTTTTTTTTATTTGTTAGAACCTATTGATAGAGTCGAATTTTCTCAAAATGAGAAGGAAACTGATGGTATAGCATGGTTTAGTTTGTCGCAGATCGAAACTCTTGAAACTAAAGAATCAATTAAACAAGAAATCAAACTTGGCTTCAAAATTCATGGATTTAATTAATTTGCATCGTTCCCTAGCCATATAGTAGATTTTCGATATAATACGAGCGTATGATAAATCAACTCCAAATCACTAATTTGAAAGTTAGTATCGCTGAAAATAAGATTATTAAAGGGCTTTCCCTTATAGTAAATCCTGGAGAAATCCATGCGATTATGGGTCCTAATGGATCTGGAAAATCAACTTTAGCCAATACCTTGGCAGGACATCCAGATTATGATGTCTTGAGCGGAAGTGTTTATTTACAAAACAAAAATGGTAAAAAAGTGGAACTTAGTGAAAATATTTTGGAGATGTCACCGGACGAAAGAGCAAATTTAGGTTTGTTTTTGGCTTTTCAATATCCGGTGGAAGTTCCAGGAGTTAGAGTACAAAATTTTTTGAAGTTGGCTTATGAATCGAGATTTAAAGATCGGCCAGAGCGTCAATTTAAAAAGGCAATTGATTTTAGAAAAAATTTACAAAAAATTGCCAAAGACTTAAATATTAATGTTGAGTTTTTAAGTAGAGGCTTGAATGAAGGTTTTAGTGGTGGAGAAAAAAAGCAACTCGAAATTTTGCAAATGACATTGCTTGAACCCAAATTTGCGATTTTAGATGAAACAGATTCAGGATTGGATATTGATGCGATCAAGAAAGTGTCTCAGGGAGTTAATAACATCATAAAAAAATATAATACTGGTATAATTTTAATCACGCATTATCAGAGAATTTTAGACTATTTGAAGCCAGATTTTGTTCACGTTATGATAAATGGAAAAATTGTTGAAAGTGGTGATTCTTCAATTGTAAATAAACTTGAAAAAAAAGGATATGCTGGTTTGTAGATTAATTAAATTAGCAAAAAACTTCAATAAAAACATATGAGCACAAGATCCCATCAGCTTACTGATGATGTTAAATTACTTCAAAAAATTGTATTAATTAATGAAGATAAGATTTTAATTTTATTACGAGACGAAAGTTCTCATACAAGACCTCTTTGTTGGGATTTGCCTGGTGGTAATTCTGAATGGCCGACTGAAATTAAAGAAAATATTGAGGATTTGCACAAAGAAGACATCACTAGAGAAGTATTTGAAGAAACAGGTATAGAATTGTCGCCTGATAAATTAGACCAGGACAATTTGGTATATTTCTCTACATTTTTTGAAGCAAAGCGACAAGTGTTTGCTGTTATTTTAGGTTGGAAAGTTATTTTGAGTTCAGACTTTGATCCTAACAATGTGGTCTTGAGCCACGAACATATTGATTATAAATGGATTTCTATTGGAGAACTCGATCAATATGATTTTGGTGGATACAAAGGGAAGTTTGTAACAGACATAATTAAGAATACAGCTAAATAAACAAGAATATAGCTAAATAAACAAAAGAAAAGAGATTTTATAATTTCTGAATGATATATGACGCGATTTGCTCAAAAAAAAACTGGTGATTTCGAATCTGATAACACAGATGCCTATGAGCATGGTTTCTCGTACTCTACCAAAAATTATGTTCATATTTTAAAACCTGGTTTAAATGAAAGCGTAGTTAGAGAAATATCTGCAATTAAAAATGAACCCGAGTGGATGTTAAAATTGCGTCTTGAATCTTTCAAGGCTTTTGAGGCAAAAAAAACGCCGATTTGGGGAGCAGATTTATCAGCAATAAATTATGATAAGATTCGTTACTATTTAAGTCCATCAGATAAGCAGGAAAAATCTTGGGATGACGTTCCTCCAGAGGTAAAAGAGACTTTCGAAAAACTAGGAATTCCTAAAGCTGAGCGCGAAGTTCTAGCGGGAGTTAAAGCTCAGTATGATAGCGAGGTCGTTTATGGCTCACTTCAAAATATTTGGGCCAAGGATGGAGTGATTTTTTTATCAATGGATGAGGGATTAGCTCAGTATCCAGATTTAGTTAGAGAATATTTCAATAAAGTTATTCCTTATGGTGATAATAAATTTTCTGCCTTAAATACCGCAACTTGGTCGGGTGGATCTTTTGTATATATCCCAAAAGGTGTTCATGTAAGCATGCCGCTACAAACTTATTTTAGAATTAACTCACCTAACGCTGGGCAGTTTGAAAGAACTTTAATTATTGTTGATGAAGGAGCAAGTGTTCATTATATTGAAGGTTGCACAGCACCTAGTTTTTCTTCTGGTTCTTTGCATGCAGCAGTTGTGGAAATTTACGTTAAAAAGGGTGCGAGATGTCAATACACTACGGTGCAAAATTGGTACAAGAATATTTATAATTTGGTGACCAAAAGAGCGTATGTAGAAGCTGAAGCAGAAATGATTTGGACTGATTTTAATATGGGTTCAAAGGTGACTATGAAATATCCAGGGTTTATTCTTGCTGGCAAAGGAGCTCGTGGAGAGGTTTTATCAATGGCTTTAGCGGGAACTGATCAGCATCAAGACACTGGCACCAAATCAATTCATTTGGCACCTTATACCAGTTCTAGTGTGGTTTCTAAGTCAATTAGTAAGGGTGGTGGAAGAACTAGTTATCGCGGACTTGTAAATGTGGGTCCTAATGCACATGGAAGTAAAAATACGGTAATTTGTGACGCTCTTCTTTTGGATCCAGACTCTAGATCTGATACATATCCTATTGATAAAATTTTTAATAATCAAGTAGAGATCCAGCACGAAGCAACTGTTTCTAAAATTGGTGATGATCAACTATTCTATTTAATGAGTCGTGGAGTAAGTGAAGAACAGGCAAGAAAAATGATAGTTAATGGATTTATTGATGATTTAGTTCGCAAACTTCCGCTTGAGTATGCAGTTGAAATGAATCGGTTAATAGATCATGAAATGGAGGGATCGATTGGATAATTCAGTTTTTAATAAATATTTTTTAATCGCTCACACAAATCTTCGATTTTAATCGTTCGTTTATTAAGAAATATTTATTAAATACAACTTAGCAATTGACCTGAATATAAAAAAATTAAAAATAAGATGCAAAAATATATAATTAAAAAGGACCAGAAAAAAACAATTTTGATTGGAAAATCAGGTAAGTATTTTATTGATTTAGTTGGTCAAGGTGCTGAAGTTGAAATTTTGGGAAGTTTTTTGGCTCAAAATGACGATTTTATTGATGTTGAAGTTACTGTTCATCATAAAGCCAAAAATACTTTGGCTAATACTACTTTAAGAGGAGTGGCTCGAGATCAATCCAGAATCAGATTATTTGGAAGAATTGTCATTAATGAAGGTTGTGGTTTAAGTAACTCGTTTTTAACTGAGAGAGTTTTGTTATTATCTAATCAAGCAAGTGCGGAAGCAGTACCAGAATTGGAGATTTTGACAGACGATGTGAAATGTTCTCACGCAGCTAGTGTTAGCGAAATTCCTTCTGAACAACTATTCTATTTAATGTCTAGAGGTATTCAAAAGAAACAAGCTGAAGATTTAATTATACAAGGTTTCTTGAAAATTTAAACTATATTAAAGTATATTTCCTCAATATTTTGATATAATATTCTGTAATGAGAAAAATAGATGTCAATACAGGAAATGGAGAAATAGATATTGGTCTTTCACATTCTGATTTGATTTCTCGACATATTAATCCTGGAAGATTTCAAGAATGGATTTCTAAACTTTCACCATCAGCAAATGACCTCGGTCTTGTTAAAAGACTAATTTTGGCAGTAAATTACCTTTCAGAAAGGGAAATTAAAGAAATGATGGAAAAAAGGTGGGAGGAGATTCTCAAATTAGCCGGAGGGGATAATATTTATTGGTCAACAGTAGCAAGAGAATATTATCCATCAGGAGAGATAGTAGAAGGGAATAAAAAATGGGAACCATCGGGTTTTCAAGTAACTAAAATGTTTTTAGAATTTTTGATGAGAAAAGGCTTTAAAGAATATAATCCTGAGAATGATCCTTTGTATCCAGATTTTCTTAAAGATGATTATTTAGTTAAACAAATAAAGGACATGGGTCCCTTTGTTCTTTCAAAATTACCAGCCTTATTGATTGATAAAGGTAAATACAGAGTCAATGTCGACTTCCTTTACAAAGATGAAAACTACGCCTCTCGTTATTGGTATAAAAGAGGCTTTCCTCCTATTTTATTTCTTCTTGAAAGAGGAAAACAGAGAATTGCTTTAACTTGTGAATTTAGACAAATAAATCAATTGGCAGTTTATCGATTTCTTTTGAGGAGTGGTCTGCCCCCGAATGAACAAGATAAAATTGGGGCTGTGGTTTTTGGAGATGATTGGACTTTAGGTGGTACAGATAAGTCAAATGCAGTTCGACACATAGATGACGCATATCAAATAGCTTATGGTTTAGTTGATAATAAGACAAATATTGTGTTTTGCTATGGTTATGCCACTCAGCAAGCTACAGATAACTTAGAGAAAAAAATTGAGGAAATAAGAGCGAGATTGCAAAATAAAAATTATAAAAAATTAACTCTAAGTGAAAAAAATTTTCACATACTTCATAAAGAAGATGATGGTTGGGAAATACCTGTTATAAGTGATATTTTCGATGAAAATGAAATTAGAAGACTAATGCTAATGGTTAGAGATAAGTTTGGTGATGATGATAAGGAATTTCTTCTAAAAAAACTTGGAAGGGCAGTATTAACTCATAGTGCTTTGTCTGTTCCAGATAATATGCCAAATCTTATTACATTAGGTAGTGATCTGCAAAATAAATATCCATTACTTGTTCATCCAAAAAAAATAGATAGTAAACAATGAGTTATTTATATTAGATTTTTTTAAGCAAAAAATCTTTGAGTGGCTATAATTGTTTTTCATTACTGCAAATTCATAAGAGTTGAGCGTGCGAGAGCTGAGGTGCTAATTAAGGCTAGTTTTAGTAAAATTTTAGAATCGCTACTTTTTTTATTTACGATCAAGAGTTATTTTTAAAAAAGCTACTGAAGACTTGATAGTTGAAGGATTTTTTAAAGTTTGAAGCTGAATTATATTGACAATTATGATATATTTATATATAATTTGATATCCATGAAAGAAATATTAGCTAAAAAAAAACCAGATTTTCTTAATATTCGTAGAAAATTTTTTGCTCAAGAACCAACAATTATTGAAAGTCAATCAGCAGGCCAAATTATTCATTTCATAAAAGAAAAAAAACGAAGAGAGGGACTAGAACCTAATAGGCGGAAATTATGGGATTATTTAAATACTGGTGAAAATCTTCGCTCTGATTGTAGTAGGGATGTTGAACGTGTAATTTTAACATCTACTCTTAAAGAACTTTTATTGAAAGCTGGATATACAGATCTTTCTCTATTTGGTTTTCTTTTTGGCTTTATTACATATCTTGATAAAAAATCTGAAGATGGTACGATTTTGTTTCATATTAGTTTTAATCCCAATCCCTACGATATTGAACCTGGACAATACGAAGCAATCAGTACACTAAAATATATTGTATTACATTGCGAACCAGATTATCCCAATCCTGATGATGATCCATTAAGACAAGATGTACTTGAACAGATTAGAAAATTTGAAGAAATGCAAATAAAATTAAAAGAATTAATAGGTCCATTTGCACCATATCTCTTGAGTTATGATCCTATTGAGGGTGTCAAATTTTCTTTACATCCTTTGACTGGAGATGGTCAAAAAAAATATAAGTCGGGTTCTTATCCTTTAGCTGAATTTGAAAAATTATTAAATGGTGATTCAAATTCATCGATTTTACAAATCAATCATTCTAACGAGAGATCTCAGCGATCTTTTAATTATCATGATTTTGTCGATGGGCAACTCAAACTATTATCAAGTGATCCAAAAGAAGCAAGGCAATTTCGTGCTCTATTTCTTAGTTGTACTTTGCTAAATCTTGTTCTAGAATACGAAAATAAATATTTGGACACAATTGCTCAAGAATAAATTTTCCGACAACATTAGTTTTATAACAATCTTAGGAAAAGCCATGCAGAGCTTCCACAGAAAATAGATAGCTAATAATGCCGTACATATCCCACCTATGTTTGGATATACAAAAAATTAAGTTAGATTTTTTATTTCTGTGAATAAAATAATTATTACAAGAATTTTATGTTTTTACTCAATTTTTTTAGGCTAAGTAAAGTTTTTACTTTTGCTGTTTAATGTAATCAACAAATACCCAAGCATCTTCCATATCCTGGCCGTTGCTGTCTTCAATTAAACTCTTAAGATCATCATTTGTGTAATTTTCGATTAATGCATATAGTGTTTCTTGTATGTTATAAGATCTCAAACTATTTGTTCTTTGTTGAATTGTTGGTTCATCTTCAAAATCCATCCAATAAACTCTTATTTTTTTTGCTTCTGGAGTAATTGCCATGCAAATTTTTTCAAAGATTTTTAAGTATTTAAGAAGTGTGGGAAATCCCGCAACAGTAGCATTTTCTGTTTGAGGATCATTATAATCAGAGTTGTATAAATAATGTAAGAAATCACTCATAACAAAATAGAATGTCTTCCAATCATTTATTGAAAACACATCAAAATTGATTAAGACAGTATTTTCATTCTCTTTTGAAATAATTAAATTGTATAGTGCTGTAAGTATATTAATGTATGTATTTATCGTATTTTGATCTTCTTTTTTTTGATCTTCATTAGTATGTTTGGAGATCATGTTTTCAAAAGCGATCCTAACCTTTGTTGTTTTTCATTGCTAGTTCATGATCTTCTTTTGTAGCATCTGAAAGACTAATTAAATTCTCATAATCAGTTCGTTGTAATAATGGACCGCTTGAGTTAAGTCCCAAAATATTTTTCGCTGATTCTTTTAATTTGTTTGCCATTTGAATTTTATATTTGAATACAAGTTGAGTCTGTAATTTTACAAAAAGATTGGGAATTATAGCACTAAATAACATTTATAGTCAATAATTATAGGATTAAAAATTGATTTATAATTGTATTGCACTCAGATATTACAATTTCCTTCTCCAGATATTACAATTTACAACCAGATGTTACAATATATCTCTATGTTAGATGTTCATGCTATAAAAAAAGATTTTCCAATTTTGTCGCGCGAAATTAATCATAAAAAGTTAGTTTATCTTGATAATGCCGCCACAAGTCAGAAGCCTCAAAGCGTGATTGATGCAATTTCCAATTACTATTCGTATTGTAATGCTAATGTACATCGAGGAGTGCATACTTTATCTGATGAAAGTACTAATTTATTTGAAACTTCAAAGACGACTATCGCAAATTTTTTAGGTGCTAAAAATGACGAAGTAATTTTTGTCAGAAATACTACCGAAGCAATTAATGGCTTGGCCTATGGTTGGGGTGAGCAAAATATAGTTGCTGACGATCTTATCTTAGTTTCAATTTTAGATCATCATTCTAACATTGTGGTTTGGCAGGAACTTTGTAAAAGAAAGAAGGCTAATTTGGTGTTTATAAAAATTACTAAAGATGGTAAGTTTGATTTTAATGATTTTGATGAAAAACTTCAGAAATTTGGTCATAAATTGAAATTAGTGGCAGTTCCACACGTCTCGAATGCTTTAGGTAGCAAGCTAGATTTAAAAAAGTTGGTACAAAAAGTGCAAAAGTTTACACCAAAATCTAGAATTTTGGTTGATGGAGCACAGTCTGCACCTCATTTGCCCATAAATTTTGAAAAAATGAATGTAGATTTTTTTGTGTTCTCTGGTCATAAAATGTTGGGTCCAATGGGTATTGGAGGTCTATTAGTTCGAGAAAATATTTTAAAAACTGGGGAAATGAGACCATGGTTATTTGGTGGAGGTATGATTGCGCAGGTGCATGAATCGCATACAAATTTTCAGGATGATCTAAGTGAGCGATTTACTCCAGGAACTCCAGACGTTGCTTCAATTGTTGGTTTAGCTGAGGCGTCTAGATACCTGAGTCAATTAGGTATGGAGAATGTTCATAAGCATGATTCGCAATTAGTGGCTTATGCACTTAAAAAGTTGGCAAAAATTAAAAATATTGAAATTGTGGGACCAAAAGATGAAACTAGGGTTGGTTCGGTGGCATTTCTTTATCAAGGAGTACACGCCCATGATGTTGCTCAAGTCTTGGATAGTCAAGGTATTGCCGTCAGATCTGGACATCACTGCACGATGCCTCTGCACACTTCTCAAAATTGGGTAGCTACCACGAGAGCAAGTTTTCAAATTTATAATTCCAAGGATGATGTTGATTTATTAGCAAGGGGTTTGGAAAAAGTTGCCGAAATTTTACTTTAAATTTTATGAACGATATTTATCATTTAGATCTGTTGGATGAAGCCAGAAACCCAAATAATTTTGGGGATTTGGAAACTCCTGATTTTGTATCAACTAATTATAACGCAAGTTGTGGTGACGTTATTACTGTTTCTGTAAAATTGTCTAAAGATAAAAAAAAGATTCAAGACATTAAGTGGAAGGGTCAGGGCTGTGTGATTTCACAAGCATCTATGAGCGTTTTATCTCAAAGAATTATAGGATCAGAAATTGTCAAAATTCAGCAATTATCTCAAAAAGAAATCTTACAAGATTTAGGTTTAGATAAAATTTCAGTTGGTAGAATCAAGTGTTTGTTGTTAGGATTGACTGCTGTAAGGAAACTATTGAATAAACTTGAAGCAAAATAAGTCTAAAGTATATTTTTTAAATATATTTTTAAAGTATATTTTTAAAATATATTAATTATTATAAAAAGATGTATAAGTATTCCCATTTAATTCCAGATTTGTTACACTTCACCTATTATGCATATTTTTGTAGGTTCACATAACCCAGTCAAAATTAACTCAGTCCTTAATGCTTCAATTGAGACTTGGCCAGATGTTATTGTTGAGGGTTTTGATGTTAAAAGTGATATTCCTGAGCAACCAATTGGAGATAAAATTACCAAAACAGGTGCGATAAATAGAGCTAAAGCAACTTTGAATGAGGCATTGAAGAAATATGAAGTAGATGGATTCAGTTTTAAAGATGATCAAATTTTGGGAGTTGGTTTGGAGGGTGGAATTTTTGATGATGAGGAAGGTCAGATGTGGTCTACTGTTTGGGCAGCCGTGATTGATAAAACTGGATTTATGGAGTTTGCCAACGGAGCAAGATTTATGGTTCCTGATGTAGTAGCAGAAAAGATTAGATCTGGCGGAGAAATGGGTCCAATAATTGCTCAACTTGTTGGCGAGGCAGATGTTCGTAAAAAACAAGGTATGATAGGTGTTGTTACTCAAGGATTTGTGGATAGAACTGAGGAATATCAAGGTATTATCAAATTAGCACTAGGACTATGGTATGGTAGAAATTGGATGAATAATATTAAATATTAATCGGAGTATATGTCTATGAAGCCACAAAGATTTATCGCAAAATTAACAGATAAAACAGACTTTAATGAGAAATTTACCAAATACGTTTTTGAACTTGATCATCCTAATGAGATGGAATTTGAATCAGGACAATATGTTTCTATAACCGTAGACGAACATGGAGATAGAAGATCATATTCTATATGTAGTAATTCTGACACAAAGCATAGTTTTGAGTTGCTAATTGAGCATTTACCAGATGGTGTTGGAAGTAATTTTTTAAGGAATTTAAAATTCGGTGAAGAGGTCGATGTTCTTGGTCCTTTGGGTAGATTTACTTTAATTCACGGAGATGATTGTGAGGAATTGGTGTTTGTGGCAACAGGTTCTGGGATTGCTCCATTTAGATCTATGATTTTAAATTTACTGCAAGATGTTGGAGAGAAGCGTCCTATCACATTATATTGGGGATTGAGATATGTTGAAGACTTATTTTGGGAAAATGAATTTCAAGATTTAGTAGAAAATTACGAAAACTTCAAGTTTCATCCAGTCATTTCTAGGGCAATAGAAGAATGGCCATTGTGTAAAGGTAGAGTTACTGATTGTTTACAAGTTCACGATGTTCCAATTAAGGGAGGATATTATCTTTGTGGTAGTGCAAAAATGATAGATGATGTGAATGCTTTAATTCAAGAGCGTGGAGTATCCAAAGAAGATATTCATTTTGAAAAGTTCAATTAAATTATAAATTTTTTAAGGAGAAACAATATGTCAGATGATACAAATGATATGCCAGTAGTTCAAGAGAAAAAAATTGGTAAATATAAGGTAGAAGTAATTAGAGATAAATGTATTAGTGCTGGTAGTTGTGAAGCTATTGCACCTAAAATTTTTGAATTGGATGAAGAGGGAATTGCAATTGTAGTTTCTCAAGATGGCAATAGTGATGAGGAGAAATTGCTTGCTGCTCAAAGTTGTCCAACTAATGCGATTATTGTAACTGATACTGAGACAGGTGAGCAGGTTTGGCCAAAAAGTTAAGATCAGACAAAATTTGATGTAATATTTTTTTTTGATTATAAATTCAAGGTTGTTATATACTTCAGATCTATTGCTCTTTGCATCTTGAGTAAATATGGTATGCTATTACCCATATGAAAAACATTCCACTCTTAATAGCTACAATTGTAGGAACATTGTTACTAATTGTGGTAGTTGCTTTCATGTTTTCTGGTAGTTCTAATTCGGCTCAAGATGGTCAAGTAGTAGTTGACTCTGCACTTGTAATTGGAGATGCAAGGAATTCAATTATTTTTTCTGATCCTCAAGATTTAGAAATCTCTTCAGAATTAAATGTACAAGATTCCAATAATAATCTTGCTCAAATGGCATCGGAATCAAGTGAATTAATTCCTGACTCAGAAGTAGTTACAATTGTTGAATTCTCAGATTTTCAGTGTCCGGCATGTAAAAATGCTGCTCCTGTAGCAATGTCAATTATTGATGCTTTTCCAGGAAAAGTTAGGTTAATTTTTCGTTATTTTCCACTTGATTCTATTCATCCAAATGCTAGAAAAGCTGCAATTGCAGCCGAAGCTGTTTCCTCAATAAATAGGGATAAATTTTGGGGTATGCACGACCTTCTTTTTGAGAATCAAGAAACATGGTCAGGTATCACTGATCGTGATGAATTAACTGACACATTTGTTACATATGCAGAAAAGTTGGATATTGACAGAACTCAATTCCTAGAGAGAATAGAAGATAATTCTGTAATAGAAATGGTAACAAATGACTCAAATGTAGGCAATCAGCTGGGGGTCAATTCAACACCAACTTTTTATGTTAACGGAATTAAAGTATCTGCCCCTCAGTTGTACACAACAGTAGAGTCATTATTAGTTAGTAATGAGTAAATTTTAGCCTTATAAGGCTGGATTGAAGGGTAGATTATGAAAAAGTACACGCCGTATATATTTCCACTTGTTGTTTTAAGTGTTGTTTTTCTCCTAGTTTTTAGGTGGTATAACATGCGAACTCAACGTTTAGAGCAAGATATGTTCGCCGAAGGAGTAGAAATTGAAAACTTAAGTGAAGAAGAGTTGGTAAATTCAGTCAATGGAGTTGGAGATTATAAAGTTGTTGACCTAGTGTCTAGTTCTCAAGAATCAGAAAAAATGGATGATTCAGACATTTCTGAAGAAAACAGTATGATAGTTGATTCAGAAGGTGTGATTAGATATGAAATTAAGGATGGAAAAGTTCGTTTTTCAGTTGTAGCCAATCTTCCAGAATCTGATTTAGATTATAATGTTTGGCTAAAAGAGGTTGATGGGACTGCAATGAGAGAGGTGTTCTCTTTAGTTTCAGGAAAAGGTGGTTATGTCGGTTCGGCATCATTACCAGAAGAGTTATTGCCATTTGAAGTAATTGTTAGCCAAGAAGTAGAAGCATCGGATGTTCTAAAAAACATTATTCTTAGAGGAGTAATTTCAGCTGAAGATTCAGTTGAAATGGAAGCAGAGTAATATTTTAAATTTGCTTCTTGATGACTTCGCCGAGTGTGATAAGCTTAATCTAGTAATAAAACTTTAACATATTAACGAAGCATCAATATAATATATAAATGTTGTCGGCTTAGTATAAAGAAAATAAAATAGCCTTCTATTAATAAGGCAAGAAAAGGAGTAACTATGGCAGATGCACCAAAAGCATTCAGCTACACAAATGCAAAGGGTCAAGTATATTACTTGCACACCAAAGAGGTAACTCTTAAAAATGGTAGAGTTCAAAGAATCTACTATTTCGCAAGAGATGTTAGACCAGAAGCATTAGGCGCAGTTCCAGCTGGCTATGAAGTCATGGAAACAAAGAGAACAAATATGCCTGTTCTTAAGAGGTCAAAATAATCTCTCTATAAGATTAAAAATGAAAGCCCCTCGAGAAATTCTCGAGGGGCTTTTTGTTGTGAGTTGCTATTCTTTAATATCTAAATTATTATATTCAAACAAAAAGTTTATTAGTCATAAAAAGTTTATTGCACATAATAAATTTATTAACCACAACATATGGATTTAACAACAAAAAATATTTACAAGTGTCTTTCAACTGTTATTGATCCTGAACTAAATATAGATATTGTTAGCATGGGACTTATCTATGACGTTACAATTGGAAAAGTTCAGCTTGAATCTGGAGAAAGAGATAAAATTCATATTCTCATGACCCTTACTACTCCAGGTTGTCCATTAATTGGAGTTTTTGATAAAATGGTCAGAGACTCACTTTCAGAAATTGAAGGAGTTGATGCTCAGAAAGATGTTGAGGTTGAACTTACCTTTGATCCACCTTGGATAACTGATATGATGACTGAAGAGGCTCGTGCTGAGATCGGACTCTAGATATTAGCGCTGTGAAATTGATTTCAAATTAGCGTTGTGAAATTGATCTCAAATTAGCGTTGTGAAATTGATCTCAAATTAGCACTGTGAAATTGATTTCAAACCAGCACTGAAATCAGACTCTAGAGAAGATTTGAGTTTCGAAATTTGAGTCATAATTGTTGTTCTTTATAAACAGCAATCTGCACAATTAATTAAAAAATTAGTAGTTTGAATATAAATATCAAAATGATAGGGTTTATGAATAATTCTACGACCAAATATTTGCACAATTCATTAAATAATTCTTTAGACAATTCATATAAAAAAATTTTTCTTGGATCGGATCACGGCGGTTTTGAATTGAAAGAAAAAATAAAAGGTTGGCTTAATGAATGGGCTTATGAGTTTGAAGATTTGGGAGCTAGTGAGTTAGATCCTGATGATGATTATCCGAAGTATGCTTTTGCGGTCGCTAAAAAAGTTGCTTCACTCGAGAACTCACTAGGAATTTTAGCTTGTCGCTCTGGTGGTGGGATGGTTATTGCTGCCAATAAAGTAAAAGGTATCAGAGCGGAGGTTGCTTATGATATAAGAAGTGCAATACATGCAAAAGAAAATAATAATGTGAATGTAATATCAATTCCCGCTGATTGGACAAATGAAAATGAACAAAAGCAAATTCTACGTTCATTTTTAGCAACATCTTTTTCGCAGTCTCAAAGGCATATTAGAAGAATTGCAGAAATTTCAAGTTACGAAAATTAATATTATTTAGTAAATAAAACATATGAATATATATCCAAGTATTTTAACCGATGAAATTGAAGTTGCCTCTGAGCAAGTTGATTTATGTAGAAATAATTCTCAGGTTCAAACAATACAATTCGATGTAATTGATGGCTATTTTGCAGATAATGTAACTGTTTTTCCATCAGATTTAACCTTTATTGATTTTGGTAATTTGAACGTTGATTTTCATTTGATGACTCAAGAGCCGATGGACTTTGTATATGAAATTGTAGACGCAAAAGAATTCCTACCAGTAAGAGGAATTATTGGTCAGGTCGAACAAATGACTTCTCAGGTAAATTTTCTTCAGGAAGTTAAAAAAAATGGCTGGTTTGCTGGATTATCGTTAAATCTTCACACACCTCTTGAAGCAATTGAAAAAGATGCATGGCAATATATTGATATTATCCAAATAATGGGAGTCCGCGCAGGTTTTCAAGGCCAAGAATTTCATCTTTCCTCGCTCGATGTTGTGAGCGAGTTAAATAATAAGATTCAAGACAGAAATTTAAATATTGAAGTTATGGTTGATGGTGGTGTAAAACTTAATAACAGTTCTGAAATTGAAAGTTATGGAGTTGATTCAGTCACTGTTGGCAGTGAATTATGGAACTCAGAAGATTTTGATGGCACTTATAGCGCCTATTTAGATTAGAATAAAAACTAGTAGAAAACATTTTTTGAAAAATGAAAACACAAATAAGGATTCCTTCACCACGACAGCATTGTACAATAAAAAATGTAGCGATATTTGGTAGCGCTGATGTTGATGAACTTCATCCACTTTATAAAGAAACATTTAAAGTTGCAAGATATTTAGCTTATCATGACAAAGTAGTTATTGATGGAGGTGGTCCGGGTGTTATGGATGCAGCAACAAAAGGAGCTCAGTCTGCAGGAGGAGATACCTTAGCCGTAACTTTTTATCCCAAAGATATGCCTGAGTTTGAAGGTAGATTCTTTGAAAATAATGTGGACAAAGAAATAAAAACTGCAAATTACGTTGAAAGAATGTTTGGATTAATGGATAATGCTGATGCATTTATTTGTTTTAGGGGTGGTACCGGCACTCTAAGTGAATGGGCCACAGCTTGGTTGCTGGCACATCTATATTATGGTAATCACAAACCAATTATTCTTTATGGAGAATTTTGGGAAGATTTGATGAGAGTCATTTTTGATCATTTTATGGTAGGTGAAAAAGAAAAGTCAATTTATAAAATTGTCAAAGATGAAGAAGAACTTATTCAGGCACTAAATGAATTTGAAAATGAGTTGAATGATCGTTGCGGTTTACCTCATCGATCAGAATCGTAAAATATATTAGAATAATAACTACTGCCTATGTATGACGTTATAACAATTGGATCAAGTTTGATTGATAGTTTTATCAAATCAAAAAATTTTGATTTCAGTAATTCAGAAAATAATGTTCAGATATGCTTTTCCTATGGATCAAAGATTGATGTAGAAGAATATTTACTGCGAACTGGTGGTGGTGGCAGCAACACAGCCGTTGGTTTTTCGCGAATGGGCTATAGAACTGGAATTATCACTGAAATTGGTAGAGACACTTTTGCCAAAATTATTTTAGACGATTTGAAGAAGGAATATGTTTCAACCAATCTTGTTATTAGTGAAAAACAAGAAAAAACTGGTGGTTCAATAATTTTGGTTGGCAAGGATGGTGGTCGGACTGTTATGGTTCATAGAGGGGCTTCTGCGATGTTAGATCCAGAAGATATTCCAAAAGAAACAATTTCTAGAGCAGATTGGATTCACCTTTCTAGTATTTCCGGAAGACTCAATACACTTAAATATATTTTTTCGGTTCTCAAATTGGCTAACAAAAAAATTTCATGGAATCCTGGAAAAAAAGAGTTAACATTAATAAACGAAAATAAACTTATTTTTTCAGACATACCATGTGAACTACTATTTGTTAATTATGAAGAATGGAAACTAGTAGAAAAATATCATCAAGAGATTTTTGCCAATGTGAAACAAATAATTGTCACAAATGGTAAAAAAGGTGGCAAAGTTTATGTTGAAGGCCAAATAAATACTGAATTTATATCAGGAGAAGTTGAATCTTTAGATGATACTGGCGCAGGAGATGCATTTGCCGTGGGCTATGTCACTGCTTATTTAAAGAAAAAAAATATTGAAGAATGTTGTCAGTGGGGTAAAAGAAATGCTGTATCAGTTATTCAACAAGTAGGTGCTAAACCGGGTTTATTGACAATAGACCAGATAAAAGTGCATAATTAGAATTGAAAAAAAGAAAAATAAATGACAGATTATAAACAAATACTAGAGCAAGAAATTGATGAGCTCAAATCAAAAGTTTCTTTATCCAAGCTTCCTGCAGAGATGAGAAGTAAGGTTGATAAAGATATTGTGTCACTGGAAAGAAGCGTGGCCTTAGGTAGCTATGATGAAAAATATGAAAAGGTTTCAAAATATATTGAGTGGGTTTTACAAGTTCCCTGGGAAAACGAAACCCAAGATACATTAGATCTTGAAAAAACTAAAGCTATTTTTGAAAAACATCATTTTGGTATGCAAGATGTTAAAAATAGATTTTTAGAATATGTGGCTGTCTTAAAATTGAGAAGTCAAAATCCAAATACTCTTGATGATTTTAGAGCTCCAATTTTGTTGTTAGTTGGTCTTGTTGGAACTGGAAAAACAACATTTGCAGTATCTTTATCGGAAGCATTAGGAAGAAAACTGGTAAGAATTCCTTTTGGTGGAATGGGATCTGCTGCAGAGCTTAGAGGTAATTCAAGGTTGATTTTAGGTTCTGAACCAGGAAGAGTCATTAAGGGAATTTGCGAGGCAGGGGTTAGAAATCCAGTCATTCTATTGGACGAAATTGATAGAAGCAGTTCGGAAGCAAATAAAGATATTATGGGTGTTTTGGTAGAATTATTAGATCCCAAACAAAATCATGCTTTTCGAGATAACTATATTGATTTTCCAGTCGATTTATCACATGCAATTTTTTTAGCCACAGCTAATAATACTACAGCAATTGCTACAGCCGTTATGGATCGTATGGAAAGAATTTCTATGCCTTCTTATACTGATCATGAAAAAATTGTTATTGCAAAAAAATATATATTGCCAGGATTACTTAAAGATGCTGGATTAAATCCCGAACAATTTATTATTAATGAGGATGTCTGGCCAGTTGTTACTAGACCATTGGGATTCGATGCTGGAATTAGAACTTTGGGAAGAACTTTACAGGGTGCTGTTAGAAAAGCCGCTAGAATAATTATTGAAAAAGGTTATCCTGAAGTAGTAATTACTTTAGAAAATAGAAACATCTTTCTGCCTCAATATTAAATTTTTAAGTTATTCAACTTGTATAATAAATATTATTATTAAACCTGTGTCTTAAATATTACTATTTAGATATTTTTTGATAAAATCTTGTATGCCAAAGACCCTTTTAGATAAAAATCTATCAGTTTTAGAACACAAAAAACATTTACTTTTGGATTTATATCAAAATGTGATCAATAATTATAAAAAATTTCCCCTTGCCGAAAAACCATCTGACATTATTCCTGGAGAAGGGTTTGAAGATGCAAAAATATTGTTTATTGGTGAGGCCCCTGGCTATTATGAAACTGTAGAGCGTAGGCCATTTGTAGGTCGCTCTGGAAAGTTTTTTCGTCAAACTCTTGTGCAAGTAGGTATTCTTGAATCAGAGGTGTATATAACAAATATAGTTAAAGTTCGACCTCCAGAAAATAGAGATCCTTTTCCAGTAGAAATTGAAGCATATAAAAAAGTTTTAGATAGAGAAATTGAAATTGTTAATCCAAAGCTGGTGGTTACCTTGGGTCGATTTGGAATGGCAAAATTTTTGTTTGATGCCAAGATATCAAAAGTTCATGGTAGGCTTTATAAGATGAAGTGGTTTAACAATAATCATTTATTTATTTTACCAATGTACCACCCAGCCGCAGGTTTGAGAAATGGAACAGTTAGACAAGCGTTTATTAATGATTTTAAAAAAATACCAAAAGCTATTGATTGGATTGAAAAGCAAACGCAATTTGATGACATTCAAAATTCAATAATTGAACAATTATTTTGACTAATTTGAATTTTTAGAATTATGTTTTTCTAAAACATACATGCAATAATGTGTATAAAATACTCCAAAAGCTAGTTGGGAATATTGTTTTGCAAAGACAGTATGCCAATGATTTCTATTAATAAATTTAAACCACTGGTTGTTAGTAAGATATGGATGCTTCCAAAATTCCCAGTTCGCAAATTGATCCATTGCAGATACAACTTTTCTTTCCAATTCATTTCTAAATGAATCTTCGATTATTATCACTCTTTTAGAAACTCTCATAGTTTCTTTTAGAACTTCTAAATTTTGTTTATTTTTGCCACAGTGGTGCAACACACTGATTAAAAGAGCTATGTCAAATTCATCGTCTTTATATGGGAGTTTTTTCCCGTTATAAATAGTTGGTTGAATATCTTTGTAAAGAGACATATTGACAACATCTACGCTAAACATTTTGTAATTCTTATTTTTAAGATAACTGGAAAAAGTTCCACTTCCCAAACCAACATCAAGGATTTTATCTGATTTTTTTATAAAATCCTTTACGTGATTGTAAGATTCGCTAGCTTTTTTCATCATGCATTTATGAATTATATGTTCAAAAATTGAAGATTTATGAATCTTATTAGAAACAATTTTTCCATGTGCTGAGTTTGTGAGAATTGAAATCGGCATATTATTAAAAGTTATAACAGAGAATCTATCAATAGTTAAGCAGGCAACATATGTTAAAATGAATAATTGTTTATTATGAAAATTTTTTTACTTGCCATCCCTTTAATTACTTCTGTATTTGGTTTTTTTATTTATAGATTTCAAAATAACAAAAAGGAAATATTTAAACTAGATTTAGTCCAGTTTGTTTATTTATTTATAATTGCTCCAACAATGTTTGTTTGGATGAAATCATTCATTTTTTATATATTAAGAAATGAATTAGAATTGAGTCTTTCTGTGACAGATTTATTTGTTGTGGATACTATTTTTAGCGTGATGTCATTTATCGTATTTGCTGCAATTTCAATTCATTCCTTAACAAAAACTTTTTGGATTAAGAGACATCATGATCCCGAATTCGATCTTTTTCATCTGTCGGAATATTTTCATTTGTGGTGGACTCACATCATCATTTGGGGAGGTGGTATGGTTTTGGGAACATTTTTATCCGTCGTCAATGTTTTAGTTCCCCTTGAGTTAGCGACGGCAACTAAATTTCAATTCTATCTAGTTTTTGGTTCTGGATTTTTGTTTGGAATTTTATTATTTTTAGCAATTTGGAATTCTGACGCGCTTCAAGGAAATTTTATGAGGCTAATGAAGCTATTTTTGGCTTTATTTCTTTTAGTACATATAGTGATTTATTTTATTTTTGATCCAAAATTTAATATTTCAAATGGAATGTATTGGTTTATGTTTGCAACGTTTATTGCTTCGGTTGTGGCAGGTTCAACATTTGAAAATAATGAAAAGACCAACCGTTTAAGAGAATTCTTCTTACATGTAGGTTGGGGTGATAACAAAGTTATCAATGTATTTGCAAAGCCAAAAGTATCAAGTAAATTAAAGAATAGTAGGTATTAAATTGTTATTAAAAAATAATTTATTATTAAAGCAATATATCTAAGGCAATATATCTAAGGCAATATATCTAAGGCAATAAATTGTAACTAAAGTATTTATAAAGAAAGTTTTATGTCTAAATTGAAAATTATTCCACTAGGTGGAATGGGTCAAGTAACCCAAAATATGTTTTTGTACGAATATGAAAATGAAATCCTGATTGTGGATTGTGGAATTGGATTTCCAGATTCTTATATGCCAGGTGTTGATATATTAATTCCTGATATTTCTTATTTGCTAAAAAAGATTGACGAGGGAAAGGAAATTGTTGGAATGGTTTTAACTCATGGTCATGATGATCATATTGCGGCATTACCTTATTTGCTTTCCGACCTGCCTGAATTTCCAATTTTTGGATCACCATTGACGGCTGGTTTTGCAGAACAAAGAATGAGAGATGGCAAAATTGGCAGATTTGTAACAGTTGTTAACGATACAAACGAGGTTCGAATAGGCAATAATTTTTCAGTGAGATTTTTTCCTGTTACACATTCAGTTCCTGATACCAGGCATATATTAATTTCAACTCCAGAAGGATTAATCTATCACGGTAGTGATTTCAAGTTAGATCCAAACCCGGTGGATGGAATAGTGTCCGATCTCGAACACATATCTCAGCTGGCCAATCAAAATGTACTTTGTTTATTAATTGATTGCCTTAGAGTTGAATATCCAGATTGGGTAGAATCTGAATCATTAACAGGTCCTGCAATCGAGAGAGTGATGGCAGAAACTCAAGGAAAGTTGGTAATGACTTTAATGAGTTCGCATATTCATAGAATCCAACAAACTATCAATGCGGCTCAAAAATATCAACGTAAAGTAGTGTTTATTGGTAGATCAGTAGAGCAAAATGTTGAAGTTGCCACCAGGTTAGGAAAATTAATAATCCCAGAAGGAATGCAGATTGATAAAAAGCATATTGAGGATATTGATGACAAAAAATTATGCGTTATTGTTGCTGGTAGTCAGGGACAAGAAGGATCTTCATTGATTCGAGCAATATATGGCGAACATAGAATATTAAGAATTAAAAAAAGCGATACGGTTGTATTTTCAGCAGATGCCATTCCAGGAAATCAACTAACTTTCTATGGGGCAATTAACGAACTTTGTAGAAATAGAATTCATGTTGTTTATCCAGCTGTTATGCCTGATTTACACAAGTCAGGGCATGCTAGTGCTCCAGAGCAACAAGAACTTTTAAGTTTGATAAAACCCAAATATGTTATGCCAATTGGGGGAGATGATCGACATAGATTCAAATTCTTTGAATTGGTTGCTTCAAAATTAGGTTTTGATGAGAATCATGTTTTAATCCCAGATACAGGTGAGGTTCTTGGATTTGAAAACCGTGAGTTTTCAGTTGTAGATGAAATCAATTTAAAACCTCAAATTATTGATGGCTTGGGTGTTGGAGATGTGGGACCAAAAGTGTTAAAAGATAGGCGTTCTTTAGGACAGGCTGGTATAGTTACTATCATTATCCCAAGGGTGAGAGGCAATCTGGAATTGAAAAAAATTGAAGTTGTTTCAAGCGGTTTTGTTTTTATGAAAGAAGCCGAAGATGTTGTTCAATTTATTAAAACTGAAACAGCAAGGGTGGTTTCAGAAGAATTAAGAAAAAAAACCAAACTTGAAATGCTAAAGATTTTGGTCGAAAAAAGAATTTCCAGAAGACTTTATAAAATTATCAGAAGAGAACCAATGATTGTATGCGTCTTTATGGACGTGTAATATATATTTAAGAATTCCCTCTTGCCAACAAAGAGGAATGTAGTGTATCCTATAATAAATAAAGTATTATTGCTGTTGAGTTTTTTTATAAAAAGTATGGGCAGAAGCAGAAAAAGAAAACCACTAAAACTAAAAATTAGAACAGAGACAATCCATTCGGTTGTGGCTATAATCCTAATTTCAATAGGTTTAATTGTGATTGTTTCCATGACAGGTCAGGGTGCTTTGCTTTCGAATCTCAACAAATATCTAGTTAGAAGTTTTGGAACTTCTCTTTTGTTTTTACCATTTGTATTTATTTCTTCAGGAATGGTCATGTTCAGAACAAAATGGATGTGGTCAAAACCTCATGTTTTGCTTGGAACTTTGTTAATAATGCTTGGTTGGTTGGGATTTTTTAAGACTGGTAAAATTGGTTTTGATACTTCGGCCAATTTTTCAGCATTGATTACCCCAATGGGAACGTATGTTGTATTTTTTGCCCTGATGATGATTGGGATATTGATCATCACGCAGATGTCTATTCATGAAATTGCTGAATTTTTTTCACAGTTAAATTTGAATAGAAAATCTAAGGTTAAGGAAGATTCGAATTTCTCATTTGATAAAGCTGAAATTAAAACAAGTGGTGGTTTTAAACTGCCAAAACTTGGTCTTAGTCTGGGAAAAAATAAGAATGATTCTTTTAGTATCAATAGTGGGGGAGTTGATGGTGGTGCATTTTCTGATAATGAATCAAGTGGTATAGCATTATCAGGCGATGAAAAAATTATTGGCAAAGATGATGTGAACAGTGATTTAGATCAGAATTTGATGACTCCAAATAATACACAAAAGATTTGGGAATATCCACCACTTTCATTATTATCAAATTCAGAAGGTGGTAAAGCCGACAGAGGAGATGTTAATAAAAATGCAGATATTATTGAGGAAACATTGGAATCATTTGGAATCAGAGCTGAAGTTAAAGAGGCTAATTACGGGCCTTCAGTTACTCAATATGCTCTTGAAATTGCTAAGGGTACTAAACTTTCTAAACTAACTGGTTTATCTACTGATCTAGCTCTAGCTTTGGCTGCAAAGGGAGGTCAAGTAAGGATCGAAGCTCCAATCGCCGGTAGGTCCTTGGTTGGCGTTGAAGTTCCTAACTATTCTTTGCAATATGTTACTTTAAGAAAAATGCTCAGCAGTCCAATTCTTAAAAAGCATCCTTCAAAATTAGCCGTAGCTTTGGGAATAAACGTATCTGGAAAACCATTAGTAGTAGATATTGCTCAAATGCCACACATACTTATTGCTGGATCCACTGGGTCAGGTAAGTCCGTATGTGTGAATACATTTATCTGTTCTATACTTTTCAGAGCTAGTCCAGATGAAGTAAAGTTCATTCTTGTTGATCCAAAGCGAGTAGAGCTTACTGCATATAATGATATTCCTCATTTATTAACTCCAGTTATTGTAGATCCTAAAAAAGTTGTTTCAGCTTTGAAGTGGGCAACTCATGAGATGGATAAAAGATATCGTCAACTTGCTGAGGTGGGAGTTAAAAATATTGCTGGATATAATGAGCTCGCAGGTCATGCTGCAATGCCAAGCATTGTTATTGTGATCGATGAATTGGCTGATATTATGCTTTACGCTCCTTCAGAGGTCGAAGAGAGTGTTACAAGAATAGCTCAAATGGCTCGTGCAGTAGGAATTCATTTGGTATTGGCAACCCAAAGACCATCTGTTGATGTGATTACCGGTTTGATTAAAGCCAATATTCCTACCCGAATTGCTTTTAACGTTTCAAGTATGACTGATTCGCGCGTGGTGCTTGATACTCCAGGTGCAGAAAAACTACTTGGAAAAGGAGACATGCTTTATATACCTCCGGATCAATCTAGACCAAGTCGTATTCAGGGCACTTTTGTATCTGAAGTTGAAATTAAAAGTATGATTGAATTTATTAAGGCTCAGGGTCAGAAACCTGAATACTCTGAGGATGTTACTGATAAATATAAAGCTTCAGGGGAAAAGGGTAGCTCTGGATCCGTTAGTTCTGATAGAGATGATTTATTTGATGAAGTAGTTAAATATGTTGCTCAAACTGGCAAAGGATCTTCTTCCAGTATCCAGAGAAAATATTCTGTCGGTTATAATCGAGCTGCCAGAATTCTTGATCAAATATATGATGCAGGGATGGTTGGTCCTGCTCAAGGAAGTAAACCAAGAGAAGTTAATTCTGGAAAAATCATGGAATATTTAAGAAATTCTAAAGTTGAAAATTAAATATTTTTTCAAAAAAAATGCCAGAACTATTATTATTTATGATGTTGAAAATAAATCTATAAAAAATTTGAGATAATTATCGAATCTGATATAATTTCTAGTATATGAAAAATAAACAAACTTTTTTTGTAGTGGTATTTTTAGGTGTAGTAACAAGTTTAATTGTATTTGCAATGAACTCGAGATTTTCTTTCTTAAAAAATTCTCAAATATTGCCATCTTTTAGTCGTATGCGAGGCCAAGATGCTGTGAGTATGCAAGACATGGAGCCGTATATGCAAGGTATGGATCAGTCTACACGGGATACTGATGCTTATATGCAATATCCAAGTCCTGATTTTCCTGTTTCAGATGAGTTTCCTGTAGAGCCAATGCCAGAGCCAATGCTCATAGATAAAATGAATGATTCGATCACAACGGGATCAATGCCAATTCCGTATTTTGCTGATGATTATTTATATCTTAATGATAGAGTCTATCAAAAATCCTCATATCATTCTGTTGTAGTAAACGATGTTCCTAGCTATTTGAGAGGAATGAAAGAATACTTTTTAAGCATTGATGGAAAAGTGTTAAATTCAAGTATTTCTTCTAATGGAGATTACAATAGTGGAGACTTGTATGTAAAAGTTCCTGTTGCAAAGTTTGAGGAAGCAACTTCAAGAGTAACTGAAAATGTTGATAAAGTTGTGAATGAAAATATTGATGCAAGTGACATTACTGGGAGGTTGGTAGGTACGACAGAAACCGTTCAGGCTCTATTAGATCAAAAATCATTAAAAGAAGCTGCTTTGTTAGATGCTAAAACTGAAGTTGAAAAGAGAAGATTTCAAATTGAAATTGATAGGTTGACAAAACAAATTACAGCTGCTGAAAAAAGCCTTGATCAAGTTGAACAGCAGGTTGAATACTCCTCAATTTCGATTACAGCTGCGGATAGCGAAAGATATTTTAATCCATCTGCTAGACCAACCATCAAAGAAGAAATTCTAAGAGCTTGGACTTCACTTAAAGAATTATTAAGGGTTGTTGGATATTTTGGAATCTGGGTTTTAGTATATTCAATTACTTGGATTCCACTAGTATGGGTTGCTAGCAAAACTGTTTCTAAACTTAAAAACAATCAAATCAATAAGAATGTTTAAATAATATATAATTGGCAGTTATCTGAATTAATTATTTGAATATCTTTTATCAAGGATAGTTATAAATGAAGTTAATAGATAAAGAAGCTAAAGAAGCTAAAGAAACTAACTAAAATCAATTGTCAAATTCTTTCTGTATTGTGGATGATGTTGTATCAGTGATTTTATTTTTTTTGAAAATTGCAAAAAATAGTGTATAATATCTGGAATAATTGGGTAAAAAGAATCTATAATTGGGTAAAAAGAATCTAAAGATTAGAATAGAATCTTAAGTACCAACGAATTATATATTAAGGAAATTCAATATGGCTAGAACTGAATTTGAAGAACATCAATTAAGGTTAGAAAACGATTTTACAAAGAGGAATTTGTTCATTGCTTTGATGAGGAGAAGATCAAAATTTGTTAATATGGGAATAGTCAGAGTATCGGTAAATAGTGCGGTTAATGGAGCAAGTTCAACTGATACAGATAGTCAATTTGTAATTGATTTAGGACAGACACTTCCCAGTTTTCATTTAATTACGCTTTATTTGACACACCGAGATGGTCGCGAAAGTTATATTTTGTTAGACGGTTGGCAGGAAGAGAACAATCGTCAATCTGGACGAGCTAGCATAAATACTTTTGTTGCTAGAATTGAAGAACAATTAGAAATTCTAGTTCGAAACGAAGAAATTAGAAATAATCAACTACAAACTCCTGATAATTCAACAGATCTAGGAGTTGGAGCTGGTATTAGTGCATTAGAAGTATTCTTGTCAGGTCCAAATGATGATTTGGAGATCAAAAGAAAAACTTTTGCTGAAGCAATTAATCAATTATTACAAGAAGCTGCGAAGATATTATTTGAGCATAATATTATTGATATAAGTCATTTATATCAAATCTTGCAAGTTCTAATTAAACCTACTTTTTTGAGAAATGCGAATGTTGAATATAAGAATTATAATCCTAAAGATTCAAGAACAAGGGTTGGGGAAATAGTAACTTTTGGTAGTAAAAACTATTTAACTTATAATGTTTGGGTTGAATGGATTGACGGTGAATGGATTATTGCTGCTAATAATCATTCAAACTCTAAGTATTTTACCAATTGGTAACAATAAGTAGGTATCTGTGGAGATGACGAGGAATGACCTCGTGTCCGCAATAGCAAGCTAACATTATCTACAGACTTAGTTTGTTTTTGTTACTGTGAAATGGGAAAATAAACAAACCTTTTTTTCACAATCTTTGTCAATTTTTACTTAAAGTTTGCATCAACAAACGAATGCTAACCCGTCACATTGACTTAAGTTGAATCATCAAGTTTAAAAACGCCAATGAAATTATTTAAATTGATGCCGAATTATGCTACGAAAGCGTAATTTGGTGTTAAGTAGCTAGCAACATTGGATTTAACCTCTGTAAGCATGCTTTTAACATTAGTTGCAATTGTATCTGCAATTATTTTTTGACTCTGTTTTACATCTTTCTTAGTCAAAGATGGTCTGCAAATGTTAAAGTACATATCACGTCAAAGCAATACATCCCCATGTCCATCAGATTATACACTTTTTTTATTAAATATCTAGATTTTAATTGAAAAATTACATCATATTGATAATTAATGGCTTTAGTTTTTTTGAAGTAATATACAAAGATAGTTGATCTATTTGGGTACAATTGAGTAATCAGAAAAAACAATTTATACGATTTTATTTACTGGCAAAAACAATACCGATTACCTTCTCAAAACCATAATTTTTTAGCACTTTCGCACATTCATTAAGAGTGCTTCCAGTTGTCAAAACATCATCTATCAAAATAGCAGTTTTTGGAAAGCTGATATTTTTGGAAGCATATAGTTCACGAAGATTATTTTCAACATTTTTATTTATGCTAAATGTTTTGGATAAATTACTGAGTCTTTTCTCTCTATTTTGAATTGACATTTGGCTTTGAGTTTCTTTGGTTTTTGATAAAAAATTGTAGGTGGGAATATGTGATAATTTCGCTAATTCAATTGAGATTTCTTCAGTTTGATTAAAACCTCTTTGGTTATATTTTTTTTTGTGTATTGGAACCGGAATAATAATTTCTAAATTTGGAAAATTTGTACTTCGATATATTATTTGAGCGATCACATTTTTGATATTAACTACACTTTTATATTTAAATTCGTGAATTAATTTCTTTGATACAGAGGAATACTTACAAGCAATTATGACTTCGTCAAAATATAACTCTTTAATTGAAATTGTTGGATAATTTAGATAAAATTCTATTTCTTCAAAACATTTATTACAAAGTAAAGTGTCTATTTTGTTACAATTTACACAGAAACAAGGGAAAATAATATCTACAATGAGTGTAACAACTCTTTTGATTATTATGGGAAAAATTAAAGGCACAACTCATAATAACAAGATAAAATTTATTTTTGTGTATAATCATTCACAACTTTATCAATTAAATCATTGGCCCTAATGTTTTTGCCGAATCTATCTTTTAAATTTTGTAACTGCTCTTCAGCATCTTTAAGCTTGTTAGTTTTATAAAGTGCGTTTAAATAAATCAGTCCAGTTTGAAAATCATTGGGTTTTTGTTTATAAAGTTGATTGATTAAAGGCAAAGCTTCATCATACTGTTCTTTATCAATTAAAATATTAATTAATGGTCCATAAGAGGGAAAAAACCCATTATTCATTCTAATTGCACTTTTAAATGAATCTTCCGCAAGTTCAATTTCATTCATAGCCAGATATGTATTTCCCAAATTGTGATGAGTCTGGGGATAATAGTTAGAAAGCTCGATTGCTTTTTTGTAGGTTTCAACAGCAAGTTGGTTTTGACCTGACTGAGCATATGCCATTGCCAAATTGTTAGATAATCTTGCGGTCTGAACGTAATTAAGAGTGTATTGATAAAATCTAATTGGATCCGCCCAAATATAATTTTGTTTAATCGTTAAGCCAATATAAATAATGATTAAAATTGGAAGTGAATATTTAATGATTTTATTGAGTTTATTGTCAAAAACAAATGCAATTATTCCAATTGTAAATATTATAAATCCAATTATTGGCATATAAAGCCAATGTTCATAGATCAAACCATTAATTGGTATGATTCCCGAGACTGGTACGAGCATAATAATAAACCATAAAAAACCAAACCAAATTAGGGCCGTATGTTTCTTTATTAATTCAAAATATCCAACAATAAAGACTATTACGAATAAAAAAATTGAAGCAAATAACCAAATAGAATATGAATCAGTAATAATGTCTAGAGTTCTTTCCATGTGCAAATTAGTTGGATAAATTATAAGTTTGAAATAAGTCCATAGCGCTTTTGAAAATGTATGTAATCTTACAAATAAACTTGATCCATAAGGAGAATTTGGATTATAAAAGTTTACACTCGTTGAAATGTTCAAAATAAATTTTCTAAATATCAAATAGACAGTTGCGATAATTGATAATAATAACAATGTGCTGGATTGTATTCCAATTTTTTTTAATTCGTTTGAAATATTTTTAGTATGAAAAAGAAATATATTTCTATTAATATAAATAAATGTTAAAAAAAATAGTCCTAATGAAGCAATGCCAATTTCTTTCCCCAATATGCTTAGCAAGTAACTAATAACTGTGAGAATCAACAATTGAACCTTTCCTAATTTCAAACTTAGATCGTAAATTTGAAATTTAGGATATTTTTTTAAGCAAAGCATGGAAAATGCAAAAAGTCCCAACAAACTCCAGAAGACATACATAGAATCACCACGGGAATTTGCGTAAACAACAGCCTCAGTTTGTAATGGATGTATCAAAAAAATAGTACTAATCCAAAATGATTTAATTTTTGAAATGCTTAAATTTATCAGAAACAAAAACAAAATAATTCCAGAGAGTATATGTAAAAAAGTATTTGTTATGTGAAATCCTAAGGGATTTAGTTCCCATAACTGGTAATCCATGGCAAATGATAAAGTAGTCAGAGGGCGGTAGTAGCTACTTATTTCTCCAGCTCCAGCTATTGTATTTTCAGTAAAAATTTTACCAATTTCAAAGTTTTTAACATATGCATTATTATAGATAAATTGTTCATCATCCCAAACAAATTTGTTATTAAGAGATGAAAGATAGGTTATAAAACCTATAAAAACTAATAATCCAATCAATTTTAGTTTTGAAAATGACATGATCTAAGTTTATCATTAAATTGCGTTGTGGTCGTACCTGGACTCGAACCAGGGACCTCACGAATGTGAATCGTGCGCTCTAACCAACTGAGCTATACGACCTTCAAATATATTATATCTGAAGTTTGCTATTCTATAAGTCCAAACTTTTTGAATACGCTTTCAACTTCATCAGAGTTAGTAGTTTTAAATAAATCTGCGCGTACAATTTTTGCATTTGGAATACTTTTAACATACCAACCTAAGTGCTTTCTCATGGGCATAAAATGATATTTTGAGTCAGATGAATAAGTTTGTTCATAAACTCTACAATGATCTAGCGCGACTTCAAATATATTTTGGTTTTTCACCCCAAGCAATTCTTTATTTTGTTTTTCAGATTCTTTTTGAAATATAAAGGGATTACCAAAAGAAAGTCGTCCAATTAGAACTCCATCGACTTCATAAGATCTTATTTTTTCTTCTGCATTGCTCATATCTTTGATATCACCATTTCCAAGAATGAGAGTATTAGTTTGATGACAGAGTCTAGCGGCCTTTTTGATTTCATCCCAATCTGCTTGCCCAGAATATTGTTGTTTCAAAGTTCTGCCATGAATTGCGATCAGTGCAGGTTTCATTTCAAGTAATTTTGGAATCCATTGATCTACTTCTGGTTTTGAGTAACCAATCCTAGTTTTAACACTAACTGGAATGTTTCTAGCCTGTCTAAATTTTTTAGGCAATTTTGCATGCCTGATTTCAATTTCTTTGGCAACTTTTTTTGAGATATCTTCGCAATCTTTTGCTTTAATTCCATTTAAATAATCTTCGACTCCTTGTTGAGTAGCTTTAATTATTTCTTGTGCAAGTTCTGGAGTTTTGATGAGGGCTGCTCCAGATCCAGATTGATCAACACTTTTTGCAGGACAACCCATATTTATATCAATGCCATCAAAACCAAGTTGACATAGAATTGTTGCAACTTGCCTAAAGTATTTTGGCGTTTTTCCATAGATTTGAGCAACAATGGGTCTTTGAGTTTCATCGTATTCAAAATCTTTTAGCAAGATGATGGCTCCATGGCAAACACCTTCAACATTTGTAAATTCTGTATATAATACGTCGGGATTTCCATATTTCTTTTGAATATGACGATATGGTTGATCAGTGATCCCATCCATTGGAGCAAGACCAAATATCGGTTTATTAATTGTTAACCAGAAGTTATCAGAATTTGGTTTATGATTAGTTGCATCTGCCATTTGATTTTATTTTGATATGTAATTGCTGTATGATACTTTTTTCACCTTTGTATTATACCTTTTATTTCACTTGATCTATGGATAAGATATTGAAAACCTGTTTCAGTAATCTGGGGACTATACCAATTAATTAAATCAGTTAACGCATTTAAATATCTTTCAGTATTTGTTTCACCACTATTTATGGCTAAGTTGACATATTTTTTTAATTCTAAATATACATAGTGTTTCATAATTTCTTTTTCATCAAATAATTCTTCAATATCATTTGCAATTGTTTTTAGGTCTATCTCTTCTTCAAGTATGGAAATTCCCTCATTGTTATATATAAGCTTTAATTGCAATTTATTTATACCGACTATTCCTGAGTAGGTGAGGTTTGTGAGCTCACCACTTTTTGTGTAAGTGAATATCGATAAATTAAATGGGCCAAATTTATTTTGTGAAACTTCAATTTTATATATATCACTTGTTGGTTTTTCAATTTCAATAATATTGGTTATTGGTGAATTGTTTTGTGTGTATCCTCCGCCAACTACATTTTCATCCAAGAAAAAGTCTCTTAAATAATCATCAAAAAATTGGATGTTTTCAATTTCTTCGCCAGCAACATTTGTTACAGAAACATTAAGATCTGAGCGAAAACTTAAATGTATATAACTTAGGTCTGAAAACGTTGGTTCAAGAATTCTAGTTGATAGTAGTAATTCTTTGTGTTGAGAAAACTTTTCATAATTATATGATGGATCGATTATATATAAGTCAGGTTGATCAGATTCTTCGATGATTCCATTGCCAACAAAAAAATGACCAGGAATTTGTAGGATGACTGGATTATTTTTTTGGATTTGATTATTCGCTTCTTCTAGACTCTCTGAGTTGATTCTTTTATATTCGAGTTTTGGAGTCTGATATAAATCACTAATTAATTTTGACAATCTTGTTACAGATAGCCAGTTAACTAGTCCTTCGCCAATATACCCATCTGGCTGAGATTTAAGCCAATTATTAAGAGTGCTAGGGTTTACTGGACTGGAATCGGGCATTAATGTAATTCCATGATAATTCATCACCATCGAAAGCGATGATATAAGGCATCCCCATTGTTCAATATTTTTGTAATTTGCCCAGTTACCTGCTGAATCATATTCTTCATTTTTCCATAATTGATCAGTTTGTTTTTGGGGATGTAATTCGAGTTTGCTTAGATTGTTAAAGATTTTTACAACAATGTTGTCATAGATTGCCCATGTAGGATGAACTGCACCGGTACCTGCTTTAATACCAATTTTTCCATAATCATTATCAAATGTAGGATCAATAACATTGATAATTTCTTTGTCATCTATTGTCACAATGATCAATCCTTCATTAAGTCTGATTTTGATATGGTGAGTAAAGTTATAAATGATATCGGCGACACCACTTTGATCCCAAACTACTCGTCCATTTTTTATGTGAGATAAGAAGTATGACCTTTCCACAAAATGAATTTCATACCAGTTGAAAATATCTTTAAATCCAAATGAAATATTTTTGTCTGCTCCTTGTAGATATTTATAGTCAACTTCATATGAAATGTTTTTCCATTCTGGATTCCAATACAAATCTTTGGGTACAAGCTCTGCTAAAGTTGAGCCTCTTTGAATGAATACATTTGCTTGGTCTTCAATAATGCTCCACATATCAAAATTGTTTCTGACTGATTCCCACTTTTCAAATCCATTAGTAAAATTATCCTCAAAAACAATACTTTGTGCGCTAACCATAGGTAAATTATTAAACGCAGTAAAATATATGAAAAATAAATTTATTGTAATTAATAATACAATTTTCATAGAATATCTTTGATTACATTTAAATTGTTTCATGTAGTAGAATTTGTATAGCACTCAATACCTTACAAATAAATTGACTTTATTAAATACTCAAAAGTCAAAGCTAATTTTTAACTCAATGAAAATTATTCACTTAGCAAAATATTACCTTCCACACTTGGGTGGAGTTGAAATACATTTAAAAGAGATAAATTCATTATTGGTCAAAATGGGTCATGAAGTAATTGTTATAACTGAACAACACGATTTAAAGCTTTCTGAGACCGCAAATTGTGACGGTGTTATAGTAATGAGAATTCCACACGCATGTTCAGAAAAAAAAATTGAAACTTGGAAATACTTTTTACATTTAAAGGATTTGTTTGAAAGTGCCGATATTATTCATGTTCATGATGTATTTTGGTGGATATTACCAATTTACAAATTAATTAAAAATAAAGTATTTATAACTTTTCATGGTTGGGAGACAAAATTTCCGGTAGAAATATCTGCTAAGATTCAAAGACTAGTATATTCAAACTTGGCAATTGGATCAATCCATGTGGGTTCATATATTCAAAAATTCTATTTTGATAAGCCTGACTATATTACCTATGGAGCAATTAACCCAAAACGATTAACAAAATCTAATTTAATCAACGAATCTCAGGAAGATCAAAACGAACTTTATGGGAATAAAAATGAGATTAACATTGCTTTTTTGGGTAGACTATCTAGAGATAATGAAGTTGAAAAATTTATAAAATTAGTCAAGTTATTTAGGGCTAAAGAACAAAGAGTCAATATAGTTTGGGTAGGTGAGGGCGAACTAAGTGAAGAATGCGCTAATTTAGGCAAAGTAACGGGATTTGTAAAGAATGTAAGCAGATATTTGGTCAAGAAAGACTTAATATTTGCCACCTCATATTTATCTATTCTGGAGGCTCAAATAACTGGAAACACGGTATGTGCATTTTACTCTAATAAGCTAAAAAAAGCATATTTAGAGGATTTTCCTGGAAGTAAATATATGTTAATTGCTGAAAATATTGAATCGATGAATCGAAAAATTATCTATTTATTTGGATCACCAAAATTTAAAAAAATCTCAGAATTAAATGCCAAAGACTTTGCTCAAAAACAAACTTGGAAAAAGGTTCTAAATATATACTTAAAATTATGGAAAAAAAGTAAAAGCTACTTAAAATGAAAAAAGTATCTTTGATTATCACTGTTTTAAATGAAGAAAAATCAATTGATCATTTGTTAAAAAGTATTTCAGATCAAATTATAAAACCCGATGAGGTAATTATTGTTGACGGAGGATCAGAAGATCATACCGTTGCAAAAATTAATTATTTTATTCAGGAAAATAATATTCAAGGGAATAACAATTTTGAAATTAAAGTCTTTGGTAAAAATGGTAATAGAAGTGTGGGTAGAAATTACGCCATCATGAAAGCTAGGAACGAATGGATTGCAATCACAGATGCTGGCTGTATTCTAGATAAGAATTGGTTAAAAGAACTGGTTGTAAAACAAGTTCGATCTCAAGCAAAAGTTATTGCCGGATATTATCAAGCACTTAGTGGCACATCCTTTCAAGAAGCAGTGGTTCCTTACGTTTTGGTGATGCCAAAGAATCTAAATGAAAATAAATTTTTACCAGCAACTCGTTCACTATTGTTAAAAAAGGAAATTTGGAAAAATGTTGGGGGGTTTGATGAAATGCTAGGTGACAATGAGGATTATGTATTTGCCAAGAAAATTGTAGCAAGTAAAATCACGATTGCTTTTGCTCGCAAAGCCTTAGTAAATTGGATACCGTGTTCAAATCTCAAAGATTTTTGTAGGATGATTTTTAGATTTGCTCGCGGAGATGTTTATGCGGGTATTATTCGTCCGAAGGTTTTGCTTATTTTTATTAGGTATTTATTTGGATTTTTATTATTATTTTATGGTTTTATAAATCTCAACTTTTGGATTTTATATGTGCTCCTACCACTTCTCATTACAGGTTATATTTTGTGGTCAATATTAAAGAATTATACCCATTTATCAAGAGTAATGCTTTGGTTTCCTGTACTTCAAATTTCATCTGATTTTTTTGTGATTTATGGAAGTATTGCGGGTCTGATAGCTAGGATTAGATTACTGAAATAAATTTGGAAATCTAATTTTCTAAGTCTAAAACATCATCAATTTGTATTTGCCATACGAACTCATCAACGTGAGAAACTAAGATCATTGCTCCTTCGAAATCATTCAACGCTTTGGCAATTATTGGTAGATGGCGGAAGTTAATGTGGTTTGTCGGTTCGTCTAGAATTAATAGTCCTGGTCTAAGCAAAACCAATCGTGCGAAAGAGACTAAGCCCTTTTGTCCTTCTGATAAACTACCAATTGTTGATTTGATTAGTTCTGAATTTATTAAAAATCCAGAAGCAACTGATCTTAAATATTCTTCTCCTTTATCATCTCCGGATTTAAGTAAGGCCTTAGTTAGTTCTTGATGAACAGTGTTATCAAAATTCAGCGTTGAAAAATCTTGTCGGTAATAACCTACACGCAAATTATCTGGAATTTTTAATCCTGGTTGGTTTCCGTTAGCCATTGATTCGATAAGAGTGCTTTTACCAATACCGTTTGGTCCAATAATTTGCAAATGTCTGCCTTTCATTAATATAATGTCGGTTGTTTTTGTAATTCTTTTATGGTTTTGAAGTATTTCAAATGAAGTAATTTTTAAAACATCATTTGGATAATCTTTTTGCACTGGAATTTTAAAAGGTCGAATAGTCTTATCCTCTTTGCGAACGTCAACTTTTTCACTTTCATATAATTCAATTTTCTCTCTCATTTTTTTGGCAACTTTTCTCATTTTTCCACCCTTGTGTGCAAAGAAATTAGCTTTTTCTTTGTTTTCTTGAATTCCTTTGGCTTTTTGTGCATTTAAACGATTTTCTTTTTCAATACGAGCAGAAATTTCATCAACAACATCGTAATAATCACCAGCATATTGTTCGATTTTCTGAGTATAACTATCTAAGTATAAAACCCCTTTTGTGAAGGAATTTAAAAATTCTGCATCATGAGAAATCACAACAACGCTTTTTTGGTAATTTGCTAAAAATTCTGTTAGGTGTGCAATACCATTGTAGTCAAGATTGTTGGTTGGTTCATCAAGAAGTAATAAATCAGGGTTTTGAATTAATGCCGCTGCTAATAAAATTCGAGCTTGTTGACCTCCGGAAAAATCGTTAAGAATTTTATCATCGGGGGCTATCATTCCAATTGCATTTAGAACTCCGGCCATTTTCTTTTTAACTTCATGAATTTCTAGTGGGCAAAATTTTTGAAAGTATTCAAGAATTGTTAACGAAAGATCTAAGGGGGAGATGACCTGAAAGGCTGTGGCAATTGTCATTTTCTTATCAACTGAAATCTCTCCAGAATTTGGTTTAATTTCACCAGTTAATAATTTGAATAAGGTACTTTTGCCAGCGCCATTTTGTCCCATCAGGGCAACTTTCATATTTTTTCTCACAGAAAAACTAACCTCATTTAAAATTGGCTTGTTATGAGAAAAAGCAAATGATACTTTTTCAAATCTAATGATTGTGTTTTGATCTTTCACAAATTTTTACACTAATTTTATTAATGCCTACAATTCTTTCTAAAAATATACTTTTTTAAAAAGTTTTTTTTGACCAATGCAAACTAATATTTCTAATACTATCTTTATATAAGTGATTATTTTGAACAATCTTTACATAATCCATATAAAGTTGAATGATGATGATCAATTGTGAATCCCGATACCTTTTTTGGCCAACGGTCGTGACACTTTACAGAAATTACTTTTTTACACTTGTCACAAATAGCGTGATCATGATGTTGTTTTCTTAATTCATATTTGAATTCATCATTTCCAAAATTTTGTTTGCAGATTTTTCCTTCTACTAATAATTTTTCTAAGGCTCTATAAACACTAGTTTTATTATATTTATTACCTTTAATTTTTAACATTTCCAGAATTTGAAAAGCTGAAAGAATGTGACTACTGGATAATAGTTCAATAATTTCTTTTGGAATAATTGCAACTCTTGCCATAATGCAGATATTGTACTCTAGCAGATAGAATTATACAACCCAGTTGCAAAAATAGAATAGAATTATTTTGCAACTGGGTTGCTAAATAAATATTGTTATTATATAATTACGTGATGACAAAAATAAAATCAATTCATTTTTTATTCTTATTAATTATTATTTTTTTAACATTCTTATTTATATTTAGAACATTTTCTGGTCAACAAACTAAATTTGGAGGCTCTCAATCTATCCTTGAAAACATTAAATCTAACCTTGAAAATACTCAATCTAACTCGCGAAATACTCAAGCCAAACTTCAAAATACTCAATCTAAACATCAATTGCTAGTAAGTATTCTTCCACAAAAACAAATTGTTGAAAAAATTGCTGGTAGTAATTTTGTAGTTAATGAACTTATCCCACCAGGTTTTAGCCCAGAAACCTATGACCCAACTGTTCAAGAAATGAAAATAGTTTCCAAAGCAGAAATATATTTTAGAATTGGACAAATACCATTTGAAAAAACCCATCTCTCAAAATTGCAAGAAATTAATTCATCAATGATTATAGTAGATACTTCGATCAATAATGTTTTCAGAGATATTGAAGAACATGCTCATGAAGGAGAAGAAGAACATAATTATGATGAAACTGCCAAAGAAGAAGAATCAAATTTGGATGAACCTGCTGAAGAAATAGATCCGCATATATGGCTATCACCCAAAATGGTGAAAAAACAAGCAGAAATTATTTATAATTCACTTATTGAGGTTTATCCAGAATTTGAAAATGATTTCAAAATTAATTATCAACAACTTGTCGGTGAGCTCGACCTTTTAGATCAAGAATTAGAAAATGCTTTTGCTCCAATTAAAGGAAAAACTATGTTGGTTTATCATCCCGCATTTGGCTATCTTGCAAGAGATTATGGATTCAATCAAGAATATATTCAGATTGAAGGAAAAGAACCTTCTATTTCAGATATTCAAAGAATTATTATTGAAGCTAAAAATGATGATGTTCATGTGATTTTTGTTCAAAAGCAATTTAATATTGATAGCGCAAAAGCAATTGCGGATAATATTGATGGAGTGGTTGTTGAAATTGATCCGCTTGATCCTGATTATTTTGGTAATATGAGAACCATTGCTCAAACAATTAGTGATAAACTTAGATGAGTGATCTTATGATTTTTTTTGTACAGAAATTAAAATCTTTGATTTATTCTTTTAGAATGTGAAAAATGATAAATAAAGTTAATAATCCAGCTGACAAAAACGCAATTGTTTTAGAAGTAAAAAATTTGAGTTATTCTTATCCAGGTTTTTCTGATCCTGCCGTATTTGATATAAATTTTAGGTTAAAATCTAAAACTATCAATATGATCATTGGACCGAATGGCTCAGGAAAATCGACATTGTTAAAAGTAATTTTAGGAATTCTCGAAGGTGAGAAAGTCATTACCTTTTTCAATCAAGGAAAGGAAATTTCTTTTAATGATGCTCATATTGGTTATGTTCCTCAAAAAAGAAATATAGACACAACGATTCCAATCACTGTTAATGAATTTTTGACTCTTACGCAAAAAAGCTGTAAAAGATGTTTTTCTGATGCTGAAGCAGAAATTATTGATGTATTGCAAAAAGTCAACGTGGTTGAATATAGATATCGAAAGTTGGGAGATCTTTCTGGTGGTCAATTCCAACGGGTAATATTGGCTCGAGCACTTTTGCATAACCCTAAAATACTTATTTTGGATGAACCTGAAGCGGGAATTGACATCAATGCAGAGAGATTTTTTTACGAAGTGTTACAAGATTTGGTTGGAAAAGAAGGTGTTACTGCTTTGATTGCTACTCATGAAATGGAAGTTGTTCGCCAATACGCAGATCAAGTCTTATGTTTGAATAAAACACTTATTTGCACTGGAACTGCAAAAGAAATTCTAACACAAAAAACTTTTGAAAAACTTTATGGAGTGCATACAAAACCATACGATCATGTACACATCATTCATCAACATGATCATAAAGGAGGGCATCATTAATTCATTTATAGATTTATTTTCACTAGCCTTTATTCAAAGAGCTTTGATTGCGGGAGTAATAATTGCGATCCTAGCTGGAATTGTAGGAGTGATGACTCTGATTAGAAAAGTAGCTTTTTATGGAGATGCTATCGCTCATTCTTCACTTGCTGGAGTTGCAATCGGACTTTTCTTTGGAATATACCCTTTGTTTACTGCCTTGATTTATTCGATTATTGTCGCATTGTTTCTGCCCGCGATGCGTAAGACTTTTTCACTTTCATTTGATAATATTCTTGGCATATTGCTTCCACTATCAATGGGTCTTGGAGTGTTGATTTTTTCATTTTTGCCAGGATATCAGCCAGAGATGATGAGCTTTTTATTCGGAAATATTTTGACAATTCAATTACAAGAGATATATTTAATTATTGGTATTTTTATTGTTACCATAATCATTTTGTCAAAATTGATCAATCCGATATTGATGACTTCACTAGATGAAGAATATGCAACTTTATTGGGATTAAATGTCAAATGGTTACAAAGATTATATGAAGTACTTCTTACAATAATTATAGTTGCAGGAGTTAAACTACTTGGAGTTATTTTGATTAATGCGTTGCTTATCATTCCTGCTAGTTCAGCAAAAAATCTTTCTAACTCTATGAAAATGTGGTTGATATTAAGTCCAATTATTAGTGTGATATCTGTATTTGGTGGAATAGTATCGTCAGTATTATTAAATACTCCTCCAGGTGCAACGATTGCAGTTTTTGCTGGATTGATCTTTTTAATTTCACAAGTAATTTCTAAATTAAATTTAGTCAAGAATTCTTGAAATTTTTGAAATAGACCACAAATTGTTAAATTTGAAGTATTTATTCATTTAATTAATTTTTTGAAGCTTATTTAATCTTTTTTATTAAGATGAAGCCATTTGTTATAAAAAATAAAAATAAACATAAATTTAAAAGATTAATAATCATTGGATATTGAGAGTTAAATCCATCAATAGAAGTGTGTTTAATTAAAATTCCAAAATATGCCCAAATTAATACAGAACCATAAAAAACATTTTTATCTGTTATGGTTCTAATAATACCAATTGTAGCTCCGATTAATAAAATTATCAGCATCCAAGTTTGGTTTGATAAGCCAAATCCATTCCAATTAAAACTAACCAAAAAAGTGGTTGCATTAGCAATTGTAGCAACTGTAATCCAACCGAAATAAATACTAAAAGGAGCTTTGATAATAAAAGTTTCTCTAATAGAAAATTTTTGCTTTTTTAACAAATCAGCAATTTTAATTAAGTAAAATAAGATTACAATCATCAATATTAGTGATAAACCAATCAGTCGATAATGCCAGGAAAAAATCCACAATATATTTGCTATTGAAGTAATACTAAAAAAGACACCAATTTTTTTAAATAAATTTTCATTAATTTTGGCTTGATTTTTTTGAAATATACCAAATTGATAGATTGTATAAATAGCTAAAAGAAAATAAATTAGACCCCAAATTGAAAAAGTCAAAGTAGCTGGAGCAAATAAGTTAGGATAGGCGTTGGAAATTTCACCAGTGTTATTATTGTTAATGGGTAAAATATTTGCTAAAGCATTTACTAAAATCATCAAAAAGTAAGAAATTGCAACAAATATTTTTAAAAATGAATTATTTTTCATAAAATATTATTTATTTGGCTCCTTTGGGCCATTTAGGAATAAACACTGGCACTCTTTTTTTATATTTTTCATACTCCTTATTTCCCTCGTATCTTTTTTCAATTAAAGGGATGCCAGATACTTTTAAGATTAAAAATGTAATTGTTAATGGACCAATAATAGTCCACCAATTTGAATTAAAATTTAGAAACCAAATTCCCCACCATATTGTTACTTCACCAAAATAATTGGGATGACGGCTAAGAGCCCATAGACCTGTTTGCAAAATTTTCCCCCGGTTATTTTTATTGTTGATAAAAGTTTTTAATTCGTTATCAGCTCTTGATTCAAAATAGAATCCAAGTGACCAAATGGCAATTCCGATTAAATTAAACCAACTCAAAACTCCTATGGAATTTGTAATTGGTAGAGAAATAAGCCACATGAAAATACCTTGTATTAAAAAAACTTTTAAATATGAATTTTTTCTTAATTTTTTGTAGCGCGGATCTTCTTTTTTGTTTTTATTTCGTTGATAGATATGTGTTGCCAAACGAATTCCCCAAATGGTAATTAAACATAATGAAATTAACAGCTTGATATTTGGATTAAAAATTAAATTCAAAAAAGTTATTAAAATAAAACCTAAGCCCCAAGCTACATCGACAATGTCATTTCTTTTTTTATACAAAGAAATGAAATACCAAGTTGTCATGTAAAACCAAATAATAAAAATATTAATAATTATAGCCATTTAGTTAATATCAAGTAACTTACTCCTGCAATGGTTGCTGAAAGAAGAGTTCCCCAAATTAGATCAACTATTGTAACGATGAGCGGCCAATCTTTGATGGTGGCCAAATTGGTTAAATCATAGGTGGCGTAGGCACAAAGACCAAACAAGGCTCCAGTTAAAATTGCTGTAATAAATGAGCCTTTTTGTATTGCTGGAGCAATAATTAAAACCACCATGCTAAATATATAAATTATATAAAAAATTAGAGCCGCGACTAGATTTGGGGTATTTGTCAATAGAAAAGCTAGATGTTTGGCGTAAAAATCTTTTGCAATTAGTGTCAGCCAAATACCATCAATGGCTAAAAAGGTTACAAAGGCTACGATAAATTGTTTGATCATATTTTAATTTTAACATAAATTAACTTAGGTTTTGGTATCCTTTTTAGTTATTAGATAGGCTGATATTAATGTAGTAATAGGCACAGCCATTACTAGAGCAATTGATCCGACTAGGGTTCTAATAATTTCTTCAGCAATGATTTCGGAATTTATTATTACCCAAGTTGGTTGTGTTCTGTAGAGTGTAAATAAAAGAAACAACGGCAGACTAGTTCCGGCATAAGCAAATATCAGAGTATTTACTAATGATGCCACATGGTCTTTTCCAACTTCCAAGCCTCTGGAGTATAATTCAGAAAAACTTAATTTATTATTTACAGCTCGTAGTTGTTCAATAACAGAGGTTTGAGCTAAGGTAATATCATCCAGAATTCCTAGCGTTCCCAATAGAATTCCTGCTAACAACAGTCCTTGCAGGTTGATTTTTTGAGTGGTACCAAATTGTAAATAGGCCGCATCTTCTGATCCTAAACCCACAAAACGACCAAGCTGAACGGCGCTCATTGACAAAACTGCTGCAAGTCCCAAGCAAATTAGCATTGAAATAAGTGCTATATGAGTTTGTCTTTTAACCCCATGAGATACATACATGGTTACTACCGAAGTTAATGTAGCTCCAATTAGAGTTATAAAAAATGGATTCTCTCCATTCAAAATACGAGGGACAATAAATAAAACTAATACAAATAAACTAAAAATCATACCAGCAATTGATAAAGCTCCTTGTCTTCCTCCAATCATCACAACTAAAATAATGAATATAATAGTAAGTATAATTAAAACTGGAATACGATATACATCATTTATGACTAATTCTGTTTGATTTTCCATTGATGTTTGTTGAGAAATAATTACTTTTGATCCAACTGATAATAATTGATTTTCGTTTAAAGGTTGAAATTCACTACCAATAGTAAGCTCTTGTTCATTTTCGGAAGAATTGGGCTTAATTTTTACATTTTGAATGTAAAAATATTGACCTTCAATTGGGATTATTTTTTGACTTATAATTTCAGTTACTTTGGCAAGCTCATATGTTTCATTTATTTGTGATGTTTGCTTTGAATTATCATCTAATATATTTTCTGTTGTTTGTGATTTAGTATCGTTTGCCAATAAATTTAGTACTTGCGGTTCAATAGCATTCGTTTCTAAATCTGATGTTTGTGCATTTATGAAATTGTTGTTGTAACAAAAACTTAAGAAAAAACAAATTAAAAATGTATTTATAATTATTAGTAATTTCTTCATACGATTGATGTATTATATTATGCCACAAACTATCAAATAAAAACCTCCACATTTGTGGAGGTTTTTAAACACTAATTTACTTATTTAAGAGTAAAAATAAATTAGTTTTTATCTTGATTAAAGCTTCTTTTAAGACCAATGCTGTTTTGTTTATGCTGACCAGAATTTTGGTTTTGATTCATATCGTGGTTTCGATTTAAACCATTCTTTTGACCAGAGCCATCTTTAAGTCCTAATCCAAGTTCTTCTCTGATTTTTTTCGCGCCCTCAAGATCTCCTTGAGTTGCTAGTTTGTGAGCTTCTGCAAAGCGAAGGAAGTTAGTTTCAGTTATTCGATTGGTAGCCCCGTTTCCTTCCATTTGTTGTTTCCATGAATTGTAATCACCATTGCTGAAAGCTTGGTTTATTGCCTCATGTCTTACTGATGAATAATTTGGTCCTTGGACATTTGGATTACCTTGATAAGCGGAAACTAAACTTGGAGATATGCTCATTACTCCACCGACTAAAACAACTCCTAGTAATGCTGTTTTCATTTTCATAATTTTATACCTTTGTGTCTCAGATGAATTACATCTAATGATAATTAATACTGTTAACAGTATTGGTAATATAACTTATGAAACTGAAAGAGAACTGAGAATTATTAGCTTTCTTGAGTTTTCTGATCTTCTAGCATTTTTTCCAATTCTTTCTTAGCAAATATGGCTCTATTATTTTGAAAAGTTAGTCAATTTTGGACAAAAAATTGATAATTTAGTAGTATTTGACGTGTCAAAAATACTTTTTGTTCTTGAAGAGAGTGTGGGATCAAATTGGAATTGCGTTTTGTCAAATAAATCATGTAAAATTATAAAATAAATGAAAATCAACAAGTTTTTATGAGCGACAGTTTTGAAGATAATTCCAGCAAAGTTAGTGATTCAAAGAAAAATAATATACGATTATATTTAACAATCGTAGTTTTTTTCTTGCTAATATTTGGAATCTCCTATTTGTTTTTTCAAAATATTTTAATAAGACAAAAAATATCAAATTTAGAATTAAAATTATCTGATTTGCATAATTCAGTTTTAGATTTTGACAAAATTAATGACAGTTCTAATTCATTTATAGATAATCAAAATATTGAATCTGAGTTAAAAAATATGCAAGATATTACTTCAAATGATGAGTGGAAATCATACAAAATATTTAATGAAAAACTTAGCTTTAATTATCCGCCCGACTGGAAGTTAGAAGAAAATAACGTTGAAAATTCTAATTCTGAGTGGAGCATGGGTGATATTCAATTATTGTCTCCTAATAATTTTTTATTAAGAATAAGGACTAATATTGATGGTTTAGGAGGTGGATGTGATGAAGAATGTCAAAAAAATAACATTGAAAATCAAACATTAGCGACATTAAACTTTTATAATAAGCCACTATATGTAGTGTTGAATGGACTTCAGCCAAACAAAGAATTTAGTTCTACTGGAAACATTCGTTTCAACGTTATTCCTGCTCAGCGTTGTTGGAACAACATTTGCTATGGGTTTGATGGTTTAAATACTCAAGGAACTACAATGATAACTGGTGAATTTGTTTCAAAAATAAATGGGATGGAAAGTGTTTATATGATGTCAGATAAATTTGTTAATTCAACAGATGTTAATACAGCATTGAAAATTTTAGAAACATTTTCTTACTAATTCATTTACAAAGAGTGGGGGATAAAATTGGAGTATTTCCTGAAGAAAAATCAACCCTTTTCTAGAAGAATTTTTGATAATTCTGCCCAAACAAGTTGTTCAATTATTTTATGACCATTGTCATTTGGATGAACACTGTCTATTGAATACAAATGCTCAGTTGCAGACTTGAACTTTTCCCAGACATTAATCTTCGATATGTAGTAATTGTTAGTGACAAAAGTTACTACATCATCGTATTTTTTTAGTAGCTCATTGCTATGTAGTGAGTTTTTAAATGGTTGAAGGTCATTCTCAACAGGTGCTATTCCTACAAATAAGATTTTATTTGTATATTTTTTTGCAGTATTGATGATTTTTTCTAAGTCTTGTTGAAATTCTTCAATAGATACAACAGGATTTTTGTCCGATTTGGTGAAAAGGGAATTATTTGCTCCAGTAGCTATTATTATCACGGCAGGCCAATCTTCACGGCATCTATTGGTAAGTTCGCTTTCAAATCTTTTAGATAAAGATCTGGAGTTTTCTCCACCAATACCCAAATTAAACATTTGAAATTTATGATCAGAATTTGGAGTAAGTTTTAGCTCGTGGAGTTTGCGCTTGATTCTATCGCACCAACCACCTTGGCTATCCCACGCTCCGTAAGTCAAACTATCACCAAAAACGTAGATGCGTGCTGTTTTCATATAAAAATTGTAGCATAAAGATGTATGTGCTAGGGAGCATGGGATGAAATTAGAACTTTAATCAATTGGGAAAAAGTTGTTTTCAATATCTGAGTCAAAACTTACTTAGAGTTAGTCTAAAGCAATGTTATACTGATTTTATATGGTTTCAATAAAATTAGATTCACTAAATTCTGGCATAAAGTTGTTATTAAATATTTTTTCATATTTTTTATTTTTTTTAAAAAAAGCTCCAGAAACTTTCATAGTTATTACTAATTTTGTCATTATTCTTATGTCATTAAATATACTTGGTGCAGATACTTTATTCTTTAAGCAATTACATGTTCCTGATGGTCTGCACACTAAAGATGATGTAATGAATATTTTTTATAAATTATACTTTATTTATGCAATATTTTTATTTATCGCTGAACGAGTTTTTAATATTAATATTAAAGTTTCTAAAAAGTTAGTTATTGGATTCATATTTGTATTAAATATTGTAGGATTTTTCATTATTACAATTACTCAAGGTATAGAATTTACTTTCTTGTTTTTTATGCTTTGGATTGCGATGATAGTATCTATGGTTATTTGGTTGCTTATTGATCGTTTGGAAAAGGGAGTTTTAAATAAAATATCACAATAAATGTAAATTTGTTTATTGTTGCGGATCACCCAGTTCTGGAACCCGTGCGTCGTTATAACTCACCTTTAATTATTACTGGGTTTTGCCAATCATTATTATCTATGACAACATCTGAAAGGCTTTTTGGGTTCTCCTGCTTATCAAATTCGAGATATCCCGGAAAGTTTTTAGTTTCATATTTTTGCTGAATCCCATCTGCACTACCATAAAGCTCCAAATCTCTTTTTCGTAAAGTTGCTCTCTTTAAAGCTTCTGCAATTGAAATATCAAGAAAAATTTTATAATCAAAGTATGGCATCATTTTATGAGAAAAGAGATAAATACTCTCAACAATGAGAATTAGCGGGTATTGTAATGAGACAGCAGTTTTTACTTTTTCTTTTGTGTCATAATTGACAATATCTAATTGCAAAGTATTTGGCAAAGCTTGCAGAGGCTGGAATAATTCAGTGGTCATTTTTTCAAAATTGATTGTTCTTCTTATGTGTTGAGTGGTCCAGTCTTTTTCCTGAAAATCCTCCTTGTACTCACGTGGAAATTGAAATGAATCCCCTGACACACTGAGAACATTTTTTTTTCTATCTTCAAGTTTCCTTGCTAAAACTTCAGCTATTTGAGATTTTCCTGAAGCATCTAGTCCACTGATGGCAACAATAAACAATGAATGATCATCAGACTTTTTTTCAATATCTGCAACTAATTTTTCTGTGAGTTGATGTGTAGTCATGTTATTTGCGGAGAGCGAGGGATTCGAACCCACGAGACCATAAAGGTCACGGTTTTCAAGACCGTTGCGATTGACCACTCTGCCAGCTCTCCACTTATCAACTTCTTAGTATATAAGATCTGAGAAAAAATATCATTTAGGTTTTTTTAAAAACATCTCTTTCCTCAAGAGTGAACATTATACCATTCAATTAAATCTTTTTGTGTGGTTTTTTTTGGTGTACACTTAAAGATAAGCATGATTACTCGTATATTATGTAATAATTCAAAAAAACTATGAATCAAGAATCACAAGATTTTCTACCAGGTGACAATGATAAGAATTCACGAAGCAATAATCAATATTCTCAAAGCGATAATCAGTATTCAGATTATTTTCAAAATGTTATGAAACCAATTCCTGAGGAAGTTATTTTTGAGTGGAAGGCTACAAGTAGACCATTTAAAAAAAGGAATAAGCAATATCACACAACTGTCATTACAATAGCGCTCTTGCTGTCACTGATTTTATTTTTTGCTGGGCAGATCTTGACTATAGCAGTAGTGATCTCGGTAGTATTTTTAGGATATGTAATGTCGACCATTCCTCCTCATGAGATAGAAAATAAATTAACCAATTATGGAATTAGAACTGAGAACAATTTATATTATTGGGAAGAGTTAGGCAGATTTTGGTTTGAAAAAAAGTTTGATGAAACTCTTTTATTTGTTGAAGTTGCTCGATTTCCTCATAGGTTAACACTTGTATTAGGTGAAGCTTCCGAAGATACATTAACTGAAATTTTGTCGGAGGTTTTGTTAAAACAAAAACCAGCATTAACTTCTACTGAGAAATTTGCTATTTGGCTTAAAAAGAAAGTCCCTTTAGATCTTGATTCATAACTCGTGACTCATTCAAATTCTTTGTCAATATCTCTGGTATAATACATAAGTTTCATTGAATATATTGCACCCATAGCTCAGTGGATAGAGCATCTGTTTGCGGAACAGAAGGTCGTGCGTTCAAGTCGCACTGGGTGCACAATTGTTTAGTAAATTTAACTATATATAATTGAAATATGCTTTAGATATCATGACTAAAATTTTTAGTGGAATTTGTTATGTTAACAGCGAAAATTTAAAAAATAAATAGAGGAGGGATGTCGGAGTGGTTTAACGGCCAGCTCTCGAAAAGCTTGGGAGTATTTTACTCACGGGGGTTCGAATCCCCCTCCCTCCGCGTCTGTAAAAAAGTAGGCTGTAAGCCTATTTTTTTACAGATATGAGTGGGGATGAGAAAGTTTATGCCCGATCAAGCGAATTCGCAAAGCAGATATAAATTTGAGCATGACGAGGGTAAATCCCCCTCCCTCCGCAATAGTTGAAAAGTTATGTCAGACCCGTCTAATATGGTTGAATGGGTTGGTGATCTATGTAAAAACACCTCAGAAATTCTCTGAGGTGTTTTTATTGTGAGACACTCCCTTTTTATACTGTCCCATTTGTACCATTTCAAGTACAATTACCTCTGCTGGGCGCATTTGCACACGGGACAACAACTTTTGAATTCAAATGCAAATTAGTGTTAATCTATGAAAGATAGTAAAAAAATTCTTGCTATAAAAAAATTGTTGGAACAACAAGGCGAACAACCTAATGAGATAGAGGCAACGCTCAATCTTATTAGGGTAAACGAAGAAACTGAAAAAATGGATTCCTTGAGATCCTGGATAGCTGTAATTATTAGTGGGCTAGCTTTGTTGGTAAGTATGGTTGCGATTTTCAAATAAAACTATAGCGACACACTGGTTCCAGACCCACATGCTCCGCATCCTAGGATTCGAATTACAGTGATAAATCTTCTTTGTAGTTATATAATGACTTCAGATGCTCGAAAAACAAAATGTTTTTACTGTTAGTGTATTTGTTAACTCAGACAACAATTTTGGTAATCCTGTGGGTATTATTATTGATGAGCAAGAAAAGTTGGAACCATCTCAACGTCAAAAAATTGCCAAACAACTAAACTATAGTGAAACCGTATTTATAGATAATATCAATCAAGGTAAAGTTCAAATTTTCAATCCACTTAAACCAGTTAAATTTGCTGGTCATGCAATTTTAGGAACAGCTTGGTTTTTATATCAACACACTAAAAATCCACCCAAAAATCTTATTTGTTCTGATGAAAAAGTTTCTATATACCAAAATGACTTTTTTTGGATTCGAGGTCCATTGTCAATTACTCCTAATTGGCAACACATTCAAATTAAGAGTTATGAAGAAGTTGAAAATCTAACGCAAAAACAAATACAAGATTACAAACATTCCTTAGTATGGGCATGGCAAGATAAAAAAAACAAGATCATTAGAGCCAGAACTTTTGCTCCTGATTGGGGAATTTCTGAAGATGAAGCTAATGGATCTGGATCAATGCAGCTAGCACATCTACTACAGAGTGAATTAACAATTATGCATGGGCAGGGTTCAGTAATTCATGCAAAGCCGTACGACGGTAATTATGTAGATGTGGGTGGAAATTGTTATCAGTTATAGCGACACACTGGTTCCAGACCCACATGCTCCGCATCCTAGGATTCTAACTACAGTGACGGACTTAAAAAAATGAAAAAATACCAGGTTAAAAAGCATTTTGATTGGGGTTCACTTAAATTAGAACCTCTTCGATATTTATCTGTTAGTGAATCTGAATATTCTGATTCATATACTGTAGTTCAAGATAAAACAAATGAATCTATTACAGTAAGTAAGCAGGCATTCATAAACTACGAAAAAATGGGAAATATTTCAGAAGCATAAGAATAGTGCTACATAGATATCTGGGTTCCAGACCCACATGCTCCGCATCCTAGGATTCGAACTATAGTGATAACCGGGTTCCAGACCCACATGCTCCGCATCCTAGTATTCTAACTACAGTGACGAAGAGTGTGATTTATTCATGATAAAATATTCCCAATGAAAAGACTTGAGACCTTTACGTATAAGCACAAAACGCTCATAACTAAATTTATTGTTTCATCCGAAGTTTTTCCTGGAGTTGTCTGTGACGTATATCTTCACCCAGAAACAAAAGAAAGAGATCTGGGAGTTATTTATATTGAGTCTGGTAAAAAAACTAAACCTCAAAAAGTTCTTACTGGCCAAGAAACAATAGAAGGTTATATTTCTGGAAAGGGTAGACTTATTATACTTAAGCCAAATGGTGAAAAATTAGTATTTGAAGTAAGCCCAGAAACCGAAGGATTTTCACACACAATTGAAGTAGGAGATATCATGCAGTGGCAATCAGATGAGAACTTAGTTGTTTTTGAAATTTGTTATCCACCATATCAGGATGGAAGATTTGAAAACTTAGAAGATGTCACTTTGAATTTATAACGACGCACGGGTTCCAGACCCGTATGCTCCGCGTCTGTAAAAAAGTAGGCTGTAAGCCTATTTTTTTGTACGTTTGTGTAGGTTGAATGTTGATTAAATATTTATGGTTCGCGACGGCAAGCGAACAAAGCGAGCCTGCCTAGTGCATGTGAGTGAGTGAAACGAGCGAATCGTGAATCCCTTCACCTCCGCATGATGGAACTCCAGGCTAGAAATGTGATAAAATTGGGATAGGTGTAGGGAATTTAGAACCTAAAAATTTTTATGATAAATGAAGATGAAAAAATAAGTAGTAGATATGATCAAGACTCAAAAGAGTTTCGTGAAGAATCTGTTCTTCGCATGACAGAGACATTACAATTCACTTTAAAAATATTAAAAGCTTTCTTAAGTGAGGGAGATATTCAAGGGTTAGTGGGGATTATTAGCGGTTTTGATGATTTGCTTAATAGAAAACTTTTAAATATAGATAAAAAAACAGATATTCATTCTAGTAAAGATACTATTATTGCATTTAAGGTTGGTCTTACTGTTTGGAAAAAACCATCAAAAGATCAAGTTATTTATAATGAAATAGTTAGATCTTTAGTTGATAAGGTTTTTGAAGATTCAGATTGGGATAGATTTGCAAATGGATTTTATTTAATGGAAATTTTGTTGCATAAATACAAAAATGGGAATGGAAGAACTGCTAGAGCAATTAAGCTTCTTTGTAACAAAATGGGAAATCAAAATTCTATAATAAATGAGAAAGAGGTTAGAACTGTTTTAGGATTAGATTCAGAAGGTGTTTCTCAAGCTGGTGAAAATACTTTCAAAATTAATGTCCATCCTGACTACCAAAACTTAGTTTTGGGAGTAGCATATTTTGGTTTGCATAAAGGTTTGTCAATGGATGATGTAACTAATAAATTGAAACTTAATAGTCTTATGCCAGAGAAAAGTATAGAACTATTAAGTAACAAATTGGGTATTTCTATTGATAATTTGAAAAAGGACTTCATAAATTTTATGGCAATTGAATCTGATCTATCTTTTTGTTCTTTCCCCATTTAATATTAATACTATTTTTAATTGAAATTTGTTATTTTATATTAGTTATGAATCTGAAAGATTTCGCTGTTTCTAAAAACTCAATATAAAATATATAGGCTTATGTTTATTGAGAGAAAAAAGTTCCAATTTCATCCCATGCTCCCCGCATCTGTAAAAAAGTAGGCTGTAAGCCTATTTTTTTACAGATATGAGTGGGGATGAGAAAGTTTATGCCCGATCAAGCGAATTCGCAAAGCAGATATAAATTTGAGCATGACGAGGGTAAATCCCCCTCCCTACGCAGTGTTATGTCCTCTAAGAGAGGAAATCCTCAACATCATCGCTTAGTGAAAGTAAATATCCCCATTGAGTTATATATTTTTCATTTATACAAACTTTTATATCTCGATCTAATAATTTAACAACCTCAGGATTATTCGTTTGTTTGCTTGGCACAAAAATATGGGTAAGGAAGATGAAAAATTTTATATCATTTAATTTATTAATTCTTTAACACAGATTATAGTCAAGTCATTGAAGATAATTTTGCTATACTTATCTTGTGTCATATAATCCAAATAATGAATACTTACCATCCACAAGGTCAGCCGAGCGAAACACAAAACTAGAAGATGCGCTTCCTAGACTTGTCGATTATTATCATGGCTTTTTGTTTGATAAACAGAGACTCATAGAAAACATTACTAGTAATGATGATCTCGTTTTAATTGTTGGCCATGATTTACTGGACCCTGAAAATCAGCAACTTTTCTCTCTTTATCGCCAAAGGACTGAAGCCACTAAAGATCAACAACCAACAGGTGAGGAGATAATCGACGTACTTGGTGAGGCATTTGTAAGATCATTTTTACTAAAAAGTTTAAGAATCATTGAAAAACTTATTAAATCCACAGATAAGAATGATACAAGAACTCTAAAAGAATTGGTGGGAGTGCTACCCTTCGCTCAACGAAGAAAACTTGTTGAAACAGCTCGTCAACTTCCAAAGAGCCAAACCTATTACCCTATTAAACAAATAATTGGTTATGTTGAGGGCGGGCATGGAGATGCTGCGGAATATGATAAATGGCAAAGAGAAGGTCGAGTTGATGGTGATATCTTGAAACGTCGACGACTGGAATACACACCCTTTGATGAAGCTAGTCATGTTTTTCAACAGGCTATCCTAGAACAAACAGTAGTTGAAGCTGTGACAAATGCCCGCGATGCTCACCTAGAAGATACAACTGGACGATTTGGGAAAGGAATTGTTTCAACATGGCAGTGGCTCACTAAACGTAGAGATGCTCGCTTTAGTGTACTGAGCAAAAATCAAGCTGGAGAGACAACTGGTGGATATGTTCGCGCAAGTGGCGGTGAGTTCTTATTTGCTCCTGATCAAAATCCTGACCAAGAATTGCAAAGACAGGCAAAATTGGTCCTCGAACCCTTTGGGCTAGAAGGAAACTTGAATCATGGAACTGTTATTAGAGTCGATGCTCCAATGAATGCTGATAAATTGCTTGCTGAAGTCAAATGGCGTTTTGCTGATTCACAAGGCTTTAACATTTGGTGCGCCACTGCAGATGGCAGAAAAATGCGAATAAATAAAGAAGCAGATAAGTTGCGAGGTATTAATAATAACGAATCACGAAAATCAAGAGGAAATATTTATATCTATCTCTCTGACGAGGGTTATATTGTATTAGACCGAGGCTCAGGTCTTACTCAACCTAAAAAAACAGCTACAGAAGTTTTATACGAAAAATTTTTAGTTCCTGGACGTGGTACAAAAAGATTTAATCGTCGAGATAGGAAAAGTAATGCTCAAATCCTTGTAGGAGAAACAACTTCAAATTCTGTTGAACCAACATTCAGTATTCAAGTTAGTGGAATTACAGTAGAGCAATATCAAATTAAAGGCAGAATAAGGGGTAGCTTTCCCGCAGATAAAGCAGTCATTTCGCTGGACACTGTTACATTGGACGAGAGTTGGACTCGAATACTTAAAGATAAGGAATATGAATATAATCTAGAAGTTATCATTGACCAAATCAAAGCTATTGAAGAACCAATTGACAGAATAAGGTATGCTAATCTGCTTACAGCTGTCCTTAGAGCCATTGCTAAAGATATTGGAAACACTAAGTCAGAAGATTACAAAATGTTTGTATCGATGGTATCACGGAGAATAAGGCCACTAATTAAAGGTGATTTAGAGATACTTGAAAAAAAACAAGGAGCGCAGTTTGTTCCAAACACTGATGACTTTTCTCATCTAGATGCAGAGGGTTTTGTTCATGTTGACGAAGCCTTGTTTGATTTTTCTCCAAGATCAATCGGTGAAATGTCAGATCGTTGGCGTGGTTCCAGAGTTTATCAGCTTTATCTAGCCAAATTTAAGAATGACGACCAATACCATCCGCTGCATTTTGAACATGAAGGAGTCCTATTTTTAGATCGTGCTGTATATGACAGACTTATTCAAACTAGTGAAGGCATAGACATCCTTAATGCATTGATAAATGGCATTGACGTTGGCTATCCTCAACCAGCTTCATTTAAGGGTTTTGCCTCAATCAAAGCGGGAGAATTTGTACCAATGCAGAGGTCTGCATCTCAACAGATTGAAGAATCTGCCGAATCCTCTCGAGATATTGAAAAAAGTTTTGATTGGGACCAAACCATGGATGAGTTTATGAGCGGTTCAAGATATATGGACGTGATAGAAATGCATGTGATGATGAGAGAAAATGGACGTAGAGATCACCATGATAGATCGGAAATGGAACGAACTACTCTAAGAGAATTGCTACACAGCATTCAACAAAATATTCGACAAGACTTACTAGCCTTAGATACAGGTACTGATCGAAGCGGTCGTCATCTATCAAAAAACGAATTGGATGAAATCAAGCGCCAGTTGTTATCTCAATCTATACCAATGCTGATATTTGGCTTACCTTGGGACTTCGATCATCAATGGTGTCGAGATTTAGTTGTCAAATATATGGATCTTTATTTTCAGATGTACGATAAACGTGAAGAAAAATTCGGTGCGGATAACATATCTTCAGTTTTCTGGGAGACTAAATTTGGACAAGAGATGTTAGACAGATACATTAGGTTAGAAAAAACATTGATGAGGGATGGTCAAAAGCTACCTGATAATACTCAGCAAGGTCTATTTGAAGGCTATCAGGAATTGCTTCGAGGCATAGACACAGTAGATAACCCTTGGATTCGAGAGCACATAACCCATGCCTTTGAAACATTTAAAGGAGAACGGTTAATTAGATTGGGAACGAAACTGGTTAAGAAGGAATGGTTAGATCTTTCTGATCCGTGGGTGCGGGGATTGATCGATAATGTTTTTGAGACTCAAAGAACAGAATTAATTAGATTAATTAAAGAGGAGTCAGATGACCTAATGTCATATGGCTATGCTGAATTATCCGAATATTTTCTAACAAAAAAACTTAATTTTGAAGATGATTGGGTAAGAAAAAAAGTTGAACAGTGTTTAAAAAACTCTCAGCTACTCCTTGATTTTGAAACTGCCCAACACCATAGAATAAAAAAGTCTGGTAAAAATCTTTGGAAAATAGATATTTTCAGGCACTTAAAATATATTAATATATTTAATGCTGCTAGTCAAAAATTTCAACTTGATAATCCCGATGTTACTAATTGGGCTAAAGAAAGGATTAAGAGTTATTGGGATTATCTTCATAAATCTGGTATTATTGACCAACAATTTCCAACTTGCCTAGTTGCATCATTCGAAGGTTTGGCAACCAACCCAAACATTGGGGATGATTGGGCAAACATTTATTCACAAATACATGATGAACTAATTAGACTGTCTCCACAACTTTTGGAATCAGGTTACATACATCATTTAGGTTTAGTCTATGAACAGTTTTTAATTAATTCTGGCGCACTCGTCCTGGGAAATGAATCCCTTAATTACTGGCTTGCTAGTTATTCTAAAAATTTTGTGAGGTTCTTCTTCAGAGACAATGGAGTAAACATATTCAATTCTCCTAATCTAGCACATTTTGACAGTGAGACTATGGTTAATTTGATTCAACAGATTAAAGATAGAAATAACCCTGAAATTCAAGTTGGATATCCAGGAAATACTACATATAAATTACTATCAATCTTTTCAAACCCAGAAAGTACAAATGTTGATGAAGAAGTACTAATCGAATTGACCAATGCAATTTTTGAAGGTCTTGACTACACAAAAAAACATCAACAATCAAAGTCTATAGTGCTTTCAGCTTCAATTCCAATTGCTATTAAGGATTTTTTCTCTCATCCTAACATTCCTGTAAGTGTGAATTTAGTGAGAAATTACAGTCAAATATTGGAGCAGATCGTCGAAATTTCCCAATCATTTGTTATTGACAAAGTCGAAGAACGCTTAGCTTCTCATGAACAACAAAATAATTGGGCTACCACATTGGTTGGAGAAACCTTTATCGCTTGCTGCAAAAACCCAAGCTGGGATTTTTCTGATCCACAAGTTCAAACTTTATTTCAAAATGTTATGGCAAACCTGATGAAATACAGACTCAAGAATCCAGAAATGGCAAACCTCGCCATTACAACTTTAGTGAAAAATCCATCATTGAACGAGAATCTACAATCCCCGCCTCAACATGTACAACAAGCAGTTTCTCAACTTGAACAAGCTGGTTGTACATTTGCAAGAGACTTCTTCTTACCTCAAGGGGCATATCTACCTGGCCTATTGCCTATTCACGAAAATGCTCAGTCGGTTGCTATGGTTGCAGACAGGGTTCGCGATCTGCGAAACGTACTTGGTGGAGAGTTTGATGAAATACAAATGCTTTATCAATTGACAAAAATATCCAGAGAAAATCCTGAGCTTGCAGATAGCTTATGCACAATCCGCATTATTCCACTGCTTTTGTATGAGGAAGTTCTAACTCCAGAATTGGCAGAGCAAATATCAAAACTAGCAAAGAGAGGCCAGTTTACAGTACCAGAAGATCCTTTTGAAGAGTATGCTTTTGCCAAAATAGTTGCGACAGTCATTAAACATGGAGCTAGTGATCAAGAATCTTTGCTTAAAAATGTTCAAATGATGATGAGTGAAACTTCACTTAGAACATTATTCAATCAGATGTATATAGACATAGTTGATAATCCTGGAAGCTTAAGCCGACAAACAGATGAAATGATTGACTTTTTATCGAGTGATGTTCGAGTACTTGCAGAAGAAGCAAAACAAGAATTATCACAAGGTCGGCTGAGTGGAGTTACTGTAGGTCAAATGATTGCTCGTAAAAAACGAGGTGCTGATCCATTTGATACTACAAGAGTGGTTGAAGCAGATACCGAGTCAGTTATGAAAGCTGTTCACTCACAATCGGTGCGATGGGACACTTTTGTACGTGAACTGCTACAAAATGCTCGTGACGCAGTCATTATGAACGGTTTTGAGGTTGAAGGCGGACAGATTGATATGAGAATGTATCGAGAAATGGAAGGTGACAACATTACGCATGGAGTTTTTGAAATTTCAGATCAAGGGATTGGTATGGACATAGATGTAATCAAAAACAAATTACTCCAATTCAATACTAGAGATCTTGAGAAAGCAGCAAACCCACTTGTTGAAGGGGGCATTGGTTGGGGATTTGGAACTGTGGCTTTGGTTGCGGATGAAATTGATGTAGTTGCAGTAAAAAATGGAGTGGAATCAATCACTCGCCTTGGTATTGTAAGAGAAAATGACATGGTAACTGATATTGTGATATTGGCTGATGAGCAACATCCCTCGGACAAGTATCCAGGAAGCACTGTCAGAGTAAAATTGACTCAAGATCTTCCCCCAGAATGGCAAGAAAAGATTGTTCGCAATGCTGTTGAACATTATGCTCGTCCAATTTCAGAGCTGATGCCTATATCATATCAATCCGAAAATTTAGAGCCTCCACAGCAAGAAGTCATTGGTGAGATTAGCTACTCTGGTGAAACAGCTACTGGGAAGCAAAGATCTGGCACTCTAAGAGTTGCTCTAGCTCAAAGACAAGACTATCCATGGGCAGATGTTCGAAGAAGAAATATGTCACTAGGTGAAGTAGAAGATCGAAATTTTGGATTAACTGACTATATTCATCCGACAATTGTTCAACTCTTGGAAAATCAGGGTTTGGTTTTGCAGGTGGATGTTCCTACCTGGCTACCTCCCACCAGAGTTAGGGCTGGATTAGCAGTTTCAAAACAAGAAATTGATAGGTTAAAGAAAACTGTGGCAGCTACTGTGTACCGCGAATTAGCCCAACGATATAGAAAAGGATCCTGGTATGTTCCGATGCTAGCAAATGATGCACTATATAATCAATATTACAGACCTGATTATGACATAAAAACAGAAGCTGAGTTATTTGATCAACTATTAGCAGGGAGCACACAAACTGCAGATGCAATTGAGATGGGTAAGTACACTGATGAATCGGTATACAACTTAGAGCATTTACTAATGAACATTAAACTACCTGATGGCAGAAGCTTGAATGAAATACGCCAATCAATTATAGATGACTTTCGTAACGTGGCTTCTAGCGGTACGCCTCTTTCCCGCGAGATGGTAGAGACCATGATGAAATTTGATGAAACACCTGTGGCAGCAAACGAATCTCTTTATGAGTTATACAGGAGAATAGACTTGTTCCAGCGTGCGACTGGCATAATTGTACCAATTGATATCATCACCGGAGATAGAAGCTTTGCAGATAAAAGCAGTTTACGAATTAAACTATCTCAATCTTTAGATGAAAAACCATTTAAAGAGTTTGTTGACACCTATATAGAAGAGTTGACTCACATAATTGAAGCAATTAGTTTTTATTCAGAGCGGGGCAGAAATGCAACTCCACTAGTTGAAGCTTTCATTGAACATGTCAGACCAGGCCTATGGAACCAGGTTAGATTTGGTGAAATGACTGAAAATCAAGCACTGGCGGCAATTCGTAGAATGGTATTAATGCCAGAAGAACGCAAGGTTTATATGCAAACACACACCGACTCAAAGGCAACGCCATTTAGGTTTATTTCAGATAGACTGTTAGAGATGGCAGCAAAAAATTATCAGGTGTAAGCGGGTAATGGAGGCAAAAACTTTAACACACTCCCTAAACTTTATCATAATGTACATGTAGTTACCAAACATTTAAATGTTTTTCGATAACCAAACATATAAAATTTTTGATTAATGGAAGTATTCAAGCCAAGTTCTATTTGTTTTGATATAGCCGTGCTTACTGAAAAAATTTTAACGAGCTTAGAAGTTAAATCAGAAAAGAAAACAACTAGATTTATTATGATTCCCAAACATTATTACACTGTTTTGGAAGACGGAAGTGTTATAGACCTCTTCCTACGAGGAAGCAAATCATCCAGTGGGTTTTTTCTTTCTAGGAAGAATACTTAGAAAAACTGGGTAAAATTAATTCTTCAGGTTTTTTGATTTATTTTAGCAAATAAGGAGAATTTTTATAGAAAAAAAGGTGCATAAAGAAGAGCTTTACATTGTCAGAAAGCCAGCTTAAATTGTTAATTTGGGTTTTATAAAAAATTAGTGAAAAAACAAATGTTCCTATTAATAACAAAAAAAATGTGTTTTATCTTTTAACATTGTTACTACAAATTACCACTCTTAATGGTATTCCATTGATAGTATTTCGACACAATCATTTATAATTACAGAATTACTTTTAAGAGCATTGGGGTCCCAGACTCACATGCTATGCTTATAGTTTGCACAGTTTTTAAGTAAAATACGTTAAACATGATGAGGAAAAATGGTAGGAATAGCACGAGAGATAAAATTTGAATTTGTTTAACTTTTAGCTACGTCGGCTCCTAACCAATAGCTTCAGAAAAGAAAAAGGCTGCTACGGCTCGGCATTTGTCATAACAACTACTCTAAAACATTCGGTCGCTGTCCGCAATCTAGAATTCGATTATGGTATTTATCAATAGTTTCTAAGTCTGAGTCTGGTAATTTGCTCAGAAAAACAAGGTGATAATACGAATTAATGCTTTGTCCTTGTCACAATCAGTAGTATGATTGGAAGACAAGGACATTTTATTGTCCTGTCTTCTGAGAGGAAAAAATGAAATATTCACAGCTCTTTGGTAAAACTAGCAAAACAAAAATTGGTGGCTCAGATCTGATCAGCCATCAATATTTAACTCGCGGTGGTTTCATTGCTGAGTCAGTTGCCGGCAGATACTTTTTCCTTCCCCTTGGCTGGAGAGTTCATGAAAAGATTAAAGCGATTATTGCCGAGGAAATGAATGCAGCGGGTGCACAAGAAATGATTACTCCTGTATTACACCCTCTTGAGTTATGGCAAGAAACAAACCGCACTAATACCACTGGTTTCGAGCTGATGCAGGTTACCGATCGTCGTGGTGGTAAATTCGCCTTGGGTGGCACTGCTGAAGAAATGATGGTAGATGTCGTTCGCAAATTCCAGCACACTTACAAAGATTTGCCGTTCAACATTTATCAATTTTCTACCAAGTTTCGAGATGAAGCACGAGCACGAGGCGGCTTACTCAGAGTTCGCGAGTTCACCATGAAAGATGCTTACTCATTCCACCCTAATGAAGAAAACTTTAAACTCGAGTACCAAAAAATGTCTGAGGTTTACCACCGTATTTTTGAGCGATTGGGGTTAAAAACACTCAAAGTCGAGGCTGACAATGGCTACATTGGCGGTGAGTATTGTCACGAGTTTCAAGTAGTTCACCCAAAGGGTGAAGGTCGATTCTTTGTTTCTGAAGATAACAAATACGTTTCTCATGAGGACATTGCAACTTTTCAACTCAAGCCCATCAATCCAGAAGAAACTCCAGCTAAAATAGAATTCATTGAACAGCCAAAATGGGTTAAAACCATGGAAGATAATCAAAAAAACTATCAGAAGCCCGCCCAGTTTTTCCTTAAAAATGTCGTTTATCGTTCAGAGCAGGGTGATATCATAATTGTGACAATTCGCGGAGACTTAGAGGTCAACAAAATTAAGTTAGAAAGAGTACTAAATTTAGTTGGCCAGCTTGAAGAAGCTACCGTAGAAGATCTTACTGCTATTGGCACCCAACCAGGATATGTGCACAGTTGGGGACACAAGTTTGTAACCCCTCGAAAAGCGGCTAGCGAAAATCGAGATTGTCGCGTCATCTACGTAGCTGACTACTCACTTAAAACTGTCACTAACTTTATTGGCGGTCAAAAAGAGGAAACTACCGACTCAATTAATGTCAACTATGGTCGTGATTTTACCCATGAGATAGAAGCTGACGTAGCATTGGCACAAGATGGCTTCCTCAGCCCGGACGGGAGCAGTGTGCTTAGAGAAGAACGAGGTATTGAAGTTGGCAATATCTTCCAACTTGGATATCATTACTCAAACTTAATGAAAAACGCCACATTTATTGACTCTGATGGCAAAGCTAAACCATATTACATGGGTTGCTACGGTATTGGCTTGGGCAGAACTATGGCTACAATTGTGGAAAAACATCACGATGATGCCGGTATTATTTGGCCCAAAACAATTGCCCCATTTGCCGTCCATCTCATATCCCTCAATGGAGCAGAAGAGGTGGCACAAGAAGTCTATGATTATTTAATCAATAATAATGTAGAAGTCCTCTGGGATGATCGTTCAGAGTCTGCTGGTCGTAAGTTTGCCGATGCAGATTTATTAGGAATGCCAAACCGCCTTGTTGTTTCGCCTCGAAATGAAAGAAGAGTGGAGTATAAAGCGCGCCAATCTCAGGAATCAGTAGTCCTCAGCAAAGAAGAAGCGCTAGAGAAGATTGTTTATGGCTAACAAAAACATTTATAGATATCCGTTGTCTATGGCGGTGAAAATTAACTAATAAAAAATTTGGCATATAAATCAGTGAGTTTTTGAACTTAATGCATATTTTGCAAAAATTTTGTTATCCGCGCTCTTTTTCGCAAAAGCATGTACCACACACAATATGCGCTTCTCTAGTTTCCCCAAAAATCTAATCTAGATATTTTGAGTCAAGGGACATTTACAAATATTCTATAAACTGATAAAGCCGGTCATAATTATATGGCTTCTGTCGATTGACTTGTATTATCAACTCTTTTATAATTTCTCATTAAGAAAAATGCTAGAAAAACTTCCTTATCACGACCCTCATCTTCTTATTCAGAATGATGAATTATTAAGAATATTTAGATTAGCTCAAGAATTTTTTAGTTTGGGTTTTGTTTCTCCTGTTATTAGTGTTCCCATTAATCAAATTGATTCTGGGTTGGCTAAAGGTTTGAATCTTGATTCTGGACAAAGGGCCGAATATGTTATTAAAGATATTTCTCTTTCAGATTCAAGAAATTTCACTCTAACAGATTTAATAGGCAATGCTTATGAAGTGCATTACTTAGTTCTTAATGTAAATGTCTATAGTATAAATGATGGTCGTCATTGGCCTGAAAAGTTTACACCTTACTATTGTATTATAGATGTCAACGGAGATGTTTATAGAATCACTTCTTCTTACAATGTTTCGGGATTAACTCAAATTCGAACTATGGAAAAACTTAGTGATGAGGAAGCGGAAGAAATATTAAAAACAGCGATAGAATTAAAGAGATATTTGTCTAAAAACAAAGACGGAAAATAATTTTTTTAGAATACTCATGGGGAAATTGCACTTTTGTTAACGCTTAGACTAGGACAACACAATATATCTAGCTCGCTTTTGCCGTTGCTAGATCTAAATTTCCCGATTAATATAAAATAAGATTGTATCAATCGCAACGTCATTTACACCGAAAAGTTGGGTGTAATATTTACTATTGGCTAAATTTATTAGTTAGGACAATCTTTCAAGAAAATTTATCAACTCTAAATTAAAGAATAATTATATGACACACAACTTAAAAAAAATTGTACTTGCTTTAGTATTTACAACTCTTTGGATATCATTTTCTGAGTTTTTAAGAAATGAATTATTGTTCAAGTCTTATTGGATAAACCACTTTGAATCACTAGGATTAATTTTTAAAACTTTGGTTATTAATGGTTTTTTATGGGTAATCTGGAGTTTTTGTTTAGCTTTTCTAATTTTAAAATTATTACAAAAATTCTCTTTCAAAGAAACTATTTTTTTATCGTGGATTCCTGCATTTTTGATGATGTGGATAACAATGTATAATCTACAAGTTCTTCCGTTTACACTACTACTTTTTGCAATTCCACTAAGTTTACTTGAAATCTATATTTCAGGAATAATAATTAAATATTTTATAAGACTTAAGAAATGAAAAGCTATGTATGAAGTGATAGTATTTAATGACATTTAAAAATTAATTTGTTACAACGACTCACTGGTTGCAGATTCACGTGCTAAGCACTGTATAATAATACAATTGCGACAAACTACTTATAGGTTGGCATCGAATGCGCTCGATAAAAGGAAGTATTGCGCAAGAAGAAATTCAGATATTTTCTGAAATAATTACAAATTCTTGGAGACAAACGGTATTGAAAAACAAAGTCAAAATAACTTAGCAATACAAAAAAATTAAGTTTGGTTGGATTTGGCAAATGAATTGATTATTATTAATGAGTAATGTTTATGTCAATAAATTGGAAAATATTTTAGAACGTTAATGTATAATTAATCTATGAAGAAAATTATAGTCAATGATGCTTTTCAGCAAAATTATGTGTATTTTCTTACTGAGAAGGTCGGTTCAAACTACGACCCAGATTTTCGACCAGAATTATCACCTAAACAATTATTGGAGTTAGGAGTGTTTGGAGGTAAATATTTTTCTGACTATCCCAAAGAATTTCCAAAAGATTGGTTTATCAATGCAAAGCTTTCTCTAGAAAAAAATCCAAATGTAAATTATTTTAAGGTAAATGCAAGTCAGAGTCTGTTGTTTTGGAAAAAAAAAGGTTGGATACATCCAAATGATCCTAGGGGGTGGTTTCAATGGTATTGTCGCTATTACATGGGAAGACGATCGATAGATGATGAGCGGCAAATAAAAAGATGGAAAGCAATGCGTCGACACGTTACTCAGCTTAAACACAATTGTGCAAAGGGAGATTTGAGTTGTAGGCCTCGGCAACGTCAAGCTCTTTTACATTGGGCTTACGATTCTAGGAAACTCTAATTAAGGTGCATTTATCTATGGTGCCGTTGTTGCCGACATGTAGCTAAAGTTGGGTTGAGAGGTGCCACAATAGATGCCAACTTGAGTTCCAAGTAATTCTGAACCGACTAGAATGGCTGAAGTTACTTGTACGTTATTTCTGAATCCAAGAATTGTGTTACCTTTGCATTCAATACGATATTCAATCACTGATTCATTTAAGAAGCTAATATTCGCATCCGTTTCATCAAGAAGTGACCAAGTTCCGCTTTGTCTAATATACATTTTTACTTTACTTTCATTTCTGACGGCTTCTAGGAGGAGAAAATTAGAATTGTTTAAATATCTCGCAACCACTCCACTTAAAGTATTTGAGTTTGATTCTTTGATTCCAGCAATCATGACAACGTTTGATAAGGCAACATCATAAGTATTCCACCATTCGTTTGCAGAAGACGGATAAATAATATTATCTCCCATGTCATCATAAATTTTCCAATTAACGCCAGAATTCCAGCCTGTTTCAGACCAGTTAGCTCCATCAACATATTCTTCGAAGTCAAAATTGAATAATTCGGTTGGTCCAAACGTTGCCGCTAGAGGACCATATATCATTGGCCATGACATTATGATAGATTTCCCATAGCTAGCCAGATATTAGTTCCACGATGATATACAACAGCTCCCGAATATTGCGAGGTGATTGTGGTAGCACCACCAGCGCTTTGTAGTGAAGTTGCAGCTGATAGTGTGATTGTGCCGCTACCCACATTAACAATTACAACCTGAAATCCAGTTGCCAATCCATCTGGAAAGGTTATTGTAAATGTACCATTTGCTTCTATAGTTTTTGCTCTATCGCTAGCTTGCACCTCATAAGTAGAAGACACTTCAATAATTGAAGTAGATTTGTCAACTTTGTCGGTTAGATTATGAGCTGTGTCATTCAAAGCTTCATGAGTTGTAAGCGCTGCATTTTTAGGAGAGCCATCAGCGTTGTGAGCTACCTGCAGAAAGTCATTTAGAACTATTCCCCAGTTATTCTCATCTCCGCCAACAGTAGGTAATCTAGACATATTAAACTTTTTTTATTCCTCCATATGTTCCAGAACCAAATGTAGATAAATGTTGTTTGGAAGAACTGAGTATGTGAGGATTTGATAGTGTTCTAAGTATTCCCGAAATACCAAAAAGAGTTAATAAAACGACTCCAATATGTAGAAGAAACTCTTTTCTATTCATTTCTTTAGAAAATAATGTGTCAAATGTTGGTAAATCCATATTCTTTAAATATAGAGTAGTTGATTAGTTGTTGTCAATGATTGTCGATGGTTTTTTTTGCATTATCCACACTAATAATATTGATATTTGGTAGAGCAGGATTATTGGTATTGCCATGACAAGTTGGTTAAATATATCAGGAGTTGGAGTGAGAATGCCTGCAAAAATGAAAGCAGAAAGAACAACATATTTTTCTTTAGAAAATAAGGAGGAAATAGCAATTTTATGGACTTTATTAACTGCGATTAGTACCAAGGGTAATTGAAAAATAATGCCAAAACCCATAAGATATCTAGTTATAAATGAAAAGTATTCAGATGTTGATATGAGTGCTTTAATTTGATCCGTAGAATATGTGTTTAAAAAATACAATGCGGCAGGCAAACTTACAAAGTATGCAAAGCTTATACCCATTAACATTAATATATTTGAAGCAAATAGTATTTTACTAAGAAGATGAGGGAATTTTTGAGGAAGGGCAGGTTCAACAAACCGAATTGTTTGATATACAAAAACTGGTAATGAGAGCAAAAAGCCAAAAAAAAGAGATAATTGAAATGTAAACTCGAAACCACCGGCTGGAGAAGTATAATAAATAGGCTGATTTAAAGGAATAATCAATAAATTAAAAATATCTTGATGAATAAGGTATCCGATAAGTGAACCCAAAACAAAAATTAAGAAGACAATTAAAATTCTGTTCTGAAGTTCAGACAAATGGTCTGCGAAGGTTGATGAATTAGTCTTTTGACTTTTTGTTTTTGGTATTTTTTTCTGAAATTTCATCGGTGAAGCCTTTTCTGAGTTCCTTGATAGCCTGTCCCATGCTTCGGGACAACTCAGGGAGTTTCTTCCCACCGAAAAGAAGCAATATAATTGCCAAAATAAGTAATAGTTCTTGTGCGCCAAGTCCGAACATTGAATTTATCCCTTTTTTTATCTATAGTAACTATAACAATGAAGTATTATATAAATCAAGCTGTAAGTTTATTTATTTTGAGTACACTGACTCTTTTTGCGTTCTCGAAATCTGTATTTGCGACTACATATGGGTCGGGTTCGTATGACACCGGCTTGTTTAATGAGGGAGAGATACAACAAACCTCAGTTACTTCTATGGATAATAACTCTGTTTCTTCGCTATCAAATTCAGTGTCTCCAAGCTGTGGTGACCAAAAACCCGGTGATAAAAATCCTTGGTTGTATGCAGCAACTGCCCAGAGTGGTACTGCAATTCTTCTTTATTTTACTCCAGCAGATGATCCTGTTAGTTACTATGCGGTTGAATTTGGTACAGAATCTGGCAAATATATTTGGGGTTTGACAGATATTGGCTCAGGAGGATCTAGGACATATTTAGTAAATTCTTTGCAACCCAATACTACTTATTTTTTTAAGGTTAGAGCAGGTAATGGATGTGCTCCAGGAGAATGGAGTAATGAACTTTCAGCAAAGACAAAAAGTGCAGTGAGTTTCAAACAGTTTGAGACAAAAAACATTTCTTTGGTTTCAATTGCAGATTCCAAAAAAAATTCTGAAGAATCGATTGAGGCAATCAGTGATTCAACTAAGAACAGTGCAGTGATTGAAACTGATAATGAAGGTTATTATATAGTGCGCATAAAAGTTATTGATGAGCACGAACAACCAGTCGAAGGCGCCAAAGTTACTATATATTCCAAAGTTAGTGAGGCTCTGACAGATGATAATGGTTTAGTAATATTTAATAATATTGATCCTGGTGAGCATCGTGTGTTAATTGCTTATGACAATTATGAGGGTGAACAAAGCCTGCAGTTAAATGGTGAAGTTCAACAATTTGATCTGACTATAACTATTAAAAAACGCAATATACTTGTGTCTCCCATTGTTTTAATTATCATTGCTGGACTCATTTTTACCAGTTTTATTTTATTTTTTCTTTTGTTTAAGAGGACTAAATAAAATACATAGTTAGAGAGATTTGAAGAAATATGTGATAGACATTTTTTATAGTAGGCAAAAAAATACATACTTATTTGTGTCAAAAATTTTAATAACAATCCAAAAAACCAACACCATTAGAGGTTTGGCTATTATTGCTGTTATTTTTCTTCATATCTTAGCTTATCTTCCAGGAATATATAATTCCAATCAACAAATTTTATACATTTCTTTAGATCAATTTGCTCGTTTTTGCATGCCAGCTTTCATTATTCTTTCTGGTTATGGTCTCGCCACGAAGTATGAAAGCAAAAAAATTAATTATTGGAAATTTTTCAAAACAAGAATCTTGAAGTTAATTCCGCTTTATTTAGTTTGGAGTATTTTTTCAATTCTAATTATTAACTCAATTCCAACATGGTCTTTTGGCAACCAACCGAAGTCTTTATTAGTTCAACTCTTAATTGGTCAAGCCGATTATCAGTTGTATTTTTTACCTGTCATTTTTCAACTATATGCAATCTTTCCTGTAATTTGGTTTCATAGAAAAAATCTAAAGTTAATCCTTTTTATAGCTTTGTTTGCGCAAATAATTCTTTATATCTATTTTTATTTTAAGCTCAATAATAGTGACCGTTTGGAATACACTTTATTTTTATCTTGGATTGTTTACTTTATTTTTGGTATATATTTGAAATCAAAAGAATTGCCAAAAATGTTGATAAAGCTGGCTCCAATAGGTAGTGTTTTCTCATTTGTTTTGATAGTTTTTTTTAGTCTTCAACAAATTAATAATGGACTTGATCCATTACCAGCTCTGAAGTTTACCAAGATTTTAATCATACCTTTTGGCTTGTTAGCAAATTTGAGTTTTGCAACTATAAACTTTTCTTCTCGTTTGCTTGTTTGGTTTGGAAAAAATTCCTACATCATTTTTTTATCTCATACTATTGGTTTAAGAATTATTTATGCAATTTTCACAAATCAGTTGAGAATTGACATTCTAATGATGATAATTGTTTTATGGTTGACTGTTATTTATTTAAGTTTGAGAGTTTTGAACAAAAGAAAGCCCAAAATCGAAATTAGCAATAATGTCAAATTATCAAATGATTAGGTGTTTTTAATCATTCGTTATTTGATCTAAGATCTATCAGTGTAATAGTAATATCATCTTCATCAAAAAGTTTATTTCTTGCAAAAATAGCAATATTTTTTGCAATTTCATCTAAAGTGAGATGTCCTTGACCTGTCGTGTAATCAGTCAATAGTTTATTAACGTATCTAGAATAAGCTTCTTCTGGAACAGTCATTTTATTTGGTTGTAATCCATCAGTGCAAAGAATTAATATTTGTGGAAAGTCATCAGCATCTTGATCGATTTGATATCTTTTTGGCTCACATTGCTTATCAGTACTTCCCATTGAATGCAATATGACATTTGCCCTTGCATCAGTATCTAAGCTACCAGTCTTAATATTGTCTAGTTCAGACTGTTTTAATACACTTGCTAGATTATCAACATCACTATATAAAGTAATATTTGATTCGTCACCTCGATTAGGATACGTGCTACTTCTTCTGTGTGTAAATCCATTTGGCCTCCAACCCAACACAACTGCGTCTCCTACATTTGCAGTATTTACTGCTTCGATTTTTCCATTTTTATTTCTAATCACATCAACTCCCACCATAACTCCGTAAGATCTATTGCTCTCTTCATCCAAAATTTTGCCAGCTTTATCTGCTAGTATGATTGCTTCATGAATGTCTTTCAAACTAGCATTCATTACCACATCTCTCATGGCAGTCATCTTTTTCTGAGTTTGAATATCTGTTGCGCCCGATCCACCTGATCCATCACCTACTACATACCTATCAACTGTTCCATCTTGACCGGCTCTTTGAAAACTAGAATGTCCGTAAACATCATGATTCTCATGATATGGAGAGGAGAATGAAAATGTGGCGGTAGGTAATATTTCTGGTGTGTCTCTCAGTATTTCATTAGTAACATTTTCTGCTTTATTTCTGTTTGAAACTTGATCAATTAGAAGTAGCCCAACAATAATTTGAATGGAATTTCTCAAACCAAAATTTCTTGTGATGGCAGTACATTGATTGATTGCTATTTGAAGATCAGCTTTTGTAATAGTATTTTTAGCACTTTTCTTACCTTCAATCATTTTCATAAGTCTACTTGCCGGCCTTGCAGAATTTACTGTTATAAGACCTAATTCATTAAAGATCTTATTAATCTGATCTTTAATTATTTCAATATCATATTCTACACCTGTGGAACCAATGATTACTTGTTTGCCATCACTATTAGGAGTGATTGCATCAGCAAGAGTTTCAAAAATTTTAAACAAAACAATATTGGCATCTGGGAGTGGTATACCGGATTCAGCTTGTTCCCATAACTCCATAGTAAGATTTTCTAAAACATTTGGAGAATTCAGACCTTGATTTCTTTCAGGATATCCTGCAATTAAATCAATAGGATATACAATCTTCTTCAAAAGTGCTATTGGATTTATTTCGGTTTTCTGCATATAAATTATCTTATTATAACAATTTTTTATTGAATATTGTTATCTATATATTTAAAAATAGGAATCGTCAATACTATTGATGAAAAATATTTTAAATTCTTAGGAAATAAAATATTTTTTAGAAAATATCGCAAGACCTGCTCCCCATATAGTTCACAAAGATTCTAATCAAAAAATATGGGGCGAGTGATAAGACAATATGTAGTTGAATGCGCGCAGACGACCGAACAAATAAGTCACCTGGAATATAAACGAGTATTCATGTTTGGGGTAATAATTTTTTTAACTAATTGATTAATTCTCTCATATGTAGTAACAAATCTTGTTGCTTTTAGTCCTTACCAATAAAAATCATTTTGCTAATATTTGAAATATTAATAGCCTAAGCAATATATCTAAGCCAAATAAGTCCAAAAGTAATTAAACTATTTATCAAAACTAGCGGTAGTGCCAAACTCAAATATTTGAAGAATGATGTTTTCCATCCTTCTTTTTCTGCTTGCCCAAATGCAATAACATTACATGCTGCGGCAATTGGAGAACCAGCGCCACCTATCGATGTTCCGAGATTTAATGCCCACCATAGAGGGTAAACAGTAATTCCAGCAGTTTCCATAGCTTTTATTGCCCCAACCATAGTGATGTTATAAGGAACATTATCAATAAATGTCGAAAGTAATGCAGACCCTGTCGAAATCATGAGGGTTAAGTAACTAATATTTCCTCCAGATAATTTAACTAGTTGATCTGCTAGAATTTCAATTACATGTGTGAATTCAAGTGAACCAACGATGATAAATAAGCCCATGAAAAAAAAGATTATTTCCCAGTCAATCAAATCACTAATAACTTTGTGAGGTTTTCTATGGAAAATCATCATTGCAAAAAATGCACCGCCAATTGTTAATGTAGCATTATCAATTGTAATTCCAAAAGAATTGCTAATTTGTTCTTTAAATATCATTAAAAGAATTACAATAATTAATATCGGCAGTCCTTTGTAAAGAAGTTTTTTATTTTTAATAGCTGCTTTTGGTTTAAAAAATTCCACACTCTTTTTATCAACAACGACTGAGTTTAGATCTTTTTTAAAAATAATTATGCTATAGATTAAAGTTACAACAGAAAGAATTAGTACGATTATGCCAGAATTTGATATTACTTCGGCGAAGCTTAGTCCAACAACTCTTGCCTGATAATAAGTAGTTGGGTCGGAGATTGGCGTCATGGCTCCACCAATATTTGACATCATTACTGCTACAAAAAAATATGGCATATATGGCAATTTAAATGTTTTGATTAGAACTACTAGAATTGGAATTATTATCAAGATTGTAGGAATATTTGAAAATACTGCAGTCATAAAAAGTGTCAAATATCCTAAGCTAATTAGAAGCCAAATTGGATGTCCTTTTACTAACTTTACAAGCCAAATTGCAAGGGCTTCAAAAATTCCAGAATCTTTAACAATTCCTACTAAAACCATCATACCAATTACGAAACCTAAAATGTCTAAATTATTAGCAATAAATTCAAAAGCGTTTTTCTGTGAAGTATGACTAGCTGTTCGAAAAACTTGCATTAATATTAATATAGTTGCTCCTAGAATTGAGACAATTACTTTATTAAGTTTTTCACTAATTAGAAAAAAATAGACAATGGCTAATGTAACTAAGGAGATAATAGAAAAAATTGATAGTCCAAAATATTGCATGTGCTTACTCTAATTCTTTTCCTTATTTGGTTTATCTATAGAATCTTTCATCTGATTATAAAATTTAGGTATTCTCATACCGTAGGCGAGTGCTCTTTTGATTTCAGAACGGGTAATTACACCTAGAAGTTTACCTTTTTCAATTACTGGTACTATATAAAGATCATTTTTTAAAAAATCAGCTGCTACGGTCATAATATTGTCATTTAGATTAGTAATGGTAAATTTTTTTCTCATTACAGAGTAAACAGGCTTATTTTTAATCTCCTCACAGTTTTCGCTGAAAAAACCAGGACGATACATCGCTGCAGCCATTTGAATATTATGGCGGAATTGACGTGGTATAGTTGCAGCAGCTATATCTTGAAGTGCGAGAACTCCAGTAACTTTATTATCATTATCAAAAACAATAAGACCGTTAACTCTTTTTTCTATTAAGACCTTGAGAGCTTCTAGAACCGTTGCGTCTTGAGAGATTGTGATTACATGCTTGTGGTATAGTTCAGAAATGAGCATGTTCTAATCTTAGCAGGTACATAAATTTGTTGTCTATATACAACTAAATGATGTATGTATTAAATTTCAAAATATTTAAACTTTTTATTGAATTAAGCAATAAAATATCCTCTGGAAAATAATGCCAAAAATATTATTTGAAAAATTAGATTAATTAAAAAATATATTTTTCCACTGATATTTTTGAAATTAATTTTATGTGCAAAGCCAATAAAAATTGGAAAAGCGGGTATTATATATCTTGGGAATCCACTTAGTGTTCCAGATAAGAGTGGAAGAAATAAAAGTAAGACTGTATATATCAAATAAGATGTTCTAATTTTATTTTTAAATCCAAAAAATATTCCAATTAAAGCAAAAATTAATGATCCAAATTCAATTAACGCTACATAGAATTCATATTGAAATGGTGAAATTCCAAAGAAAATTTTTACATATCTAAAAAGTGTGATTAATGGAAATACAAATGTATTTACCACGCGATCATTTCCAAGTAGTCCATGGGCATTGATAAAAAATAAAGGATCACCCCATTTTATGTAATTAAAAAATGCATAAACAACTAACAGAATGGGAATAAACAAAAAACCAATTGAGGCAAATGTCTTTTTTAAATCAGTCTTGATTTTGTTCTCAAAAAAATATTCATATAATAATGGAATAGCAATCAAAAACCCCGGCAATCTAGTAATTGCCAAAAACATTGAAACAAGAATTGCCAATAACCATCTTTTTTTTCTTGCAAAAAATAATGCAACTAAACTAAGAAGCAAAAATAGGCTTTCAGAATATAAACTTACAAAGAAAAATGAAGTTGGTGCAATTAGAAGCAAAAGTAATATTTTATTAATAAACATTTTTTTGTAATCTAGTAATAGTAATTTTTGTAATAAAAATAAGCTTACAAGAAATAAACCATTGCTTATAACTAATCCAGTCCAAAATGTGGTTGGACCGTAAGGTTTATTGCCCAGAAAATAAATAATTGGTTGAGAAAAAGTATTGATTAATGCTGGATAAAAAGGCAAAAACCTGCCTTCATCAATATAACCTCTAGATGCTATTGCCATGTAATGAACACCATCGAAGTTGCTCCAGGGGAAAATCAGTGGACTTTCGACAATTTGATATTTTTTGTGTATATTGCCAAATTGTAGTATATAAATAATTTGGTCTAAATTGTAAAAAAAGTATTCCAAGTACTAATGGGAAAAATAGCCATATTCTCCAGATTATAAATTGTTTTATAATTGAAAAGTTGATGAAGCGTTGAATAATTTTATCCACAAATTTCTCCAAATATTCTCGCAAATTGATATAAATATTTTATCGGTGCAAATATTATTTTTACATGAAAAAAAGCTATTTAATAGTGGCTTGAGTAGGTTAGGTAAATACAACTTTCATTAAAGGCCAAATAATCACTTAATTCTTCAGATCTGTGATAAACTATTTATCATGATGAAGATACTATTGTCAGGTTCTCTTTCTGTTGATCAAATTATGAATTTTGATGGATTATATGAGAACTTGATTCAACCCGACAAACTTCATGTTCTTTCAATTTCTCCTTTAGTAAAAAGCATGAAAAGAACACCGGGTGGTATTGCCGGAAATATTGCCTATTCTCTGGCAATGCTGGGTGAAAAACCAATTTTATATGGTTCAGTTGGACATGAAAGTCAGACTTATATCGGAAATTTGAAAAAGCTTGGAGTAAATACCCAATATGTTCATTTTTCAGATTTACCAACTGCAACATTTAGTGTTTTGACTGATAACAATGATTGTCAAGTTGGCGGATTTTATCCAGGTGCCATGGCTGACTCCAAAAGTTTAACAATTAAAAAATTTAAAGATGAAAATGTTTTAGTGGTGATTTCTGCACATGATCCTGCTCAAATGGTCGTGCAAGCAAAAGAATGTATAAAATACAAAAAAAGAATGATTTTTGATATTGGCCAGCAAATCTTAGCCTTAAGTAAAGAAAATTTGATTAAAGGACTTGAAGCTTGTGAAGTTTTGATTGTAAACGATTACGAAATGGGTTTATTAACTAAAAAAACGGGCCTAGATAGACAACTGATTGTTGAGAAAACTTTAGTTTCAATTATTACTTTGGGAGGAAAAGGTTCAGCAGTTTATGCCAAAAACAATAAATACATTCCCATGATGGTCCCTGCTGTTAAAGTTAAAAAAGTTGTAGATCCAACTGGAGCGGGTGACGCATATAGAGCCGGATTTATATATGGATATGTAAAGGGCTGGGACCTGCAAATAGCAACACAACTAGCATCTACGGTTGCAGCTTTCGCAGTAGAAAAACATGGCACGCAAGAACATTATTTTACATTGAAAATGATTAAATCTAGATATAAAGAGAATTATCATCAAGTACTAAAAATTTAGGAAAATAATATTATGGCAAAAACAAGCGTTTCAAAATTAGATTATAAAATTAAAGACATAAGGTTATCTTCTTGGGGCAGGGACGAGATTGAATTAGCTGAAAAAGAAATGCCTGGATTAATGGCACTAAGAGAAGAATATGGCACGAAAAAGCCACTTAAAGGTGCGAGAATCGCTGGCTCTTTGCATATGACCATTCAGACTGCAGTTTTGATTGAAACCTTAGTTGCTTTGGGAGCTGAAGTTAGATGGGCATCGTGTAATATTTTTTCAACTCAAGATCATGCCGCAGCTGCAATAGCTACAAAAAAAATTCCAGTTTTTGCTTGGAAAGGGGAAACTGAAAAAGAATATTGGTGGTGCACAGAACAGACGCTAAAATTTAAGGATAAATCAGGAAAAGAAGTTGGTCCAAATATGATTTTGGACGATGGTGGTGATTTAACTGCGTTGGTTCATGAAAAATTTCCAAAGCTTTTGAAGGATATTAGAGGAGTGTCAGAGGAAACTACCACCGGAGTCCATCATTTATATAAAATGATGAAAAATCATCAGTTAAAAATTCCAGCAATTAATGTTAATGATTCGGTTACTAAATCAAAATTTGATAATATTTATGGTTGTCGAGAATCTCTGGTAGATGGAATTCGTCGAGCCACAGATATTATGCTTGCTGGCAAGGTAGCATTTGTTGCTGGTTTTGGAGATGTGGGGAAAGGTAGTGCTCAGTCGTTAAGAAATAATGGTGCAAGAGTAATTGTAGCCGAGGTTGATCCAATTTGTGCTTTGCAGGCTGCGATGGAAGGTTATGAAGTTAAAAGAATTGAGGATGTTGTAAAAGAAATTGATGTTTTTGTAACTGCTACGGGATGCAAAGATGTTATTAGAATTGAGCACTTGGAAAAAATGAAGGATACCGCTATTGTGTGTAACATAGGTCATTTTGATATTGAAATTCAAGTAGCCAAGCTAAATAAATACCCAAAAATTAAGAAAAAACAATTGAAACCGCAAGTAGATATTTATACTTTTCCTGATGGTCATAGAGTAATTTTATTAGCAGAAGGAAGATTGATTAACTTAGGATGTGCGATGGGTCATCCATCGTTTGTGATGTCAAATTCATTTACAAATCAGGTTCTTGCCCAAATAGAATTATTCAATCAATCATATGAAGTTGGCGTTTATCAATTACCAAAGCATCTTGATGAAAAAGTTGCCGTACTTCATCTTGATAAAATTGGAGTTAAATTGACCAAGCTTAGTAAAGAGCAAGCTGAATATCTCGGAATTGAAAAAAATGGGCCTTTCAAATCGGATCATTATCGTTATTAGTTATTTTGTTTTTTGAGAAAGAAAAATTATGTTTAACATTGAATATTTAAGGTCATTTAGAGTCGGAGAGTATGCAATTTTTGATTTTGTTGTATCATTTTTGGGGGTTTATATACTCAGTCCACTTTTGGTTAAATTATTTTTAATATTTAAAATATCTACTTCAAAAAAAGTTTGGCTATATTTAACATTGCCAATTGGAATTTTGGCTCATTTGTTAAGTGGTCAAATGACCAAAATGACTGAAGATTTTTTGAATCCAAGTGACTATTTTATTTTAAAAGTAATAATCATTACATCACTTTATTTTGGGTTAAAGGGAATTAAAATTCTTCCACATAAGCATGGGGATGAAAATAGATAAAGTTAGTTTGGTTATAATGAAAAATTTACTCTGGACTGTATATATATTAGAATGTGTTGACAAGTCTTTATATACAGGTTCGACTAATAATTTGGAAAATAGACTACGTGTTCATTCGGCGGGTAAGGGAGCCAAATATACTAGAAGCCACTTGCCGATAAGTCTCAAATATTATGAAGAATTTTCTAGTAGGTCCTTGGCAACAAAAAGAGAAGCAGAAATAAAAAAATTATCTAGATTAGAAAAAATGAAACTTATAAATAATAAAAAAGTTATCCGAAACCAAAATATTCCGGCTTCATATTTAATATTAAAGAGAGAAGATCTAATTTTATTGTTAAGGAGATTCAATACAGGCTATAAAGATGGTCAGTATAGTTTGGTGGCTGGACATGTAGATTTTGATGAAACTTTTACAGACGCACTGATAAGAGAAGCGAGAGAAGAGTCGGGGTTAATTTTTGACCCAAATCAAATTAAAACCGTGCATGTTATGCACAGAAAATCTGATACCGATGGTTCTCAAAGAGTTGATGTTTTTCATTTGGTTGAAAATTTTGAGGGAGAACCAAAAAATTTAGAATTGGAAAAATGTGATGAATTGGCTTGGTTTCACATCAATAAATTACCTAAAAATGTGATTCCTTATATTAGAGAAGCTATTAATAATTTTCAAAAAGGTATATTTTATAGTGAATATGGTTGGAAATAATAATAGTTATGCAAAAAATTATTTTAGCATCTCAATCACCTCAAAGAAGGTTGCTTCTTGATGCTCTGGGAATCAAATTTGAGATACAGCCGGCTAATATTGATGAAAAATCTATCATTGAAAGTAATCAGAAACTTCGAGCTCAATTGATAGCTCAAAAAAAAGCTCGGAAAATTGCTTCTATAAATCCAAATTCCATAGTGATCGCGGCTGATACTTTTACAATATTTAATGAAAAATCTTATGAAAAACCTGTCAATAACAATGAAGCGATACAAATGTTATCCGAACAGTCTGGAAAAAAAGGAAAGTGTTTGAGTGGATTCGCCTATATAGATAATTTAAATAAAATTGAAGTATATAAAACCGCAATAACTGAATTGGTATTTAGACAACTTACAAATTATGAAATAAATAAATATGTAGCAGAAAATCCAGTTACAACCTGGTCGGCGGCGTTTTGTCCTGCCTATCCAGCTGGAATTAATTTGATTGCTTCAATAAAAGGATCTTTAAGTAGTTTCACACATGGTTTGCCCATGGAATTTTTAGTACCTCTTTTAGAAGATTCGGGAGTATTTGATGAAAAAAAATAAAGTAGAAATTGAAACAAATATTATTAAATCTCACCAAAAAAACTCAATTCAGAATCATCATTTAAAAGCCAAGAGTAAGTTGAGACATAAAAAGTTTGTTAATTCTCTTCAAATTTTTCCTATAAAAATAAAACTTTTCATAAATAAAGTAAAAAAATTTTCAAAATTTATTTTGTCCAAATTTATAAAAATAAAATTCTTTTTTAATAGAATAAGTGATTTTTTTAAAGATCCAAAAGTATCCTTAATTATTAAAATAACAATTATTTCTTTTTTTCTTGGAGTTAATATAGTTTTGGGAAAATATTTTATTGAAAATAACACGTTTCATATTCCAAAGGAACTTTTAAATTTTCTCACTCAAACTGGCTTAATTGAAAAACCAAAAGTTGGATATCTAGCAGAAGAGATACAAAAAGAGGTTAAAACTGATTTAGATCCACAGGTAATCTTTCAAAAACTCAATTCTGAAAGAATTTCATTGGAAGTTGGAGAACTAGAATATAGTGATCAACTTGCTAGTGCTGCTGCCATTTTGATTGCTGAAGCTGAAAAGTATGATTATGATTTAGAGAAGAAGGACTTCTTAGAAGAATTAAAGAATGCACTTAAGACTGTTGGCTATAATTATTTACACGTTAGCCATAATATGGTTATTGGTCCACAAACTGAACAAGCAATAGTTGATGCTTGGTTCTCTGATGCTCAACAAATTGAGGCATTAAAAGATGATGACTTTGAGGATGTAGGTTTTGCTACAAAAATTGTTGAAATTAAGGATTTAGGAACTGTTGGAGTTGTTGTTCAAGTTCTTGGTAAACCAATGAAGCAGGTGAACGTTGTTCCTCAGCAGGTTGCAATCAAAGGACCTGTTTACCCAGATATTTCAGACGAAGAAGTCTTTAATGCTCTCAATGATTATCGTGCGTCACATCAAATTTTTCCATTAAATTTTAACAAAAATTTATGTAATTATGCATCTAGAAGAGTTAATGACTTAATTGAATTTGGCGGTTTGGATGATCATGCAGGATTTATTGAAGATTTTGCGGATTTGGAGAATCTTCCAGACGAAATTAAATACTATCCTGGAAAAAACATTGGAGAAAATTTGGCTTTTCAAAATTGTAAAAATATGCAAACGGGTGATTCATTTATTGCACAAACCGGAACATCAATTATCGAATGGTGTTTTGATTCATCAACCATAGGTCATAGAGAGGCCCAGCTCAGTAGGGAGTTTAAAAATGCTTGCGTAAGACATGGAGAAAACATGTATGTGATTATATTTGGAGATTGAATAGTTGTTGCATAAAAGTTTACATTTAGCTTGATATTTTCAGTAGTTTATTTCAACGCTATCCACTGCATTTTTAATATATTATAATTTTTTTTGTATGGAACCTTTAAGTTATTCATCTTTATATAAGCTATCTTATTTAGTTGTTCTAGTTCCCACATTTTTAATAATAGTTACTGCTTTGATGTCTGCCAAACAATTGGGTGGTACTCTTGGATCTGGTTTAAAAAAAATTTCGGGTGGTACAGTTATTCACACAATTGTTATTGTTACATTCTATATTTTAGAAACTGGTTTTAGAGGTATGCTTGATGATACGCAAATAAGATTATTTTTTATGTTTTCAAGTATTATTGGCGCAATCTTACTCATTTCTGGATATTTTCAAATTTACAAAGTTGCCAAAAAACTTAAACTCTTTACAGTATAGGATTTATAATTTTATTCGATGATTATGAAATAGGTTCTATTTTATAATAAAAATTTACCTTACTCTTAGTTTTATTAGCTGAAGAATATTTGGGGCCGAATGTTATAAAAGAAAATATCTTTTTCTCGCGGAGATTATTAAAGTATGCAATGAAAATATTTATACATTTAGTAAAAAATTATTCATTTCTTTCATAATATATCTTTATAACTCATTAAATAACATTAAATGACACAATTATTTTCACAACTAAAAAAAAATGATATAATTTCATAAGGATTAATCATAGTGGTTTTTTTATCTTACTTAATTACTAACTATTAATTACCTATCAAACTTTTTTGTAAACACAAATTATGATACAACGTTCATTAGATCATCGTATTAAAATTTTGAGTCCTGATCACGAAACTCTTTTGGAACCAACCGATCATGTTACAAATAATCAGCGGTCCCTCGAATGGAATTATGCCGCAGATTTGATTATTTGTCATGGTAATCCCGCAGCTGCAGGACACTACAGACGGTCAACTAATCACAATTTAGGCTCTTCACTAGAGAATGCACTAGAAACTATTCCTCAAAGTCTACGGCAAGGTGTTAGAGAAAAACTTCTTTTATTAATTTATGGAGGAGAGAGATTCCCAGAAGATATAGAAAGAGTTGAAATTTATCCACCACCAAATAGCAATTCTACTCAGACAGAAGTAATTTCTATTACAGCACCTACTGAGGAAACAAATAGGGAGAGAAGGAGAAGGCGGGGAATAAGATTTAGAAACAGGATGCGTATGCTTTTTCTAGTAGCCATACTTGGTAGCTCTTCCCTTGGTATATGCCTGATTTCTCAAGAATTGCCAAATTTTAACCAATATCTTTCTGGATTACTTCATCCAGATACAGATCGAGATGGGTTGTGGAACTTTGATGAGGAAAATTATTTTCATACTGACCCACTCAATCCGGACTCAGATGGCGACGGATTATTAGATGGTGATGAAGTTGGACATGGTACTGACCCAATCAATCCGGACTCAGATGGTGACTTATTATCAGATGGCGATGAAGTTAAACAACATGGTACTGATCCACTCAATCCGGACTCAGATAGCGACGGATTGATGGACTACGAGGAGACTAAGCTTCTACATACTGATCCAAATAATCAAGATACTGATGGTGATGGATCAGCTGATGGGACTGAATTTTTTCAAGCTCACACCCATCCACTCAGTCCGGACTCAGATGGCGACGGATTATTAGATGGTGATGAAACTTTTTATTATCCCACCAATCCACTCAATCCGGACTCAGATGGCGACGGATTATTAGATGGTTATGAAGTTGGACATGGTACTGACCCAATCAATCCGGACTCAGATGGTGATGGGATTTTAGACGGTCGAGAGAGTGAAAAGTCACAATCAAGCCCGTAGAACTTGGCTTGACTTAGTCCTATAAGGGGCTTGAATACCTCCATTAATCCAAATGATGTTTGATTTGCAGAGTGATTATTTTGAGGATTAATCCTTTAATGAGACCTCGTATTCTTCTGTTGCAAGTTTGAGTCTATTAAATCTTCAGATTGTTAAGAGGGAGGGGGATTTAAGCCCGGTCATGCTCAAATTTATATTTTTATATTTCGCTTGATGGGGCATAAACTTCTCATCCCATTCATATTTGACACAAACTGAGCTAAAGCTCACTTTCTGTCAAATGCGGGGAGCGTGGAATGAAGTTGGAACTTTATTAAATGAAATAAAAGTTGACTGCTAGTTCCTTTTTTCTGATATGAGTAATATATTTAATCTTTAATTGTTCAAAATCAATATGAATTATAAATAAGAAGTTGATTAATTATGTATAAAACCAATAAATTTTGTGATACCATATAACTTATGACTGAAAAAATAATAGATGGTGAATCACCAATAAACCTATTAAATAAAGCACTTGAAAATGACAATCTTGAGTTAATTAGCAAATCAAAAGATATTAAATCCCTAGTTGATAGTGGAATCCTCACTGAGGGTCAAGCAAATTCTTTAGCTAAATTTATAAATGGTAAATCTGCGATGATTTACAGAGAAAATGGTGAATTGCCAACAATCCAATATTTTTACAAAGCTGTATCTATTCGTAAAATGGTGGTATTAACACAAATCGATGAACAAATTTATGCTGGAGTCATTGGAAGTGGAACTACATTAGTAAACATGGATATAATTAGTAATTTCTCAATTGATGACTATAATTTGAATGCAAAACAAAAAAGAATTGATAGAACTGATGGAATGGATGCAATATTAAAAGCTGATTACGACTATCATGAACGGAATACACAAAAAAACATTAGATAATTCTTAATTTAATCTTTATTTTTTTAAATATCAAATCGGTCTTTTTATATATTTTGCGAGCAGTATGGGATGCACTTGGAACTTTACTGCAGCGGTAAAAAGTTGTCTACTTGAGCTTTTTTCAATTGTGGGGAGTTTCTTGATCTGTAATTATAAAATTATAACCTAATTCTGGTAATAAGTATATTTTTGTTTATCTTTAAATTGAATAATTGCTCTTTGAAATATGTTCTAGGATGATCTAACCAATATTTATAACTCTGTATTTTAACCTAAAAAAAAATAAGTTTTCTAAATTGTAAAATAGTTTCTTTAGAGAGTCTCATATCTGCTCATGCTATCAATAAGATCAATTTTATATATAGAAAAATTGTTATTTTTTTGATCAAATAATTTAGAATAATTTTTTATTCCTTTTTGCATCTCAATTCTTTCTAAGCATTTATATTTTTCAGGCGGTTCTTCAAAATTTGTATTTGGGTTATCACAAATAAGATACAAATTGTTTGAATTTTTTGTTATGGGCAATAAACTAAATCTAAAAAAATTTCCATTCTCTACAATTTGATAATTAAGTTTTTTTTCTAAATATAACCAATAAACAGGATTTGAAAAATTTAGAGTATCATCTACAGAATATATTAAAAATGCATGTGGCTCATTTTTTGACAAAGTTGCTAGATCTTTATCAATTATCTCTGCAGTTAATTGATATTTATTTTTGTTCTCATCTCGATTCCTGTAGGATAAGTCATTAAAAATAATACCAAAATTAAAAAATATTGATATTAAAAATACCAAAATTACTACTTTTTGATTTAATTTTAAGATATTAATTATCACAAAACATACTAATATAATGTATGCAGGAAAAAAATAAAAATTCCTAAGATCAGTTAATGAGATGAACACTATCATGTAAGTAGCCAAAGCAAGCATCAAAGAATTAGTATAGTAATTTTTATTTTTTTTAATGTAAATTATTATAGATAAAATAAACACAAAAATAAAAAAGATTATTTGAAATTTTCTAATATGAAAATCACTACTCATTATTTCTTCCATTAAGAATTTGGCATTATCTATTAAATCAAAATTAGCGGACTTCCCATTTAAGATATTTTTGAAAAAAATAATTATGAAATCAAACCAATTTTTTGATTGAGATATAATTTTTTGATTAAGAAAAAAGAAATAAATACCAGTAATAAATATTAAGTCTGGAACTATCATCCAAAAAGGATGAACGTTTTTAAAATTGCTTCTGACATAAATACTATTAACAATGATCCAAGGAATTAATACAAGAACTGAGAGATGAATATTTAGACATATTATAAATAAAAATGTAGATAGCGAGAGCCTTTTAATTGATTTTTCTTTAAATGCAGAAAAAAGAAAGTAAAGACAAACTAGAAAGATAGGAAAAATAAAATTAGGCTGAAAAATAAACTTGCCGTGAGCATAAATAGTAGGGGTAAAATAAATCAGAATTGGAAATATGGAAAAAAGTTTTTTTTTCTAAAAATATTCGACCGAGTAAATAAGAAAAAATGAATATCGTACTAGCATAAAAGACCATATAAAGTAATAAGTATATTTTTTCATTATCAAAGGAAAATAAATAAAAGATTGATAGAAAGTAATAGTAAAAAACACTGTTAGCTAAAGTGTTTTCTTGAAACTCTGCAAAAGGTGCAATATATTTGAAATCATGATGCTTAATAATATTTTTAGCTACCAAATAATCTCTTGCATTATCAGAAAACCAGGGTATATTTTTTGATTGTATGTTGTTGAAGATTAGAAATATAGTTGCTATACTAATAATAAATAAAAATATATATATTCTTTTAATATCTCGCATATACTACTATCTGTGCTTATATGATGAGCAAGCATCCTCTTTAATTGTGAGAAGAAATTATATCAAAGATGTATTGCCATAATAAAGATTAATTTTTCAATTACTACAATTAACTATTAAAATTGATTTATTTATTTTAGTATAATACACAAATCAGAAAAATTAATTATAAATTTAATTTAAAAATTTGCTTTTCGTCAAAGTCACTTACTCCCCTTATAGTTTACACAGACTCTAAGTAAAATATGGTAAACGAGAGGAAAAAAAATGGTAGAAATAGCATAAGAGGTGAAGTCTGAAATACTGGCAAAAGTGAATTCTGGATAGAAAGCAGTGGAACTTTCCAAACAATACGGTGTGAGTGACAAGACAATTTATAGTTGGTTGCGAGGTCAAGTGACCGAGCAAGTCAATTACCGAGAATATAAACGGTTGCTCAAGGAAAATGAAGATTTAAAAAAGATCTTGGGGGTCGTCACACTCGAGTTGGAGAGATCAAAAAAAAAGAAAAACACAAACAGCTAAAAAAGCAACTCAGATTCATCTTTAGTTAGATAAAAAGTTTGTTGCAAAAGCACTTGGTATTTCTCGACAATGGCTATACAAAACGATCTTTTTACAAAAACAAAAAGATACTTTACTCAGGGAACAAATGGAGTCAGTGTTGGTTAATCAACCAAGTTATGGGTCCAGAAGAATTGCAATTGAGATGGATGTTGGCAAAAAGCGAGTTCGAAGATGTATGCAGTTATTTGGCATCAAGCCATATAAAAGAAAAGCCAGATGGAGAAAAAGAAGAGATTTTCAAAAACCAATCTATATTCACACCGATCAGGGCTCTGAATACATAAGTCAAGATTACACAAAATCAGTGCAAGACTTTGGAGTTACTATTTCTATGAGTACCAAGTCTTCGCCTTGAGAAAATGGATTTCAAGAATCATTTTATAACAACTTTAAAACTGATTTAGGTCTTGAATTTGCTCGTTTCGAATCAGAAGGTCATTTTCTCGAAGAAATTCACTACACACTTTACAACTACAACCATAGCAGAATTCATTCGGCACTTAAAATGCCGCCTGCAAAATTCTACGCTAACTAATTAGAAACCGTGTCTACGAAAAAGGGTGCTTGATATTTTGGCTATAAAATCCTAAAATCAAGGCGAGAAACTCTATATTGAGCCAATGAAGTGGTTTGTCCCCATCAAACACAACGCACCAGCACTGCGAAGAGAATATCAAAGGTTAGAATTGACTAAAATGATCGATTGACAGGCATATTTAACAGATCTCTTGGCTTCTTCATACACGATGGCGGAGGTGAAGGGATTCACGATTCGCTGCAATTTGCATCTACTTAAGGAAGCTCACATGCACTAAGCAGGAAGTTCGCAGATGCTCACTTCTTACTGGTGCGAACAATCTTTTTGCATACCAAACCACACCCCAATTATACAAAAACATCGCCTTTCAGGAGACTTTTTTGTATATGCGGGGGAGCGTGGGATGAAATTGGAACTTTATTAAGTTAAATAAAAGTTGGCTTTTAGTTCATATTTTCAGATATGAGCAATTTATCAAATTTTTAATTTCCAAAAATTCTCAATAAATCTTCAAAAAGTATAGTTAGTTTATCAAAGTTTTTTATCCTCCTAATAGTCCCAAGTCTTTTATTCCATTTAACATAAACTTGTTGCTCAATTTGTGTTCTTTTTTTTCTTTTTAAATATTCAATAAATATTTCTTGAAGTGAATCACATATATCTGCAATTTCTATGCCAGTTTTATTTTCATTACTAATTTTAATTGGGTTACTAGATCTTGATAATAAGTGTTCATTTATATCAAGAAAGTCGGCATCTGTAACAGAATCATAAATAGATTCTAAATCTACTTGATATACTTTTAGATTTGAATTTTCATCTTTTACTCCAAAAATAAAATTATCTTTATTTCTATCTTTTACTAAAATGCCATAATTTTTGAAAAGTTTTTGTTGCTGCTCAGTTGCAACAAGAAGAAGTCTAATAAAATCAGAGCTACTAGTACTACTCATGAGTTCCTGAAATGTTTGTCCAACAATTTGTTCAACTTCATATCCCTGAGAATTATCAAAATCTTTAAAGCCTACGACTTTGGGAAAAAAATCTATATCAGGACTAAGTTTCTGAAGCTGAAGCTGGTTTATCAGCCTTTTATTTTCTTGAGATCTTATACCAAATTCAGTGTGTGTTTTTGTTTCTTTATCCATTTATCTAGTATAGAAAAACTATGCGTTCTTACAATTGTTAAAAAGAAACATCAAATTTAATTCTAAAGCACTAATATGTCTCTTAATATGCGGAGGTGTGTGTACCAAGTTAGAACCTGTTTTACTTAGTCGATCACTGATAATACTTCTTTCTTGAGCTAAATAAAGCTCTAATGCTTCAACTGTATTAAACCATAAAAACATTCATTTTATACATTTATACACTAATCTTCACCATATATTCGAAATCGTCTTTCTCCACCAGTTTTTCTGAGTATTTGTCTGCTTATATCATACTCGTCTACTTCATTCTGATATTCATTTAATTCATTTTCAGCTCTATTTCTGTTGTCATTATCAGAAACAAGCAACCCAGTACTAGTCTTCACCCATTCTTCATAAGATATCCAGTTTTTTCTAACTGCCTGTTTATATTTATCAAGTGCTTCCTGTACTAATTCAAACTCATCAAAGGTATTTACACCACTCATTGCTAATACCCGATCATTGAATCTTCTCATGCCATCAGCAAAACTATCAATATCATCACCAATTTTTTGATCACCTCCAGACACAAGTAGACCCTCACTTACAGTTGAGTTATCACATAGTTCACCAAAAAATGAAATATTTTGATCATGAGCATTACCATGCTTTAAATTAGCTTTATGCATTGAATCAAAATTACTGCCCATAGTTTCACAGAGAGCAATGCCAAAATCTGTCCAGAGCTGTACTCGGGTATCTTCATCAAGTTCAAAATTATCTAAATCTAAAATATCTTTCCATTTTTTAGAGAGATCTACATAGGGTTTTGATTTATCTTTTTGTGCAAAAACAAGTAATTCTTTGAGTAAATCATCAAGTAGTTTTGGATTATTATTAACATAAACAGCTTCTGATAACATATCATTGATATCTTCAATGCGCAAAGGACATGTCATTCCCCAAGCAGATTGATATAACACTTCTCCATCATATCCATGCTCTTTAAACCAAGCAATATCTTTTTGTTCTCCAGCAATAACAAATGATTTAACTTCCCAACCACCTAAAGGAATTCTTACCTTTACTCCAGCATTATGAAGAACTAATGAATTTCGCGCATCTTCTACTTGATCTTCTTTGAGTGCTGGTCCCATCATTTCATTTTTAGCAATCAAGCCTGTTGCCGTTTCACCACCAGTCTGTTTTTCTGTGAAAAAAAATGGGTCATCTTGCCCTGCATAATCAACCCAAGTTTCTCTGACTATATTGGGAACTCCAGTACCTTTAATCATTATTGTAGAAATAGCTCTGCCACCATATATAATTTCTGCATCAAGTAGTTCGTTTAGTTGTCTCCCTGAACGTGGTGTAGCAATCATCATTCGATGATGTGATAAATTATCTGTTATCTTTGTTGTTGAAGAATCTGCAACTTGAACAGCATATTTTGTTGAAAGAGGTTCTAAACTACCTTCAATTCTTGGGAAAGAATCATCATCTTCAACTTGTTCCTGATCTAATTTAGTTACTATTTGTAAATAACCAAAAGGAACTTTTTCATGAGTAGTTTTTTCTGGAGCAACTATTGTTTTATCTAGATCAACTGATTCATCATCATTCAAACTAGTCAATATATTAATCCAATCAGTTGGTTCTGCACTTATCATAGTAACAGCAAATTGATTAATGGGATCAATATTTTTAGAACTTTCATCTTCTGCTTTAGCAATCTCTGCAACTGTTTTATCTCTTATACAAAAAAGTGTTTGAAACCTATTTAAAGTTTTAATAACTTTTCTTTTAATTCGTCTTCCTCTTTCTCCGAAGGTCATTTTTTCATTTGGCGGGATGGACCAATTTTCATGCATCATCAATTCCCTTTTGTATTTTTTGATAAATAGAAATCTTTTAACTCACTAAAAATGGCATCTATTCTTGTTAAATATAGAACTTGGTGATAATCAAGTTGTCCAATTGTAGAATGAGAAAGCTTTGATAACACCTCTGCCATTAGGTTACGTGCCTTCATTGAATTTATATAACCCAAAGCATATTTTTTAACAATTATCTTAATCATTTTTGTCTGTAATGATGATTTTGATATTTTTTGTGACATAACAACTTTTTTTTTATACAACATTGCTTATAATACAATACAAAATTATTAATGCAATTTAATATATATTAGGTTCTAATTAGATATCAAATTCTCTACACCTATCCCAATTTTAGCACATTTCTAACCTAGAGTTCTGACATGTGGAGGTGTGTACCAAGTTAGAACCTGGTTTGAGATAACTGTTTAATAATAAAATATATAAGCTTTTAATAAGTTAGAGTGTCTATTCGATCATTAGGACAATTTTGATTATGAGTTGTTACAACATCATTCATAGTATTTTTAAACCAAGGTAGATTGGAAAAAATCGTAAAGCTTAATTTGTTTGAAAACTTTGAATTATTTAAACAGTTTTCAAGTAAAATAAAACTTTTTACACTTTCTGAACATATATATTGATTTCTCTCTATGCCAGGATTCATAAGTTTTGCACGCTCATTAATAGAGATTGATGAACTCAAGTCATTTGTGAAACACTGATTTGATTGAGTAAATCCTGATTTTATAATTACTTGCCAAAAAACGATAAATATAAAAATAAATATTATAACTGTAGTTAGAAATTTAATTAAATTTCTAGTGAAAATTGCTATAATAATTATTACTAAAAGCAATAACCACCAATAAGCAAGAAAAAATTGACTCATGTTTATAATAGTATCACTCATAGCTTGAAATTAAAACGACACATTAAACCATAAACTAAGCAACATATATTAAACTAATATCGACTTTGATAAAGGGGGTATTATCCTGTTTGGTGGAGCTGTGTGTACCAATTTAGAGCCTATTATTATTTGGGTTTACAAGTACCACCACATCCAGAAAAGTTTGGAATCTGATTAGACGCACAAACAAATCCGTTAATACATTTATTTACTAGGCCTATTAATGTAGTCCTCCACAGCCCATATATGCAAAAAAATTTGTCTTGAGTGATAGTATAAATTATTGATAAACTAATTATTATAAAAGCAATATAATAAAATATTTTTTAACTTAGCTATATATAGGCTGTCCTGACCTGATTTTTTCTACAGCCTCACTAATTGATCCATCTAGAGTGAAAATTACAAAATCGAATGCTTGTTTTCGTGTCATTTTCACATTATCTAAACTTAGAATTAATTCTTTAGCTTTATCTCTTTCTTGATCATTAGCATCTAAATATAAATTAACGAAACGAGAAAAGGATAATAAATCAAATGAATAAGGAATAAATTTATAAATAATCTCTGCTAATTCCTGAGGTAAATCTTCCCAACCATTTTTTTCTCTGAGTCTTTTTATTTCTTCCTTTTGTTCATCTGATAAAATATCTAATGATATAACTTTGTTAGTCCATGCTTCTACTTCTTCCTGATTTGGACTGTATTGATCATAGGTGTTCATAAAATGTTCCTATTATGTAGATAATAATAATTGAATTTTAGTATATCACAAAAAATGATCTGTTATCACTTGCGGAGGTGTGTGTACCAAGTTAGAACCTATTTTATACAATCTTCTTCCACAACTCTTGCCTTAAGTATTTAACTTTTCTAGAATTTGTTGCTAAGTCAAGAAAAATATTCACTCCATCAATAACACCTAACCTATTTCTAATAATATAAGTTGCACCATCAATTTTGATAAAAAATGGAATTATCTTGTTTCCAAAAATAGATTTAACAATTTTATCTATTTCTTCTCCAGTTAAATTTGTATCAATATCTATTTGAATGTGAGGCAACCAATAATCTACATATTTATCATTTGTGGATTCTATTGGAATTAATTCAATAACTGGCTCTTCCCATTTATTTGCATCTCCAACAAAAAGCCATAGACCATCATCATTTGATTCCTCTTGGTATAAATCTAAATCTGATTCTTTTGCTAAATTAGATATTCTGATCTTCTCATCATTTACTGATAAAACTTTATAGCAAAAACCTATATGACTTGGACGAATTATTGAGCTATTTTTTGTTAACTGGCTAACCAATTTTTCTAATAGCTCTAGATCAATCAAATCATTTGAAAGTTTACATTTTTTATTTGAAAAAAGTGATATTGCGTCTCCAATTGGAGTATTAATTTCATTTTCCGAAATTTTTCCTAATTGGGTATGAGAAAATTCTAAATGTTTGTTTTTAGAAAGAATTTTAATTATTTTTTGAAGATTAATTGTTAAATTAGTTGTGTTCATTGTATTTTAGGTTCTAAATTCCTTATACCTGTCCCAATTTTATCACATTCCTAACCTGGAGTTCTGACTTGCGGGGGGCATGGGATGAAATTGGAACTTTTTTAAAAGAAATAACTTCTCCAATTTGAGGACTTACTTTGGAAAAAATATTGCTTGCAAAAAAACCATCTATATATGAGACCAATATATACCAATTATCCTATCATTTCTTGATATAGTTGTGTAATATATAATATATATGAACCAAGAATTTAGAAATTTTCATAAAAGATTAAAAAGACAACATTTAGAAAATAAAAGATATCGTTCAATGGGCAAGGAAGAATCAGGTGAAGCTTGGTCATTTGCTATTGGTGACTACAGCAAGCCTGTTTTCAGCGCAGATTTTGGTACATCAACTCTCATGGGAGTGAGTGAAAGTATTTATAGAACAGAAGAAACAAAAGAAAGTCTATTAGGTATAGAAAAAAGTCTCGAACAAATGATCCTTCAACTACTTGAGAAAAAAGATGGAGGTGGTCCTATTGTAGTTTTAGATTTTGGAGGAGGACTGGGTTTGAGTTTTTGCAGAATTGCAAGAATATTGGAAAATGAGATTAATGAAGGAAAAGTAAAGCTTATCATTTCAAATATTGAGCAAAATTTTGATATACATCTAGCAGCTGAATCTAGACTTGCGAATGTTGGTTTAGATATGTCTCCAATAATATATGCTTTAGAAAATAATTTAGTTGAATATGTGGAAGCAGAACTAACTGGCAATGATACAAAAGATGTGAAATCATTTAGACAATTAAAGATTAAAACTGAGAGTGGAGTGATACCACTTATTGGGAATGTTAACTTGATTCACAGTAGAATGTCTTTAGTTCATAGTAACATCCCAGAATTTCATGTACCACGCATTTTTGAGCTTTTATCACAAAACGGTATTTTTATTGATTCTTCTTTCTCATCAAGAGAACCATCACCCATTGGAAATGAGAGTTCTCTTATGAATTATGAAACTAAGCCATCTTTTGATATTGCTTATGAAAGAGCATTAACTGATTTTCATCTTAACAGAATTTTACAAGTGGAAATTGGTCCCAACAAAGGAAAAAAACTATTTTCAACAATTCTGAGAAAGAAGGATTCTGACCATCCACTAGTATGGGCGTAAGAAAATTATTTTATATGAGTAGTCCAAGATATTCTGAAGTTTGCAACTTAATGCTGCGCTAGGAAGCTAGCAAGGATATACGAAGTAAGGCAATTGTGGGAACATGCATTCAGTAGGTGCTGAAGGTGCTGGTGTGAACAATCTTCTCCATGCCTTTTGCCATTTCGTCATAAAAAAAATACCCAAAAAGGTTATTTTTTTTATGGCGGAGGTGTGTGTACAAAGTTAGAACCTATTTTTCCGATCTCTCATACCTTTTGTAAATTTTGCTTCACTATAATATCTTGCATATGTTTCTAAACAAAATTGACTATATTCTCTTAAAGAGCTCTTCTTTTCAAAACCAATTGGAAATTTATGCTTTCTTATAAGTTTATCTCCACCAGCCCAAGCATTTCTTTCATGAAACAATCTTATGCTTGAATCAATTTCAGTATCATCATTCATTAGAGCAAATAATATCTGTGGTGTAATAGTAATGTTTTTTATTTTTTCTATATCATACCTTGCACCAATTAAAGCATCTTTTACTTTCTTAGCATAAGCTTTAATCATAGAAATAGCAGGTAAATCTTTATCTTTCATAGTTGTAGATCCTTTAAGCAATTGAGTATCATATCCATGATCCACAATTTCTGCATGTCCAAGTTCGTGATAAGTTGCTATCTGTCTTCTAATATCTGCTTGTAATTCCCGTGGATTAATTCCAACAACATAATAATCCGAATCAATGCCTACCCAAGCAGGATCATGCATAAAAAAACCAGAATTTGATCCTGTAAATAAGCATCTTTTTCTACTCGTTGTCTTTGTTAAATTTATTTCATGAACTTTATTCTTTAAATCTTTAAAAATTGCAATTGCTTCATAAAGTGGGTATCTTTCTTCAACACCATAGCGTTTCTTAGAATAAGATCCAACTTTTTTAAACTTAATTCCGGCATTATAATTTGGCCAGCTAATATCAAATAGATCAACAGGATCAGTTTCATCGATAGTTATTTCTCTGAAAGTACTAATTTCAGAACCTTCTATTCTTCTTGTTGGAATTCTTTCTGGTCGATAGCCTTCTACTGACATATGTATATTCTATTGATAATTTAATGTAGGTTCTACTGTCCCTACACCTATCCTAATTTTATCACATTCTTTGCCTGGAGTTCTGACTTGCGGAGGTGTGTGTACCAAGTTAGAACCTACTATTCAAATCAAAATAACCTTTTTAATCCTAGCTTGAAACAAAGTTTGGGAAATACTTAAGATAGGCAGGTTTTGCTTCTCCTTTTTTTTCCTGTACTGCTAATTGTATATATTTTTCAACTCTTTGTGGATACCATTCTTGATTTTTAATATATTTTGAATTTTTATGTCTTTGATAAATTGTTTCAAAGGCTTTAGCCCAATCTTTATAACTAGCATTTGATACGAGACCATCTGTTCCAAATCTTTGGTGATAGTGAAAAACTGGAATGTTAATGTAAACAAGTCCATCTTTGTATTTATCAGCAAACTGCATGAAAAAATCCCAATCTTCCATTAAGGACAAATCTTCATTCCACTGATAATCATCGTTGTATATTTTTTTTGAATGAGCGAATCCATTAATGTCAAACTTAACTTTTCTTGTATAGACATCCTCAACGGAAACAGTTTTAGGATAATTATCAGAATCATCAATAATGTCGACCAGCTGATCATTTTCAAATAGTTCTAATGTTCTAATACCTTTAGTAATACTAAACAATGCTTCCGGATTTTTTTGAATAAAGATTAATAAAACATCAAGATAATTCGACAATAACTCATTATCACTATCAATATAAGCAATCCATTTACCAGTAGATTTACTTAAAGCATAATTTCTGGCAGCAGAAGGACCTTGATTTTCTTGTTCAAGGAAAATAATCCTTTTATCACTAATTTTTTTCACAACTTCTTTAGTGGAATCAGTAGAACCATCATCAACTATTAGTAACTCCCAATCATTATAAGTTTGGTTTAAGACTGATCTAATTAGATTTCGAAGTATATATGCTCTGTTATAAGTTGGAACAATAATTGAAAATTTCATAATAAGATATGTTTAGGTTCTCTAGTCCCTACACCTATCCAAATTTTAACACAATTCCTGCCAGGAGTCCCTACATGCGGAGAGCGTGGGATGAAATTGGAACTTTTTTAATTTAGCCATAAAATATACAATCTCACTATGACTTTTTTTGCAGAATCACCAACTAATGCTACATTTAGAAAAAAAAATTTATTAGGGTTAGTCGACCAAGGTGCCGCAGAAATTCAGGGTTTAAGAATGCCATCACTTGCTAAAATAATTGAAACTAGAATTGGAGTCAATGTGGCTGATCTTGTAAAGCAACAAAATGACTTTTCTATTATCGTTCACAAACTCCAAGAGACTGGACTCCACATGGTAACTATTGAACATCGTGCCTCAATTTCTCAACAAGACCTTGAAGAAGGGGAGCAACTGCCAATTGAGGAGTTAGAAAGGTTAGGTGTAGATCCTAAACTGGTAGTTCTTTATAGAATTACTGATCCACTAGATAAGCCAAAACCAGAACGAATGTGGACCACCGATATAGACACATTTATAACTATGTATGAGATAAACCCAAATGGAAAAATAGTTATAGTAAGTTCTTTAGAAGAAGTTGCAACTAGTGGAGGTGGTGTTGTACTCGATCATATGGATACTAATGGTGTTTCAGTAAGACAGATTAAAGAGTCAGAATTTCCTCAGGAATCAATCTGGGGAAGTGTAGCGTATAAAGATTTATTTTAATATTGCGGAGAGTGTGGGATGAAATTGGAACTTTTTTAAGCAATCTTTATATTGATAAATCATTATATTTTCAATAAAATTAGTTTTCGAAAGTCCAAATATAAGCATTTTTATCAAATATATTAGAATTATCCAATCCATCTCCAAATTTAATATTTGTTTGTATAATTGCATCACTCACAGTTGTTGTTGAACTCGCACCAATTACTTTTGTTAAAGCCTCCGCATAATCTTCTACTGGAACTATAATACCCCAACAATTTAAACCGAATGGGCTTAAGTCACCCACAACTAAAAGTTTTTTTTGGTCGATTTTTTTAATAGCTAAAAAATGAGTATGTGTTCCTTTTTCTTCCTCGTATTCACATAAAACACAAGTATGTAATCCCTGATTGCTTTTCAAATTAAAGAGTATTTTATTTAATCCTTCTGCTGACATAATTGGAGGTAGTACTGGTACGGAAAACTCCTGTAGAAGATATTGTTCAGCAAATAAATCAAAAGGTTTTTTTGTACCTTTTTTAATATTTTCATCAAACATTCTTTTATATTCTTTTGGAGAAAAGTTAAATCTATTATTATAAAAATCAGGGCTAGTTAATAGTGCCAAACTTGTTCCTGAAATAATTCCACAAATGCCAAATCTTCTTTTCATTTTTCCCAGCTCATCCATTATTTCGGCAAATTGATTGCCCATTTTCAATTCATTAACAAGGTAATCATTAGAAACTCTCTCAAAGTTCGGAAAATTTTGACGCAAGTTTTTTTCATGAATTGATAAAGATTCTATTTCAGGATTTGGAACTAAGAGAGTGTGTGGCAATATTCCTGTCTCTGTTTTTATTTTTGTCATTCACATTTATTTCTTTATATAATTTCAAATATCAGTTTTAATTTTATCATAATTCTGAAATTTCACTTTTGTTAGTTACCTCTATATCACTTCGAGCGTAGCTCGCATGTGATTTTTTCCTTTCCTGGTTGCCCCGTAGGGGCATGGAAGGGAGGCAGGCTCGCGAAGCGAAGCCGGATACCTCCCTGGATCGTTTCCCCCTCCCCGTGGTTTACCACTGGATTTATTGTTCAATAAAACCCAGATTGAATCATTTTGATTCTTTTGTTTATAAAAAAATGTTGTATATTCATTATTAAGAGTCTGCGTTCATGGACTAATATGAAACATGAAAAGAAATACATCTCGCTTAAAGCGCGGTGCAATTTCTGTTGATCTTAACAAACAAAAAACTCTTAAAACAAATTCCAGTCAACAAATACTTGCCCCAGAAAATTCTGATTTTGAAATTGATCGTTCCTTATATTATTTAGGTAGAGCGCTATATCGTCATTCACTCCTTCAAAAAGAAAGGAGTAATATTGTTGTTAAAAAATGATGTTCAAGATATTCTTGGTGCTAGACCTTTAGGTCTTGCTCTTCCTAGTGTGCCCGAGCACACTACTAGACTTGATAATACCGTCAAACTAGAACGAAGAATATCAGCCAATATTCATGTTCCAAAACCCTTTGCTACGAATTTAAAAATTATTGTTTCAGGAGATTTTGTTGAAAAGTATATCTATCAAGATCCAATTGTTGTAAATCTCCCGCATACAAACTTAAATAATTTTGGATCTCAAAAAGATAGAAGTGATGAATATTCAAAAAGAACTGGAACTAGACGATCTTTCAAAGTTAAAAGAATTATCAATACTAATTTTCAGGGATTTTTTAAATCAATAGTTCTTACCTTAAAAGATGATTGCGGATTAGATATTACAAATGTTGATGAGTGTACAGCATACTTAAAAAACTTCTTAAGGTTGCTAAAATATAAATATCCTAATTTAAAATATGTTTGGGTTATTGAATTTCAAGATAAAAACAATCGAGGAGCTATTCATTTTCATTTAGCTTGTAATTTGCCTTATATACCTAAAAAATTACTTGAAAAATGGTGGAAGCTTGGTTTTGTTAAAATTAATAGAAAAACTCTTGATAGGATAGCTGGATATATGGCTAAGTACTTATCAAAAAGCGTTGATGATCCGAGACTCAATGGAAAAAGAGCATATTCTGGTTCTAGAAATTTAAAACAACCTGTTACTTTATATGGATATGAGGCAGAAAAGATTCTCACAAGATTAAATGAAATAATACCAAGTTATAAAAATATATTTGAAACAAAAAGAAATGGGGATTGCGAATATAGTGTGTATAATACTTTAAATCTCCCTGCCCTTAAGGATTCATCATGAAACATTTTATTTATTGTAGAAAATCATCTGAAGAAGATTCTAGACAAACTCAATCTCTTGGTACTCAACAACGCCTTTTATTAGATTTAGCTAGTAGTTTGAAGTTGGAAGTTGTTGATATTATCAAAGAATCAAAAAGTGCTAAAACAGATCAAAATAGACCTTTGTTTTATAACATGTTGGACAGAATCAAGAATGGAGAAGCAGATTCGATTTTGGTGGTACACACTGACAGACTAGCTAGAAATTTAATAGATGCTGGTTTCGTAATTAAGATGATTGAAACAGGACTACTCAAAGAAGTTAGAACTTTAACCACTGTTTTTCAAGATGCTTCTTCACTATTTTACATGGGATTTGATTTTGTTTTAGCATCTCAATTTTCAAGAGATCTATCAGTAAAAGTTAAAGCTGGGAATGAAAGCAAACTATTAAAAGGAGAATATCCAAGTTATGTTCCAATCGGCTACATAAACATTCAGCCGGGAAAAGGAATTGAACCAGATCCTATCAGAGCTCCTTTCATTAAAAGAGCGTTTGAATTATTTTCTGGTGGTGAACATTCGGTTAAAACTCTAGCTAAAAAATTGGCAAGTGAAGGTTATAGATCAAGAAGTGGTAAAAAAGTTGGCACTTCTAGTTTATATAGACAGCTAATAAATCCTGAATATTACGGAGTGATTAACAGAAAAGGACAACTCCATGAAGGCAAGCACAAGCCTTTAATTTCTAAAGATTTGTTCGATAAGGTTCAAGCTAGATTTGAAAATAAAAGCAGACCTAAAAAACAGAAACTTAATTTTGTTTTTAGAGATTTTCTAAATTGTGCTGAATGTGGTTGTAAAGTTACAGCAGGAATTGCTAAAGGAAAATATATTTATTACAGATGCACAAATGGAAAAGGAAAGTGCTCCCAACATACAACCTATTGGAATAAAAAACATATTTCAGATTTGTTTCAAGATTTCTTTGGAGGTTTTACGCTAGATCCAGAAAGAGCAAATAAATCATTTGATTTATACAAACAATCTTTATTAAAAGAGGATGCTAATAAAAAAGATAACAAAGACACAATTAAACAACAAGTTTCAGGTCTTAAAAGAAAATTAACAAGACTTGAGAATATTTATATTGATGAACAAATTTCTTTTGATCGTTATAACGAAAGAAAGATTGAATTTGAAAATGAACTTGCTCAGCTCTCTGTACTTCTTAAGCAAAAAAATAACAAAGGGGCTCTAGAAACTTTGGAACTTGTTGAAGAAATAAAAAATAGCGCTGTACAGCTATCTAAAGTTTTTGAAGAAGGAGATGATGAAGTTAAAAGAGATTTATTAAAATCAGTACTTTGGAACTGTGATTTTAAAGATGGAAAAATAACCAATACCAGACTTACAAAATTGTGGAAACCACTTGAAAATCTTAATGATTCTCATGATTTAGAAAAATGGCGGAGGTGAAGGGATTCGAACCCTTGAATCCATAAGGATCACGCTTTCCAGGCGTGTGCAATTGACCACTATGCGACACCTCCTCCTGAACGATAAAGAATTATTATAACAGAGCTTTTAGAGATTTAAATTTTGAACTGCTCGCACCATTCCTTTATGACCAAGCAATTTTTCATTGTTAGTTAATAATTCTTCTACTGTATACCAACGCGCATCATAAATGTCTTCTTTTGCAGGATTATTTTTGACATTAATAGTTGGTTCTCCTAAAAGACTGCATTGGTATCCAATGCAAACGATATGTACACCACTTTTTTCTGGGTTATCATGATCGATTTTACCTAAAACAAAATCCCATGCTCCAACAACTTTTTTTACAGAAATTCGTAGACCAACTTCTTCAAAAACTTCTCTTTTCAGAGCAAGTATTAAATCTTCTCCAAACTCAACCCCACCACCAGGAAAATCTGTTATTTCAACCGGACGACCGTTTCTCATTACATTCTCATGAATTAAAAGTATTTTATTGTCATGTACAATCAGTGCTTTTACTCCAGGGCGCATTCTTTTTTCTAATATTCGTTGATCAGTAGACATAATTTGTATTATCTCACAACTCCTCTAGAAGTGCACACTTAGCGATGTTATAATTCTCACACTAATTGGAGGCATCGCATAGTGGCCAATTGCACAAGGTTGCTAACCTTGACCGGGTTTCCGGTTCGTGGGTCCGAATCCCACTGCCTCCGCATTTTTGATCTAGATTAATAAAATATAGAAGACACAAAAAAATATGAAAAAATTAGCATCAAAATTTGTTATTTTAGTAATCATTTTGTTAATATTGGTTTTAGCAAACTCAATTTTGGGTAAATATGGATTTATCAAAAATGCTGAAAAAATTGCTCCAAATCAGAGGCAAGCAGAAGAAACAAAGAATAATTCGGATAATACTTCAAATCCTGGATCTGACTCCCAAATAATTGATGATTTTTCAGAAAACATGGATTTGGATTCTAGCATGGAATTGGATTCCAACATGGAATTGAATTCAATCGATGAACCAAATGAAATTGAATCAATAACATACGTTGCCGAAAATACTGGCGATAATGCATTTAGTTTATTACAAATTAATGCAGACATTGAATTTAAGCAATATGATTTTGGTGTTTTTGTAAATTCTATTAATGGAATAATTGGTGATGAAAATCATTTTTGGGCACTCTATGTTAATGGTGAAAAATCACCAACCGGTGCCGACAAAACAGATTTAAAAAAAGGTGATTTAGTAGAGTGGCGATATGAAGAAATTAAATAGTTACAAAAACAAACCTTTTTTTAAAATAATTTTTGCGATATTTGTGTTTTTTTCAAGATTTGGTTTTTTTGCGCCGAATATTTCAGTTCTTGGAAGCTATGGTTTTTTTGGTCAAAATATATTTCTATATTTTCTAACTATTTTAGTCTTTGATTTTTTCAAAGGAGGATTTTATTCGGGATTTATATTTACTTATTTTGGTTTTTTTAGTTATTGGTTATTTGGGAAATTAGCTAAAACCCAAAAATTACAGATATTTTTATTGCCTTTTGCATCTTTTTCATTTTTTATTATTTCTAATTTTGGAGTTTGGTGGTATAGATATCCACACTCAATTTCAGGATTGATAGCATGTTATGTGTTAGCAATACCTTTTTATAGGAACACACTCATTGGTGATTTATTTTTTGGATATGGATTTGTTGCGATAAAATCAGTTTTTAAATTAATTTATGCAAATCAGTTTTTTAAATTGAAATCTACCAGAGATCTTGTTCAGCCATAAAACATAAATTTACTGATAAATTTATGTTATTATTTTTGGCAAATATGATTGCTTCGCTAGATTCAGCACCAGGTTGAAGCCATACTTTTTTGATTCCTAACACAGCGCATTCATTTAAGATTTCTAAAGATATTTTTGGTGGAACAACAAGAATCACTAAATTCGGAATGTAAGGCAGACTATCTAAATCTGGATAAATTGTTTGTCCTAAAATCAATTTTTCTTTTGGATTAATACCTAATACATTATAATTGGCTTGAATCAAATCTCTAAATATTTTGTGTCCATACTTTTCTTGATTTTGTGAAACACCCACAATGGCTATTTTTTCATTTTTATAGTTTTTCATTTTTTTCATTATACAGTTAATTTTTTTTGAAGTTGAGTTAGAATATTATTTAATTATTTTTTTATTTTGATTTTTTAAAATTAACCAAAAAGCTGTTAGATAAGTTATGTAACCCAAACTTTCTAGTAATGATGGATTGGCGTTGTAGCCAAAAAGCTCTTTAAGAAAATTGCCAACAAAGCCTTTCTCGTGAAGGATTGGGTATGATTCGCTTGTTGTAACTTTAGGATTTATATCCCAAGTTTCTTTTATAATAGTTGGAATTAACCTTGCATCTTGTAGTTCATGGATGCCATGTGCAAAAAGTCCTGCACCGAATAGGATTAAAATAACAGTAGAAAGTCTAAAAAATAACTTAACATTAATTTTTGTGCTTGATGCAAATACTGCGTATCCAATTATTATAGCTATAAGTATTCCACTCAAGCTTGCCCAAAAATGGGATGTTCTTGAAGTTAAATTAATTGTAGATAAGAATAAAACAATTTCAATTCCTTCTCTAAGTATTGCAAAAAATATCAGAAAAAAAATTTCAATTTTTTTGGTAAATTCAATGGATTTGGCTGAACTGATTTTCTTAAAAATTCCAATTGTACAACCAAAATAAATCTTTATAGGAATTCCAACTGTTTTGGCAAGTTCAATTTTTTGAGCAATTTTTTTTGTTAAATTTTTGGCAATATCATTTTGATGTTGCATCCAAATTATCATTGTGGCAATTAAAGTCGATGAGAAGATCATTGTTATGCCTTCAAATATTTGTTCAGTTTCTCCAGAAAATCCATTTGCAAGTGTAGAAAATATTATGGCACCAATCAAACTGGCAATCACTCCAAAAATTGACCCAAGAAAAACCGAATTATTGTATGCTGTTTGTTTTGTGTTTGCAAGAAAACTTAAAACGATTCCAATTATTAAGGTTGCTTCAAGGGTTTCTCTAAAGGTAATTATGAAATTTGGAAACATTTGTAAATTGTTGCTTTGGTAATTTGTTAATTTATTGCCAAGTTATGATTGTAACATTATTATTGGAAAATTATGTTTTATTATTATAGTTCAGTATTGTTTACAAAAGTCTCACATATTTTGTAACCTTATTATCTTGCTTCATTAGATTTATTGTCGATTAAATTCATTGGGGCTAGATTTATTATCGACTAAATTCATTGCTAGTTTGTGCTAAATATATTCAGATCTAGATAGTTTTAATAATTCGAGATCTAGAATTTCTTGTTTATTTACTAAAGTTCTTTATAAGAAAATATTTCATTAGGTAGTGCAAAATTTTCAATAATTTGTTGGTTAACATCATCATTTTTTACTAAAATAAGTGAATATAAATCAACATATACTGGTATCCATTCTGGATCATTAATCCTTCGATTTAGAAATCCTTGTGCCCAATCGGTCATATCTAATCTAAAAAAATAGATTGTTTCAAAGCCATAATCATTTGATACTTCTTGCCATACTTTTTCATCCTCTTGAGCTTTAATGTAAATATTGCTAATAAAATCCGTAGAATATGACTCCGGTCTATTATCAATAAATATTTTTTGATTTGGAAATAAATGATAAATTAAAAATCCACCCAAATCATAGTTATTAAAAATTGGACCCGATAATTTTTCGTTAATAAAAAAATTTACGGAATTATTGCTTTGCGGAGCAAGTCCAATTCCAATATTACTAATCTTAGGTAGTAACACATTTTTTGATGCTAGTAAAATTGAAAGTCCAATAAATATTGGTGAAAAAATCATTAAGAATATATTTTTGTTTAATAATTGTATAATTTGTTTTTTATTATTTTGAAATAAATGCAAAAGATTTTTTGCAACAATGGGAATAAAAACTATTCCAAAAAATGATGAAGCTCTATTAATAAATAAAAATAATAGTCCAAAAATAAAAAATGAAAGAATTGACACAATTATATCTTTATCTTTTAAAATCTTAAGACTTTTTGCTTCTTTGTCTTTATAAAAAAAAGTTGCTAATCCCAAGATTGTTAAAAAAACAAAATAGTAATATTTGAAAATATTGTTTTTAATTTTGATCATAAACCAAACTGATTGATTCTCTGCAACTCTGTAGTTGTAGTTATCAAAAATATGAAATGGACTCAAGCTACCTTCTAATCCATGTGGGTTTATCAGTGTTGTAAAGAGAAGTGCGCAAGTAATTAGGAGATAAAACTGAACTTCTTTGGTAAATATGTTTTTAGATTTTTTTGTAAAAACTGTGATAAATATTTCGTTTAATAAATACATGCCCGATATGAGTGGTCCAAAAATAAAGAAAAGATGCGAATTTGTCCAAACAATTTGACCCAAGAAAAGTACTACAAAAATTATGAGTAATTGCAGTTCTTGATAATTAACCTTTCTGAATATTTTTTTATTGTTCAAATTTTCAAAATTTTGTGAAATTAGATAAAATAGGTAATGGAATGCACTAAACATAAACAAGCTGATTGACTCAGGTCTTACTTCGCTACGACTTGTAATGAGAGGCATTGCCAAAATTCCTGCAATGAGTGTGAAATTTAAGCTTGATTTCTTTTTAGCTAAAACTAAGCTAAAAATAAAAGCTAGTATATAAAAGGATGCGTTGAGTAGGGTTAGACCAGAAAATCCACTGGTTTGTTGAACTAAATATGCTATAACTCCAAATAGCCAATGGTGATTGGGAAATTGAAAATTTGGCTCAGTATAAGAATAATAATTTTCATTTAAAACTTGAAAATTTCCTTTTAGGATTTCTTGACCATTGATTATGTGTCTGCCCAAATCTGCAATTGGCAATATTATATAGTTGAAATAAAAGAGAGAAAAAAATATAACTAAAAAAATTAATGGATAGTTTTTTTTTATTAAATTATTAAAATTCATGTTCAAATTTCCTTTTATTAGACTACATTCTTTATCTGGAATTTTGCACTACTAAAATGATGAAGTTTTGGTTAAAATTGGGGTAATACTATCCAAGAGAGGTATGGAAAATATGTCACAAATTCAGCAGGTCAAAGAGGCGAGTGACATTGTTGAGATAATTGGATCAAGGCTTTCATTACAAAGATCCGGAAGTTACATGAGAGGTCTTTGTCCTTTTCATTCAGAAAAAAGTCCATCGTTTTTTGTTGATGAAAATTTGCAACGTTATAAATGTTTTGGTTGTGGTGAGAGTGGGGATGTGATCACATTTTTGGAAAAATATGACGGCATGACATTTGTAGAAGCTTTAGAAGATTTAGCAAAACGAGCCGGCATTGTGTTACAAAAATTTACCAAGTCCAGCGATGATATTAGACGCGAAATGATATTAGAAGTTTTGAGTATGGCAAAGCAATATTATCATTTTTTATTAACAGATCATGAAGTTGGGGCAGTTGCTAGAGAATATTTGAAAAACCGCTTAGTAACCAAAGAATCAATAAAAATTTTTCAGATAGGGTATTCATTACCAACTTGGGATGGACTAATCAATTATTTGCATAAAAAAAAGAAGTATGATCTTCAGTTGCTTTTTGATGCTGGACTGATTATTAAAAGTAAAAATGGTCGTTATTATGATCGTTTTAGAAGTAGAATCATTTTTCCTCTGAATGATCATAGAGGTAGGACTGTTGGTTTTTCTGGAAGAATTCTTGCTGGTAATGAAAAAGATGCTAAATATATTAATTCTCCCGAAACTGCTCTCTATCACAAAAGTAAAATGCTTTTTGGTTTTAGTGAACTATACCAACAAATTAGAACTTCAAAGCAAGTTGTAGTTGTAGAAGGTGAGTTTGATGTGATTTCTTCAGTTCAGGCCCATATGAATTCAATTGTGGCTATTAAAGGTTCAGCTTTAACTATTGATCATGCTAGGTTGCTCAAACGTACAGTCGAAAAAGTTTTGTTATCACTTGACACAGATGAAGCGGGTGTTAACGCCACAAAAAAAGCAATTATCTCTTTGAAAGAAACCGATCTCGAACTTAGGGTGGTAGTTATCCCAGATGGCAAGGATCCTGATGAGCTTATTAAATCAAATCCTAAGAAATGGCGAGATGCAGTTAAGGCTTCTATTCCAGCGCATGAATTTTTAATTAGAGCATCTCTAAAACAACATGATGCTACAAAGCCAGAGGGAAAAAGAGCAATTATCAAAGAGCTTGCGCCTGTTTTATCAGAAATTGAGCATGCAGTTGTTCTCGAACATTACATCAAATTCTTGGCTAAACAACTAGATGTTAAAACAAGCAGTGTTAAAGAAGATATCGATGAATTTAAAAATAAACAGCAGTTTAAGAAAACTCAAAATTCCGAAACTCAGAAGCCAGAAAAAGATACAATCAATTTTGATCCAAGAGCAAAATTGGAGAATTATATTTTATTTTTACTATTCCACTCCTCTGCAAATAAAGTATTAAAACGAGTTGAAAGTTTGAAAGATATTTCTTTTAATCTAAGTGGCGCCAATTTTATAATTAATCAACTTGTTAAATTCCAAAATATTTTTGATTTAAAAATTTTTACAGCGAAATTACCAGAAGATATTCAAGAGATTTTGTTTGATATTTATTCAGATCAAAATTTATTAAATGGTTTAAACTCTATCAATATTGAAAAAGAATGGGCGACATTGATAAAAAAACTTAAATCTATGATCGTCAAAGAACAAATAGCGCAAATTACTAAAGAACTTAGTTTTCTAGATAAAAAAGATAATAAATCTCCAGATGAGCTAGAGCGTCAAAATTTTTTACTCAAACAAATTGTTAAAATACAAAAATAATGTTTAAGACTTTTACTAAATTGTTAGAATAGAGGGCGAAACTGTGATGGCTTTTTTTTGTTAATAGTTGACAGTTATAGGACTCTATGTTATTCTGTACTTATATTATAACTTGTGAGATCAACTTAAATAACTTATATTTATTTAAGCGTCTTAATAGGAGAGCTTTAAGCTAATGAGTAGAACAATCAATAAAGATAATCCAAAAGGTATAGATTATAGTATCCACTTATCACCATTTATTGATAAATACAAGCCATTGCTTATGGCGATTATATTGATACTTGCTGGTGGATGTACTCCAATAGTTGGAAGACAAGATAATAACGATAATCGATCAAATGTTAATGGTGCTCCAATTACTGAGGTTTCACCAAGTTATGCTATGGAGGCACCACCTCCTATTAGAAATACTGGTGATTATTCAAATGTTACTTCAACTCCAACTGTGGGCGCTGATGTAAATCCACCAAATAGTGTTTCGACTCCAGAACCATTGCCAGCTCCAATGCCTCCACAAGCTTCAACTCAATCACAAACTCCCTCACCAGCTTCTGGAAATTAATCTTCAATAACATATTCTTTAAGTTTTTTGCTATTGACAAATTATACCCCCTAGGGGTATTCTAGTATGTAATCATGGAAACTGATAAAGTTATCACTCAACTCAAAAGAATTAGGGGTCAACTCGATGGAATTATACGGATGTATGAAGAAGAAAGAGGTTGTGTGGATATAGTTCGTCAGGTTATTGCAGCAAGAAGTTCTTTGGGTCGTGTTTCAAGAGATTTATTATCAGGAGAAGCTACCAGGTGTTCAAAAGAAAGAAAAATCGGTGAATTGGACGAAATATTAAAAGAAGTGTTTAGATATTAGATATTAAAGGAAGTATTTAGATATTAATTATAAGGAGTCAATTATGACAGATGCAAAAGGGGTAGCCCATTTAACTAAGAATGATTTTCAGAAAACACTTGATGAAGCAGCAAAAATGCCAGTTTTGGTAGACTTCTATGCTGAGTGGTGTGGTCCATGCAAGTTGGCAGCTCCAATTATTGAAGAATTAGGTGTAGAGTATGATGGCAAAGCAGTGATTGCGAAAGTAAATGTTGATGAGCAAAATCAGCTTGCTGCTGAACATGGTGTGATGAGTATTCCAACTGTGATTGTTTTTGTGAATGGTCAAGAAGTTGATAGAAAAATTGGATTTGCTGGTAAAGATGGGTATGTGGCTATGATTAAAGATGCAATGGATGGAGAAAACTAGAATGGAAACATCAAAGATCGTCATTATTGGTTCGGGTCCAGCAGGCTATTCTGCAGCAATTTATACTTCTAGAGCTCAGCTGAAAACTATCCTTTTTGGTGGTTGGAAAAGTGGGGGTCAATTAATGAATACCACCGAGGTTGAAAATTATGCAGGTTTTTCCAAAGGTATTCAGGGTCCAGACTTAATGTTTGGTATGCGTGAACAGGCGCAGAAGTTTGGTACTATCGTTAAAGACGAATATGTGACGGCCGTTGATTTTTCCCAGAAGCCATTTAAAATTTGGACTAATCTTCCCAATGATCAAGATCCAGCAGATTTTGCCAATTCTGCAACTTCAGATCAAATGACTCAAGCAATTGAGAAGATTAAACAAAATGAGCCGGCCATTATGGCGGATAGTGTGATCATTGCTACTGGCGCTTCACCAATTATGCTGAATGTTCCTGGTGAAAAGGAATTTTTTGCAAAAGGAGTCAGTGCATGTGCGGTGTGTGATGCAGCTTTTTTCAAAGAAAAGATTACTTATGTTGTTGGTGGAGGAGATAGCGCTATGGAAGAGGCAACGGCATTGGCAAAATTTGCTTCTGAGGTGCATATTGTTCATCGAAGAGATCAATTTAAGGCTAGTAAAATTATGATTGAGAGAGTCTTAAATAATCCCAAAATTAAAGTTCATTGGAATTCTACTTTAAAGGAAATTTTAGGTAATAAAGTGGTTGAAAAAGTCAAGATAAATGAGAATGGTAATGAAGTTGAATATCCTGCGCAAGGAGTTTTCTTGGCTATTGGACATAAGCCTATGAACGATATTTTTAAAAATCAAATCTTAATTGATAATCATGGTTATGTCATAACTAGGCAAAGTGCAACTAAGCAGGGCGTAGAAATGGCACAATCTGCATTAAGTCCTGAAGGTTTGGTTCAATTTCCAACAATGACGTCTGTGGAAGGGGTATTCGCCGCGGGAGATGGAGTAGATGTAAGATATAAGCAAGCAATATCTGCTGCTGGTCAAGGTTGTATGGCATCATTGGATGCTGAAAGATGGTTGGAGCAACAATCATAAATACATAAACTTTTTATTGTATTTGTAAAAGTATGAAAATGTATGATAATTTAACATGGTAGGCGTATTTATAAATGGAGCCATATGAATAATCCACACAAGAATTCGATTAAACAACTTGAAAAAGTAGCTGAAATTTTAAGAGAACAATATGATGATAAGCAGCTTTTTGATAAAGCGGTGGAAAAACTCAAATCACCCGATCGAATTATTGAAGGAACAATTAGAGTTAAAATGGATAGTGGAAAAACCGTGGCCTTTAAGGCTTTTAGATCACAACATAATAATGCGGCTGGTCCGTATAAGGGTGGAATTCGATTTCATCAAGATGTTACAAAAGAGGAAGTAATGGCTCTATCCACCTGGATGACTTGGAAATGTAGTGTGACTGGAATTCCGTATGGGGGTGCTAAAGGTGGAGTAATTGTCGATCCCAAAAAATTAAGTATGTCTGAACTTGAAAAACTTAGTCGTGCTTACGCTAAAATGATTGCTCCATATATTGGTCCATGGATGGATGTTCCTGCTCCAGATGTTAATACAACTGGTCAGATTATGGCATGGATGGTAGACGAGTATGAAAAGACAGCTTTAAAAAGATACAAGACATACATAGAGAATCCTATTGCAACTTTTACGGGCAAGCCACTTTTGTTGGGTGGCTCGAAGGGAAGAATGGAAGCAACGGGGCTTGGGGGTTTTCATATTCTGGAACAGTTGGCTAAAAAATTAAAAATGACTCCAAAAAATACCACCGTTGCTATTCAAGGATTTGGAAATGTTGGATATTGGTTTGCATATTATGTTTATAAAGCAGGATATAAAATTGTTGGTTTATCTGATTCAAAAGGTGCAATCTATAATTTAAAAGGTTTAGATCCTCAAAAAGTTTTAGCATGTAAACAAGCAGGAAGTACTATTGGAAATTGCAGTTGCGGTGTTAAAGGTTGCTCAAATAAGGGAACAAAAATTACCAATTCTCAGTTATTGGAACTAAAGGTTGATATTTTAGCTCCAGCAGCTTTGGAAAATGTTATTAATGCTCAAAATGCCAAAAGTATTAAGGCAAAAGTTGTACTAGAACTTGCAAATGGACCTACTACCCCAGAGGCAGACGAAATTTTGTTCAAAAATAAGGTAATTGTAATTCCTGATATTTTGGCAAATTCTGGTGGTGTGACAGTTTCATATTTTGAATGGGCTCAAAACTTGCAGGGCTATTATTGGGAAAAAGATTTGGTTTTAAGTAGATTGAAAGGATTAATGGATGATGCTTTTTTTAGAATGTGGCAGTTGAAGACTCAGCATAAGGTATCTGCTAGAATTGCGACATATATGAGTGCAGTCAAAAAAGTCGTTGATATCATGATTCTAAGAGGTTCAATCTAGAAATTTTTGTTGATAAAACTAACAACATATTACCCATGTTTAACATTACTAACAACATATTGCCCATGTTTTTATTTTCATTTACGTGTATAATTATATACCTGTCCAGATATAAAACTACTTGACACATTATATTTTTTCAAAATTATAGTTTAAGGCTCATATGGCAAAATCTTCAGTAAAAGAGGTTGATGATACTAAAAAAATTAAAAAGGCTAATAAAAACGGCAAAAAGAGTATAACCCAAAAAACCAATAAAAAAGCTAGGGTTGATAAAAAAATTGCGGATGATAAAAAAGTCAAAGTTGATAAAAAAGTCAAAATAGCAAAAAATGCAAAAATTGAGAAAAAATTTAAAGTCGATAAAGTTATCTCGAAGTCAAAAAAAACAATAGCAAAAAATAATAAAAAGTTGGAACTTAATAAAGAAGTTGAAACAGTTGGGGATGAATTTGAAGAACCAGTTGATGCCGAAGGATTCGAGGCAGAAATTGAGGCAGAAATTGAGGCAGAAATTGAGGAAGAAAATTTTGATGATTCTGAAATAACAGATTCACTTGAATTACCAATGAAATCTAAGAAAGCTTCAAAAGCATTAATTCGTGATATTGAGAGATTGTTGTCTAAAGCCATGCAACAAGGATACGTTACTCAAGATGATATTCTTGACACCTTTATTGAGCCGGAAAACTTTGTTGAGGAATTGGATGATTTATACGATAAAATTGTAAGAAATAACATAGACGTATTTGAATCAGTTTCCGAAGATAAAGATAAAAAAGAGCAAGATAATTCTTTAAAACAAGAACTCGATTCTCTAACTACCTTAACTGCTAAGACTATTGCTGACCCTGTCAGGATGTATCTTAAGGAAATTGGTAGAATTCCTCTTCTAAATCGTGAAGATGAAATTAGATTGGCTCAAAAGGTTGAAGCAGGTGATTTGATGGCAAAAAAGCATTTGACCGATGCAAATTTAAGATTGGTTGTTTCAATTGCTAAAAAATACATTGGTCGTGGTATGACTTTTTTGGATTTGATACAAGAAGGCAACAAGGGTTTGATTCGCGCAGTCGAAAAATTTGATTGGACTAAAGGATTTAAATTTTCTACTTATGCCACTTGGTGGATCAGACAGGCTATTACTCGTTCAATCGCTGATCAAGCTAGAACTATTCGTATTCCTGTTCACATGGTAGAAACCATCAATAAACTAATGAGAACTTCTCGAAGATTGATGCAAGATCTTGGACGTGAGCCAACGCCAGAAGAAATTGGTAAAGAAATGGAAGATATGGACCCTGAAAAGGTTCGTGAGATTCTTAAAATTGCCCAAAATACTACTTCGCTAGAGTCTCCTGTTGGAGATGGAGATGATGATAGTGTTTTAGGAGATTTTATTTCTGACGATAGACAACTTTCTCCATATGAGGCAACCAGCCAACAAATGCTTCGAGAAAATGTTGAAGAAGTTTTAAGTGCTTTGTCAGATAGGGAAGCAAAAGTTTTGAAAATGAGGTTTGGTCTTAACGATAATAAAATGATGACTTTAGAAGAGGTGGGTAAGAAATTTGGTGTAACAAGAGAAAGAATTCGTCAGATTGAAGCAAAAGCCTTAAGAAAACTTAAACATCCAAGTCGAAGAAAAAAACTTCAAGATTTTTTGGAATAAATATTTAATCTAATAAATTAAGCATGATTTTTTTTAATGATCGATTTAAGCAATTATTGTTTGAAAACTTTGGATAATAATAGTTTGAATTTTTTCTTTTGAAAATTGTTTTTAATTTTTAATAGAGATAAAGATCTTTTTATAAGTGAAATTGTTAATTTATTGATACTATTAAATCTTCTAAATGAACTATGAACTATCATTTCGTTGTTGTATTTTATTTTGCCTATAAATGTTAATTTACTTGCAATATCAATATCATCTAGACCATTAGTTGAGATAATGTTTGAATCAAAACCACCGACTTCAATATAGGCAGATTTTTTTACTGCGCAGTTTGCAGTTGAAAGTGGATAAAAATTGTTTACAAAGTTCATTAATTGATAAAATATTTTGTAATAACCATTTTTAGTTACCGATTTTAAAAATTTTGGGCTATCATAATGAACAATTTTTCCTGCACATGCAATGACATCATTGCTATTAAAAAATTTATCAATGCTATCAATCCAATTTTTTGCAGGTCTGCAATCACTATCAGTTGACGCAATAATTGGTTGAGTAGCGATACTCCAACCAGCATTACGCGCATTCGCAACTCCTCTTTTTATTTCAGTGACCACAACATAGTTAATATTTCTTTCTTTAAATTTAGTCTTATATGAATTGGCGATTTTGAGTGTGTCGTCGATTGAATTATTATTGACGAAAATTATTTGTTTAGGTTTAACATTTTGATTGAGTAGCGAATCAAGGCAGTTTATTATGTTTTTGTCCTCATTTAATCCAGGAATTACCACAGATATTGGAGCAAATTTTGAAGCCATGTTGCCATTGTATCATTCAAAATATAATTTTAGTTTATAAATCTTGAGAAGAAACGAGTTAAAAAAAGCAAAAAGTTGAGGTATAATACTTCTTGTCGTTTGATTGGTTTATTTTAAAATTATCTGTAAAATATCTTTTTAATGACTGCGCTTTTAAAATCTGGTTTTTTGAATATTAATATTTTTAATTATATTGCAAGAAAACTAATTATCCCCTGTAGCTCAATGGCAGAGCAGGAAGCTGTTAACTTCAAGGTTGTAGGTTCGAATCCTACCGGGGGAGCACCAACCGATTTTGAGCCCATAGCGACTCTAAATCCATCGATATATCAACGCTTTTTTCATGTTCGAACTCTTCTGAAACAGACGGTTCAATTTCCTTCACATATTCTAGAAAAGCATACTCATTTTCTAAGTCTAGACCGAGAACCTTATCAAGAAGTGTTAGGTTCGAACCAATTGTGACTAAAATCTCCCTTTTCTCATCGGGACTGCCCACCTCAAAGCGGTGGCGTGCGTGTAGGGCAAAGTTAAAGTGCTCTTCAACTGTTTCAAGCCAGTTGTTAACCCGTTGCCCTTGGTTATTCAAGCTCTCCTCAAGCTTGGTTTTTTCTGAAACAAGAACTGTTTTTTGAGCTAAAAACTCATCATCAGATAGAAGGGAACCATCAGAGTTAGCAGGCGAAATCTTTAACTTGACTAAATTATCCATTCGTTTCACACAGTCGTTATAGCTATTTTGTAGTTGAGTGATTGTTGCGGTATGAGCAATTGACTCTTCATCATGCAATGATCCCAGATACTTGAGAGCCCATTTAACAAAGCGTGGAGACACCTTTACCTTCTTAAGCTTTTTATCAACTTGTTTGATCAAATCATCAGCCAATATGCTTTTTTGAGTGCAGTTTGCGTTTTTACGTTTGGTACAGTGATAGTAGATGTAGTGAAGTACAGTGGGATTAACCATTTCCTCAATTTTTAAGTGACATTTAGGGCACTCATCCTTATTGAGAGAAGAGAACTTATGTTTGCAATTAGTACAAATTGTTTGCCATTTTTCTTCTGCAGTTACCATGGCGTTACATTCCCCACAGCGGATAATCCCAGTAAGTGGAAAGTTTTGCTTCCTCATTCGCTTCTTACTACCTCTTCCTAAAAGCATTTGCACTCGGTTAAACTCTTCTTCAGTTATCATTGGTTTGTGATTGCCATTTTTCCAGACAGTCTCACCGCTTGAGTTTTTATACTCATACCAACCATAATAAAAGGGGTCACTAAATACGTTATAAAGCTGGCTTCGATGCATAGGTTTGCCACCAAGGGATTTGCGAATAGGACTACGATAGCCCCATTCATCATTTAATTTTTGTAGTATTTGTGGAGTGGTGTAAGCACCAGTTAGCATTAACTCCCAACATTGTTTTATGAGTCGAAACCTAATTGGATCAATCAGCAATGATTTATTGCCACGTTCAGCGTTGTCCCACATATAACCAGGCTTAGTCCAAGAGGATGGATACCATCCTTTTTCAGCTTTGGTACGTAAACCACGCCTAACGTTTACACCTTTATCATCAGACTCTTTTTTACTCATCATGAAACACATTTGTAACCAACTCTTGTCATCAGGGGTATTTCTATATGTTTTTCCAGGCTTTCGAATTTCGACAATTTGCCCTAAATCCATCATGTAGATAACCTTACCACCATCAAGTGAGTTTCTGGCAATTCGTGACTCGTCCCAAACAATAATGCCATTGGCTTCACCTGCCTCAAAACGTTTAATCATTACATCAAACTTTGATCTTCCTGCAGTGTGAGCACTTTTAGATTCTTGGAAAATATCAACAACAGTAAGGTTGTTTTTTTCAGCTAAGTTTTGTAATTCGGCAGCCTGTGCAGGTAAAGAAAGAATTTGCCTATCCTCTTGCTCAGAGCTTTTTCGGCAGTAGATAAAGTATTTCATTTGCATAATTAATGCCCCCACTGGTGCACTCAGACCTATCAGGATCTGTCCAATGAGGGCATTAAAAAGCCCGATAGGGTATCTGAGTGCACTGTTATTATACTATTTTTCCTCCAAAATCACAAACTTTTATTTAATGTATTTATGTCTATTTATCGGTCTTTTCCTCCAACCATTTATCTGGGATTGGTTGGTAAATCATTTTGAATAAGCGAAGAAATTTTTCAGCTCTCTCAGACGCTTCTTCAATAGAGATTTCAGTGCCAAGTTCTTCTTGGTAGATTTTTTGAAACTCGATGATTGCTTTCTGAGAGAGCATAGTGGTTGTTTAGAAGTTATTTGCAGCTTCCTCAGCTGCCACAGCTACCTTTTTGTTTTCTACACGAATGTATGAGGCATCATTTCGGTCAACACGCTCTACAACAATACCTACTGCTTCCAAATCAATGCGAAGAGGATTGAGTCGTTTCCAAAGCATGTGAGCGCCTCTGGGCATACCCTTGTCGACGCCCATTTCCTTAGCTCTTTCAGTCAATGATGTATAAAGTTCTGAGGAGCGCATTTCTACAGGGACTGCTTTATCAGCCATATAATCGACTACAACTTGAGCAAGTGGTGAGCTTTCAATTGCGGCTTCATTCTGCCTATTAACATTTCTTTGAAACATCGCATCAAATTCATGATCTGATATTCCCAGTCCCCATGCTGCGCCTGAGGCAAAACGGTAATAATCAGCCATTCTGAAGGAAGTCGGTATGTAGCCAGCTGCTTCCCCAGAAATAACACTTTTTATTGATGCGGAGAGAAGAGCTAACAAGCCACCAAAAATAATCGGTTTAGCCTCTTCAAATTCGTTGGTAATTTCTTCTTCTGACTTAACTTCAGTTAGTCTTTTAGTTTCGATAATTAATGATCTTTCTAGTAGGTCTGCTTCACGGATGGCTAGATTGATACCATTCAGCGCTAAACAACTTTTTAGGTCAGTGGTAACAATTTCTTTATCAGAATAAAGTTTGCGACTGATAGTTCCACCGCCAGTGATCATCATTGCCAGTGAGTCAGATACTTGCTTTGAAATGCCTGAAACATTGTCAAAGCAACAAAAATAACTTTTTTCTAGAAATATTTGAAGATCATTGTCTTTTTCTGGTATGCGAACCAACATGGGTTTTGCAGGATCAATGAGTGACCGAACAAATTTTAGTGTTGTTGATTTTGCAGAACCTCTTGACCCATGCAGCACCAGCATGCACCGAGCAATGTTGGGAACAAGACAAGCTGCTAGGTGACATAACAACAATTTTTGTTGCTCCTCATCTTTAATTGCTAGGAAATCAAACAGGCGATAGGCATCTTGAATTGATGCACTTAGGTCTGGTTTAACTTGTTTTCTTTGATGAGGGTAGCGAACAAACCGCAGTCCCGCTTCCTTAATGACGTTGGCGCCAACTAAACTAACGCCTTCTATATCAACACGTACAAACACATCATCTTCAAACAGATCAAAGAAAATTCCGCCCCTTGCTGCCACACGGTTGAACAACTCTATTTTCTCTCCTTGTTTGTTGATTAAAGCTCGTATAGTTGGCATAACCCTCTTTAAAGCATCTTTCATGAGCGGTATTCCAAATTCGTTGTAGTAACTTAGAGAAACGACTTCGAAAAATTCTTCACTATCAGTTGGAAGAACAGTAAGAGGTTTATCTGGGAGACCAATGTATGTGGTTTTATCTTCAGTTTTAAAAAGATCAAACTTGTCGTCAATAATGAGCTTGATTACTCGACTTGAAACTGTTTCTGATGAGCTACTACCACTAGTGTTAGTAATATTTCTTGGAGCGTATTGGTCAAAAGACTTTTTTAGCCAAGTCATTTCTTCTTGTCCAAATTGGATAGTGAATTTACTTTTCATCCAGTCATTAAGGCGTTGCCAAATTTTTTCCAGGTCTTCATCTCTATATTTCAGGGAAAAGTATCCGATTGCCTGTAAAGCAGTTTTATGCCGTTCTCCTGGCTCTATAGGTTTATCAGAGTCAAAATTATTTTGGATATATTCTGGTGATTGAGTAACTTCCAACAAATCCATTAACCAAGTTGGAATACTTGCAAGCACTGCTGCATCAAGTGACACTTCCCAAGTGTATGCATGTTCTTGGTCAGCTGCTGATGGCGGAATGACAATGAACCCTTTATCAGCACGAATGTCGACTTTAGGCAAGATACCTTTATGGCTTTTAACCTCAGCATCTTTGGGATATTCTAAGTAATAATGATAACCTCCAGAGATTGAACGAACCCTGGGTGTGTGGGGGAGATTAAATTCTTTTATTAAATCAGGATTATCAATGTCCAAAACAACAACACCAGATTTTTTGCCAGTAACTAAACCCCAAGCATTAAATTTCGAAATGTTACTCCACTTCCGTAAGTCTTCTTCAGTTGGAACTGATTGTTGTTCCCACTTTTTAATAAGTGGTTGCTTCATCCATTTTTGTTTTTCTTGATCCCACCATAAATTGACTGGGAAAATTGGGAAACCTTTACTAATGTACTGTCTCCCTGTGGAAAGTAGTTGTTTTTTCATAAATCCTTTCTTAATTTTTGTATTGATAAATCCTACTTTTTAATACTTTTAATGCTTCAAAATAAGTGAGCCCATCAATTTTCGTTTTTCTTGACCAAAAAATATCCGAGTGAGACATGAAGTCCTCCTCGGAAATATCAAAATGAAAAGCTAGTTGGTTATTAACTTCAGTCGGTGTAACGCTTGCACAAAGAAAGCCCAATGTTGCTAAATAAGCCGCAAGTGCTAGTGAAGTAGTTGTCTGCGTATTTTGATCCATAAGATTTTTTTATCCTCAATAATTGAAGGATACGTCTTATGACCAAAAACCAACATTAACCGCAATGTAGGAAAAATGTAGGAAAAAAGGAAAAAATTAGGTTGTGCAGTTCAGCACATAGCCTTTAGTAGCGTGGGTGGTAATCATTTGTTTGAAAGTATCTCTGCTCATGCCAGCCTGCAGCAGCATTTTCCCCAAATCGTTCTTCAACAGTCTCAGCTTCTCTCCAGTAGCTAAATTGTCTAAGCCAGGATGATAGTAGTTTGTATCTAGAGTCTCAGCCACCGTTTTGTAGCTCACTAAATTACCTTTGTTTCTTAGCAGAAGGATTAAAAATTGAATTTCTTTTCTCTTTAATTGAATTGGCAGTGGTGTGCCATTTTTGTAAATTAGAGCTGGTATTTCTAAATCTAAAACTAAATCCCCGCAAGTAAATTTAAAGAAATTGGCTAAATATTTTTCAACCTCATTAAAGAAGCTAGCATGGTTTGTCTTGTTGTTTTTAATATCAAGTAGAGTGTAGGCTTGAGTTATTCTGTTCAAAGACTCATTGAGCTTATTTTCGACTTCATCCCAACTATCAAGCGGTTTTTCGAAAATACTAGTAAATGGGAAGTATGGATAATCGCCGAAAATGTGCGGATTGCTGTAAAAATCAGGTAAACTTTTGGCAGAATCGGTGTTATATCTTTCATTGATAATTTGTTCGAAGTTTTCGTAAGAAGATTTAACAATTTTTACCAATTCTTGATAGCAATTGTTAAGTTTAGGATCAATAACATCAAGGACATTTCTTTTAGAAATGGCGACTACTTTGGCTAAAAGTTGGTAACCCTGTTTTATATTTTCAATATCCTCAAGAACGAGAGGTTGTTTCAGTAAAACCTGCTTTAATAAAGACAACTCGTGATTTGACTCTTCCAGATAGCCATTACTATTTATATTGATATTCATGTTAGTGCTAATTATACCCCGAGCTTCTATGGGAAAGTAAATTACTTTGATATAATAATGGCACTACAAATCGCCTAAACTCATTAGTCTTAATGGGCATGGTGAAAAATCGGTTCAACGGTAGCAAGCCTCTCATGGGGTTACGTTGAACCGTCGTATCTCGAAAGAGATGCGGGTGACGAAAGTCACCGACCGTGGGAGGCTTTTTGCGTCTAAAAGCTTTCCTCAAACAGATGTGAATGATTTTGACTAAAAATAGTTAGTAGGTTAAAAACCAGTTTATGAAAAATAACCAAATCTTGAAAACAATTTTAATTGTCTCTGGTTTAATGCTAGTTCTTGCTATTAGCAATTTACCATATGGTTACTATCAATTTCTTCGATTAGTAATTTTTGTAAGTGGCTTATATGCAGCCTATCGCTTTTACGAAGTTGAGAAAAGTATCTTAGCTTCTTTGCTTGGTATTGCTGCATTGCTTTTCAATCCTATATTTCCTGTTTATTTGGACAAAAGTACTTGGATTGGTATTGATTTGATCACTTCATTTTTATATTTCTATTCAGCTAATCAAATACCAGGGAAGAAATCATGAAAAATTCTCTAATCATTGGTGGGGCTATCATCTTCATTTTTATATTAATAAATTTAGGGAGTGGCTCTAGAAACAATTCTTATAAAAGTGAAGTCTCTAGTTTGAAAAGACAAGTTTCAGATTTGGAGTACGAAATATCAGACTTAGAGAGATGCAAAAAGGAATTTCAATATGCTATTGATTCTGCTAAGTCAAATTTAGAGAGTGGTTATTATCAAGATGCTTACTATGACTTGGATGGTATTGAAACATTTTGCCAATACTAGGAAAGGAAAATATGAAAAAATATGTAAAACTTCAACATCCAGATGATAAAAATAAAACTAAAGAAGTCCGTACTAGTGGATTTAGTTTGGGTGGATTGATCTTGGGTCCGCTACTTTATATTGGATGGGGGATGTGGAAGAAAGGCTCGATGTTATTTGTCATCATGTTTTTTTTGTTCATCATTCAAGATATTTTGTTTGCGATGGCTGGACTGGAAATTAACCAATCTATAATTGGTAATTTAGTCATGATTTATTCTGCATTTACAATCAATAAAGATAATTACAACAGCCTTCTTAGTAAAGGTTGGAAGCAAGTTGGGGATAATGTAAAAATTGACGAAAAAGGTAAAAAACGAAATTTGATTTCCTGGATAATTTTTGGTTTATTAATGTTAGTATTTTCTCTTGCTCTAGCTGCTGGAAACTAAATCAAGTATGAATAAATTAAACAAATTGTTCTTGGCAATCAACGTAATTTTACTGATAATCTTGGTGTTTTCAGGGATATTCCTTTTTAAAAATAGCCAGCAAGAAAGCCATGAATTAAATCGATATTCAAAAACAGTTTGTGATGTGGCAGTAGAGCAAAACGAGAAAACTAATATTGAAATTTTTGAAGGTGAACCAAAGCTAGTTAATTTTGAGTCCAATCCTGATGCAAAATTATTTCGCACGACCATCACTAATCAAGTTGCAGAAGGTGCTAACTTTGCTGGGCACTACACTATGGCAACTTGGGGTTGTGGCACAAATTGTATAGGATACGCAATTGTAGATGTTTTGACGGGAGACATTATTGATTATGTTCCATATTATCCTTCTCAAACAATCACTGGTTTTGGTTTTTCTATAGATAAAAATATTTTAGTATTTAACCCTAAAATCCCCACTGACGAAAACGGTTATCAATCAAATGGATATAAAGAGGAGAGAACTGTTGCGGAAATTGTAGAAGAGGATTATTCGGCTGGTTATGGACGTATTTACTATGACCTAGTAGAAAGTACTGATGACACGATGCCGTTGCTACGCAAGCTATGTACTGAAAATGTTTACTCTGGTTTAGTGAAATAAAGCGCCTTTTTTGTTTTTGTCTGTCGGCTCATAATAGTAGCTCATCGTGTAGTTAACCTCTGGCTTACTGTCCGATACTTCAGCTGTACTTGAGATAAAAATATTAAAAACAACTATTTTAGTGACTGTAAGTAAATAACTGCCAATTAACTCGAGTTGCAATTACCACAAAATCAATTTCTAGAGGAAAATTAACAGCAAATTCTATTGGAAAAAGTGTTGATCAAATGACTTGTTTATTGATTTTATTAAACAAGAGCCACTCGAGGTAGTAAATTGGTTTATAACTTTTTAGGTAAAGAATGTAAAATACAGTAGAGGTTGGAAACAGAATACGCCTCGTTGCCTGCCCTTAATTGGGCTTTTTTTGTATGACGAAGAGTAAACAACAAAAAACCATTGATGATTTAATTAAGATGTTTGATCCAATCGAATCTGAAGTAATTAGAATGATGGGAAATCAATCAATCTTTAAGGAAATAATAACTATTTCACAAAAAAATCCAAAAACCAGTAGAGGGAATTCATTTTGGGATTTTTTTAAAGAGAGTTATGTTTCTTTGATGGTTTCAGCCGTTTGTAGACAGATTGACTCGGACACACGATCTTCCAGTTTAATTAACTTACTAAATAAATTGATTCAAGCAGATGTGACGATGCTTTTAACAAAAAAATGGTATTCGAGCAGATATCATAGAGATAACGACATAATGCCTGGTTTTATGGAAGGAATTGGAGAGGATGATTTTGAAAACAACTTTGGATCAAAAGAATTTGTTGATCCAGACGTTATTAGAAAAGACATTACAAAGTTGATAAGAAATACGAAGGAAATTAAGAAATATAGAAATAAGAGAATTGCCCATCGTGATTCGAATGATAATTTGGTTTTTGATGTAAATTTTAATGATTTGGACAAAGCAATAGAAACAGTAAGAGCCATTACTAGTAAGTATTATTTACTACTTAAACAAGGAGGAAACGATCTCATACCAATTGATCAAACAGATTGGCAAAATATGTTTACTATTCCTTGGATTAAAAAAGGACAATAGCATGTTTGACTACATAAAAAATTTCATAAATTCTAATCAATTGTGGATTGGTGCAATTCTTGGTTGGATTATTTCAAGAATGATGGAGATGTTGCAAAAACCAAAGATAGAATTTGTAATAATTAAAGACCACGAATTTACTAGGAATAGTAGAAAGTTTAAATTTATAAATTTAACAATTAGGAACAGTAAACAAAATTTTCTTAGTAAATTTTTCTTTGGCAATCAAAATCTTAATAACTCTAGAGTTTGGCTAACTTTTAAAGATTACAATTCAAGGAAAGAAATACTAAAAGCTAACGGGAGATGGGCTTCGACTAGGGAACCAATTGATTATAGTTCTGGTCAACCTCTTATACCTGAAATTCTTATTCCGTCTAGAGAAACTATTCCTCAAGGAGAAGAAGCTAATATTTCTATTGCCATAAAGGAAAATGGTGATGATTCTTTTTTTCTATTCAATAATGAGAGTTATTTACACAATTGGAAAAATCCAGACTTCGAATTAAAGGATAATAAGTATTGGTTAAAAATTCGTTTATTGGCTGATGGTCACGAATACACGAAAGAATTTCTATTATCAAATCCGTCAAAAAGTTTAAAGAATTTCAAGGTATTAGAAAAATAAAAAATTGGTATATGCGGAAGACTACAAAAGAAATTAATAAGCAAAAAATAGTTACTGTAGTTGCTGCAAATTATGTTGATATATTAATACCTGAATTATTAGAAAAAAGTTTTGAGGCTTATAAAAAAAGGGATTTCATAAAGAAACATTTTCAAGTTAGTGTTATTGAAAACACCTATGCAACCGCTGGAATAGTATTAACAATACTTGCATTGGAAGCATATAGGAACAGGATCTATTACATGCTTAATAAGCCCTTAAATAAGATGGGGCTAGTAAAAAGTTTAAGTCAAGTTTTCAAATTAAAAGAGCATTCATTCCCGAATGATTTTTTTGAAGAAATTTTAACTGAGCTGGTGATTGTCAGAGATGTTATTGTTCACAATCATTTATATGAGGTTGAAATAATCAATGATGAAAATTGGGAGATGATTGGTCATAGGCAAAGACTATTAGAAAGTTATGGTGACTCCAAAAGATTAAATAGCGGTTTAGTCTCAGAGAGAACAAGGAAAACTAGAAATCTAAAACTAAATGTCCAGCCAGCTAAAATTGGCTTTGAAGATTTGTTTACGGTATTAGTTATTTTTGATTCATTTATTGGAATAAGTGATCGGATTTTACCTAATTCTTATGTCCCCTCTCGCTTTTCTTTCAAATTAGATGGTTCCTATATTAATAGACTATCCCATCTTCTTTCTCACTATTACTCAAATTATTCAAAATTAACTAGTCTTCATAATCTAACTAAAATATATAAAAAACTTAAAATTCAGTTGGTACCTTATTTCACAGATCATAAAGATTACTTCTTAAAAAACACCTGTCCAAAATGCGGTGATTTTGGGTTTCATCAACCTAAAAAAATTTATAAATGCAACAATTGTAATTTTAAAATTGAGTTGGGTTAGTCTTAGTGAAATAAATAAAAAAATAATATTTTCTTGAAAGTGTGTGCGTGTAATCACTACACAAGTCAAATATTCTAAGTTTTGCCTGTGACAAGCCGCATGTTAAAGAGCTAAAATATATGTGCAATTAATTACAAGTAAATGTAAGTTATGGATAAATCTGCAAGATTATTAAGAATTAAAGAAGCGGCGAAATTGTTAGGCGTCAGCCCCGCGACTCTTCGCAAATGGGACAACGAAGGAAAGCTAAAGGCTGTGGTTATTAATGAGCGAGGCGATAGAAGATTTAAATTAAGTGAGATTAATAAGTTTATCAATCAGAAAGAATAGTATGGCTAAATCTAAAAATAAAACGAAAGCATTAGAGGAAATTCTCTATAACGATATCGCAAAAACCTTAAGAGGTGTTGTTGAAGCTGCAGAATATAAACATGTAACCTTGCCTTTATTATTTTTGAAGTTTGTCAGTGATAAATTTGAACTGCAACGAGAGAAACTTACAAATGAGGGTAAGACTAAGTTTATTGAGATGAAGGAGTTTTATCAAAAAGATAACGTCTTTTACCTAATTGAAGAGTCTCGTTGGAGCTATATTGTTAAAAACGCTAAGTCGAGCGATATCTCAATTAAACTTGATACAGCTCTAAACAATATTGAAAAAAATAATCCTAGTTTAAAAGGCGCATTACCTGATAACTACTATTCACGATTGAACCTATCCAGCTCAAAAATCGCCGCTCTTATTGATCACATTAACAATAATATTCATATTGGGGATGAATCATTTGATTTGATGGGACGAATTTATGAATACTTCTTGCAAAAATTTGCAGTACTAGAGGGAAAGGGTAAGGGAGAATTTTATACTCCAAAAAGCACAGTTAATCTTATCGCCGAGATGATCGAGCCATATAGTGGAAAGATTTATGACCCTTGTTGTGGTTCAGGTGGCATGTTTGTGCAGTCCCTCAAATTTATTGAAGCTCACAAAGGTGATACTAAGAAAGTTGCCGTCTTTGGACAGGAATCTATTGATACAACCTATCGTCTTGCCAAAATGAACTTGGCACTAAGAGGCATTTCGGGAAATCTGGGCAAAACAAATGCCGATACATTTGCAAACGATCAACATAAGGACCTTAAGGCGGATTATGTTATGGCTAATCCACCATTCAACCAAAAGGATTGGCGTGCTGAGAGTGAATTGAAAGATGACCCCCGTTGGGCAGGCTATGATGTTCCTCCAGTTAGTAATGCTAACTACGCCTGGATTCTTAATATTGTGAGTAAATTGAGTGTTAATGGAACTGCAGGATTTTTGCTAGCTAATGGCGCGTTAAGCGATAGTGATACCAGAAACATTCGTCGTCGCCTCATTGAGAATAATCTTGTAGAAGCAATCATTGTTTTGCCACGAAATACTTTTTACAGTACTGATATCTCAGTTACTCTTTGGATTTTAAGTAAAAATAAAAAAGCACGAGATGTTCAAGTTGGAGATGACAATAGGAAATTGCGAGACCGAGAAAGAGAAATTTTGTTTATGGATTTACGCACTTGGGGTAGTGAATTTGAGAAAAAATACATAGAACTGACACCCGAAGATATTTCCAAAGCGAGTAACATCCTTCACTCATGGCAAGAAGTTGATGGAGATTACCAAGATATTCCAGAAACATGTCGAGGTGTGAGTTTTGATGAAATCAAAAATAATGATTTCAGTCTTGTTCCAAGTAAGTACATTGAGTTTGTTGATCGAGATAACACAATAGACTTTGACAAAGAAATGAAACGAATCCAAAAAGATATGAGCAAGATATTGAGTGAAGAAACAACCGCAGAAAAGGAACTGAGGGAGGCATTTAAAGGCTTAGGATATGAAATATAAAAAACTTGGTGATTTCATTCAACGAATAACAGACAAAAATAACGATGATTCATTAGATTATTTGGTTGGAATTAGTGAAAAAAAGGTTTTTCGTGAACCTGCAGGGAAGGTTAATAGAGAGAATTTATCTAATCATTTTATCGTACATAAAAATGAGTTTGCTTATATTCCAAGAATGAATCCATTTAAGCCTTTAGCTTTGGCCTTGTCTTCATATGAGCATCCCATACTTGTATCTCCATCTTATGTGGCATTTAAAGTGATAAATACCAACATATTGCATCCCCAATATTTATTGATATATCTCAGTAGAGAAGAATTTGACAGATATGCGGCATTCAATGCGTGGAGTAGCACCAGAGACACTTTTGATTGGATCAATATGCAAAATATTGAAATACCACTACCACCCATTGAAAAACAAAGAGAATATGTAAAGATTTATGGTAATTTACTAAAACTTATCGATAATCACGAAAATAGCTTTTCTGATTTACAACTTATTTCCAATACTTTTACTGAAAACTTAGTTAAACAATACGGAATGAAAGAGCTTGGAGAATACATTCAAGCTACTGATGAGCGCAATCATGAACTTGGTAGTAGTGATCTAAAAGGAATTTCGATTAAGAAGAAGTTCATAGAATCTAAAGCTAATATGAATGGCGTCAGTTTAGATAACTATAAAGTTGTACAACCAGAACAGTTTGCTTATGTGACTGTTACTTCTAGAAATGGTGAGAAGTTATCAATTGCTCTTAATGACGATTGGAAACCATGTGTTATATCAAGCACTTATCAAACATTCAAACTAACTGATAAATCAAAGTTACTTCCTGAGTTCTTATTACTATGGTTTAAAAGACCAGAGTTTGATCGCTATGCTCGATACAATTCATGGGGTAGCGCTCGAGAGACTTTTGATTGGTCTGAAATGCAAAGAGTTCGTTTGCCAGTACCACCTATAGAAGTACAAAAATCAATCGTGGAAATACATCGTGCATTGCAAAGTCGCAAAAAACTTACTCAAAAACTTAAAAAAATTACTAAAGAAATAAGTCCAGTTCTCATAAAGAATGCAAAAGATATCTGTATGGAGACAGTAATATGAGTATATTTACAGAGCAACAACTAGAAGAAGCAATAGTAGAAATGCTAACTGATAAGGGTTATGAACATTTGTTAGGTGAAAATATCCTCAATCGAGAAATAACCGATGTGCTCATCAAAGATGATATTCGAAACTATCTCAGGAAACAGTATGAAAAAGAGGGTATAACTTCAGAAGAGATAGATTTTTTAATCAGGGAACTAGAATCGCTTGACAGTGCCTTACTCTATGACAGTAATAGAAAATTTATTCGCTGGTTGCAGGATGGATATAAATTGACTCGCTTTGACAGATCTCAAAAAGACATTTTGATTCGGTTTATAGACTTTGAAAGTACTAATAACAATACCTATAAAGTGGTTAATCAGTTGCAAATTTTAGAAAACTACACGCCTTATCGAATACCAGATGCTCTAATTTATATCAATGGTCTGCCTTTAGTCGTATTTGAATTCAAATCAACCACTCGTGAAGAAGCAACTATTTTCGACGCTTTTGAGCAGATTACCAAAAGATATAAGCGTGATATCCCTTCATTATTTTTGTACAACGCGTTATGTGTGATTAGTGATGGTGTAAACAGCAAGATGGGTTCATTTTTTGCTGCTTATGAGTATTATTATGCTTGGCGTAAAGTGACTGGTGATGAAGTGGTTGAAAGCGAGGGCATTGACTCACTTGTAACAATGATAGATGGATTATTTACCAAGGAAAGATTATTGGAAGTAACTAAAGATTTTATTTTCTTCCCTGATAGTAGTAAAAAAGAAGAAAAAATTGTTTGTCGTTATCCTCAATATTTTGCTGCAACTAAACTTTATAAAAGTATTTATAAGGCGATGAGACCAGAAGGTGATGGAAAAGGTGGAACATATTTTGGGGCAACTGGCTCTGGAAAAAGTTATGCAATGCTGTATCTCACACGTCTCTTAATGCGTAGTCCTGAATTTGAAAACCCAACAATAGTGCTCATTACCGATCGTGTTGATCTTGATGACCAACTAACGGGGCAATTTGTAGAAGCAAAAAAATTCTTTGGTGAAGAAAACATAACCAATGTAGAGAGTCGAAGTGAGCTTGGCAATTTTTTAGGTGGTCGCGAGAGTGGTGGCGTATTTTTGACAACAATACACAAATTTACTGAATCAGCTGGTTTATTAAGTGATCGCTCAAATATTATTTGTATTTCTGACGAGGCGCATCGTTCACAAACTAACCTTGATCAAAAAGTAAAGATCACCGAAGATGGTACTGAAGTTACATATGGTTTTGCCAAGTATCTTCACGATTCTCTGCCAAATGCAACTTATGTTGGCTTTACTGGAACACCAATAGATGCAACATTTGATGTTTTTGGAGAAGTAGTTGACCAATACACAATGACAGAATCGGTTTTTGATGAGATTACTGTCCCAATTGTTTATGAAGGACGCGCTGCAAGGGTTCGATTAAATGAAGAATCTCTCAAAGAAATTGAAGATTATTATCAAGAGTCTATTGAAGTTGGTGCAAGTGAATATCAGGTAGAAGAAAGTAAAAAGCAGATGTCTAGAATGACCGTGCTGCTTAGTGATCCAGATGTAATACGTGCAATTGCAATAGATTTTGTCAACCACTACGAAGGGCGAATAAATGAAGGAGCAACCATTGCAGAAAAGGCTATGTTGGTTTGTCCATCACGCCCCATTGCATTCAGTCTGTATACAGAAATACTAAATCTTAGACCAGCATGGGCTGAGGTTCGGGAGGCTGTAGACTTGGAAGGTTTAAATGAAACACAAAGACAGGAACTGTACCCAATTGAACGAATTAAATTAGTTATGAATCGTGGCAACAACGACAGTCAAGATATGTGGGACATAGCTGGAGATAAAGCCTATCACGATAAACTTGCCAAGCAATTCAAAAGTGACAAATCTAATCTAAAAGTCATTATTAATGTTGACATGTGGCTGACTGGTTTTGATGTGCCATCCCTAGATACCATGTATATCTATAAACCACTCAGCAAGCACACACTTATACAAACCATCTCACGAGTAAATCGCAAATACAAAACTAAAGATCGAGGCTTAGTTGTTGATTACTTTGGCTTTAAACGAGAAATGAACAAGGCACTCGGTCAATATGGTAGTGGTGGTGGCGCAGGTACTACGATTGAAGATATTGAAAAAGCAATAAAAAACACTAAAGATTACCTAGACTTACTTGATAAGTATTTTCATGGATTTACTCAAAAAGATGTCTATTTTGATGGGAGCGCTGTTGAGCGTTTAATGGCTCTAAATCTTAGTGCAGAATTTGTTATGCGCAGTGATGAACAAGAAAAACGCTTTATAGAATTCTGTCGTAGACTAAAAGCAGCATATGATATTTGTGCTGGCAATCTAGAGGCTTTTGATAATAGCGAGCGTGATCGAATTCACTTTTATCTTGCTGTACGGACAATTGTTTTTAAATTAACGCGTGGCAATGCACCTGACACAGCTCAGATGAATAAAGTGGTAACTGAGATGGTGCATGAAGCATTGCAAAGTGAAGGGGTTGAAGAAATTTTCAAACTAGGAGATAAATCTTCCAAAGAAATAAATTTATTTGACCCTGATTTCCTTGAGAAAATCCGTAAGATTAAAATGCCAAATGCGAAAATACGCTTGTTGGAGATGTTGTTAGAAAAGGAGATAAATGCACTTAAGAAGATAAATAAAGTTAAGGGCATAGAATTTGCAGATCGATTTAAAAAACTTGTTGATAAATACAATAACCGAAAGGAACAAGACGTATTAATTAGTAAAGTTTTAGAAGAATTCACGGAAGAAATTATTAACTTAGTTAATGAATTGGGAGATGAGAAAGAATCATTTAAACAACTTGGAATTGATATTGAAGAAAAATCATTTTATGACATCTTAAAAGCTTTGACTATTAAATATGATTTTGAATATCCTGAGGATCGCTTGCTTGAATTATCTAAGAAAGTAAAAGAAGTTGTCGATGATAAAACTCGTTATCCAGCTTGGGATGAAAGGGCAGATATCAAAGCTGAGCTTCGTGCTGATCTAGTAGTGTTGTTATCAGAGAATGATTATCCACCAATTGCCCATGATGAAGCATATAAAGATATTTTTGAGCAAGCTGAAAATTTTAAGAAGCATGTAAATAGTTAAAAATTGTAAACAAAAATATGACACTTTCCAAATCCGACTACATGCTTTTTCTCCGTCATCCAGCGTGGCTCTGGTTGAAAAAGTATGACAAGTCTAAGCTGCCACCGATTGATGAAGACACACAAGCCATGTTTGATGTGGGACACGAGTTTGAGAGCTATGCTGAACAGTTATTTCCTGGAGCAGTGAGACTTGGGTTTAGTAATTACGACAGCTATTTGGCGTTGGCAGACAAAACACTTAATGAAATTAACAATGGCACTCAAGTTATTTTGCAAGGAAGATTAGAAGCAAGTGGCTTAACTTGTATTTTTGACGTATTGCAAAAAGTAGGTGAAAAAGAATTTGATTTGATTGAAATTAAATCAACTACTAAAGCCAAGCCTGAACATGAATATGACTTGGCTTTTCAATTATTAGTATTAGAAAAATCTGATTATAAGGTAAGAAATATTGTCGTCATCCATGCAAACAAAGATTATGTGAGAGATGGAGCTATTGATGTACAACAATTTTGTACCCAAACTGATATCACTGATAAAGTTCGATCTCTTTCAGATGTTACAGAGCAGCAAATTTTAGCTGCTCAAGCTGTGTTGAATAGTTCAACAATGCCAGATATTTCACCAAGGTATGTAAACAAAGTCGGAATTCCTGGTGTTTCTCAATGGTTTCAAGAATGGATGGGCATTTTTAAATTGCTAAAGCCAAATACTGACCCTTACAATGTGTACGAATTAAGTTATCCCAGCAGTGAACAAATTGGCAAGCTAGAAGATACTGGTATAACAAGGATTGCTGATGTGCCTGATGAGTTGGTTTTACGACCCAAGCAGTTTGCTCAAATCAAAACCACTAGAGAAGACAAGCCGCTGGTTGATAAAGAGAAGATCAAGGAATTTTTAGATACATTTCAATATCCACTCTATTTTTTTGACTACGAAACTATGTCTTCTATCATTCCAACTTTTGATGGGATGAGTCCATATAAAGATTACCCATTTCAATATTCACTTCATATACTTAGATCACCGACAAGCGAAGTTGAACATTATGAATATTTGCATGCTGACAATTCCAATCCCATGCCAGGCTTATTAAGTCAGCTTAAACAGGATATTGGGGATGAAGGAACAGTTTTGGCTTGGAATATGAGTTATGAAAAGGGATGCAACGATCGGATGGCAGCTCTTTATCCAGAATATTCTGAGTTTTTAATGGAGCTTAACGAGCGAATTAACGACCTCATGATCCCATTTTCTGAAATGTGGTATTTCCACAAAGATTTTTTCGGTAGTGCCTCAGTTAAAAAAGTGTTGCCAGTAATGGCACCTGAGCTTAGTTATAAAGAATTGGATGTAAACAATGGTTTACTAGCCAGAAGAATGTGGACACAAACTGTTTTAGAGGACAAGCACCAGGACAGAAGAGCCGAGATTATGGAAAATCTCAGCAAATACTGTACTTTGGATACCTACGCCATGGTCAGAATTTATGAAGAATTACAAAAGTTAGTAAAATAGGAAGTCACAATGCAACTACAAAAATACTCTGTTAATCAACATTTAATCGATACCATATTAGTATGGGTCAAGTCTGGAGAGATAGCTATTCCAGAAATACAAAGACCTTTTGTCTGGGATGCAACTAAAGTTAGAAACCTCATGGACTCACTTTATCAGGGTTATCCGATTGGGTATTTGATTTCTTGGAGAAATCCAAGTATTCGTCTAAAAGATGGTAGTTCTTCAGAAGGTAAAAAAATTTTGATTGATGGACAACAGCGTGTAACTGCTATGGCTGCAGCCATACTTGGTGAACAAATTATCGATCAAGAATACAGGAAAAAACGTATTCAAATCGCATTCCATCCACTCAAAGAAAAGTTTGAGGTATTTAACCCAGCTATTGAAAAGGATGTGTCTTGGATTCCTGATATTTCAGCAGTTATTCAAGGAAACATAAGTTTATTGAAACTTATCAGAGATTATTGCGAGAAAAACCCTTCAGCCAGTGAAGAAACCATTGAAGCAGTTTTGCAGAGATTGCAGGGCATGGTTAAAAAACAAATTGGTTTAATTGAATTAAGCGGGGAGCTTGATATTGAAACTGTCACAGAAATTTTTGTGCGTATTAATAGCCAGGGAGTAGTTTTGAGTCAGGCAGACTTTGCGATGAGTAAGATTGCCTCAAATGATCAATATGGTGGTCCAGAACTACGAAAATGTATTGATTATTTCTGTCATTTGGCAGTTGCTCCTGATTTTTACGCTCGCATGAGTGAAGTTGATGAAACCTTTGTTAAGGGTGACTACTATTCACACTTAAGATGGTTAAAAGACGAAAATGATGATTTGTATGATCCAGATTACAAAGATGTTTTGAGAGTTTCTTTTGTGAGTGAGTTTGGCAGAGGAAAACTAGCTGATTTGGTCGGCTTACTTTCTGGAAGAAATTTTGAAACTCGTACCTACGAGGAAGAAATTGCTGAGGATACTTTTGCACGATTAAAGAGCTCAGTAACTAGCTTTGTGAATGAAACAAATTTTAAGAGATTTTTAATGATTATCAAATCAACTGGTTTTATTGATAAATCAATGATCAGGTCTGGTAATGCTCTTAATTTTGCCTACATTGTTTACCTCAAGTTAAAATCGCTAAATTATCCACCAGAGAAGATTGAAAGATTCGTAAGACGCTGGTTTGTGCTCTCAATACTCACGGGAAGATACTCAGGTTCTCCAGAATCCCAAATGGATTTTGATATTAAGAAAATTTCTGAAGAATCTATTGAAAAGTATCTGGAGGATGTCGAAGCAGCCGATTTATCTGAAGCTTTTTGGTCAGCCAGTCTAGTACAGAGCTTAAATACCTCTGTTTCTACCAGTCCCTATTTTAATGTGTATTTGGCTGCACAAGTGAAAGATAAGGATAAAGGATTTTTATCTAGAGAAATTACTGTACAAGATTTGATTACTCACAGAGGCGATATTCATCACTTGTTTCCCAGAGATTTTCTAAAGAAGAATGGCAAGAAACGAAGTGAGTACAACCAAATAGCCAATTACGTATACATGCAATCAGAAACTAATATCAAAATTGGCAACAAGGAGCCAAAAGCCTACTTTTCTATGATTGTAGAGCAAATTCAAAATAGCGACATGTTATATGGTGCTATTACTGACCATGATGAGCTATTAAACAATTTGCAACAAAACTGTATTCCAGAAATGATTTTAGAAGCTGATTTGTTGGATTATGAAACTTTCTTAGCGGAAAGAAGAAAGTTAATGGCTGAGAAAATTAAGAGATACTACCAAAGCTTGTAAAATTGGTGGCTCTGTCTAGACCATACTATCTCTTTACTCGCCCGCAGTTCCATCTACCTCCTGGAAGGGTTTTATTGAGCCTCCCGTGGGGTGGGGGTGGTGTGCCACAACAAAGCGTGTAATCGTTACACAAAAAATGGAAGCAGTGGAAGTAATGGAGGCTATTTTAAGACAATGGAGCATCTAATAAGCGATAAAATCTAACATTTTCCTGCATAACACAGGTTCGAATAGCGTCTATTGCTCGGAGCCACGTTTCGCTTATCCGAACGATGTCTCTATCAACCATGGCTTGAAAGCCTGGTGTATAGGTAATATCAACGATTTTCTTATCCTTTATCATGATCTTTGTGGTGAACCACTTAAGAAATTGTTTACGTTCTTTTTTGTTGAAGGCATCATAAAGTTCGGGCAAGCGTTTCATGAACTTGATGATCGTTTCGATCTTTTCTTCATCCATATTATTTGAGGGTCTGTTCAGCTTTTCGATTTTGGCTTCAACGGCTGTTAGCTCATCTCGCAATGGCTTGTACTTTTTCTCGATTCTATCCTGTGGAATCACCTCTGAAAGCATTTGATCTTCCAGCTTATCCATTTTCTTTTCTATTGATTCTTTACGTTTTTGGAGTGTGTCCAGCCTGTCTTTGACAGTATCACCTTGATTTTCCATGAGTGACATCAATTCTTGGCGAAGGCCGTCAAAAAAGGTATCGGTAAACTCTAAACCAGTAATCCATTTGTACAGTTGGTCATGAACCTTCTCTATATTGGCATATGGTTCATTACAAGTATGACCATGATTTTTAGGTCCCATGCAGCGATAGTACTTGTAGATTTTGCCAGTACTTTTCTCATGTTTTTCACCTGACATCAATGAACCACAATGCTGGCAGTAGACTAATCCTGCCAGAAACCAGTTATGTTTGCGTGACCTATTTGCTCCCTTGTTATGTTTTTTCATAATTGCCTCCGCTTTTTTAAATTCCGTGATATTGATAAGTTGAGGGTGTTGGCCATTTTTATAGATTCTGCCATCGTACTTTACCCAACCAAGATAACGAACATCGGTTAGGATTTTTTGAATGTTACTTGAATGAACACGTTTGCCATTTCTAGTACGAAAGCCTTCTGCATATAGTTCATCACCAAGGGTATGGATGGAGTAGTTGCCTGTGTTGTATCTGCTGAAGGCTTCTTTTACATAGTACACTCGCTCTTTATCAATTTTCCAGGGCACACCTTTTTCGTAAGAGTTTAGGTATCCAAGCACAGCTCCACCAGGTTGTAGTCCTTTCTCTGCCAGACCAACCATTGTTCGCTTGGTTTTAACACCAGTTATTTCTCTTTGTAGCTGATTAGCACCAGCCATAATGAGATCAACAAAATTGCCAACGGGGTCATCACCAAAATTAGGTTGCTGAGTAGCAATCAAGACTACATTATGCTTTTTGAGAAATGATTTGACGGCCAAGTGGTCCTGAGCATTACGAGCAAAACGATCAGTTTCTTCTAGTAACACTGCGTGAACATCAGGATCATCAGCACAGCGTTCCAACATACGGTTGAACTCAGCTCGGCCAGATGTTGAACCACCACTTTTTCCGCCATCTTTGAACGCTTCTAAAATTCGCCATTCGCGATCTTTAGCAAATTTTGTTAGGCGTTCAATTTGATCTTCGAGTGAGTGACCTTCTTCAACTTGTCGGCTAGTACTAACACGAGCATAAATGAGACAGTTCTTAACGTGGTCAAATTGTGAGGTGTCTGTGCTTTGATACATATTCATCCTTATACTTAAATGGCCGCCCTGGTGCACTCAACTAGAAATGACTTCCAATTGTCCAAGACGGCCATTAAAAAAAGCCATTTCTATAAGCTGAGTGCATAGCTATTTTCCCTGATTTCATACTCTTTCGTCAAATGGAGTTCGCGGTGGACGGTAGTGGCTGCCCTTTACCGCTTTTTCCAGCATAAAGCTCATCTGCTCCTTAGTAACTCTTTGAATTTCTTCCTTGTTTGGTTCTATAAATTGAAGGTCATCGTGGCAGTCAAAAATAGGGTTCACTGAGCCAATAGTAAAGTTGCCAAAATAGTTGTAGACAAAATCAAGATACTGTTGATGCTGTTGGAGCATAAAATCATAGTGTTCTTGAGCTGCTTTGGCATACCAAGTATTACGAGACACAATCTGAGTGCCATCAAAGTAAAAGTCCTCGACTGCCTCAATCACTTTGATATAAGCAAGGAGTCTTAATTTGATTACTGATATAGAGAAAAGCAGTTCTTTAATTCGTTCTAAAGTCTTGGCTTCTAGGTGTAGTTTTTTATCACCGCTTATTGGTTCGTAAGTAATGGCGTTGAAGTGATCTAAGTGTTCAAGCAATCGTTTCTTGATGATATTAGCGGTAAGCTCATCAGTTTTCTTTTCCTGGCTTTGTTTGGTTTGAATAATGGCTACATCGTTGTGGCAAAAATAAATGAAGTTATCAACATCATCAATAAAATCGTTGAAGTCTGTATCGTATTTTTCTAAGTAGTTATACCAACTAACAGCCGTGATTCCTGGCCTACCTGTATCTTCGGAGGTCCCGTAAAAACCAAACTCACTGCCAACTGTAGCGGCTTCGAGCACTCCTTCGTTAATCAGTTTTTGGAGCCGTTGTTTTTGATTTTCAATCTCACCAAGCCATTTTTGAGTATCTGCTGGATCGGTGGGAGTAAAGTCGTACTTAGTTGTCACCATTTCTCTCATTTCGTCACGACTCTTGCCTTCATACTCGGCATATTCCTGATAAAGGTGTAGAAAAGCATTCTTCTTATCTTTATATTCGAGGTAGGTAGCTACTCGCTCTTCAACGTGGTCAAGATATTCATCTATCAGTTGGTCCTCGGTTTTATTGGCATCAGCTACCAGCTGTTTGTGGACCATAAATAGATCGGTGTCTTTCCACCAACCTTCTGATTGGAGTTTGGCGAGTGCCTCATGCTCAGCCAAAGTTTCTAAAGAGAAAACAGCTGACAGTTCTTGGGCTTTTTGTTCTTCGTACAATTCTTGATAACCCTGTTGAGTCACAATTTTAGGTAACCAGTTCAGATCTCGGTGAGTGAAGTGGCTGTAAATACTCATGGACCATTGTTGATATATTTTTTCGAGTTGCTGAGAGTAGAGAAAAAATCGCAAGTACATAGTTTGAAAGTCAGCCTCCATGACGACATGAACGGTTTGAATAATATCCATGTAGAAGTTGAATTCGGTTATCTGATTGCTGCTCATGTTCATTTTTATCTTGTTGATTTCATGGCCTAAGTCTTCGCCAGTTTCATCACCTTTAACGATGTATTCCGCAATGATTTTGGCTCGTTCTTTGGCAGTTAAAACACCAGCTAGTGCTTGGATAGAAAAGTTTTTCATTTGTAACCTTTCATTATGGATTTACGTTCCAAAATCACTCGCTCAATCACTTCTAATCGTTTATCGAGGTCTGCTGATTCAATGGCTTTGAGTAAGTGCCCAGCCAAGTAACCAACAGTGCTGGCTACTTTAGGTGGAATACTGCCATCACGAACGCCGTTGATTGTTTCTTCCAGAAGTTGGACTACACCATCAGGTTGGCGAACATCAATTGCAGGTAACTCAATGCTGTCTTTTCTGGATGAGTTGAGTCCACCAAGCACTACAGCTTGGGCGTGTTCATCACGAGTTTCGGGATTATGAGTAAAGCAGAACTCACTTCCTTTCATGGCATGAGCCTTACAAGATTGATTATTAGCTTTGATATAAGTGCATTGCATAGTTTTCTCCTGGTTTATTAGTAACAGTTATGGGTGGAGGGGAGATTAGAAGAGTGCCTCCTTGATCTCCTCCTCGGTCATGTTTTCTACGGTTTTGTTGTCAGTGTTACCAGTGCTTTCAGGCCCAGAGCTGTCTGGTGCTGATGTGCTGGAAGCAGTGGTGGCAGTTTTTATGATTCTTATGTAAGTGCCATCCTCCATTTTTTCTTTGGTGACATTGAGGCCATAGGCCATCAAATTAGGACGGACATCTTTGATTTTTCGCCACAGCCACGTAGGTGATTTGGGAAAGCCTTGTTTGATTTTGAGGTTTTCAGCTATTTCAAAAAGTTCTTTGTAAAGATCTGAACTGCGTAGTTCTTGGTTTGATTTATTCCTCATGAACTCCATAATTGTTTGAGCAACGGGCGAAGAGTCTATGGCTTCTTCATTTTGTTGCTTAACGTTTTGATTAAAGGCATCGGAAAGATCCTGTTCGGTGTAGCCCAGATGTATTGCCGCAGCAGTGGCGTATTTGAAGTAATCGGCCATACGAGGTTTGGTAGTAAGTTCAATGTCATGGACAGTGCGGAGAGTGGCAGCTACGGCATCAAATAAGGCTCCAAGAATAAGAGCTTTGTCTGTTTTGAAACGTTGCCACAGGTTCTTCTCTTCACGTCTATCCCCATCAGGTATTCGCTCCAAAGGTACGATGATACTTCGGTCAAGAAGATCGGCTTTTGTTGCAACTTGGTTGATACCGCAAAGGCCAGCTACTCGCTTGTAGGCATAGAGTACGTCTTCATCATCAGTAAATAGTTGTCTTTTAGTAAACCCATCACCAGTTATCAGGCGGCAAAGGGCATCAGACAATGACACTGAAAGCGTTGAAAGGTTGTCCAAAAAGACAGCGTAGTGATGACTGGCAAATTGGACCAGTTCACGTATAGAGTCTGGTGGAGTAAGAAGTGGCACTTGGCTGGGATCAATCATTTCTCTAAGAATACGGAGCAAACTTGATTTTGCTGAACCCTGATCACCATGAAGTACTAACATTGCTCGGGGAATATCTGGAATTAAGCTAACGACTAAGAAGGTTAGGATTAGTAACTTTTGCTGTTGGTCCTGAACATTCATGAAAGCAAGGATCTCTTCCAAATTGCCACCACGCTTTGGCAATATTTGTGGCTTTTGATGTGAGAAACGGTTGAAGTAGACAGGGCAGCTGCTATCAATGCTCCAACCATCCTTGTCGATGACTACCACATGAGTGCCATCTCCAATGTCATAGTAGATAGTGTTTTTATGTCTACCTACTCGATTAAAAACAGTGATTTTATCTCGGTCATAGGTGGCAATCCCTTGCAACGTAGTAAGAGCATTATTCACTGCCTCGGAGCTAGGGGGTTTGCCTTCACTGTCCCAGAACATCTTGAAAAGAAGTTGCTTTGTAGCTGATGAACTAATCTTGAAGGTTAAGAATCCAGTTTCAGGGGAAGTGAGGACTGGTTCGTGGAACTGATTAGTAAAAAGTTTGATACTACTGCTCAGAACCATCTCAACCAATAGTTTGGCTTGGCTAGGTCGATTAGAGCCTCCGTCATCTTGATCTGGCTGTCCTTGTTCACGCTCAGCAATTGAGTCAAATACAGCTCTTAGCTCGGTTGTTGAAAGAGGCGGTTTGTTTTGTGTGTTCCAGCCTTGCAGTAAAGGCCAAACAACTGCTCCCCATTCGTCTTTTGGGTAACGACTCAGAAGTGATCCTGCCACCTGAGTAGCCGAGTGATTACGGGTAGACTTTTCTACACCTTCAAAGACATTTTCATCGCTTTTTACGCTGAGCATTAGCTGTTGGTTACCATTGATTGAGTCAATAAGACTGCCAGGCATCTCAGCCAGCTTGGTATCCTCTGGACTGCTGAGCCAAAAGTATTGATTTCCAGAAGGATGTTTGCTGGGTGGCAAAATGGCGTAACCACCCTCACCTCTAAAGTCAGTATTTTTTACAAAACCAGCAGCATTTTTAATAGGTTTTTCTGGTGACTTGAAAAAATAATGTCGGCCACCAGAGCCAGTTTGGGAGAAAGGTGTAGCAGGTAAAGTAGAGGTATCGAACTCAGAACCCTCATCAAGATCAAGGACTACGACACCAGAGATTGAACCTGTGACAAGGGCATAACCAGCTATCTTTGAGTTGGAAGCCCATTCGCCAACTTGTTCTGTAGTTGGCTTTTGGGTTTGAAAATTCTTCCACTTAACCAACGGTTTCTTATCTCTCGTGACAGGAATAATGGACCAACCAAGGCTCAAGTAGTATGCACCAAGCTCTTCCCATTCTTGATTGTTTGCTGGTGTGCGGTTTGTTATAGTAGGCATATCAATCTGTGGGAGGGTGCATCCTAATAGACACACCCTCCTGCTTTCGTTTTATTTACTCGCTGGCATTACTTCTGAAATAATTTGCCAGCCATCTTTATCACCAGGCTTATCTTTTACAAGTATCTGGCAGGGTTTACCTACCAAAGCACCTAGGTCAATCTCAGTGCTTGTTTCAGGTGACTTGCCCATAAGTGCGGCTACAATGTCGTAGAGCTTGGTATTTTTAGCACCTGTGCTCAGCTTCATACTGGCGATGGTGGTCCTCTCGGTATCCTTGTGCTCACCGTCAGTAATGAGAAACGTGAGTTTAAGATAGGGACCAAAATCACCCTCACTCTTTTCAAGATCTGATAGCTTTGCCTGATATACGCCTGTTGGTATTGGTTCAGGAGCACTTGTTGTTTTTACTGTTAGCGTCATGTTTTTTGATGACATATTTTTCCTTTGTGTAATTTGTAATTGGGTTTGGGTTGATGCAGTTGAGACTTACATATTTTTCTCCTTTCTCTTTTTTAGAACGTGATCGACAGCTTCATCAGGTGACATTTCATCCAAGAGTTGACCAAGGTTGTGTCGTTCAGCAAATCCTTGAAGGAGCTGGGCCAAAGAATAAAAGCTACCTGCAATAGGTTCAGTTTGGAGAGATGGGGACTTGTCTTTTGTAATATTCATCTTTATTTCTCCGCATGGTTACTCGCTATATATCCTGTTTTTGAGCATTTTCAGGGCATTGAAGTAGGACAGAGCGGGAACTTGCAACTGATTAGCCCAATACATTTGGATGGCTTGATCCAAGCCATCGGCTCGCTGAAAATAGAACTCAACTTTTCGAGGATTTGATTTATCTAAGAAATCGACAGGAAAGCCGCTGCATACTAAAGATGCGGCAAGGCCGAGGTCGTAAGAAGAAAATTGTTGTGTATTTGAATTGTAATTATCCATAGTGTCCTTTTTTTGGTACAGACACTATGAAATCAAATAATCACTGAACTTCGTATAAATACTCCATTGAAAAAACTGAACTTCTCGTCTGGAATAAAAAATGATTTGTATTTAAAATATCAAGAAATCAGTATCTTTTCAGAGGAAAGATATTGGAGTTCAGTTTTTCCTAAACTGAACTACCATTTGATATGAATTTGGAAAGTTTTGGCTTTTAGATCTCTTGAAATTGATGCAGCGATAGTTTTGGCCAAAATATTTGGCTACATTATCTCTAACCAGCCTGTGAATAGTCGGAATATAGTCTTCTTTTTTGGGGTCGGGAGTATTTTTCCAGCTGTTTTTATTAGCCTGATTCCATATAGTTACAATATCCTTTTTTCTCATTATGCCAAGGTTTTTCTCGTAACCCATCAATACTTTTAGCCAAGTTGGGTTACCTTCTATCGTTTTTGATCGACCAATGCCACTAACATAGATGTAATGATTTTCTCCGTCTGATTTTACAGATAGAGTTGTATTCAGAGGACCATTATCTGCATAAGGAATGATAGAGGCATCAATGATATCTGGCTCATGGCTCGCTTCTTCGATGAGGTGTGAATCATCAATAGTGTTCCTCTCAGTGATAACAAGTGCCTCATCTTCTTGCTTATCTATATGTAGTGACTGATGATAGAACCCAAAAATTCCTCTTTGTTGATATTCCTCAAGTTGATCGTCAGTTTTTTGGCTGGGTAATCCAAGATTTTTACTCTCTAGTAAAGGGAAACGAATAACAGGCACAATAAAGTCAAAACTCCATCTTTTACTCGATTGATCTTCCATAAATACGAATAATCTTTTGATAGCATTTGCATTGAATGTAAACACGTCACTAATCATTTGAAATGAACGATTGTAGCTTTCAGCAATTTCACTAAATCTAGCAGCTAGATCTAAGAATGCCTCATGAGCTACTCGAATCGTAGACATAAAATCAGTGATCTTAACTTTTGAAATCAAAAGATTTTTTTGGAGTTGTTCAACAGGTTCAATGAGAGATGCGAAAGGGTGCTTGATGATTAAATTCGATGTTTGTAGCCCTACAAAGTAGGGTTGAAAGGTTTTTATAACGTTTTGTATCGAAGAAACAACTCCGAGAAATTCACTTATTTCTGAGGATGTAAATACTTCTTCGGCATCAATTCTTATGTTTTTTTCTTTAAATCTTTTTTTAATGTAATCACGATATTCTTTGTATGACTTGAAATCAGTTTTCTTTTTTCCATCCTCTTTAAGGATTTTTTCTTCTTCCACTTTGCGTATCTGACGCAGTTTCACTAATTTTGGCATAGTAATTTCAATCTTTGGTAGTAATGGTAATCTACCTTGATTATAAAAGATCTCTTCGTGAAATTTTAGGGAAATTAGAACTCAACCAAGTCACGGACCTTCACATTCAGGCCCTTGGCGATGCGGATAAGGTAGTTTACCGATGTGTTGACGTAACCATTTTCAATTTTTGCCAGATAAGACACGTTCATCTTAACTACATCAAGAGCAAAGCTTTCCTGAGTGTGTCCACGCTTCTTTCTGAGGTCCTTGATTCTTTCACCAAGCTTCTCACGATATGGCAGGTACTGGTCATTTTTGGTACTTATTGGCACATCTTTATTTTGGTTGTGCTTTCCATATTTAGCCATTCCATATATGGAAAGATTGTGATAATATTGGAACCACCCAGATAGAAATACCAAATAAAGGATGAATATGAAAAAATTACTTAAATGGGGTGCTATTGCCTTAGTAGTACTCTTTGTTATTGGTGCCATCGCAGGCTCAGGTGATGACACTCCTAAATCTGATACTTCAGCTCCATCGGCAGAAGTAATGGAAAAAGGTGACACTAAGGAAGCAGCCGAAGTAGAGGAAACTTCCAATGAAACTACAGCACAGAAGAATGCTGTTAGAAAAGCAAATTCTTACCTTAGCATGACAGGGTTTTCAAGAAGTGGCCTAATTAAGCAACTCGAATTTGAAAAATTCTCAACAGAAGATGCTACCTATGCAGTAGATAAAATTAGTCCAGATTGGAATGAACAGGCTGCCAAAAAGGCTAAGAGCTATCAAGACTTGTCAGGTTTCTCAAGAGATGGTCTTATAAAACAACTAGAGTTTGAAGGCTTCACAACTGAACAAGCTGCTTACGGTGCTGACAGCGTTGGACTGTAATAGTAAGTACTTTTTATAAAAACGCTAATGAAGGCCTCATCTTATGGATGGGGCTTTTTTGTTGCCAGTCTTACCATGTTTGCAGGGTCCAGAAGGATTGATTGTTATCTGGCGCTGGTAGCATTGGTAGCACTGTAGGCAGAGCATGTTTTGTAATTGGGATATCCAGTTTTATATTGTAAAATTGCCATATAAGTAAAGTTAATACTATTAAGATGTAAATTATGACTCAAAAAGAAAAGCCCTCTCCAATTCAAGTAGAAGTTAGCCCACTTGTTGAAGCTGATATTGACCAATTTGACCCAATTTTAGAAGCTCATGTCTGGGATCGAAGCACAAGTCAAGTTATTACAGATGAAATTGAAGCGATTAAAGGCTACATGAGAGGTGAGCAAGATGAGTATGGTAGAACTCGTACTTACATAGTTGCCCGTGATCAATCGGGTAAAGTTATTGGCTGTATGGCCTATTCAGTTCCAGACCCTGATATGGTTCAACACTTTCAGCTTGATGACCCAAGTGACTCAATTGAGCTTCTTAATGCGTTCGTCTCACCAGAAATATTTCGTGGTGGTGGAGTTGGAAGAAAACTATTTGATGCGATATGTGACGCTGGCAGACAAGAAGCTAAAAGGCAGTTATTGATTCACAGTGGTCCAAGATATCAGGATAGTTGGGGTTTTTATGACAAAATGACCGATGAGCAGACTGGTTTTATTGAAGACAAATATGGAACAGGTAGACATGCAAAAACTTGGAAAAAAGCATTATAAAAAGGAAAATTATGAATATTCAAACCTATTATTCAAAAATTAAAGATGAAGAAAAGAGAAATGATGCATTTCTCCACTTAACCGCAAATGAACCTCTGATGTCGGATACAGCAAGAGCTTTTATGAGCTCTCGACTATCAGATCGGTATTACATGGGTGGTGGTGAAGACAGTAAAGTTGATTTAGGACCATTTACTGCTCTCGGTTTTCCAGGAATTGAAGAATTAGTGACAGCAGCCGAAGAAGCTGCTAAACAAATGTTGAGTGCAAAATATGTCAACTTAAATTGTTTGTCTGGTGTTCACGCAATGATGTGTGCCATTTTATCCACTACAAAACCAGGTGATGTAGTAATGACGGTTCACCATGACCATGGCGGTCATTTTGCTACAAAAGGCATAATTGAAAGAGTTGGACGCAGTCATGTTTTTGCATCCTATGATTTTGAATCACTGTCTTTTGACGTTGAATCTATAAAGAAGACCTATCAAGAATCTGGTGCGAAAGCGTTTTATATGGATGTGTCTTATTATTTGAATCCACACAACTTGAAAGAAATAAGAGAAGCTTTGGGTGAAGAGGCAATCATTATTTATGATGCCAGCCATACCATGGGCTTGATTATGGGCCAAGAGTTTCAAGCCCCTCTCAGAGAAGGAGCAAATGTTGTTTGTGCAAATACACATAAAACACTTCCTGGACCACAGAAAGGAATGATTGCGTTTAGAGACGAAGAGTTAGGAAGTAAAGCCAATGGAATCATCAACGCTTGTTTATTTTCCAGTCCTCACACACATCATTTAATTGCTTTAGCCACGACAATTTTAGAGATGAAAGAGTTTGGTGAAGACTATGCCAAGCAGATTATTGCTAACTCCAATGCTCTGGCTGAGGCACTCGTAGGTATGGGCTATAAAGTAAGAAAAGCAAATACAGGCAGATACTCTGAAAACCATCAGGTTCATTTATTGACTAGCGAGGTTGGTGATTACAAAAAACTATACGACCAGTTATTTGATAATAATGTCGCCGTAAATTTCGATAATTTGTTCGATCAAGGTATTTTCATTCGCCTTGGTACCCAAGAAGTAACTCGCAGGGGCATGAAAAAAGCTGAGATGCAGCAAATTGCTGAATTTATTGATCAAAGCTTCAAAGGTGAGCAATTAGCAGATCAAGTAACTGCATTTATCAATAAGTACCAAACAGCAGATTACTCTTTTGACAGAAAGGAATAATATTATGAAAAAAATTATAACTTTAGGAGTTAACCTATCAGATGATCACAAAAAAAGGTTGCAAGATGTAGGGGAACTTGAAATTAAAGATTCACCAATTTCAGTTGATGATTTTATAAGTAAGACTAATGGTGCAGATATTATTTACAGCAATGGTGATTTTTTGTTTGATAGCTTAGTTAAACTTAGAAATGTGTTTATTACTTATCCATATGTAGAGCTTGGCACCTTCGATACGGAAGAACTCTCCCAAAATGGCGTGACAGTAGCTAATGGTTCGGGTGGAAACCGTGATTCAATTGTCGAGTGGGTGATGTACATGGTCCTATCACTTTTTAGGAATTTTGGACCGATGGTTAGGGCTGAAGAGAACTTTCCAGTAGAGTTGCAAGAGACTCTAGTAGGTAAAAAAGTTTTAATCGTAGGACATGGAGCAATTGGTAGTCAGATTGGAGTTTTGTGTAATGCCTTTGGGATGAAAGTTGAATACTTTGACAGAGGAGACGACTTATCTGAGAAGTCAAAAGACCGAGATTTGATTGTTAATTCTCTAAACTGCAATACTTCTAGTAAAAATCTGTTGAATGAAGATTTCTTCATGAATTTGAGTGAAGGCACTTATTACTTAACATTTGCTAGACCATATACTTACGACATTGATGGTTTGATTAAGGCTATCGAATCGAGCGTGGTTGCTGGTGCTGCGATTGATTGTGATCCAGAAAAATTCGGCGATACCACTAATGATTTTTATCAAAAGTGCATGAGCAACGAAAAGATCCTAGTGACTCCTCATATTGCCTTTTCTACTAAACAAGCTATTGCTGGTGGGGCCGAAGTTGCTATTAGAAACATTGAGACATTCATAGAAGGCAAACCTCAGAATGTGCTGCGAAAAAAATAACTATGACAACATTCTTACTCCACGGTGGAGCAACATCCAAAGATTTACCAGAAAACGATAGATTCTTTGCTAAGTTCACAGATTTAGTTGAGAAAGATCAAGTAAAAACCCTCTTGTGTTATTGGTCCAGAAATAGAGATGAGTGGCAAAAACTAATTGAGAGAGATTCTGCCAAAATCCAGAAGAATACTGAAAAACAGGTAACATTTCATGTCGTTGAGGATGAGTCAGATCTGTTTTCTAAAATTGATAAGTATGATGTGCTGTATGTAGCTGGCGGTGATGCTGAGTTACTTGAACCACATTATGAGAGTCTCGGTGAACTAAAAAAGAAGCTTGATGGCAAAATCTATGCTGGGAGCTCCATGGGTGCATTTTTAGCATCAGAAAGCTATGTTCTGTCTTTTGACAGTCAAGATTCTGACACCAAGCACCAAGGAGTTGGACTGCTGCCAATTCAGACACTGTGCCACTGGGATGTTGAAGAACAGAAAGAGATGAAACTTAGTCTTCTTGATAGCGATAAGCCAATTATTGTGCTCAATGAGGGAGAGTTTGTAGAAATCTATGAAAAATAAAGATAAAAGTGACATACAAATTAAGACTTCTGACGGGCACAAACTAGCCGTCATTTATAAGAATCTTCCAGACTCTTCTAGAGTAGTGATAATGGCTCATGGGATGACAGTTAATAAAGATGATGAAGGTATTTTTGTTCGTTCTGAGCGTGAGCTTAATGATTTGGGTGTTTCAACTATTCGTTTTGATTTTAGAGCTCATGGAGAGAGCACTGGAAAAAGTGAAGAGGATTTTACTATATCTGGTGAGTTGCAAGATTTAGAATCTATAGTTCAATTTGCGTTAAAAGAAGGTTATGAGTGGATTGGTTTAGCTGGTGCAAGTTTCGGTGGAGGCATCGCTGCATTATATGCAGGGAAAAATCAAGATAAAATTCAAGCCTTATTACTAGCCAATCCTGTTTTAGATTATGAGAAAGCATTTTTGAAACCTTCTACTTCCTGGGCTAAGAAGCATTTTGAAAATGTCTTTGAGAGATTGAAAAAAAACGGATATATAAAGATTGGGAGTAGGCAGTTTAAGGTGAGAAGGCAGTTATTTGAGGAGATGAAGAAATTCTTTCCATTTAAAAATCTTGAAAAGTACCACAATCCCTTGTTAATTATTCATGGTACTAAAGACAGTAAAGTTTCTTATCAAGATGCGAAGAATGTCTATAAAACGCTAACAAACGCTTATAAATCATTTGAAACTATAGAGAAAAGTGAGCATGGCTTTCATGATGAGCCGTTCGAAACAACTGTCACCGATCATATAGTCAGGTTCTTCAAGGATAAATCAAAATCTTTTTTTACTCAAAACATTCGAGCCAACTGTATATCCAGTGCAGATGATTTTATTAAGTCAGCCAAGAAAGTCCAAAAAAGTGATCTTCCTCATATTCAGTACCACCTATCTGCTCTTGCACTAGAAGAGATTGGCAAAGCAGAGCTCGTCATCATGCAACACGTAGTAGATGACCAGTCTGCTACAAATTTTGAATCTAGTTCGATGGATGATCATGTAAGGAAGCTTTTTTGGGCATTTTGGGGTCCTAATTTTGGAAAACATCTAATGACAGAGCAGGAGCTTGATTCGTATAAAGGGCTTGCCCAAACAGTACATTGGACAAGATTGAATTCACTTTATACCAATACTTACTCAGTTAAACCTGCAAAAGAAAATGTGACGCAAGATGAAGCTGATCAACTCCTCTCCTTGGCAGAAGCAAGACTTGGTATGGAGCAACACAGAGAATTTGAATTTGATAAGGATGATCCTGATAAGGAAGAACTAAAATGGTTTTTGGATGCCACACAAGATCCAGAAAAAAGAGATCTAGTATTTGGGGGTGCATCGCACAAAAAACTAGTTGAATTTCAAGGTGATGCACGAAAATGGGTCAAGTGGTTGAAGAAGCAGGTCGATGATAATAACGATGAGATAAGAAAAATTGTTGAAGAAGAATTAAGCAGGAAGAAGCCACGAGGAAAAGAAGCCAACGAGCCCAAATATAAGATTAAAATCAAGCTATATAGCGATTCTCACTCAATTAGAAAAAAAGTGTTAAATGAGTGGAATGAAAAAGTGGATTTTATCCAGCTTGATACTGATGACAAAAGAACGCTCTACTGTACGTTCAACTTGACTAAAATCTTTTCTCCACATGGCCTTTGGCCTCAAGGTTGGGGCATTGCCAGAAGTTTTGCAGTAGCCCTCAATATCGCTACAAGAGGTTTTATTTGGTGGAATGTGGAAAAAGATATTGAAAAGTACTATGAGGAAATTTGGGATGTTGAGAAAAAAATGAGGCTTGAAGCTAGGCCAAAAAAAAGACTAGCAGTGAATTGGAAGGATCTCCGATGGACGCTGAAAGAGAGAGATCTAGCGAAAACAACACAAATTTTTGCATTTGTGACAAGTAACAAAGGTAAACCAATGGAGCAGGCCTTGGGTAGATATGCATTTGGACTTGCTTTAACTTCAAAAAATGACTTTCACTTAAGGACAGAAGCAGAGGCTTTTATTGCTTTTTACCTAAGTCTCAAAGATGCAATGAAAATAAGCGGAGATTGGGATGGCACTATAGATTTTATTGAAGCTGTCAAAAAAGTATTCAGTCAGTTTGGTGAGTTTCAAGACATGGAGAAGTTACTTGCGTTGGGTGAAGAATTAGTGGCTGCAAAAAAGGGTGAAGACACCAAGCCAGTAACGCTCACCGAGGTTTTTGGAATGAAGATATACGTTGATGTTTATTTTGATTTGTTAGCAAGTAAAATGCCAAAGCCAAGTATAGCTAGAAAGACGAAGAAAAAGAATAAGGTGTCTAATGCAAAAAAATCTAAAACAACTCATAAAGCTTAATTATGGCTTTTCAGTTAGTTCGATTACTGATGCTCCACGTCAGTTTGTAGCTGAAACATATTTTATTGAAACTGATAGAGGAAAGTTTTTTTGTAAGGTTATTGATAAGCAGTTATTTATTCCTGGTGTTATTAGAAGCCTGCCGATATTAAAAAAGTTGCATACTCTTGGACAAAACAGGATAAATTATCCATTAACAACACTACATAATAATCTATTTGTTATGGATAATGGATCATTGTTAGTTCTCTTTAACTACATAGAGGCTCCCCAAAGCTATGACTATGACAACTTTTTATTTGGAAAATTACTTGGGGAAATACACCTACTTTCTGAACAGCTGAATTTAGATACACCAAAAGAAACATTCCATTTCAAGCATGCCGATATTTTTGAAAACAGACTGTCTGATCTTGTTGAACTAGAAAGCCCCAATATAACAGAACAAGCAGCCTCAACTTTGTTGCGAAAAAGCCAAGATACTCTTTTGCAGTTTTATAAAATATTCCAAAATCTTTCTTCAACATGTCAAAAGAAAAATTGGCAAATGCTTCTCACCCATGGAGATGCACCAGGAAATATCTTGGTTAAATCTCCTACTGATTTTTATATTGTCGATTGGGACGATATATTATTTGCTCCAGCTGAACGTGACTTATGGTTCTTGCTGGATAAAAAAGATTTTATGCAAGGTTATCAATCTGTCAGAAAAGACTACAAAGTAAATGAGCTCAGTGCACAGTACTATTTATTTAGTAGATATTTTAATGACCTTATTGAATATTGGGCAGAAATATTTGGAGAGTTTAGCGAAAGTCACAAAAAGAGCAACTTTGAACAAATGAAAAAAGAATTGTTCGAAGATGAGGGATGGTTATATCCGCTGATCAAGCAATTTATTTAATTGGTATAGTTCGGATAAAGCCCCACAGGGGGAGCAAATTAAAGACCTATTCATAGGTCTTTTTTTATAATATGTAGAATTATTTGTTGTAGTTTCTTAATTGAACTGATATGTTTAACAATATAGTAAAAAAAAGAAAGTGGTCAAAAATGCATGAACAACATAGCCCGGCTTTTCGTGAAAAGGTGAGAAAACTGGCCGAAAATACTGATAGTAAAGAATTGAAAGAGCTAGACACTCAAGTGAAAGATGGTGAAGCACTGCACAGACTTCAGCGAGATGCGAAGGGTGATCCAGAATATGCACAAGAGCAATATGAGCAATACATAAGATTCCTAAGCGATGAAGATCTTTTAGCTGAGGCACAAAGAAATGTCGGTGATACACAAAAAACTGATATGATTAGGGCTGTTCTTGAAGCTAGACGAAGCAATTCAACTCCTAATGAACAAACAACAGCTTATGTTGAAGGCAGAAACGAAGATTCTAAGTAATTTCAGATAAACTTTTTTGTATCATCATAGATAATTGTCAATATACCTTTTTGATTAACGTTCCGTAACGAGTCCAATAGGGGGAGCAAATGAGACTTGAACTAATTTTACTCAAGTAAACGGGTTCGAGTTTTTAGTACCCCAACTTGGACGCTCGAACTTTTTGTTATACTTTCATCATGTCTAAAGAAAATACTTACCAAGAACTTCTCAATCAAATTGAAGAACTTGTTTCTCAACAAGAACACGTCGTTGTTGTGTTAGATGGTAGAAGTGGGGTTGGCAAGTCTAGTATCGCAGAAAAATTATTTTCAGAATTAGATGCGGTGATTATCAAGGTTGACGACTTCTATACAGGACCACCAGAGGGCAAAGAAGCTAACTGGAATAATAAAACAGCTAAAGAAAAAGTTGATACAGTATTAGATTACAAAAGATTGGAAGAAGAGGCACTCATACCGCTACTATCTGATTTACAAGCAACGTACCATCCTTTTGATTTTGAAAACGGGGAGGGTTTGTCTGCTAAGGTGGTTGAGTTGAACCCAAGAAGGGTTGTAGTTGTTGATGGTGTTTATTCTGCTGATAAGTTAGCTCATTTAGCAGATATTTCAGTGTTGGTTCAGTTTCCAGACGAGTCACGAAGAAAACGCTTGCTGAAAAGAGAAGGTGAAGTGTTTATGACAGATTGGCATCGAAAGTGGGATGAAGCTGAGAACTACTACTTTGATAAGATACAGCCAAAAAATTCGTTTGACATCATTATTGAGGGTAAAGTTTAGTGCATAAATGCCATTCGAACTTGGTCGATGACAGGGAGTTTTCTATCCTATAATATTTACTTTTTACCTAAAATAGGCTATAATTACTCTATAAAATATCAAGAATAATGTGATACACCAAAGCGGTGTTTGTTTCGTTATCTTTAAATATTTTGTTGCACATTAATAAATTTACAAAAGACTTACATTTTTAATTCATCTTTTTTTGAGAACAACATTTTGAATATAAAACTTTTTTATATTTGGAGTGTTGTTCTTAAAAGTTTTCACTAATTTTATTGGTTTTATATTTCCTTAAAAGTATAAAGGTGCAAAAATGACAAAGAAAAGAATTGTTTCAAGAAGGACATTTGTAGACCCAAAAAAGGTTGGTAAAACCAAGCCAAGTGGCTCTACGCGAAGTGTTGTTGTAAAAACACAAGAATCCCTATGGGACTGTACCAGTTGCGGCACAACTGGAATTAAAGGACGAAATAAAATTTGTCCAAATTGTGGCCACACAAAAGATGCAGGTGAGCAATATCGCGAACCTGGCTCTGACGCTCCAGCTTTGACAAAGCATGAGCTTGATAAAATGGGGGTTGATGCTCAACATCATAGCGATGAAACCTGTTCATTTTGTGGTTCCAAAAACAAACCTGGAACCCAAACTTGTAATCAATGTGGTGCATCGTTAGCTGATGTTGCTCGGACTAACCGTATTTGTGACAACTGTGGTCGTGAAACGAGTGAGGGAACCTGTCCTAATTGTGGGGCGGTAACTCGCTTGAAGAGTGAACCACTACATCAGCAAACTGTTCAAGCATATCGGCCAACAACTTCGTATCCGACTACTCATCGCAGAGAAACCAGCACAGGTTTTGATCTTACAGACCCACGTGTATGGGTTCCTGCTTTGGGATTGCTTTTTATTGCTTTAATGGCTTTAATTTTCTGGCCACGTCAGGCAGAAGTGCAGGTGAAAAGCGTTGGTTGGAAAGCAGAGGTTTTCTTACAAGAATACCAGTATAATCAGCATGAAGGATGGTCACTTCCTGCTGGAGCAGATTTGGTTTCGACTAGACAGAAAGAGCATCACACAATTTAGGTTCAGCAAGGTACAAAGACTGAAAATTATACCGAGCATGTGTGTGGTCCAGATGTTTATGACTACACAGAGGTGGTGACCTATGATGACGGCACAACCGACACTATTGATCATTACAAACCTGACTGTTGGGATGAACCACGTACACGACAAGTTCCAAACATGGTGGACCAACCAGTCTATGAGACTTGGTACACCTATATGCAATGGGAATGGGTTTTCATTCGCTCTGCAGTTGCAACAGGCTCTAACTATGACCCTTATTGGCCAACAGATTACCGCATTGATGACACGCATCGTGAAAGCGGTCGTGAAATGAGTTTTTCTGTTTATTTTGATGAATTAGATGGTGATGGTAATTTTACATATCACCCTAATTCATTGGATGAACTTAAAACTTTTAACATCAATTCCATGTGGCAAATCACCCACAGTGGTGGGATTGTCACAGAAATTGAGCGGATTGAACGGTAAATCAGTTTCAAAAATTGTTTTTGGTAAATATGTGCATCAAGACTCCTTGCGGTTAAAACCAAAGGGAGTCTTTTTGCGTCTATGTAATGTTATTAGTTTTAATTAACAACCTAGCAAATTTTTCACTAAACCAATTAGCATCTTCCTCACTAATTCCCAACAAATTATCCTTATACCCGTTCCGTAACGAGTCCAATAGGGGGAGCTGCGTAGACTCGAACTGATTTTACTCAAGTAAATAGGTTCGAGTTTTTTTGTACCCGAACGGGACTTTCGAACCTCTGTTACAATAACCTTATGAGTAAACAAGAGAAGAAATATAGAATTAAGTCGTTTGATTCTATTAAAGAGTTTTTAACACAAAAGAACGTTTTACCAATACGAAGTAGTCTTACATACCATTATTATGGTCAACAAGATACTAATAATGTTACGAAACTTGTGCAATATGCTGATAAGCAGGAAATACATATTTTAGAAGAAAGTGATGGTCTTTTTTCTCTAAAAGAAATTATTCCAGTTAGCACAAAAAAAGAGGGTTTTTCTTGGCTAAGATCTCATGGTTTTAAAGAAATTGGTGAAGTAAAAATGGAAAGCCAAACATTCGATTATAGTGAGGGCTTAGTGCGCTTGTATCTTATTGATGATTGGTTACATGCAATAATACTGAGTCATGTAGGTGATAACTTATTACAAGTCGAAGCAGAACTAGGTTTAGATTCAGAAGAAGTTATATCTCAGCCATTTAATGTATATCTTGATTTAATTGGTAAATTAAAAATAAGTGAGATATAAGTATTAGTAACTAAAATATTTTATCTAATGGGAAGCAAAAGTAACATGAGTAACATTTCAGATAAACAATTTTCAGATGCAAATCAAGAACCTGTTGAATACGATGGTTCACCACTCAGTTGGAGGGTTTCTGCATATGCTTTGGTAAAAAAAGATAGCAAAATCCTCATTATCAAAAATAAACTTGAGAAACTATATGACGTTGTAGGTGGCGGGATTGAGTTTGGTGAGGATATAGCCGAAGCTCTGGAAAGAGAGTGCATGGAAGAGGGTGGCGCTGAGATCAAGATGGGGAACTTGTTGAAGGCTCACGTTGATTGGTTTTATCACAGAAATGGAAACTACTATCAAACCTTGCAACTTTTCTATGACGCTGAACTTGTAGGGGATTTACAAAAACCAACTGAAAGTGATGTCGAGTGGCGTGACTTTGTTTTAGTTGATGAAGTAGGAAGCAAATATAGATTGCCACCTATTGTTGAACAAGTTATTAAAGAAAGCAGCTAGTATTCAAAGGAAAAAATGCAAGAAGAACAGAAGTTTTTAGTTGAGAGTTTACATAGAAGAAAGATAATACTAGCAGTTGAAGCTGTAATGGTTAACTCTTCTATTGCTATTGGTATTTATTTAGTAAATAAGTATGTTACCGCTCAAAGATTGCAAGATTTTTTAGTAATTAGTGGTGGGCTTTTTGGTATTAGTTATTCTGTTTGGGTTGCTGTAATGAACATTAAACATCACAAACGGATACAAGGAATATATAAAGATGGATAAAGTAAACATAAGAGAAGTAATTGAATCAGATAAAGTTGCTGTCCTTAATCTTCTTGATGAGTTTTGAGCAGACTGTATTTTTCAGATAATAGGTGAGGAAGGTCATTCTGATTCAGCCATAAAACAAGGTGGAAATATTTATGCAGAGCTTTTAGATAGAGATGACTATGGAATATTTGTTTGCACAGATGGTGAAAAGATTGTAGGTATTATTACTGGATATTTATGTCCAATGCTGCACAGTGGAAGTTACAGAGCTGAAGTTGAAGAAGCTTCCAACGAAACTACCGCACAGAAGAATGCTGTTAGAAAAGCAAATTCTTATCTCAGCATGACAGGCTTTTCAAGAAGTGGTTTGATTAAGCAACTTGAATTTGAAAAGTTTTCAACAGAAGATGCTACCTATGCAGTAGATAAAATTAGCCCAGATTGGGATGAGCAGGCAGCTAAAAAAGCTAAAAGCTATCAAGATTTGTCAGGCTTCTCAAGAGATGGCCTTATAAAACAACTAGAATTTGAAGGTTTCACCACTGATCAAGCTGCTTACGGTGCTGACAGTGTGGGACTGTAATAGTTAGTTCTTCTTAAAAACGCCAATGAAGGCCTCATCTTATGGATGGGGGCTTTTTGTTACCAGTATTGCCATGTTTGCAGGGTCCAGAAGGGTTGAGAGTTATCTGGTGCTGGTAGCATTGGTAGCACTGTAGGCAGGTTATATGAGTAAATTATGTTGTTAAACACTATGTAGATTTGTTATTATGGTAAGTATGAATGATTATGATATGGTGACTAAAGAAAATGTGGTATTAAGCCATAAAGAATTAAGTCCTCAGGATTGTGAAAAAACATTTGGAATTGAAGCAGGCCTAAGTACTGCATTTCAAATAGGAGAGCAGGTGTTTGGTGTTTTCAAGATAGATAAACCAAATTGTTTTCCCAGTTCGCCCAGTGTTTCAATAACAACTCCGTATTTGATCTTGCAGTTTGGTAGGCATATGAGGGTCAGTTTAGACAACTACAAAGGCCTTCGCGAAGGTCAAAAAGTTATTTTAGGTCGAGTTGACCAATCAAGGTTTGCCTTTGACCAGACTGTATCTAGAAGGCATGTAGAAGTGAGTTTGAAAGATGGAAGGGTAAATGTTATTGACTTAGGAAGCACAAATGGAACAAAAGATGTATTTAATAGGGTTGCTTCATTAATTAAGAAAGATAATGAGATTTCTAGTATCAGACAAGGAGAGGTTGCCGGCAATACTGTTTTTGCAAAACAGGTAGAGAATCATGAGCTTACAAGAACTCCTGATAATGATGGTAGACCACTAGATCAAGAATACATAAATAACCAAACTAGAGTAAGAGAGTTTTTTGTTGATGCTATTTCAGATGGATCACTTTATTCCGATGTAAGTGGAGAAAATTTCTCCTTAAAAATTCAAGAAGCACATGGCATAGCCAATAAGAATGATGTTTATGGTCGAGTTGGAGCAGGTTCTCTAAATGTTGAAAATGATCAGTTTCGTTCTGATTATGGAGGGTTAGGAAATAGAAGAGAAAGGCAAGCAAGAGAAGTGGCATCTATTGCAAATAAATATGGAGATCCTTACTCTAGGCGATTTGAGAGTTCAGGAGACATGAAAGTTAGACTAGCAGGTATACCTGATGAGTTTTTACCAGTGGATAAGAATAATGATTATATGGGTTATATGTTTTTCTATCCATCAAGCGAAGCAATTCCAGCTTATATGAAGCAAATCAATAATTTAGGGAGTGAAATTACAAAGCTCACCAATAGTGAAAACAGAGATACACAACAAGTAGCTGAGTTAATTGGTAAACAGTATCAATATGGTGCAATTATTAGACCATTTAATCAAATAAATAATTCATTATTTATGAATTTGGCTAATGCACAACTCAAGTTACTTGGTTATAGAGGAATACCTCACGGAAACCTAGATCTGGCAGCACAGAGATTACAGCCAGAAGCTTTTGTCAAATTATTTATTGATTCAGTTAAAAATTAAGTGTTACCAAATTGTTCGGATAAAGTTCCACAGGGGGAGCAACGATAAAATAGATCTATATAAAGTTATTAATTTTATATTTATTGCCATAAAATAAAGTATTTAAAATGCTATGTTTTTAAATGTATTACTAGAAGCACATCTTTTTCGCTTGGTTTTTTTGTAAATATACATGTTCCATCAGAGTAAAGTTCTTTTATATTATCTGGCTTATACACAACAATTGCAGTATTCTCATTTTCAAGGTTTGGGTAAAAAACACTATCTCTTGCTAGGAATGAATAACTACTATGTGTCCAGGTAACAATTTCTGGTTGGTCCTCATACCCAGGAACTGTGACAGAATCTGAGTTTCTATATCTATCACTACCTGTCATTAATGTTTGTTCAATTTGCATTGGATTGATAAGTCTAAACCTAAGCGTACTAATATCTAAGGAAATCTCTTTTTTTAGAATTTCAATTATCTTTAATCTGATCAATTCATTATCAGCATTTGGTAAATTTAGTTGCTTTAATTTTTGAGAATTAAATATTTCCTTCGTATTATTCATATGTAGGCATAATTGTATATTACTTAATTATTATAAATGGTATTGTTTTTTGTAAATTTTAAAATATCTTGCTCATTTATTCTTAGCAATCCTGCTTTATACCCATTCCGTAACGAGTCCAGTAGGGGGAGCACCACTTATTTCCTCAAGTAAATTTAATTGAGCCCGATAGGATTCGAACAATATAAAGTCAAAATTTATCTTTTAAAGATTTATTTGTAGGATATATTATGTTCACCCTTGACAACTACTTCAAATACTTGTAGTATTACAACTATGACAAGTAATGATACTCAAAGAGTAACCCTTTTCTTAAATAAACATATTTTAAAACAAGCAAAAGCAGAAGCTGTGCTTAAAGAAACATCGTTAACTTTATTGGTTGAAAAAGCCTTAATTCAATATTTGCCTCAAGAAACAATAATCAAGAAAGTTAAAATCAAAAATGAATGATGTTAATACCCCACAAACAGCGCCAGCCCTGGCGCAAGAAGAACAACCACAAAAAGTTTTTGAAAAGAAGAAAACAATTATTAGAGCTAACCAAATTATTTGGTATATTGTAGGACTAGTCGAAGTATTGCTTGTATTTAGGTTTGTAATGAAGATACTAGGCGCAAGCCAATCATCTAGTTTTACTAATATTATTTATAGTATTACTACCCCACTCACTCAGCCATTTACTGGAATTTTAGGAGTATATACATTTGGAAATTCAATTTTTGATTGGTCGACAGTGATTGCTGGCATAGTGTATCTGTGTGTAGCCTGGGGACTTGTTTATTTTTTCGAACTCATATATCCAATTTCTACAAAAGACGTAGAGAAATAATCACGCAATAGGACCATATTTCAAAAAAAATAAAATCAGAACAAAAACAAATCTCACAACAAGAAATTTCAGATAAGATTATTGTTGATGGATTAAATAAAAAATCAAATCGAATTTTACTAAGTATTTCCTCGCATGCATTTCCATTTGATTTCTTTCCAGATACTCTGGTAATTGAAGAAGGAAGAGTCAATATAGTCACCAGAATGTTATTTACCTCACAGGTTTATAGTGTAGATATTAGATATATATCAAATATTCTCATAAATACTTCAATATTTTTTTCACAGCTGGTGATAATTTCAAAAACTTTTGAAGAAAATGAAATAAAGATTCGAAATTTGCGACAAAGCGAAGCGGTTTACGCAAGAAGAATTATCGAAGGTCTCAGGACTTTTGAAAACAAAAAACTATCAACGTCAGAATATTCAAAAGATGAGTTATTAGATCAACTAGAACGACTCAGCACAACAGAAATTGTTTTATAAAATATAAAAGTTAAAAGAGAGAGCAGTATGAACATATTAATATGGATACTATTTGGTGCATTATCTGGTTGGTTAGCCAGCATTTTCATGAAAAGTAACAACAGTACAATTGTAGATATAGTGTTGGGAGTTATTGGAGCGTTTGTAGGTGGTTTTGTGATGAACTTTTTTGGTCAGCCTGGAGTAACTGGATTCAATCTATACAGCATTATTGTTGCTACTCTAGGTGCTGCAGTAATCATTTATATTGGAAGAATTTTACATAAATAATAAATATTTTGATCAAATTATGTTAATATTAATTTTTCTCATACTGGTTGGTGCTGGTTTTACATTTTTGTCGATGCAAAATACACAGCTTGTATCTCTGAATTTTCTTAATTACTCTTTTTCCAATTTACCAATAAATTATGTGATTATTGGTTCAATACTACTTGGAGTTATTCTAGCCTTTTTTATTAGTTTTATAAATTCAATTTCTACAGCTATGAAAATCAGAGGGCAACACCAACAGCTTAAGCAGGAAAAAAAATCTGTAGCTGAACTCACTAAAAAGGTTCACCAACTCGAATTGGAAAATGTTGGTCTAAAAATTGATACTGATAAGTTTTCATTATGAAACTACTTTTGGCAAAATTGTGGAAGTTTCTTCGTTTTCCAAAAAATATACAACTTTTTATAATGAGAAGGTTTCAAGATGTTTTTCTTATCGGAGTAACGGGAATTATTTTCAATGAAAAGAACGAGGTTTTAGTTTTTAAACATGTCTATCGTGCTCATTCTTGGAGTTTGCCTGGAGGTTACATAAAATCTGGTGAACATCCTTTAGAAGGAGTAGAGCGTGAAATACTTGAGGAATCTGGATTAATCGTTAGTGCCGATGAGTTGTTAATAATCAGGACTGATCGGAGCTCTGCTAGAATCGATTTTTGCTGTATTGGTTTATTTATCGGTGGTGAGTTTAAGCCAACTCATGAAGTCGTTGAATATGGTTTTTATTCCTTAGAAAATCTTCCACTATTACGGAAAAATCAATTATTTTTGATTGATCAGGCTCTTAAACAAAGGCTTTCCAAGTAGAAAGTATTTTATTTGTACTAAACGCCTAAATAAATAGGTAATTTTCAACCCACCTCCTGGTTCGAGTAACGACCTGTCGGGGGAGCTTTCATTTTTTCCTCAAGTAAATTTTATAGAGCCTGATAGGACTCGAACTGGATTGTTTTGTTTGCTATTATAGTATCTGTGAGAAATGAAAGTAATTACACTCCAGAAAATATTCATGGAATTTCAAGAAGAAAATTTTTAATACGTGCTATTGTAACAGCATTAACTGGATCAGTTGCATCTGCTACAGCATTTATTGAATGGAAGACAGGTTTGCCTTCACTAATTGTTCAAGAAAAAGTTCCAATTTGGGTTGAGTCAGCAATGGACTACGTTGATGATCAAGTAGAACTATCTAGAACAAGGTTTTTAGATGAAAGAAGTTATGTAGCTGAGCAAGTTAGAGTGAGAATAAATAACAACATGGGACAAACTCCTTTACGTGCTAGCTCTGCAAAAGTTACTCTTGTTGCATACAAACAAGAAGCTATTGTAGGTTTAAAACCAACTATTTCGGGAAGAAGAAACTATTTATTAGTAGAGCAAACAGGTGTTTCAGGACCCGTTAGTCTAGTAAGTGGAAATTATGAATATTCTGAAGATAATGGAGTTGAACAAAGACAAGTTGATATGCAAATGCCAGCTAGAGATGAGAATGGAAGATACTATGGTCCTGAAAAGCTTGTTGATAGGTTGCCATTTAATGTAACACCAGAAGTAAATAGTAGTGCTTCAGGAGGTATAGTTTTTAGTAGCAACATTTTTGAAATTGTTGACAAAGATGGATTAGAGGAAGCACAAAGTCAAAACAAATCATTTATGCAAGCTTGGTTTACTATTGATGAGAAGAATGAAGGTCAGGTACTATCTCAGAAATGGACGCATCAGAGAGTAGAATCGGAAATCGGTAATAGTGTTTATACATGGTCTGCATATATTGAATACACAAATAGTATGGGGCACAAAGAAAAAGGTTTACTAGTTTTGAATGGTGGGAATGATAGACTTGCCGTTTGGCACTTAGCTAAAATTTGTAAGGAACTATCATCAGACGGGGCATATAAATTAGCATTAATGGACGCTGGAAACGGAAATCCAGTATATATGCGACCAGAGTCAGATAGTGAGCACTATTATTCAATTGGTGATCACCCAGAAAGTGCGCACTATAGTCCACTAGCAGTATTTTGTTCATAGCTTAATGATGAATAATTTTTCACCCACCTCCTAGTTCGAGCAATAACCTGTCGGGGGAGCATTAAAATTATAGGTTTAATTACAGCCATATATCAATCCTTTTTTACTAATATACCCCCAATAGGACTAGTTCGCCTGGGACTCGAATTGAACCAAAAAATAAATATCTGTTACAATAATTTGTAATATAATAAAGAAAAGGAGAATTATGAACAATGGAGTTGAAACAGGATATCTTCCAGTAGAACAAAGATTGTTTCGTAAAAATGAAGTACTTGTTTTTGAGGGTTTCGCTGATGACGCTACTATAGTTATAAATCAAGAGCTTGAACGCTTGAAAGATTTACACCCAGTTGTAAAATCAACATCTGTAAATCATGGCGATGGACAAAGGATTGTTATCGCAGTCACAATTGAGCACGATTGAGTTTAATATACCCTGATAGAAATGAACAACCAGAAGTTTGCATAAATTCATTTTGATATAATTTTGTTATATGTATTTAGAATCTGGAACTAGTATTTTTTCAAACTTTCAGGCTTATCAATAAGTATTCCAGTAAATATCTTTCTTAATATATTAAGTATATGATGTGTTTTTTCTCTTGTAGATTGAGAAAATTTATCATGATAAGCATATCTTATTTTTCCTAAGAGAAAATCATTAGGATATTTTTCTCTTATTTTTTTTCTGAAATTGAAGAATGGTATAAAGTATTCTCTGGAGATGTGTGAAAAATTATTTTGGTAGATGGCTCGTCTCAGCTTCATTAACTTGGGAAAGTCTTTTTTTCTTATAGGTCCGTAAATACTGTATAGTTGAAAGAGAGTCATTGGGTCGAATGTTGCTATTGCTCTTTTTGCAGAAGGATACATAAACTTTTTATTTACACCTGTAAAGACAAGAGGATCTAAGTGTGCTTCTACATCCTTATATATAATTGTGAAAGTTCCATTATTTATATTTTGCAATAAGGTTTCAATTGGAATTTCTCCTGCCAGATGAGCACCAATTGAACCTATTAGGTATGATTTACATCCAATACTTTCGATTAACTCTTGGACTTTGATAATGGCAATTACTAGGTCTTTAGCGAGTGATTCTAGTTCTGGATTATGGGAATGTCAGCTAATTTCATCATTTCTTAGCTCAGATTACACTAAAGATTAATGAAGCGTTATCCTGCATTATTATTTGTAGGAAATTAATTAAAGATATCTTCTAGTTTAGTAAATGCTTGAATTTTGTAAGTTACCGAAGATTTTAATAGGACTTTTGATATCACTAAAATTAATATTTAGTAATTCTTGTTCATACCCGTTCCGTAACGAGTCCAGTAGGGAAAGCTTTTAAATTATAGGTTTAATTACATCCATATATCAATCCTTTTTCACAAATATTCCCCCGATAGGACAGTTTAGTTCATGACTCTAGCAAGGTTATTATCATGGTAAAATATTCTTAATGAATGAACTACATACATTATTTGAAAGATTCTTGTCTGGAAACATCCCTGAAAATGAGTTGTTACCTGGCTATAACGGCATGATTGCCCTGCCTTTATCGGAAGTAATAGATGCAAAAGGATTTATTAACTGTCCTGCGGGAGTTGTTATTACTTCCAAAGGTTTGTGGATCGCTCACCTGCCTTTTATGGATCATGTAAAAGATACAGCTTCTTTATGGAATGATCTTTACGATGTTGAAAAAATATATGGAGCATATGCATTAGGTAGTAATGAAGACAGACTTAACTACTTAACTGAAGCCATCAAAAAAAAGGCTAAGATAACAGATGTTGAAACATCTAGATTGCAGCCACATGCAACTGGAATATATAATTTGAGAATTACTCAAGAAAACAAAAATATTATAATTGAATTTTACGAAACTGGCGCGGAAGATAATAAAATAAGCAAAAGAGTATTGCTGGATTGAGTACTACTAAGCTTAAATAATTACTTTATCAAACAAAAATCCCATAACAAATTTCTCAACATTTTTCTTCCACACTAAATTGGTTCGAGTAACAACCTGTCGGGGGAGCTTTTATTTTTTCCTCAAGTAATTTTGTTTGATCCCAGTAGGACTCGAACTTTCATTCGTGTATAATTATCCTTTTATAATAGAAATTCTTGAAAATTTCAAGAAGAATGTAGAAAGAAGTTCCAGATTTAGGCACACTTAAAATTCACTTATGACAGAAGAGCTAAGAGTATCAGCAAAAGAAACAGAAATTTTTTTAGTAGCCAAATTTGGTAAGAATGTTTCTTCAGTTCAATCACTTGGTGAAGGAGCATGGTCATACGCATTCACTTTTGTTGTAAAAGGTGTTAAAAATGTAATTAGGTGGGGAAATGTTCCTGATAATTTTCAGAGGGACGCATTTGCCCATACTTTTAATAGCGATCTACTGCCAGTGCCGCCTATAAAAGATATAGGACAAGAAAATAATCGCTACTATGCAATTTCTCCATTTGTTGTTGGTAATTTTCTTGAATCCCTTTCTCCGAATGATCTAGAAATTGCTTCTCAATCTGTAATTGAAATTTTTCGTGCTTTAAGAGCAATAGATATGTCTACTAGCACAGGTTTTGGTTTTTGGAATAAAGATGGCAAGGCAATTTATGATAGCTGGAAAGCTTTTTTACTTGATGATAGAAATGAGTCAGAGGGAAGCTTAAATCATGGGTGGAGAGAAATCCTAGAGGCTTCAGACATGGGAATGGATTCATACAATGAGCTTTGGAGAAAATTTCAGAATCTAATAGATCACTGCCCAGAGGTAAGAGGTGTTGTTCACTCAGATTTTGTTAATAGAAATGTTTTAGTAGATAAGGGTAAAATTTCTGCAGTTCTTGACTGGGGCTCTGCTTTCTTTGGAGATCCTCTATATGAAATAGCTTGGATAAAGTTTTGTGAGCCATGGTTTCCTGCTTCAAAAGATATACATTTGGTACAGCGACTAATCGAGGACTTTAAGACAGATCCTAACTCCAATACTGCAAATATAGAGCAAAGATTGTTGTGTTACCAATTGAGAATTGGAGCGGACGCAATAGCTTACAATGCTTTTAGAAAAGATTGGAAGACTGCGCAATTTATTGCAGATTATAGCGCAGAACTGTAGTGTAGATAATTCTCAACCCACCTCCTAATTCGAGTAACTACCTGTCGGGGGAAGTACCACTTTTCCTCAAGTTACTTTAATATTCCGCATACGTCACTTTAGAGAAAGATTTGAGGGTTGGAGGAAGTTTTAAGATTTCATTTCTAGTAATTCCATAAGTTTTTTTTCTTCATCAGTGACTAAAAAGGATGGTGGACTATATGGAGAGTTTTGAATTTCAGCTCGATTGGAAACATAATCAATAACAGAAACTTCTTTGCCTTCATACCTATAAATTTTGAGCACAATTTTTGCTGGCTTATCAGTTCGGGCAACTGTTCTTCTCTGTGTTAAAACAGCTAATTCAATTGGCACAACTCCTATTGGATTAAATACTTCAATTACTAATACTTGGTTTTTTCCATTTGGAGTTAAACGCATTTCATCAACTGAATAATGAATTCCATCAATTTCTTTTTGAAAACCCCTACTCACTGTAGCATTTACATCGCAATAATCTGCACTAGATGGAGGTTCACCATTTGTAATATGTACTTCTGCTTTAGTACCTGTCTGAGTCTTTTGGATCTCACTTTCAAATAATTCATGGTCACAATAATTGGCTATATGTGTATTTATTCTGTATGGAGTAATAAGTGTTTTTTGTATCACTTCTTCTTCTTTTGAAATCATAATTAATCCTTATAATAATTTACAATATTATTATATCATCTTATTATAAGTAAACGACCAATTTTGTTAAAGTTTCTTATATTCTGGAAAATTATTCTTTAATAATTACAACGGGGTCATATAATTCAATGACACATTTTGCCTTGTCTAATTGTACCAGCTTAAGTATTATTTTGTATCCTCAAGAAATTTGCTGTTAATTGTTTCAAAATGAAACAAGCAAGGTAATAAGTCAGAAGTTTTAATTGGTGCTATTCACTGTGCAAATTCAGAATCTAGAGGTTAACACACATTAGCTAAAATACCTGTATATTCGAGTAAAAGAGTTGCGACAATAAGTTTTTTATTAAATTGGTTGTGAAATAACGAATAGTGTATTTCTAAATTCTTTAAAAATCACACTAGTTTCACTTGCAGAAATCCTCAACAACCCCTCTTCATATCCGTTCCGTAACGAGTCCAATAGGGGGAGCACCACTTTTTTCCTAAAGTAGATTTAATAGATCCCGATAGGACTCGAACAAATAAATAACTTTGCTATAATTCCTCCATATGAAATTCTTAATTCTTCATGGAACATTTGGTTCTAGAGATGGTAATTGGTTCCCTTGGTTAGATCAAGAGCTAGTTAAATTAAAGCAAGAAGTAATAAGACCTCAAATGCCAGTAGACAATTACGAAGTTGCTGAAAAAGAATTAGAGCAAACTGGTGATTATATTCCCAAAAACCAAACTTTGAAGAATTGGTTTACCTATTTTGAAAGTGATGTGTTGGATAAAGTTAAAAATGAGAAGTTTATTGTAGTGTGTCATTCACTATCTCCAGCATTTGTATTAAACATGGTCTCAAAATTTGATGTAAACTTAGATTCAGCTATTTTTGTCTCACCATTTATTCAAAATCTTGGAGTACCAATTTTTGATCAAATTAACAGCGATTTTTATAATGAAAAGTTTAATTTTGATAATATAAAAAAAATTATTCCTGTTTCTTATTCTCTCATAAGTGAAAACGATCCATATGTTACTAAGGAAATTGCAATTGATTTTGCCAACAAAATTAATAGCAGTAAAATTTTTGTTAAAGGGGGAGGACATATGGGAGGAGTATTTACTGAATTTCCGCTTGTTTTAGAACTTTGTAAAACAAGAATAGGATTGGGGGAAAAGTAAATATGAAAGTTGCATTATTACTTCCAGGATACCTAGATTCTCCTGATTATTTACATATGATAAGTTTTGAGAAAAGGTTGAGGGAGCTTGGTTATACAGTCGAAATATTAGATCCCTGTCACTTATGGGAAACTGGCGATACAAAAAACTATTTAATTACCAATTATATTAAGCAAGTGAAAGATAGAGTTAATTTTTACAGTAAGCAAAATCTAGAAGAAATAATTTTAATAGGTCATAGCTTAGGAGGTTTTACAGCTATTGTTGCAGGAGCTAGAATTTCAGAAGTTACCAGAATTATTTCCCTTTGTCCACCTCCAGATAGAATTGGTCCATCATTGCGTTGGGAAAAAGATAAGTCAAGACATTCAAAAAGAGATCTTCCAAATAATTCAGAGAAGTTTAGATTTTTTGATATTCCTTATGCTTTTGTTACTGACGGAATGCAATATTCAGCTGCTAATGAAGTTAAAAATATTCATAAGCCAATTATGATATTTATTGCTTTAGATGATAAAAGCATTCCTCCCACCGATACAGAAAGAATAGTGGCTAATGCAAAAAACCCACACGTTGTTCGTCAGCCAGACATGGGACATGATTTTAGACTGTCTCAGGATGAATGCGATATTGTAATGTCTGAAATTGAAAAGTTTTTGAATAAATAACTTTCCACCCACCTCCTAGTTCGAGTAACAACCTGTCGGGGGAGCATTTAAATTATAGGCTTATTTATGCCTATAAATCAATCCTTTTTTCACTAATATGACCCCGATAGGACAGCTTAGCCTGGGACTCGAACTGAGATATATTTGCCTGCTATAATTACTAAATGACATTTAGTAATGAAAAAAAATACTATTCTTTTCAGTTTTTTAATAACTTAGGATTTTTTGCTCCAGTTATTGTTTTGTTTTGGCAATCAAAAGGACTGAATTTTTCTCAAATAATGTTATTGCAGTCAATTTATGCAGTGAGTGTAGTTTTTCTGGAACTACCAACTGGAGCATTAGCTGATTATTTTGGGAAAAGAATAAGCTTGGTTTTTGGCGCACTTTTTTTCTCACTAGGATTTTTTATTTATGGAATGGGAAACGTTTTTTGGCACTTTATAATTGGAGAACTAATTCTTGGTGTTGGTTCAGCCCTCATTTCTGGGGCTGATAGTGCATTTTTACACGAATCACTAAAGTCAAACAATAGAGAATCTGAATATAAAAATGTAGAGGGGAAAGTCCGTGGTCTCTCCAGTATGTCCAGAGCTACCAGTAATGTGTTGGGTGGTTTATTGGGTTCAATTTCATTGAGTTTAACTTTATTAGTGACCGCAGTTTCAACGTTTTTAGCGTTTATTACTAGTTTATTTTTTGCCAAAACTTCAGAAGAGCTTCCTAGGGAAGAAAGAACCGAATATGTTCAAATTATTAAAGAAAGTTTGAAGATTGTTACTAAAGAAAAGAGAGTATTATGGTTTATTCTATTTTTTGCTTCGTTTAATGCTCTAATTTGGTCAACAAACTGGTTTTCACAACCATATTTACAAATGTTAAATGTACCAGTGGTTTATTTTGGTGTAATTTTCGCAAGTTTTAACATTCTCGCAGCTCTTGCATCATCACAAATAAATAATTTAGAGAAACTGATAAAAAGACCATTTATTACTATGAGTTTAGTTACAATTATTTCTTTATTTGTACTAGGAGCTTTTCCTGGGATTTACGTAATTCCGTTGTGGGCATTTTTTAGTATTTTTATGGTAATAAATCAAACACTAATTTCTCATAAGGTATTAGCACTTGTTCCAACTAATCGTGCAGCTACAGTACTTTCATTTATGAATTTAATTAGAAGATTTATCTATGCTGGTTTTGGTCCAGTTCTTGGATTTGTTGGAGATAGATATGGGTTAACTTCAGCCCTAATGTTTAACTCATTTATTTTATTGATTATTTTAAGTATATTATATTTTGCAAGAAGAAAATGGTTTGTTAGTGATAAATAAATAATTTTCCACCCACCTCCTAGTTCGAGTAACAACCTGTCGGGGGAGCTTTTAAATTATAGGCTTATTTATGCCTATATACCAATCTTTTTTCAATACATATACCCCGATAGGACAGGTTGGCCTGGGGCTCGAACCGTTCAATTTTTTTTGCTATAATATGCGTTAGTATGAAGGAATACAAGTTACAACCAACAATAATAGAAAATTATCGTGATAACCTGAGTTTGATTAAACAAAGAATGGATTCATTTGTTGACCCAACCCAAGTTCCTCCTGACTTAGTGAGGAGCATGATTAATACAGAAATGATTATCGAAAAAGAGTCAACAGATTTTTCAGATGCGGACAATTTAGAATTATTAGATAGATTAGAAAAATGGTATACAGATCAGAGTTTAGAATTTCCTAATAAGGAGTACTTAGTGAGACAAAGAGCTCGTTATAGTAATTAACAATTACATTAAGGATTTAAAAATGATAAAAAGAAAAGATGATGAACCTGTAGTTGGTAACACATTTTATGAATTTTATTTTCCAGAACATGATAGAACTGTGAAGATTGATGTTCCATTCTCGTTAGAGGAAATTACTATTCTTCAAGATGCTAGGAATCTTCGTGCTTTGTTAAAAGACGAGATGTTAAAAAGTAGTGGTTGGCAAACGGAAGCGTATTTAATTTCTGTGCCTTGGGGTTATGTTCTTAAAGGAAGAAAAAGTTCATTAGAACAATTGAACAGGCTAAAATCATTAATGATTCAAATTCAAGATCCTAGATTCAAAAATCATTCTGATACCGATATAGCTCAAAGACCTCAAGATTTTTCTGAGAAAATGTTAGATCTTATTAATCAAATAATATAAGCACCTTCATTTTTTTCAAACAAAAATCCCATAACAAATCTCTCAACATTTGTTCTCCAGGCTAAATTAGTTCGAGAAACGACCCGGCGGGGGAGCAAAGTCTAATTTATACCATTAAATCAATCTAATCTTCTTTTGGAATATATTTTACTTTCCAAGTCAGGTTTGGTTTAACTTCTGCAATAGCAGGAAGTAAATGATTAAGAAATTGTTCTGCAGTCATACGAAACATATTTCCTTTTGCAGATATCTTTACCCATCCATCTTTATCACGATAATATTTTTCAGTAAAGTTTTTTGTTCCCATTGTTATGACATAACTGTCGTTAGTTAATTTCATAGTACTCATTTTAGCACAGTATGTTCAATAGTTATTTATTTCTTGAGTATTTTTTAAACATAGACTAATATGAAGAGCAATTTTAGTATATAATTTCATTATGTCTAAAAATCCTGTTGTTAATGCTTTTAGTGCTTCAGCATATATATTTCTTGTTGTTTCAATTATGAACTTTGTAACTCAACCGTTAAGGGATAAGCCTGACACATTTTTTGCTCCAATCACAGTTTTATTTGTACTTACCCTTTCTGTTGCAGTAATGGCGTTCTTGTTTTTTTACCAACCTCTTATGCTTTTTATTGAAGGAAAGCAAAAAGATGCTGTAAACTTATTTGTTAAAACAATAGCAATCTTTGCAGTTATCACTATTGGAGTTTTAGTTCTTCTCTTTTCTGGACTATTTTAGGACAATATGCTTCAAATTCATTAATGTCTCTTTTTGAAATAGTCAGCAATTCTTCCTCATACCCGTTCCGTAATGAGTCCAGTAGGGAAAGCTTTTAAATTATAGGTTTAATTACATCCATATATCAATCCTTTTTCACAAATATTCCCCCGATAGGACAGGTTAGCCTGGGATTTTTTTTAATTGAGATATTTCCACACTGAGTCTTTAATTGTTGTATAGATATAATTTTATGAAAGAGGCAGCTTAGGAGGATAAATATATTTTTTAAGTAAAACTCTTTTGGTATGTGAAGTTAATTAAATGAAAATAATTTGCTATAATAATGCAAATAAAACATACTGGGAGTAATTATGCGAAATATAGAAGAAATAGAGGGTGGTAAAGTCGTAGGAAGCGCTAAAATTAGAAAAAATAGAAGAGAAGAAGGTTTCTATATACAAGATTTATCTGTGGATGAAAATCAAAGAAGACGTGGTATAGCTACTCGTCTTTTAAAAAAAATACGAGAAATGATTACTGGTACCATTTCTTTAGAAGTTGATGAAACTAATGAGGCTGCTGTTAGTTTATATAATCAAAACGGTTTTGTAATAGAGGAAACTGTTAATGCAAAAAATGGAAAAAATTACTTAAGAATGAAGAATAAAAATTAAAAGCTAAGTTTGTATATTAATATATCAATTAGATTTAGAATAATTAAACAAAAATCCCATAACATATTTTTCAACATTTGTTCTCCAGGCTAAATCGGTTCGAGTAACGACCTGTCGGGGGAGCTTTTACAATTATAGGTTTAATTATGACTATATACCAATCTTTTTCACTAATATACCCCCGATAGGACAGGTTGGTCTGGGACTCGAACCGTTGAAACATTTTAATATAATTTGACATTTAGTCAGTGTGGAAATATATTATTCTTAACTGACTAAATATTAATATTGAAAGGTATTTATGGGTAGATGGAGTGGAGCAGAAAAAAGAGTTGATTTTGACACACAAAAACAAATTATTTTTGATATAGTTAAAAATCATGGTGAGCTATCAGATTTAGAGGCTTGGAGAAAAGCATTTCCTAAAGTCAATTTTATGGAAGTTGATGACGGTATGACTGGCAAGCCAATTAAGTGGGAATCATATTCTCCAACAGAAAAAGCTGCATATGTAGCTTATATGCAAAATCCTCAAAATAGTGTTTTGAAATATAGAATTGATATTTTTGATGATACAGAAATTCACTATGAAGATGACTCTGAGAGACTTTGGATGTTGTGGTTTTATCACGCTTTTCAGGTTCTTGATGATGTATCCAACTTGACAGAAGATGCACTTATTAAGCTTGCATATCATGCTACTGCTGGAGCTTTTCAAGATACAATTATGAGAATGGTTGAAGATGAACCTGATTTAGTTGCGATTAGAGAAGCTTCATTTTCACATGAACCAGTTGTTAATAAAAAAAATTAGAAGAATCTTTTCTTAACCTAAAAATAAATAGTGTTCAACCCACTTTCTAGTTCGAGTAACAACCTGTTGAGGGAACTGGAAAACAGTAATTGAAACAATCGGCAAGGATAAACTTCCTAAAGATGATTCCAGCGCAGAAGGATTGGTTGATCTTCAAAGAAATTACATGACATGGGTTTCTCACAGGCTATACAGGAAAAAGGAGTTGAAACACTTTGGGGCTTGGACATTATTAGCTCCATTTAAGATCATGGCGGTTTACAGGACTGATCTTTGGGATAATGAGAACCTTGATGATTTAACTATGCCCCTAGGGTTTCAGATGGTAAAAGGCTTGAAGTGGTTGAAAGCTCAGGGAATGGATATAGATGACAAAATGCTGGTTAGTGAAGAAGGTTGATTTATCGAAAGCATTGCTACATCTACTCTGGCTTTAGGCTTTCAAAAACCGCTTGCAAAAAGCGCAAATACAAGGACAATTCACATTAATACAGGTCTGCACCTATTGGGTGTTAAAAAAGAAGAATGAAAAAGAAAAAAGCCAAAGCAACATTTATGCAGTTTGCAAAGAAAGCTAAGAGCAAGGATTATATGGCAGTTGCTTTCTGGTATAATATGTTTTTCGTTCCCAGCAATTTGTCATTAAATGAGTTTTTTTAAAAATGAATATGAAGATATATAAAGACATGGACAAAGTTAATACTGCATTGTTAGTCATTGATCCTGTTAATTCATGTGCTCATGAGAAATGCGAAACCCCAGAATGGAATATTTACTTCTCTAAGATCAGAAAAATGCTTCCCAAGCTTGATGAGTTTGTAAAAAGATATCGTAAAGAGGTTGGTGGTCTTGTTGTGCTAACCACCATTACGCCTTGGACAAAAGAACATTTGCCAGACAACTTAAACGAGCTTTACACCGATCCAGAAGCAGAATACTACTCTGAAGACGCAACTGGTTTTGATGAAGAATTCTATACAGTTAAACCCGAAAAAAGCGACTTTGTTATTGCCAAAAATACTTATGATGCTTTCACAAATGAAGATTTATTAAAAAAACTAAAAGAAAAAGGCATTAGATATATTGTGATTGCTGGTATTTTTTCAGATGGTTGTGTTTTAGCTTCGGTTGTAAGCGGTTTTGCAAAAGGTTTTAACTTTGTAATTCTTAAGGACCTAATTGAAACTACGGATGATAAAACTAGGCAAGAACTCCAGAAGTTATTAATTAAATTTACTTTTCCTAAGATGTATGGAAAAACAATCACATCTGATGAGTTATTAAAAGAATTAAAATGAGTAAAGAAGCATTAAGACAATTTTTGGTTGATTCAAATAAAGCTGGTTATGCTGGTGGTGAGGAAAAAAAGTGGATAAAAGAACCAGACGGATCAACTACCATTCCTTTCGAGAAGGATTCTTGGAAATCACACGATAACTTTTTTGGTGGTGAGCCTTATGGAGGCAGAACTGTTGTATTTCATGAAGATAAACCTTATTGGATGATGGTTTATTATGGTTGGGTTGAGGAAGGTGTAGAAACTGATCCGGTATATGCAGTTCTGAGAGGAGCATTGAAACAAATGCCGGAAGATTATCCTTTTCGTGGACCAGAAGAATTTACGGAGGGCGAATTTACCTATACCAATAAATGGGAGGGTGAAGTTGACAGGTTCTCAGGAGAAGAAGCCATTGTAAAAGGCGATAAATTGATATATAAAGCAAGTTATCTTGGAGGTCTAGTTGACCAAAGAGGAGGAGTATAGATATGAAGATGAAAATTATTAATCCCCACGATCAATTAGTAGTCGGAGAATTAAAGACATCTACACAAAAAGATGTTAAGAACACGGTCAAGAATGCCAAGAAGGCCTTTGAAACTTGGAAGAATACACCTGTTGAAAAGAGAGTCAGTTTTATTAAAAAGTTCAGAACACTCCTTTTAAAAAACAAGAACAAAATTGCTAAGCTAACCACTCTTGAAATGGGCAAACCATTACAGCAGTCTTTGGATGATGTGAGTTGGGAGATAGAGTTTATTGACTATTACATTAAAAACGGACCGAAGTTTTTCGCAGATGAAACAGTACTTAAAAAGGGGAAGGAACACTTCAGGGTAACCCATGAGCCATATGGTGTTTGTGCCTGTATCGCTCCTTGGAATTTTCCTATATCAATGGCAAATTCAGGTGTAACCCCAGCGTTGATTGCTGGAAACACAGTAATTCTTAAACCTTCAGAATATACGAGCCTGAGCCAAAAAATGGTAGTTGATCTTCTAAATGAAACAGGGATACCTAAAGGAGTTGTAAATGTGCTTATTGGCAAGGGTGATGTTGGAAGCATGTTAATCGATGAAGACATTGATCTGGCATGGTTTACAGGCAGTACTAAAGTTGGTCAGGAAATCTATGAGAAGTGTGGCAAAAAATTTATCAAAGCACTCCTTGAAATGGGGGGAAGTAGTCCAGGAATAATATTTGCCGATGCTGATTTAGATTTAACTATGGATAATTTATATTGGGCTAGGTTTCTAAATTGCGGACAAGTTTGTACTGCCATAAAGAGATTGTTTGTCGAAAAACCAGTTTATGACAAGGTGGTTAAGTTGTTTGTAGATAAGTTAAGTTCTGTCAAAGTTGGTAATCCAATGGACAAGTCAAATGATATAGGACCGCTGGTTTCACCTAAACAACTAGAGCTACTTAAAATTCAAATGAAAGACGCGGTAACTAAGGGTGCAAAAGTAGAAATTGGAGGCAAACAGCCTAGCGATCAAGAACTCAGAAAAGGAAATTATTTTGAACCCACAGTATTAACAGGCTTAAAGCCCAATATGAAGGTGCTAACACAAGAGGTTTTTGGACCAATATTGCCAATAGTGCCTTTTAAATCGGAGAAAGAAGTTATTGAGCTGGCAAATAATACCGAATACGGATTGAGTGCAGAGATTTACACCACAGATTTGGAAAAAGGAGAAAGAGTTGCCAAGCAAATACATGCTGGAACTGTTGCGATTAATACAGATAACTTCTTTAAGCCAGAGTGTCCTTTTGGGGGATATAAAAAGAGTGGTATGGGCAGAGAGTATGGGGAAATCGGGATGAAGGAATTTGCTCAAGTTAAACTTATTGCGGTTGTAAGATCGTAGCAGGTTGAGCATGCAACTTCTTTATCTCCTCCCATCTAATCTTTAACACTTCCATTTCCCCAACATTCTCAAAAGCTTGAATTATCGCCTTAATGGACACTTGTAGGATTTCAGGTGATGGGAGCTTTTATCTCATAATACTAATCTAGATTTATATACCAATCTTTTTTCACACAAATACCCCCGATAGGACAAGTTGGTCTGGGATTCGAACTAATTTTGCACATATTCCTTTGATATAATACTTGAATGAAAGATTTACCAGTTTATAAGCGAAACACCTGGATTTTTTATATTACCCAGTTTTTGCACTCACTTGTTTTCACGATTCCAATTTGGATTGTCTATTATCAAGGAAAAATTACTGTAGCTGAAATTTCATATTTAGTTACAATTCAATATCTTTCACAAATGTTTTTAGAACTTCCAAGTGGAGCTTTGGCAGATCTTATTGGAAGAAAAAATACAAATCTTGTTGGTTGGATTATTGGTGCAGCAAGTTTTTTTCTATTTCCTTTGGCAACAAACTTTTATCACTTCCTCATATTAGCTTTGATGGTTGGATTAAACGATTCTTTTCGATCTGGTTCAGAAGAAGCATTGTTATATGACACTTATAAGCAAGCTGATAAAGAAAATGAATACGATAAAGTTTACGGCAATGGAGATCTAATTTATCAAGTTGGTCTTATTCTTGCTACTGCAACAGGAGGATTATTATTTGAACAGTGGGTGTTCTTGCCGTACTTGTTGTATGGACTGAGTTTATTTCTTGGTTCTATATGTATTTTGTTTTATAAAGAACCACATATTGATTCTGAAACTTTTACTTTAAAGAATTATGTGTTGCAGATAAAGAATGGCTCAAAAGAAGCATTTAAAAGCCAGTATACAAGGTATTTATCTTTATTTTATATTGCTGTAGCAGGTATTGCATGGTCTAGCACTTTGTATTTTAACGAGTTTATGATGGTTGAGTTTATTGCATCTGATTCTTTAAGAGGCATCCTGACAGCTGGTATGAGACTCATTAACGTATTGTTGATTCGCCTTATTCTGCAGGATACGAGGATTTTTTCAGAAAGATCAAGGATATTATTTTTTCCAGTTATTATGTTAATTGGATATTTACCTGGAATTAAGTTGGATGGATTCTGGGGTATTCCGTTTATTCAGGCAGCTATGATCGCAACTACTGCAAGATGGATATTACTTTCTCCACTAACAAATAAAGCTTTTTCTAGTAAATATAGAGCAACTGCAATTTCATTTTTAAGTTTAGCAATTGGTTTTGTATATGTTGTAATGACAACTATTTCTGCTCCTGTAATTTCTCAATTTGGAATACGAACAATGTATTCCTTGTTGGGAGTGTTCACTGTACTAAGTGTAGTACCCCTTACTTATAAGTTGTTGACTACTGATAAAGATTCTTGAAACAAGTAACTTTCTATCCACCTCCTCCTAGTTCGAGTAACAACCTGTTGGGGGAGCTTTTAAATTATAGGCTTACTATGACTATATATCAATCTTTTTTCACTAATATACCCCAAATAGGACAGGATCGCCTGGGACTCGAACTGAACCAAAAAATAAATATCTGTTACAATAATTTGTAATATAATAAAGAAAAGGAGAATTATGAACAGTCAAGTTGAATCAGGATATCATCCAGTAGAACAAGGAATGATTCGTACAAATGAAGTACTTGTTTTTGAGGGTTTCGCTTATGACGCTACTATAGTTATAAATCAAAAGCTTGAAAGCTTGAAAGATTTACACCCAGTTGTAAAATTTACAGCTGTAGATCATGGCCAAGGACAAAGGATTGTCATCGCAGTCACAATTGAGCACGATTGAGTTCAATATACCCTGATAGAAATGAACAACCCGAAGTTTGCGTAAATTCATTTAAGAAGAAATTTTTAGAATTGTCCAAGTGTTTTTTTAAACAATTGGTATGAGTGATACCCAGCTACTCATCGGCTCCCTTTCTAACGATCTGTTTCGGGTCGTGGCTTTGTCTCAGCGCGGTTCAACTCAGGGTGCTACCCGTTTTCTTAAGGAGGCAAAACGATGGTTGGTACCTCTACAATCACACCAGCTTCCAAAATATATTCATTCAATAATCACAGACATCTCGGCTAGATCTGACGATTACATTTCGCTTGAATCATCAGAGCGGTATCTTATGTTCGGAATTTTGCTCCAGAATTATGTTCTGCACTGCAACAATGAGTGATACATCTAATTCCACCTGCATACCCCTATTAGGATGGCTGATCTGGGACACGAACTAGGAGAGTCACTGTGTATTCTCACATTTTTGTATCATGTGATAGAATACACCATAACTATGTCAAATGAAATTTTAAACCAATTTGATCCTCAGGCAGTTATCGCTCGCTCAATTCAAGAGATGGGGATGAATGCTTTTCCTCTTGCTAAGTTTGCAGCTAGATTTGCAGATGCAACTGTGGATGAGCAAAACATGAAATGGTTTCGTGAAGCTGTTCGCAGAAACCTGATAAATTCAGACGGCACTATGCATTTAGATATAAGAGAGCAGCTAATCAAGCTCAATGCGCAATCGTCTGAGGTGGGTCGTATGCAAGCTACTCATGCTGGAGCGGTTCTTGCAACTCCACCTACCTTTGCCCGTGAAGTAGCTGTGGAGGGTGGGTTGGGAGTCATGTATCTGGATATTCTCCTGAGAGTTCTAGAAGAGTATGGTGACGAAGGTGAAAGAACCGAAGTTAGCGGATGGATACGAGAAATAAGATCAAAAGCTGAAGTGGTAGATGATGTTCCAGCGCGCTATCAAGCTAGATATGATGAGCTGAACAAAAAGTATGCTACACAGCAAATGGACAGGGCATATCGGATAGCAATAGGGATCAAGTAAATCATAGCTACCTGAAGGACGACATTCTCAGGTATCATCCCATAACAAATCTCCTCACTTTTTCTCTCTTGAGGTAACTAGTTCGTGTAGTGACCTGTTCGGGGAGCACCACTTTTTTCCTCAAGTAAATTATATAGAGCCCAATAGGACTCGAACCAGTCAATAACTTTGTTATAATCTCATCATGACAACATTTCTTTTACACGGAGGGAAAACCTCAAAACAACATCCTGGTAATAACTTTTTCTTCTCTCAATTTACTAATTTGATTGAAAAAGACAAAGTAACAATTCTTCTTTGTTACTTTTCAAGAGAAAAATCTGAGTGGGAAGCATTAATCCAAAGAGATACTACCTATATAAAAAACAACACAAACAAAGAAGTTGAAATACTAGTTGCAAATGATCCTAAAGATTTGTTCTCAAAATTAGAAATCTCAGATGTGCTCTATGTGGCCGCAGGTGACTCGCAACCAATTGAGGCTGTCTACTCGGAATTAACTGAGTTAAAAAACAGACTTGATGACAAAATATATGCAGGAAGTTCAATGGGGGCATTTTTAGCATCAGAAAGTTACGTTCTATCTTTAGAAGATCAAGATGAAGATACGGTGCATAAAGGTGTTGGACTATTATCAATACAAGCATTATGTCATTGGGATATTGAGAAAAAGAAAGATAAAAAGTTACTTTTGTTGAAAGAAAATTCAGATCTTCCAATTATTGTACTAAATGAGTTTGAAACTGTAACAATTTATATATAGATATGAATACAGAAATAAAACTAATAGCCCACGGTGGATACTCAGCCAAATATCCAGAAAATACTGAACAAAGTTTTCTAGAAGCAGTTAAATATAATCCAAGTATTATAGAAATGGATGTTGTAGAGCACCCTAGAACAGGTGAATTTATATGTTTTCATCCAAGTGGAATTAGCTCACAATTTGGAACTTTTTCCAATGAGGCCGTGATAGAACAATTACAGCAAGGACATAACTTCCCCAGAGTTAAAGAAATGTTGAATGAAATTCCGCAAAACATAAAAATACTACTAGATTTTAAGCAGCCATCCAAAGAGTTATTTGAAAAGATAATAAATGATTTAAGATCAGATTTAACAAGAGTTATTATCGCGGTAAGAAATATGGATGATTTTAGTTTTATTATTTCGCTTAATCCAGAAGTTCAAACACTAGCTTTATTTTCTGCTCCCGATTCATACGTAGAGTATGCGCAAAAAGGTGGTAAGTATTTCAGACTTTGGGAAAAAGATCTTACTAAGCAAAGAGTTCAAGCAATTCAAGAATTAGGATTAGAAGTTTGGGTAACTCCAGGACGTAAAGCGACAGAATTACAACCAAGAACTGCTGGAGATGTTGATGAGCAGAAGTTAGACTGGTTAGTAAGCTTGGCAATAAATGGAGTCCTAGTTAATGATATTGCATTTGCGAGTAAATACCTAAATAGTTAGAGATCCACTTCCTAGTTCGAGTAACGACCTGTCGGGGGAGGGTTTGTATATATTCTTTATAATAAAATACTTGAACAGCCGATAAAATGTATGTATGATATTGTTATTGGAGCATTATGAATGAACATGCAGATGAATTTTTCTCTAAAGTAAGGATAAATATAAATTCAGAACCACCTTCTGTGGAATCCAGTCTTCAACCTTTATCGAATGCAGAAGTTTTAGAACCAGACGAAATCTTGACTCCTCACGAAATCTTACTAGAAGGATTTCCGAAAGAAATGGAATACATTTTTGGATCAAAATTTTTAGTTTTTGTTATGCTTCCAAAAGTATATTCAATTGAGGAATATAATAGAGTTTATTCAAAAAATCCGAGTCCTACCGCTTTGCAATATGTTGAAGACAAAACACCATTTATTCCAGGAATAAAGAAAAATAGAGGGTTTATTCATGTATACAATCCCACAAATAACACCTGTAGCAATATGTTATGGATAGAAGTTATAGATCGCATGGCTACACCACCAAGATTTCGTTGGATAGATAATGCTGTTCGTTTCAGACCAGATGGAAGTTTGCCAAATTGGTATCAAGGAGCACTTGACGCGTTTTTTGGCAAATTAAGATTACCCTCAGTATTTAGCACACGAATAAAAGAACGCCCAGAGTATTGGCAAGAAATAGTAGACGCATTTAGTTCTAGCGATCCTAATAAATTAGATCAATTGAGGTTACTCTTCGCAACTAATGAGTTTTCAGGTTCTAGTCTTTACGAATATAAAAAAACCCTGGTTTTACAAAATTCACATTGGGAGGATAATAAATTATCCTTAGATTTACTTTGAAGTATGATTGACTTTGGAATCTTTCATCACGATGTGTGCTCAACGTTCAAACATGCATAAGTGATTTATTAATATTAAAAGGTTTGAGTTATTATCTTGTTTTTGTAAAACAAGAATTGTCTAACCCACCTCTCTATCCGTGTAGCGACCAACTCGGGGAGCTTTGAAATTATAGGCTTATTTATAGCTATTTATCAATCTTTTTTCACACAAATACCCCCGATAGGACAGGATAGCCTGGTACTCGAACTGAGTTATTATTCTCTGGTATACTTTGTGAGTATGAGAAAAGAAATAGCAATCCACGACAATGAAAAACTAAAAAAAGTTGAGACTATATTTGGCAAAGAGGTTTTTAATAGAGTCAAAGAACAGTTGAAAAGTAAAGATCATGAACACTCGGTTTGTTCAGGGCTAGTAATGTATCTCCTTGGACTTCAAGAATCAAACATTTCAGTAAGCATTGATAAATTTATTGATGATTATGGTTCTGCACAACACGGGACTTTAAAAGCTATGGGTGTAGTTGGTAAAGATGATAGAGGAAAAAGAGGAAACTCAAATATTGTTGTATATCAACATCCTTTTAGTGGATTTCCATGGCATGCAGCTTTGTATTTAGGTGAAATAAATGGAGTTCATTATGAGTTTGGGCAATGGGAAAATGGAAAACCTAGATTTGCTCCTATTAGTGACAAGCAACCTCTGATGTTTTATAGGATTGAACCAAAATAGCTTTATTTTGAAATAAGACATTCCCAACCCACCTCCTAGTTCGAGTAACGACCTGTCGGGGGAGCATCACTTTTTTAAAGATCTCTCAGTTAGATAGATTTTTGTTTAATTTTATTTTTGTTAAAGATTAAATTAGTCCCTAAACTTGAATTATTATAAATAAAGTGATAAAACTCTTCTTTAATTATATTAAAAATACATATTTAATACGTATTTTTATTTAAAATAATACGAAAAATGAAAAAACTCTTTGGAATAGAAGGTTTTTATGGTATTAGACTTTATAAAGGAGATGATGGCTTAGTAAGAGTTGGTGTTTGTATACAAAGAATGGATTTAACCGTAACAGTTAAAGAATTTCAAAACAGTGGAATTGTAGAAAATATTAAACAACTTAGAAAACAACAGATAACTCATTTTCATGAATTGTTTGGAAGCTTTGTGGTCTCAGAGTAAATTTAATTTGTAAATACAATCTAAAAAGTAACTGGTTGCCATTCTTGAACGAGTCCAATGGCTAAAGATAAGTTAGGAATAAATTTAGGAGAAATAATTAATTAGTTATATGTATATGTTGTAATTCACTCATAATTATACTCACATCATAATCTTTGATATATTTTAGAGATTTATTTACATACCCGTTCCGCAAAGAGTCCAAGATGGGAGTGAGTGAGCTTAGCGAACACTGACCCACTTCCCATATAGTTGACACCAATTGTAATAAAATTAGTTAACTAGAAAGGAGTGCATATAGCAGGAATTTTTTAAGTATTATTACTACCTCAGATCAGAATTAACTCTCGACAACAGCTCATATTATTATTACTATAATAATAGACATAGTGTGACCACACAATAAATTGTAAAACGAACTAATATGAAATCTGAATATATAATTAATCTATTGGGTTCTGATAATTTATTAGGTTACAATGATCGTAAAGAGCTTGTAGATGCAACTAGAGAAAATTCAGATGCTATTATTGCACAACGCAAAGCAATATTAGAATTATTCAAAAGTGAAAATGCTGACCCGAGATTAGTACAAGCCGTTACTATCGCTCGCGAGAAAGTGCAGTTACAGTTAGATGCTTTAGGTCTGTCATCTATTACTATTCCAGAATTATTACTCATTGATTGGGAACACCAAGAAGAAATTTCACGTATGTTTGAAACTTTAGGTGGTGGAAATTACATAAATCTTGATGCAAATACGAGTATTTATAACGGGGTTTCTATAGTATTTCTACAAAAATCTCTTTCTGTGCTCGATCAAGCAAGGATTATTTATAGAGTTACTTTAGAATCAATAGGAGAAAGGGTGATTACTGCAACAAGAAATGAAGCTAGAGAAGTTAGGATTGGACTTCAAGTAGTAAATGCAACTAATACTTTTTCCCCTTGGTTGCTTGAAAAAGGTATTTCAAGCTACGAAAGTACACAATTTCTATTAGATTTAACTAAAGATCCAGCATACAAAACTGAAGTGAATGAAAATGAAACTGTCTATCAAAATAATTCTATTTTATCAGAAGGTACTATTCATTTTGCGTCTAGGGTTGATGCACCTACTCGTTATAGTCATATAGAAAATAGAGATAACAATGAAAGAATGGTGAGTTTATCATTACAAAATTACGCGGGAAGCGTTTTCGAATTGTTATTAAGTGAGATTCCTGAAGAAGAACAAACTAATTTCCTAGAATTAGCACTTAAGGCTCGTATAGATCTCAAACTCATTCCTCAGCTGGCCAAAATGATCGATTCATATTGGGGTAAAGGCACCTATTGTGATTTCTTGCGCTGTCCTGATAGTTGGGAAGGTGTAAAAAATATTGCTGATTCACTTAAAGAAAAAAAACATTATTTAACACGTTTACGTACGTATGAATCCAAATTACGAGAAGCAACATCAACAGAGTCTCGTCGAGCATTACTCAGCGAGATTAAATCAGAATTACAAGATATTGATACAGATAGAGTAATTACTCTTAGAAGAAATTACGACCACTACTTGACTTCAAAAACAAGATCATATTGGAAATCTTCACCTTCTAAAATTGAAGCTTCTTTTGTAGAAGCTCTTCATACCATGTTTAAAAAAATTATGGAAGAGGATACACAAGGAGATTTAGAAAATCCAACTATTCAAATTCGAATGAGAGAAAGAAGAGTCGATGGAGGTTCACTTATGGATCTGAAGGTTGGAGTAAAGAATGAAATTATTGTTGAAATATCTGTATTAGATACAATTTGGCCATATGATGATACTGAGCAAAAATTATATGTTTTGTTGAATCATTTTGGTAATTATTCTATTGGCGTGACCTCAACAGCTAGCTCAATAGCAAGTGGACAAACTGAAAACATGCCTGAGATGAATCTATCTATGTTACGAAAATGGGATGCATTTTCCTTTGCGATAACTCCATTAGAAGCAAATCAAGAAATTAGTGTTGTTTATTCGCTTATTAATTCTAGTGGTATGCTTGTTTGTCAAGGTGATGTGAAGATGAAGTCTGAAGCATAAATATATTTTGTTTCGAAAGTGTGCAGCTAATTAAATAAGGTCTTTTGACTCCAATATTCTTCGTAGGCGATATGGTCAAAATTATCCAGAACTGTTTTCTCTAACTGTGTTAGAGTCATATTTAATCGAGGATAATTTTTTTTGAAAGTGTTGCATTCAAAATTGGCCAAATCAAAGAAATTTTGAACGAATGATGTTTAAAAAAGCTACTAAGTGAGTGCGTTCGCAACGCCCATTTATAAGGTAACTTTTTTGTTAGTTGAATTCACTATTATCAAAGAGCAATTTTTAAATTTCTCACTAAATACTTTGGTATCTTCCTTACTTATTCCCAACAACCCCTCTTTATACCCGTTCCGTAACGAGTCCAACAAGGGGAGCTTTAAAATTATAGGCTTATTTATAGCTATGTATCAATTTTTTTTCACATACATGCCCCCGATAGGACAGCTTAGCCTGGGATTCGAACTCTCTAAATATTTTTTTATATTTATAACATGGCAGCTTTTCTTTTAATTTCAGCGAGCAGATAATCTAAATTTAGTAAGTTAATTTGAGTTATAAAGCCTTCTATTTTCTTAACTAGATTATCAAATTCTTTCTTTTTTAATATTCTTCAAATCTTCCTAATAGGGTTGTTTTTAAAGCATAATAGATAAATGCTTATAGCGTTTTAGTAATCTTAAATGATACAATGCATAAAACTAATTTAGATGGAAGAATTATATTTATGAATTCAACTGCAGAATCATTTTTAGAAAAAATGCAACAAGAAAGAATTGAGACTTTAAAAACTTACATAAAATCTTCACTAGATTTAATTAGTCAATATTGGAAAATTATTCAAATTGAGATGGGAAAAGAAACTCCATCATTGTTTATAAATTTACCTGATGAATTAGAAAATATAAAAGTAGCTCATGCAAAATATCAAATTAATCTAGATATTCCAAGAATTGTTAGATATCTTCACGAAATTGTAGAAAATTCTTCAGAAGAAAGTGCGAGAAGATTTTTAAAAGATCAAATGGAAAAAATGAATATAACTTATTTCACTGAGAATGATTTTATAATAATAGGTAAATAGATTTTATTTTGAATATTAAATATTATAATAATATTGAGATCTTTAGTTTGAGACACAATCTCTTTCCAACAAAAATCCCATAACAAATTTCTCAACATTTGTTTTCCAGATTAGATTAGTTCGAGTAACAACCTGTCGGGGGAGCATCACTTTTTTCCTCAACTAAAATTCTTTGATCCCAATAGGACTCGAACCTTATTGAAATTTTGTTATACTTTTCTTATATGTCAAAAATACATGAAGTAGTAATTCACCAAGATGTTTTAGAAGAAGATATGCGTGACATGAGAGCACGTGGAGATGATGTGCAAGAATATGAAATAGTCCTAAAAAGACTGAAACATAAGGAGCCTGCTGTGAGAATACCTTATGAGGTTAGCCCTCAACAGTTGGCTGATATGTTTGAAGCAGGAGACTCTGTTACTCTAAGCGGATGTTATGGTGGTGCTAGAGAATGTATAGAAGAATATGGAGATGCTCTAAGAAATAAGGGAATTAATGTTTATTTAGATAGAGAAGCTATTTTGGAATAAGTAACTTTCCACCCATCCCCTAGTTCGAGTAACGACCTGTCGGGGGAGTTTTTGTCCTATAACAATTAAATATTTTATTCAGGAGTGATGCTTTTTGATTATTATTTGTTATACTCAGATAATGGTAGAAGAAATTACATTATCACAAGAAGAAATTGAACAGAAGAAGATTCGTCAGTTAGAGAGTTCTCAAAAGAAATTTATTCCATTGTTTGAAATCGCTGCATATAGATTGGCAGAAAGGCATAGAAATGGGGAACTAAATGAGGAGCTACATAACAAATATATGCTATACTAAACACGTATGAGTAAGTATAATTCAATCTAGAAACATCTTCAAAACGACAAAAACGATTTAATTATTCTGACTTTTGAAGAAATTAAAAAAATTCTTGGTTTTAAAATCGATCACTCTTTTTTAAACTACAAAAGAGAATCTGAAACTTATGGATACAAAGTTGGTAAGATTTCGCTTAAAGAGAAAAAATTGAATTTATAAAGTTGAATTGATTAAACAATTATCTGACATTAGACGATAGATCCAGACAACCAAATTTTGAAGTGATGCGGGGTTATAAATACATAACGTCTTCTGATTTGCCCAGATTTGTTGGCGTTCCTAACGATGATGACTTGCTTGAGGATTCTTCGTTAGAGGGAATATTTGGAGGCAGAAAAATTTCTGAAGTATACGCAAGTGACACAAAAATGTTACTTGAAGCCGGAGTAGATTGGGAACGAGCTAGCCACGTGTTAAACTGCTTAGCCGTTTCAGCTTCTTTCCATGCCGATTTGCAAAAGAAAATTATTGATGAGACTATGCAGAGTGTATTTAGAGGTGCTGAGTATTGGGAAGTTGATGAAAAAACAAGAAAAAAATATGAATCAGAAGTACAATCAGCTTTAGAAAATATGCCCGATTTACCTGGATTTCCTGGAGTTTCTTCGCATGGAACAGGAGCAAGATTTCAATTTTTAAATCCGATTAAGGCTGCTAAAATTCAGGGTGAATCTCGAAATGATTTTGAATTGATTGCCGATGAAACACCCGAAAGAGCAATAAAATTTTTAATTGATGGTAAAAAGGTGGAAACAACTATAAACTATCATACCTATTATTTGGCAACAGCTCATCATTTGCTTGAAAAAGGGAATAGATATGAGTTAACAGGAAAACAGTTGGCATTTCTAGTTAAGATTTTTAATCAAGAACAGTTTGATCAAAAGTTGAATTTTTGGGTTAAGAGAAAGGCTAATGAATTACGAAAAGGTCTTGCAATTAGGCTTAAACATCATGAAGAAGTTCAATTTAAAGAAGGGACTGAAATAAAACTAAGTGCCGGCCATCATTTATCAATATACACTAATAAACTGCTAAGTCTGATGGATTTTGAAATAAGCACCAAACACTTATCTAATATTAGAATATTGTCTGGTAGATCAAATATTGATTTGGTATTTGAAAATGGAAAATGGCACATAAGTTACTTGACCAAAGATTATAAAATTGAAACTTTGCCAATCGAGAACTCTTCGAAACTTAACGAACTTATTTCTATCTCCCAAAACATTCGAGCAAAATCTCTTGCTGGATCAGGCAGACTCCTTGAAGGAATTGCTGAAGAAATAAAATTGCTCGCAGACATTGATCTTGGGTTACCTGAAACAGGTTAGAGATGTAACAATAATTCTTTTAAATCTAAAAATATTTAGTTTATAGCTCTTTTTGATATCTAGTTGGTTCACTAACTAACAACAATATATTTGATGATAGAATTATTGTATGAAGCAAAATATAACTTCCTGAGGTTAAAAACCAAGGGGAGTTTTTTTGCGTCAAAAAGCATAAATACTTGTTTCCAGTAATTTTACAAGCTTCTCAGCAAATCCATTGGCTTCACTCGCTGTAATTCCTATCAACCCATCTTTATACCCGTTCCTTAACGTATCCATCAGGGGGAGCTTTATGCTATTTAGATTGATAAATCAACCTTTTTTCATATATAATGGAAAATAAATCAATGGAATATTGATTGAAAATCATTCAAATAATTGTATCTGTTTTAATAAAAATCATAGTGGTTAAGCAATAGATAATTTTTTGGAATGTATTTGACCTTAAAAAATTAATATTTTTTGGTAAATATATGTTACAATTAATGGAAATATTATATAATATAATGAAATAAAATATCTATGTTTAAAGAATCTAAAAGATATTATAATGTTGAGGAAGAAATTATAAAAGCTTTAAAAGAAAAAGAAGAGAAAGAAGCAGCTAATAAAAGGTTAAACGAGCTAATTAAAGAATATTATGAATTTGCTAATAAAGGGATTTTTAATAATTTGTTAAGAATCATAACAGGAAAAAATAAACCAATTTTTAGTGAAATTTCAGAAATTATAGGTTTAGATGAAAGTGAAGTAACTAAGATGATTGGAGCAATTGGATTGATTTGTATGGGATCAAAAAGTAGGGAAGATGCTGAGTCTAAAGTTAAAGATAAATTTACAGAAAAATATCGGGAAAATATTCCAAATATAGATGAAAACATTAGATATAAAATTGAGGGATTGATGAATCTAAGTAAGGCTGTTATTAATCAATATTTTATATTAAAAGATTTACGAAAAAGTAAATAAATTAGCGAATTTTTTTTGATATATCACATATGAGTTCATAAAATTGGTGTGAATTATTATTGAATGTTAAGTTTTTACATGTTAAAAATTTGATTAACAATGATTCACTTAAATGTTTAAATTGGTTAACCTTGCATTTTCAAACAAAAATCCCATAACAAATTTCTCAACATTTTGATTCCAGATTAAATTAGTTCGAGTAACAACCTGTTGGGGGTGCAAATTAGGCTCGAACTAACCTTGCTTCCGTAAACAGGTTCGAGTTTTTTTACCTTAAAATGGACATTCAAACTCTTGATATAATCAGATGTATTATGTCAGATAAAGAACAAATTAAAAAACACCAAGAATTCTTTTTTGCTAAAGCAAAGGCTTTTACCAAGTCAATTCAGATGTTAATTCAAGTAATAGATATTACATCCTGGGGTTTTTCCACCAGCCATAGACACAAAACTTTTAGTAGCAAATGTTGAGGTAAGTGAAACAGATAGAATCATTGATGTTACCACGGGTTCGGGGACATCCTCAATCTTAACTGGTTTACAAGATGCGACTGGTTTGCAGGGTGCGACTGGTTGCGCGATTGATATTAATCCAAAGGCAGTAGAAAACGCACGTCAAAATATTCAACAACATGATATAGATATTAAAGTTATGGAAAGTGACTTATTTTTCAACCAACAGGAAAACTATTTATGGTGATGTCTGCACTGTCAGAATTAGATCACTTTGAAAAAACAGCAAAAAAAATAATCTTATAGTAAAAGTAATTGATAGGCAAAAAAGTGACGATGGAGAAAGAGAATACTTGCTTAATCATCTTAGTTTGAATCAGTAAAACATTTTTTAATTTCAGGCAATATATAAATAAAACTATTTACAGACAGGGCTTTAAGGCTTTTCAATTGTTTGTTCAGTTATATTATTTAGAACCTGTTATTATTTAGTTATGGAAAATAACACAACAGAACCTACTTTATCGGCTAATGAATTTTTACAACCAACCAAGAATATTAGTGAACAAGTGCAACAGAGGGCAATTTCAAACAATTGGAAGACGGCTACTTTAATACTGGGCATTTTATTAGTTGTAAGTCTAGGAAGTATGATATATCTTTGCCAACAGAAAAATAATAATCAACTTTCAACAAATGGATCAGAACGTGTGATGCAACCTGAGACAGCGTCAAATATTAAAGAAAATGATGATTCGTTAACAACTGAAAATAATGCTAAAATGGAAACATACACATCTTTGACTGAAAAAGTAACGTTTCAGTATCCTTCTGATTGGATTGTAATCAAACCTCAAGTTGAATCAAACATGGAAGAAGCAGACGAGATTTCTTTACAAAGTCCAAGTGGAGACATTGTTGTGACTTGGGTGTCATATATTGAAGGATTAGGTGGTGGATGTGACAAAGAAGCTCAACTTGGAACAAATGGTTCAGATTTCAGATCCTGTTCACTTATTAATATTATTGAAAAGATTCCAATAGCTGGTGCTCCAAATTTAGTCGTGGCGATGGGAACAATAACTAATGATGGGAAAATTTATAAACCTTGGGTGGCTGTTCAAAATGAAGATGTTCAGACGAGGAGAGATATGGAGTATGGCACCTTTACTGCCAAAAACAATGGTGGGTTCAGTGCGATTTTAACTACAGCTAATATAAATCTAAGTGGACCAGAATTAAGCGAAATTGAAGCAAAACAATATTTGAACAAGCCAGAGTTAAAGCAAGCCAAAGAAATTATGCAGAGTCTGAAGTATTAATCAGTTGTCAAAGCTACAGTGGATTGAATTTTTAAAGTGTCGAAAGCTAATTAGATATTTTGTAAGTTAATTACAAACTCAATTTTTTTGGTTCCTGAATACATCTACTGGGGGCGAGCCACTTTTTTCTCAATATAGATATGACAATAGACTCTAGTTGATATGGTAGCGAATATTCATTTAATAATTTGGTTGAAAACAGCGCCTGAGTTGCCGAAAACAAAGAAGCATAGCAATTCTAGTAGAATTAGTTGCTAAAACAAGCAATTTTCTTTTATGAATGTTGTAGTATGAATAATCCGACTTGTAACTAGTACAGTGTCTTCTTTACTTATGGTCAGTATGAGAGTTGTGTCCGTTCCGTAACGAGTCCAATGGGGCAAGCAAATTTTACTCAAATCAAATTTCCTTCAATAAATTTTGCACAAAATCAGTTCGAATATTGAATACCACTTATGGGACGCTTGAACCTTTGGTATAATTTGATGAATGAAAAAAAATATATATTTGGTACGACATGCTCAATATGATAATCCTTTACAAATACTCGTAGGAAGATTGCCCGTCCGACTTTCGCAAGCTGGTGAAAATGAAGCAAGAAAGTTACAAAATTATTTTTTAACTAAAGATATTAGCAAGATTTATTCCTCAGCAGTTAGAAGATGTAAACAAACAAGTGAAATTATCTCAAATAGTAAGATTCCTATTATTTATGATCAAAGATTACTAGAAACACATTCTGCTTTTCAAGGTTATTGGGAAATGGATTGGTCTCTTTTTTTTAAAAATATTGATGATTTAGGAGGAGAGAGTCCTGATGATATTTATAAAAGAGTAGTAGATTTTTTAAAGTCTTTAATTAGCGATCATTCAGAAGATGAAAATATCGTAATTTGTTCCCATGGTGACCCATTATGTTTGATGTATGTATATTTTTCCAAAAAAAAGATATCAGATAATATAAAAATATATAATATCCCTACAGCAGAATATCAACCAAAGGCTTCAATACGTAAAGTCAGCATTAAAGATTCAAAAATTATGATTAATAAGATTATAACTGTGGATAATCTCAAGTAAAGCAATTTTCAACTTGGTCAACGATGGCGAGCCATTAAATTATTGGCAAATTTATGAATATATTAATCTTTTCTCAATAATTATAAACCTGATAAGACCACTTATTCCGGGAATCGAACTGAGTTATATTTGTCTATTTATAATTGTTGGTAGAAACTAGTATTTTACCCATTGTCTATAATAAGTAACAAACTATTGTGAGGGTATTATATTTGTTTGATTAAAGTAAACTATTTCTCAAACATTTTGATAAATTCATTACTTGTAAAAACGTAACCAGAATACTTATTGAAGAGTTCTAATACAAAATCTTGAATTTTTTGCCTGTCGTCATATGTGCCAACTAAATCCCGAAGTATTATAGTGTCAAATCCTTCGGCGAAAGCTCTCTTTGCAGTAGCATCAATACATATTTCAGTTCTCACACCAGTAATTACAAGAGTTTTTATGTCTTTTTCCCGCAACATCTTTAAAAGGCTTATATATGCAAATGAATCAAATTGAGGTTTTTCTATAACAAAGGCATAGTCTGGAATTTCGACTCCATCAATTTTTTCTAATCCACTACCTTTTTGACACATAAGACTATATCCATCTTTTTTGGATAGTCTAAGAAAGTTTTGGGGAGTAATAGATTTGTCAGATATATACTTAGTGAAAATGATTAGATTGAATAACTTTCCATAATGTTTAATGAAAAAATCGAGTTTTTTTGACATTTCTTGCATTTTCTTGACGGGCTTACCTTTTTTTGATGCAGAGCCATTATTAGAGTAAAAGTCAACTTGCATATCAATCACCAATAATGCAATTGATTTTAGTGAGAAAGGAAGATCATCTGATTTTTTTTCGTTCATTAAATTAATTGTAGCAAGTTTTTGGAAATATTTTTTGTTTATTTAACTAAATACTCCTTCTGAAATGTATTTAATCTTAAGTATCTTTCCACCCACTCCTCAGTTCGAGTATCAACCTGTTGGGGGAGCTTTAAAATTATAGGCTTAATTACATCTATATATCAATTTTTTTTAATATACATGCCCCAATAGGACGGGTTTGCCTGGGATTCAAACCGAGTTTTAATTGTTTGATATAATATAAGAAATATTTAAGGAGTTTTGATATGAGTAATTATGAATTTTTTTCCTATCAAGGTAAAATTGCTATGATTTCAACCAAATCTGGCAGTAGGTTGGAATTTGATGAAAAAAATTATTTAAATGCTAAAGAAAGTGCTACGAAGGAATTTCCAGATCGCCCCAACATTATAAAAACGAGAATTATGCAAATTTTATCTCCTGATGAATTATCTGTGAGTGATAAGATTAATCTATGTGCAGCAGAGTTATTCCCCAGCATTAATGATATTCAATATTTTGGATTAACTGTTAGATTTCTTTCAACTGATATGCCTAGTGCCAAGCTAAGCAATGTTGAGGAAAGTATACTTAGTGAAGTTTTGGAAGAAAGAGGTACAACTTTACAAACTTTGAGTTTAAAGTCTGCTAAGCTGTTTCAATAAATTTTCAAAATAAATATTTTTCCATTTTTTCAAAGAAAAATCCCACAACAGGTTTCTCAATATTTTTCTTCCAGACTAAATTGGTTCGAGTATCAACCTGTTGGGGGGGGGGAGCCTTTTTTCACTTGAGAAGATTTTTGAATTCACTCTAATTTGAGTATTCTTGTTTCTTTAACATTGCTCTTTGATATACTACTAATTGGTACGAAATTAGTATTTATTAAGGAGCAAGATATGGTAAATGAATTTAAAGAGACTCCAGATGCAGGGATATCAAAAGCAGTCGTTGGTACTGTGGAGCAAGATGACTATGCTGATAAAAGAGAAGCTTTAATGGCTCAGTTAGAACCACATGAGAAAGCACTGTTCAGATTATTGGAACATTTTCGACAGATTGAGAAGCAGGCTGAGAGTCTGTCTGCAACTGAACCAAAACCTCGGATTAGTTGGAAATATGGAAGAAATACACAGCAATTGATTGATATTGCTATCGAAAATGAATATCTTCCAATTCTAATTCCTTCTAATGAATCAGGCTACGAAGTGGTAAACTGGCAATATGGTCTGGACGAAAACGACCCAGAAAATATAAAGTTAAAAAATATCATGAGTAAAAAGGAATATTACGAATATTTAAATAACTATTATCGAGGTTCTTTTGATATAAGAATTTTTCTATATAGTGATCGTCATACAGAATCTTTGAAACTTATTGCTAATATTGGAAGTTTAGCTAGTATGGATAAAGATTTTCACCTAGCATTTGATAATGAACCTTATCCAGTTATTTGCGAAGACAGATTTAACTATCGTTATGAAAATCCTGCATATTCAGCAATTAAAAATTCACCCAAATAATATACGAAGATATACATCAGCCATCAGTCGAGACTGAACTATCGATTAGTGATAACTTCCTTGTAATTATACAAAGATGGGAAAATAAACTGGCAGGTGGGATAATCACAAACATCTCGCGCAGGGTTCGAGTAGGCAGATGGATGGGAAGCACCACTTTTCTTCAAGCTACTTTAACATTTTGCATGCATTACTTTACAAAAAGATTGGAGGGTTAAAGGAAGTTTTAAAATGTTATTTCTAACAATCCTATAAGTTTTTCTTCTTCATCGGTGACAAAAAAGCTTTGTGAACTTAATGGATAATTTGAAATCTCAGATTGATCAGAAACATAATCAAAAACAGAAACTTCTTTGCCATTAAGCTTAAAAATTTTGAGCACAATCTTATTGGGCTTATCAATCAGGGCAACTGTTCTTTTCTCTGATAAAATAGGCAATCCAGGTAACGGACCTTCTTTTGGTATAAATTCTTCAATTGTTATTATTTGGTTTTTTCCATTTGGAGTGAAACTTATTTTATCAACTATATAACGAATTCACCCGATTTCTTGTTCAAGACCCCGACTTACATTAGCTCTTAGTTTGTAAGAATCTACACTAGATTGGGGTTTATCATTTGCAATAAGTACTTCTTCTTAAGCACCAAAAGGAGTCTGTTCGATCACACTTTAAAATGTTTCAGAATCAAAAAATTTGTTTATTGTCTATTAAATATGTATGGAGTAATAAGTGAATGTTGTCTATCTATTTCTTTATAAGTCATAATTAACCCACATAATAATAATTTACAGTGGTATTATTATCATTAAATCATAATACATAAACAAACGACCAATTTCGTGAAAGTTTCTTATATATTATGGAAAATCATTCTTTAAAAATTAATAGGATTTGTTAGGAATGATGTAATCTCACTGAGAACACTATTGATTTTTCTTATTTCAACAGCTTCAAGTACTTCAGGATCATCAAGATCTTCGAATCTTCTCATATCAATATTGGGTTCATCAACTTTGTCGAAGTTTCCTGAAGAATTGAGATAAAATTAAACTACTACATCTATAGGTAAATATAATTATTATTTAATTCAGTTATAAGTTAATAGGCTGTGTTAAAAACCTTGTAATGTTATCAAGAATACCATTGATTCTACGAATTTGATTAGCCTCTTGTGCTTGAGGATTTTCCCCATTTGCTAATGCTCTAATATCTATATATGGAACTGGATTTTTGGCATGCTCAAGACAAGTGAGTAATAATCCAACATCTTGATTGGCATCAGGATCCCACATTTTTTTTAACTTAACAATATTATTATAAGCAGTACGATAATTTTCATCAGAATCTATTAGAGAAAGGGAAGATCTGTTTCCTGAATGATTTTTGAGCTCATCAGCAAATTTGATTGCTATGAGAATATTATCAAATAGTTCTATAATTTCATTTTTTTTATCACTTGCAACAATAAATTCATCCGTATCAATTGCAGTACAAAATTGATTTTTTGCTCTTAATTCTTCTTCTGTTGGATTTGTATCAACTTTCAAAGCTGCAAATAATTCACTTCTAGGACTATAAAGATTTTCAAATTTTGATGCATCTACCATATAATATCTCCACATTGATTTAATAATGTCTATTATTGATATCTAAAAAACACACATTTGTCAATCATCACTCTATATTAAATGACACTCAAACAATCTATGAGTTGGTTTACGCACTTGTTTCCTCGCATACTACTTTATTTTTGACCCACTCCCCTAATAATACATTTTAATTGCAAAATAGCAGTAACGTGAAAGAAGCAGAAATGGAGTTTGGAATTTTTTAGCTCATAAATTTTGATATTTAAGTTATAAAGAGATCTTCTGATTAATATATTTTGATATAATAATAACTATGAACTTAGAATTTAATAATCGAAAATCAAGTCCAGCTGAATTTCTATTTATGATTGATCGTGCCATATTAATTCAGGGATTAAGTTATCATTCTCTTTATAGATTTTTGGATAATATAGGGGAGTATTGTCCGTGTTCAAGAGAATGGGATAGTTATATTAGTACATTAAAAGTTCTTGTTATATGCGATCAAAATCAAGGTAGAAGTCAAGTAGAGGCTGCAATAATATCTTATATATCAAGAAAACTAGGCATGCCAGTCATTATAGAAAGTGCTGGTTCGCATGCCACCCCAGATAAGTATCAGGGAAAACCAAATCCAGTTATTGTAAATATAATGAAAAATATTGGTGTTTCAATTGAAGACGCTAAAGTGAATCAGCTCAAAGAAGAAGATATTGACAATAATACTATTGTAATAGCTTTAAATAATCCAGAAAATCTTCCAGATTTTGTTTTTAGAGCAAAGGTTGTTATCAATGCGTTTATGGAAGACCATTTTCCAGGTTCGAAAGTGCCAGAAGATGATAATGCATTACTTGAAGAGATAATAATTGAGTTAACATATTTGGGGATAAATATCGTTTTGAAGCTATCTGAGGCACTTTTAGCTTCAGATATTTCGATATTCACTAATTTTTTTAATAAATATATTATTGCCGCATCTACACCCAAAAAAATTGAGTCTTGCTAAATAAAAATTATTAGTTTTATAAAAATTATATAATTTCAATCAATTGTTTCATGATTGTTAATATATCAAATTTCATAATTTGTTCCTAAGTTTATAAGTATGGAATCGATTTTTACAGACGAAAAATATAATGATTATTTTTTCATCACTCTCTTAATAAAGGGCTGTTTGATTTTTAAAATTTTAATAACGTCTAAAAATATTTTCGCACATTGTAAGTCAAAATTATCATGATTAGCTATTAATTCTTCAATTAATTTTTCTTCTTCTGTTGTGAGTTTATTTAGATTAGCACTTGATATTTTAACGGCAAGAATCCATGTTTGATGAAGTCCAATATTTTGAATTTGATTTAGAATTTTCCATTTTGATTTATCAAACAACCAATTATCATCATCTAGAATATAATTACTCACAAGAGTTGTTTGCTCTTCAAACCATTTGTCAGCAACAAGTCTTGCATGGCTTAACATTTGATCCATTAAGTCTAAACTTGGTTCTTCAGTTTTTTTTGATGGTTTATAAACCAAGTGATAAAGTGTTCCTTGTCCAAAAATTATTTGTCTAGCTTGATGCAAAAGAACAAACATTTTATTTGGTTCTTTGGGAGCAAACATTTTCCATCTCCCTTTTATAATTTCCTCAATTGTTTTGTCATTAATTTGATTGATAGTGATTTTACCTTCATTAATTTGATGCATGAATCCAGCAATTTCTTCAACGTATCTCATATCTGGGTGAATTTCTTCGTGACATGATACACATAATGGCATCAGATTATATGGAGAGTTCACTGCTAGATCAATTGTTTGCAACAAGGTTGGAAGAACTTCAAATAATTTCTCAATCTTTTCTTCATCTTCAAAAAGTCCCCAATTTTTGCGGCTTACAAGTGTGCTTATTTTTGCACCTCTTAGTAAAAGCATCATGTTTCTTGGAGGAGTATTCTCATTGATATAGCCTTTCATGTAAGCAACTAAAAGTGCATAATATGCTAATCCTCTGGGTACAATATGATGAAGCTGGGATGAACCCCAATTTATGTCCAAGGCTTTAGTACCTTGATAAATTGTGTGATATTTGTGTAAAGGACAATTGCATGTTTGATCGGGCTTATGATCTGGTTCTGAGAGATAATTATTTACACCTGCAAAATCTACTCCCATTTTATGTTGTTGATCTTCGGGGTCAGTTTCTGAATCAGAATTATCTCTCAATCCTAATTCTCTTAGTGATTCCAAATATATTAATTCTTCGACACCAAACTCAGTACCCATATTAAATAGAGGACTTAACACTAAGGAACAAGAAGCATGAGATTGAAAGGCAATATCTTTTAAAGCACGGTTGTGACTTGTTGATAACAATCCAAAAACGGAAAATGATAAATGAACTGTTTTTTCATTTTTGTCCTTGAGAATTGTAAATGGATTATTATTTGATTTATCTTGTATTTCAGAAGGCAAATATTTTTTACTTAATAGTAATTTAAGACCTTCCAAGAGAGCTGGGAAATATTGACGGGTTAGAAACTCTCCCGGCTCATTTTCCGGAGTTAATTGTCGCCAATCCTCCATATTTTCTACATCTCTCTGATGTGGAGTTACAGTTGATTGATCTTGATTGTATTTTAAAATTTCAGGTGGAACAAAGATCATTGGTGTTCCATTTTTCCAGGATTGATGCAACTCTACTGATACAGCTAAAATTGGATATTTTTGAATAATAATTAAAGATTTGTCTGATCTTTGAAGTTTGGTTTGAGACGAATTCAGACTGTCGATGCTCAATTTAATTATCTGATTGATTTTATTAATTTCCTTAGGATCTAAAATCATATTTTTAGGAAAAAATAAACCACTTACAGTTCGAATTTTTTTTTCACTTGCTCCATAATAAATTGGTGTACCAATAATTGCACCACTTCTTGATCCATCAAATTTGGTAGCCTGAGTGTTTATAAAAAAAGCAATTGTTCCTGGGAAACCTTTACTCTTAAGTTCTAATTCTAATTTAAATTTTATCTTAGATAGTTCTGGGGTGATTTTTTTACTTGCCAATTCAACGGGTGCCCATTCTTGTTCAATCGCCGTTTTCATTAATCCACTAATTAAAATCCAATCCCATTTATCATCATCAGAATTTCTCTCTCTTTCCAATTTATTCATAGCGAATCGGATTGTATCATTTAATACTCAACTTTCTAAATAGATAAAAAAATGGCACTTATAAATGTATCAAAAAAAATCAATGTGGTCACAAATTTTAGCCAATAAAAATCAATTTAGCCTGGAAAATATAAAATAAACGCACTCTGGAAGATACTTGCGTCCCGGTAAAATTGTAGTAGAATGTGCTTACATTAACATTGCAATATTTTTATATATTGGTCGATTTGTCAGTTGTCGACTCATTAATAATTGAGGGAACTACTTTATGAACAAACGCTTTCGTAGTTTTTTTATCAAATTATTCAGTTCGTTTCAAGCTCTTTTCCTAGTTTTTCAACCCTTTGCGGCATTGCCAGTTTTAATGACCAACCCGGCGGTGGCGCAGGCTGAGGCTAGTGTTAGTGTCGCTGATGTTAATTTGGCATTTAATGCGTCTAGTCATTCATTCGATTTATTTGTAAATACTGATCAGGAGCTTTTTTACACCCTTTCCTATGTTGATAAAAGTCAAGATCCAGAAGTAACTCAGGCAGCTGAGGGAAAATTAGCTGAAGTTGAGCCAGGTGTTTTTGGTGCTGAAGTCTATGTTGGTACTTGTTCTGGTGAGGATTGTATCCCAGCTAATTTTTCTCGTGGTAATTTAAGTATTGGTAGTTCATTTAATCAATCATTTCAATTAGTTGATGGTAAGGTGGTTTTTGGTGATGCTGAAGTGAATCCTGAATTGGTTGAGCAAGAATGTGTAAATATTGATGAAGTTGGTCTGACTGCTGGCGAAACTCTTTGGGAAGTTGATTCTCAGAATGGCGTAGCTGAAACTACTATGGACGTTAGGTCAGGAGTTGTTTATGAATTCCCATTGGATAACAAAGTCAGTGTTACCTTTTCGTGTTTACCAAAAGAACTGAGTCAGCGTTCTGGTTTGAGAATTGAGCGAGTCTTGGTCAGTGATTTGAACTTGCCAAATTCGGTAGTAACTGACGCTGAGTATGCATATGACATTACAACTGATATGGCTGATGGGACATTTAAGTATGATGTGACATTACCAAAGGCAGAAAATTCTGAAGCAGAAGTGGTTTATATAGAAAAGCCCTTGACAGAATCAAAAGACAAAATAAACGAAGATGATATCAATTTAGTTAAGGATAAAGTAGGAGAAATAAATATAGAGCAAAAAGTTCAGGATGACCAGGTAACTGTTTCTGGCTTAGATCACTTCACCACCTTTATCGTGATTGGTGGTGTTGCAAAGCCCATAACCCAAATTACTACTTGTGATGAATTACAGGCCGTCAAAGATAATCTCTCTGGAGTTTATTCCGTAATGAACGATATTGATTGTTCCGCAACCTCAAGCTGGAACGGCGGAAAGGGATTTGTACCCATTGGAAATAGCACAAGTAAGTTTACGGGCTCTTTAGATGGAAATAACTATTCAATAACCAATCTCTATATCAACCGTTCTCCTGTTGACATGTTTGATAACTCCGCCGATTGGCAGGGATTGTTTGGGTATGTCGGTACAGGAGCAGAGTTAGCCAACATTAAACTGTTTAATGTCAATATCACCGGGCGATACGAAGTTGGAGGACTGGTGGGACAGATAGACAATGCCACTATTAGAAACTGTCAAACAAGTGGGGTGGTTAATGCTACTGTTTATTCTGATATGGAGGGATGGAGTGGTGGCTACGTTGGAGGTTTGGTTGGACAATCCGATTATTCTTCAATTAGTAAATCAAGCTCTACTGCCACAGTGAGCTCATCAAGTGGAACTTCTGGAGGACTGGTTGGATACATGTATGCAGGAACAATTAGCAACTCTTACGCGAGAGGAAATGTGACAGGCACGAATAATTCTGGAGGACTTGCTGGATTTGATAACGGATCGACTAGATATTCTTACTCTACAGGCACAGTTGCTTGTAGTCAAGAATATTGCAAAGGATTTATTGGGAAAGATTGGGGATCATATAGTAACGATGCACCCAATTTTTGGGATAGAGAAACTTCGGGCAAAACCAACGCAAATGGTGTGGGCAGAATCAGCAAAACAACCGCAGAAATGAAGGCAGAATCCACCTTTACTGATGCGGGCTGGGATTTTGACAACATTTGGGCCATCGACCCTGCCATCAATGATGGCTATCCATATTACGCTGGAACAGCTGAGAGCATTATCGGTCCAGTAATTACTACCGAAAGTGCCACTAATCCCACTGAGGATTCAGTGACAATCACTTGGACAACCGATCATCCTGCCACAAGTCGTGTGATTTATGACACCGTCTCCCACTCATCCTTGGGAACTGCATCAAATTATGGTTACGCATACTCTACGACAGAAGACTCAACCTTGGTAACTAATCATAATGTGACAGTTTTTGGGTTGAGTTCTGTAACTGAGTACTACTTCCGAGCAGTTTCTCACGGCTCTCCTGAGTCAGTGAGTGAGGAAATCACTAGCACAACCACTCAAACAGTTTTACTAAAAATCAACGAAATTGACTACGATCAACAGAGCACAGATCATGCTGAATTTATCGAGCTCAAAAACACCGGCGAAGCATCAGCCAACCTTGATGGATTTGAGTTACGCCTAATCAATGGAGGCGTGGTTCCACCACTCAATTACCATACAATAGATCTTCCCGACGTTGATCTCGGTGCAGGCGATTATTATGTGGTCTGTGGAGACAGTGCCAATGTTCCTAATTGCGATTTGGAAGTTTCTCCAAGCACTGACTTAATCCAAAACGGAGGTCCCGATGCAGTAGCGCTCTTTTTTGGGTCAGAACCAGCGGCAATTCTAATTGATACTGTTAGTTATGAAGGAGACACACCTGGATATACCGAAGGCACAAATGCCGGCACTGACGATAGTTCGAATCAGAGCTTGGGTCTCTCTCGCTTCCCTGACGGCCAAGACACCAACGACAACAGCGGCGACTTCGTTGTTAGTTGCATCTCTCCTGGACTTGCTAACACCAACGACACTGATTGCGAAAGGGTGACTATTTGTCATTCTACTAATGCCCATGTAAATCCATACAACAGTATAAATCCGAGTAAAAGCGCTGATGTCCAAGGTCACGATGATCATAACGGAGGGGTATATCCTGAAGATCCGTGGGGCGACATTATTCCACCGTTCTACTACTTCTGTGATTCTGGTATTTGTACATACCCTGGCAAAAATTGGACTATCGAAGGACAGGCTATTTGGAATAATGACTGCAATGTTCCCGAACCATCTCCTTCTCCAACACCAACCCCAACCCCAACACCCTCACTTAGTTGTGGTGATGGCATAGTGAACAATAATGAATCTTGCGATTATGGCATAGCAGATAATGGCCAAGGCAGTTGTTCAACCGAATGTACTTGGGTCAATGAATGCCGACCAGAAATGGTTACTGATGGCAGTTTTGAAATTCCGGTAGTTACCACTAGTGCAAAATGGGATATTTTTGAGAGTGCTCAAGTTCCTGGCTGGACGGCCAGTTGGTACAACATACCTGAAACTTGGGGCGGTCATGATCGACCTGAGCCCAAAATTGAACTTCACAGAGGTGTTTTGGGATTAGCCTCAGAAGGTCAGCAGTACGTTGAATTAGACACTGATTGGGGTGGACCTAATGATAACTATAGTGGAGAGCCAGCATCTATCTCACTTTCACAGGGTATTCCTACCATTCCTGGAAATAAATACACAGTAACTTGGAGCTATTCTCCAAGGCCAAATTATGTTGGCAATCATTTGCAAGTTACTGTAGGTGGCATTGAGGTATTTGACAGTGGAGTTATGGCTGGAGGAGCTACTACTCAATGGAAAACCGAAACTTATTCGTTTATTGCTACTGCAGATCTAACAACAATCAGCTTTGTTGAACTAGGAATCCCTGATTCATTGGGTATGTTCCTTGATGATGTGAGTGTGAGTTGTGACGGATCACAATTAGTATCGGTCTACGCACATAAAGTTGTGTGTCAATCTGAATCAGATCTCCCCAACTGGGGCGATGATGCGGGTGGGCAGGTAACCGCTACAACCGCTCAAGACTACGTAGACCAGAGTAATGGTCGATGTCGGTTAGCTTCTGATTGGGACTTCGAGTGGGGTTACGATGGCTCCGCACCCAAACAAAGTGGTGAGTATATTGGATATGCCGGAGCTCCTTGGACTGAATTTAATGTTAAAACATTTGAAGCAAGTCCAGCGGCTGCCATAATACCAAATCCAGACAACAAAACCCTGTGGTTCAGAGAAGTATTACAAAAAGGATTCATTCCCTTTACCTACCCCCCAGATGCTAGCCCAGGCAGTAATGTGAGCGCCGAATTCTACTGCAATGATGATCACTATAAGTATGATAACTACGAGAGCATTAGTAATGCACAGCCCGGTGGTAGTTACTACTGCGTAGCATTTAATGCCGAACTGCCAGTTTCAGGCAAAATTTTAGTCAACAAATTCGAAGACCTTAATGCAAACGGTAAAAAAACTTCAGATGAACCAGGTCTACAAGGTTGGTCGTTCAAACTGTATGACTCAAATGAGCAATTAGTGGCTGGTCCCCAAACTACAGGACCAAACGGATGGACTACTTTTAAAGATGTTATTCCTGGAGACTACTCGGTTTGTGAGGTACCTCAATCCGATTGGTCGAGTAGTGATCTAGAACAAGCCAATGCTACTCAAAATGGCGCTGGTGAAATTTGTCGAACTGTTAGCGTTGATTCAGGAGAAACAGTTAACAACTTCCGCTTTGCTAATTATCAGCTTGGAAAAATATTAGTTAATAAATATGAAGACAGAAATCACGATGGCAAGATCAATTTTGGTGCTGATCCAGAACCAGGCCTTCAAGGTTGGGCATTTGTTTTACTCGATGATCAAGGAAATCAAGTGGCTGGTCCACAAATAACCGGTCCTAATGGCTGGACTACCTTTAAAAATTTGAAACCAGGTGCTTATTCAGTCTGCGAAACACTTCAAGATAATTGGGGAAGCAGCGATCTTGATTATGCCACAGGATACAAAAATAACGACCTGATTTGTCGCGATGTTACCGTTTCTTCTGGAGAAGAAGTCCGAAACTTCCGTTTTGGCAATTATCCGCTTGTTAACGACGTCACAGTCTGCAAACAAGATCAAAATGGCCAACCACAGGCAGGTTGGACCGTTGGATTAAGTCAGCCAACTGGTTTTGATGAACAGATACCTGTTACTATTGGTACTGGTATTGATGTTTCGCTTGCAGATGGAGACTATGTCGTTTACAGTTCGGGCTACTACAAGTATCGTGGTGATAGCGAAGGCGCTGATGCTGGGTACTCATATCGTTACCAAAGCATTCCTCCTTACTTGGATGGTTGGATCAATGGCGACTTGTTAAGTATTCCCGGAGCACTTGAGTTAAAAGTTGCTGGTCAGAATATCAACTGGGGTGGTTATAACCCTTCTCATCTTTACAGCACTTTAGTAACTGGATTTTCTGGAGGTAATTTAAATCTTTCGATATTTGACGATAACTATGGTGATAATGTAAACACTGGTGATTTTAGAGCGCAAATCGGTGCAGTAATAGACTCAGATCAAACTGACGAAAGTGGTTGCATAACATTCGATGATGTGCCATTTGGAGATTATCAAGTCTTTGAGGTACCAAAAGAAGGTTGGTATTATCAATCGACAACGGTTGCTAGCGATGTAGTTACCTATTACCCTGCTACATTTACAGTTGGGGATAAGGTTCCGGAAATTACTATCACTAATCAACACTTGGGAAATATCTATGGTCAAAAATATTTAGACAGCAACATGAGTGGTGATTGGACTAGTGGTGAAGTAGGTCTTGAGGGTTGGACAATTAAGCTCTATAACGAAAATAAGCAACAGTTACTTGGTTTAGATACTACAGATGTTGAAGGAGCTTATGATTTCATTTCACTGTCTCCTGGAAATTACCAAGTTTGTGAAGTCAATCAATCTGGTTGGGCAAACACTGATCCAGGGTCATCTGATGCCGAGGTTTGCAAAGCAGTTACTCTAGATCAAGACGGTTCTTCCCAATCAATCAGTTTTGGTAATGTTCAAACTTATGATATTCATGGATATAAATGGGATGATCAAGATAGAGATGGTGTAAGAGGTGATGAAAAACTATTACCTGATTGGGAGATCTTTATTGATCAAAATAGTAATCAACAATGGGATGATGGTGAACCAAAAACCACAACCTCCAACGAAGAAGATCATTTTGGCTGGTATTGGTTTGAAGGTTTAACTGCTGGAACTTACCAAATTTGTGAGGTGTCACAAGACGGTTGGGTACAAACCTATCCTATTGATCCAGTATGTCATAGTGTAACACTACCTGATCAAAATCTACAACGTTTAGCTGTTAGTAAAAATGCGGTGACTGGACCAGAATATAATTTTGGCAATACTCAATATGGTGATATTAACGTGTATAAATATGAAGATCTAAATACTAATGGTATTCATGATGTAGGTGAGCCATTTTTACCAGAATGGAATATGGTTTTGGGTAAAAATGAAATGGCTGATTTGATTCAAACAACTGGGTTGGGTGGAATGACTAATTTTAGTGTGCTGGGAGGGACATACAGCTTGTCTGAAGAACTTCAAAAAGGATGGGAGCAGTCAGCAATTAGTTGTGACTCTAATATAGAAGGCGTTATGATTACTTCTCAAGGAGAAGCATATGGCCACCATGGTAATTGTGAAGGTTGGAATGGCTGTGGAGATGCAGCAACTTGTGCTCTATGGGCTTGTGAAGTTAATGGATATGATTCTTTAGTTTCTTATGGCCAAGCACGTCCTTGTACTGAATTTCAAAGCTGTAATTTATTTAATAGACAAGGGGATGTTCAAATGGGATGGGGCAATTGGTGTCCGGTTATGGGTGTAACTGACATTGTTTGTGCTAATAATTCTGTTTCACCAACTCCTTCACCTGATGCACAACAATCAGATTCATCAAGTTTGTTGGATAAAATCTTAGGAGTATCAGTTGCCTTTGCACAAGAAATTCTGGATGTTGTTAGACCAAATAGTCGTCTTGTTGAAGTTCAACCTGGTCAAGCTACTACTTGTTACGTTGGTAATTATCGACCAGGAAATATTGAGGGCATCAAGTATTTTGATGAAAATCAGAATGGTCAATATGATGAAGGAGAATCAAAAATGCAGTATTGGGGCATTAGTCTTTCTGGAAATGATATTGAAGAGCAAAAAGTAAATACAGATGAAAATGGTGCTTATTCTTTTACTGATTTAACAAAGGGAACATACACAGTTTGTGAAGAAGACCGAACCAACTGGGGTTGGCAATCAATAGAACCTGATGGTGAACTTTGCCACGAAGTTGTGATTGACCAATCTGGTGAAACTGAAACAGCCAACTTTGGTAACTTCATTGAAAGTGGTTTTCGTATTGAAAAATCCAGCATTGATTCGCCTGACAACCAACAGCCAGGAAGTGAAGTTGAATATACAATTAAAGTAACTGCTGTAGGTGGTCCAGTTTTAGGTGCACAGGTCTTTGATCTTCCACCAGAACAGTTTGAATATGTTCCTGACAGCTATACAGCTGAGTCTACCGAACGTGGTGATTTGAAAGGTGGTACAACCACTGAGCCAACCTATGCTTCTCCAGGTGTTTGGCAACTAGGTAATCTTGTAAAAGATGAAGTTGTTACTCTGACTTACAAAACCAAGATTGATAATTCAACCGATCCAGGAGTTTACCCAGATATGGCTTGGGCAACAGGAACTAGTGCTCAAGAGGATGCAGTTGGAGGTACAGATGCTGATTTAACCGCAATTTCAGAAGAAGGAACTGAAGGTCACTATGGTGAAGAACATTTTGCCGGCACTCAGATTGCAGTTGTAGTTGATCAAACTCCTGCCAAAAACTACGACATTGATCGTACTGAAGAGAAAGAAGGTGAAGTACTTGGAGCAAGTACTCAGCTTCCAGCCACTGGCGCAAATGCTTGGATTAACATCCTTGCATTACTTAGTACCTTAGTTGGCGCATTGATACTGTTATTTGGTAAACGCTTGCACAAATCTGGTAATAAATCATTTGGTAAAACTCTATTACTATTATTAATGGTTGGCGCATCACTATATTTTGCCAAACCAGCTCAAGCTTTCACTTCGGTCAGAGTTGAAGAACCATACAACAGTATTACTGAGTATGGTCAGGATGCTACGACCAATAAAAGAGACATGAAAGTAGACTTCGTGGTTTTAAACACCGACAATTTGTCAGTAACAGCCCAGTGTCAGCAACAGAAAAATGATGGCGCTTGGACTAATATCACCACAAATTACGTTGTCAAGCCCGGTGGTAATTCTGGTTACTGCGATGCCCAAAACCTTGATGTCAACAGTAATTATGACTTCAGGGTTGTGATTGCTGGCGATGGCACCGACATAAATAGCAGTGAGGTTAGAGTTGGTCTCGACAATGATGGCCCAGATAAACCAAGGAATTATAATAAATCAGCCAAGAACAATTGTGAGTATGAGATTAAATTCAAAACCGCCGATGATGGGCAAACTAGTAGAGTTGAAATTTATCGTAGTGATAACAATACATATTTCACAGCTGATGCGGGTTCACGCGTAGATACAATTGCCATTGGTCCAAATCAAGATTACACATTTAACAATACAAAATCTGATTGTGGCAAAGATTATTATTATGCTATCAGAGCTTTTGATGATAACAATAATGCTTCAGATTTAGTTGGGGATGAAGATATAACAGTTGTTTTCACAAATTCTACTACGGGCGAAACTCAGCAAGTTGCTCTCGGTGCAATTCCAGTCGGAGAATCTTTCGTAGCTGGTGGTGGCACAGCAGGTGAAATCGCAGGAGAAACTGAAACAGGCGAGGTAGGAGAAGATGCCAACGGTGAGGTCGCTGGTGAAACAGGAGAAAGTGGAGAAACTAATGAGGTAGATGTCAATGCAGATGGAAAAGTATTGGGTATTGAAACTGATAAACTTTGGTCTACTCTTGGTCGTTTCGGCTTACCATTACTTTTAGGTTTTGGTATTTTAACTATTATCTATTTCATCTTTTTTTCTAAGCGTAAATAATGAAAACGAAATTAGTTACAACAACAATAGGCTTTGGTCTATTGTTGTTCGGCTTGAGCACTCTTTCATATTCTTACGGACCAATAATATTTTCCGAAACAAGCTATTTTGTAAAGAATACTGTTCCAATTCAAATTAAAAAATTTACAGAAAAATATTCGCCAGAGTTATTTAATGCCATTGTTCAAGGCGATGCGCCAAAACAAATTCAATATTTTTTTAACAGTAAAACAGTTGAGCAAAAAGAAATTGAGCCTGTTGATACTAATTTTGGTATCGTAATTTCTAAAATAGATGCAAATGCTCCAATTGTGGCAAAAGTAGATCCATTTGACGCCAATATTTATCAGCGCGAATTAGCAAAAGGCGTTGCTCAGGCTGCAGGCACAGGTTTGCCAGGACAAGAAAAAACGATGTTTTTGTTTGCTCATGCTAGTGGCGACATTACGATGGCGCGCCGCTATAACTCAATTTTTTATTTACTAAACAAAATGGAAGCTGGTGATGAGATTAAGATTTACTATAAAGGCGCGCCCTATATCTATAAAGTGACCCAAACCAAAGAGGTATCTCCAGAAGCGGTTTCATTTCTTGAAAATAATCCAGATGCTGATTTGATTTTGATGACTTGTACTCCTCCTGGAACAACTTGGCGCCGATTATTGGTGTTAGCAAATTTAGAATCTGTTGAGTAGTATTTGGTGATAAATTTATTTAAAAAGTTTTTAAAAACTCAACGGTTCTGTTCATTGCTTGGTTAAAACTTGCTCCACTAATATTATGTCCGCCACTTTGATATTCAAATAATTCATGAATAATATCTGTTTGATTAAGTATTGTGTTCAAATTTCTTGAATAGCCAATATCAACGGTTGTGTCATCAACTGCGTGATGGATTTGAATTTTTCCCCTTATTTCAGATAGGTAATTAGTGGCTGGCACTTGTTTCCAGAACCAATTTTCTGGGTTAAAGTCTCCATATGTATCTCTCAATTCTTGGCGATTGCGACTGTGTTCAGTTCTACTTTCTGGTGGTTGGTATGAACTATCAGAAATTCTAAAATTTTGGAAATCATCATAAGTGTATACAGCTCCAGCCCAAATGACGGCTTTAGGAATAGAAGGTTGGACTGCTAAAGATCTCAACACAATATTTCCCGACATTGAATGTCCCCAAAGATATATTTTGGATTTATCCACAAATTCCGTATTTTCCAAAGCAGAATAAGCATTCAAGGTATCTACAATATAGTCTCCTGAGTAATATGCGCCAGTTGCATCACCCTCAGAATTTCCATGTCCTCTATAATCAATTTTGAGTACGACCAGGCTGTTTTTGGCCAAATAATCAACATAAGCAAGATAATTTTTTTGGGTTTGATAATTTTGAGGCGGAATATACCCATGTAAGAAAATAACTGCGGGCCAACCACCTGTGGGAGCTTCACCTTCTGGAATTGTAAGCAAGCTGTTAATTTTAAGTCCATCGGAATCATAGCTTGTAAGATATGAAGTGTAGTTGGAATTTGATTCAACTTGCATCAGCTCTCCTAAATTGCTTTGGTAGGTTTTATTTCTTAAAAATGGTATTGTAAGTTCTTGAAATGGAAAAGGAGAAGGTGGCAAATTAGATTCATTAGTCACCATTTCTATCGATCGGTCTGTGACTGAATTGTCTTTTTGATTACTGAAATTTGGGTTTAAGGACACAATGATTGCTAAAATAATCACCGTTACTGCTAATATCACTAGAAAAGTTTTTTTAGAAGCCATTTCAAAATTATAATGGAATATATGAAACTTTCAACCCATTTTATCCCATAATATTTGACCTATCGACAAAATTCTGTTATGATGAATGTTCTTCATTAAGTGGTTTAAATTTAAAAATTTCCCCTTTAATTAGATTGATTTTTTTGAAAGGATTTCATGTCGCAGTTGATTTATGAATTTTATAGTCCCAAAGGAATTATAAAAAATAAAAATATTTCTAATAGTTCTAGGCTTGTTCTGAAAGAAGCAGAAAAATTTGGTGTTGATTGGAATATTATTTCTTGTACACAAATAATTGAGCTTTCATTTAAAGGAAAAAAACGGACTTTTTATCATCAAGTTCCTTCAACAACTTCAGCTTTAGCAAAGTATGCATGTAATAATAAAAAAGTTACAACAAATCTTTTATATAATAATGGCATCTCCGTTCCAAAAGGATATAGGGTTAGAAATTCTAGTTCAGATAAATTTTTATTGTCTGTCTATGAGAATTTACAAAAACCTTTAGTGGTTAAGCCTAGTGATGGTGCTTTGGGAGAAAATATTACATTAAACATCGTTGATTTTGATGAGTATTTAGACGCGGTTGATTATGCAATAGAATATTCTGGAAAGCAAAAAGCTTCAGTGATTGTCGAAGAGATGTTTAAAGGAACTGAGTATAGAATTTTAGCGACAAGGGAAAAAGTTATTGGAGTTTTATTTAGACGACCAGCTAGTATTTTGGGTAATGGCCTAGATTCTATTAAAGAATTAATAAAAAAGAAGAATCAAGATCCTATCAGAGCTTTAAAAAGTGGCACAACTTCTCATTTAAAAATTAGAATGGACGACCGCATGCTTAGGCTCTTACAAAAAAATGCTATGGATTTTAGTTCAATTCCACCAAAAGGAAAAAGAATTTTTTTACGTAGACTTTCAAATGTATCTCAAGGCGGAGATGCAATTGATTTTACAGATAAAGTGCACCAAAGCGTAAAAGATATTGCGCTAAATGCTATAAATGCAGTTCCAGGACTATCATTTGCTGGCATTGATTTTTTATCAACTGACATTACAAAAAAGCAAACTAAAAACTCATATATAATTATTGAAATAAACGATACACCTGGATTTGATATTCACGATTTTCCATACGAGGGAAAAAATAGACACGCAGCTAGAGAATTTTTGTTTTTAATGTTTCCAGAATTAAAGCAAAAATCTTAATTGATTATCAGTTGGTTGATATGTTTTATCCGAAAATAACTATTCCCAATCCGATTAATACAAATAGAGGTAATGTTTGGTTAATAATATTTTTTATAGATATGTAGGTTCTTGGTAAAATGGATTTGATATTGGGTGCAGAAAAATATGGACGAATTGCCAAAGATTGATATGGATTTTCTGGGTTTATGATTCCTACCATAATTGTATTCTCGTTCTCTTGAATGATATTTGATCCATTTTCTAAATATTCTAGAGGAGCAATGCGTACGGTGTAATTATCAACATGATGATCAATCGGATTTGGAAGATCAAAACGTATTATGGATTCAAACCCAATATTTTCTCCTTGAATAACTTGCTGAAATATTTCCTCTTCGCCAATTTTCGTCTGAATTAAATAATTCCCAGTTCCCTTTAGAGTTTTGTCAGATAGATATAAATCAAACCTTTCTAAATTACTAAATTCAGGGCTGAAAGTAATCTCATAATTAGAAGTTAATGGCTCATATCTAATGCTGTTGGGAGGTTTGCTCGCTATAGGAGCGGGAATTATTTGAGAAACAAGTGTAAAACTCACAAATAAAAATCCGATTAATGATATGATTGTAGTTTTTCTGAGTACTCCATTTGAAAATATTTTATTGAGTAATTTATTTATGTATGTTGAAATAACAATTCTTTTATGAATTGTGGGTAACTGCGATTTAAAAAATAGCCCAATTGAAATGATCGAAATTCCTGCTAACCATGAATACGCTAATTTTACAAGTTGCTCTACATCAGTGCCTCTGGCAACTAAGTAGCTATTGATAGTTGGGAGATTTGCCAAATTGGAATTTAAAGGTAATAACATTGCAAAGCTTAAAGCAATATCTTTGAATAAAACCACTATTGAAAGCCAACAACAAAAACTAATAAAGCTCAAAACTATTGCTCCGCCAATACGCTTTGCATCAATTGTTGTCATCCACATTGCCCAAAATAATACTACCCAAATCCACCACTGAGGATGAAAGTGAGTGAAACTCAGCATAGTCATGTTGACAACCATTAGTGCAAAAGATGGTAACGATAGTTTTTTAGAACTTTTTGTTATATGTACAAATATTCCCGCTAGAATTATCATTAATAAAATTGGAATTATATAAATTCCTTCTGAGAAGCCAAACGATATTTGCGAGTATAAAAATCGCTGGCTATGATTGCCAGTAAGAATAGATTTTTGAAAATTTTCATTGTTTAAAAATGGAATTAATGTTGCGATATATATTAATCCAGAGCCAGAAAAAATTATAAATTTTTGTTTCCAATTAATTCTTGAGTTACTCGCTAATAAAAATGGAACCCAAATTAGTGGAATCATTTTTATTGAAGCGCTAATCCCAAATAATATTGTAGCTAAAAATTTATTATTTCTCAATGAAAGCCAACCCATTAAGAAAAAGCAGATCGCAATTATATCATTTTGTCCCATCATCGGAATGCTGTATAGAGTAATTGGATTAAAAAGCCAAAGTGAGGTTGCTATAAGTGCTTGCTTTTTGTTGTTTAATTGAGCAACAACCAAGTAGACAAGGTATCCAGAGAAAATTCCTAAGAAAATTAGGCCGGTTTTTGTAGCAAGAGTAAATTTAGTTATTTGAAGTTGAAAGCGGTCATGATCATTCGGTGAACTCAACCATTCATCATACCCTGGTCCAGCGATGGGTTTAGCAATAAAATACAATAATTTATCAACAAGATAATGTGCTGGTGGATAATTAAATTGACTGATGTTTGGATATTTTTCTGTGCCAACTTTCCATACATCAACTAGTTTTGTTCCATCAATGCTGGCCCAAAATAATACTTGTTTATTATCTGGATGATAAGTCAAAACAGCGAGAGAAAAATAGACAATTGTTGCAATAAAAAGTAGATATTTAATTGGAGATAATTTTAATAGTGAAGCCTTAAATTGACTCATTTTTAGATTGTAGCATGTAGATAAATATACAACAAATATTTCAAAAAGAACTCAATGCTTCATAAACAAATTTGTCCATGATTAAAAAAGATTCTTGCTAAAAAATTTAGACAATAGATTCTTTTTTTGTTTTTGCTTTAGCAACTTTCTTGCCAATCATTGTAAAGATTTCCTGAGTTTTAGTCGTTTTAGCTACTTCTTCTAAATTTAAATGTCTAATAATTTTATCTAGCTTAGTATTGATTAATTCAAATTGTTTACTAAAATTTTCTTGAGTCTTGTTGTGTGCTGGTGTAAAACTTTTGCTTGTAAAACTTTTGCTTGAAAAACTTGATTTTCTTGCTGAGTGGTCACCATTGCCTCTTTTTTCAAAACAGTTGCTACAATAAACTGGCTTGCCTGAACTAGGCATGAAAGGAACTTTACAATTACCACCACAATCCGCGCATACTGCATCGTGCATTTGATTTCTGCCAGCACTTCCTGAGCCGAAATGAGGTCGACTAGAGCCTCTATCTTCTGAATTATAACCACCTCTTGAGCGTCCGAATTTATTTGAATTATTAAAGTTTTTCATAATTTGAGTTTCTTAGGTTGATATAAAGATAAAATATAATTGATTCATTATATCAGGATTAAGTGATATAAGTTGCAGAAACGCTTTATTTAAATATTTGATATATTTATCTATGTATTAACTATTATTCAATAATTCGAAATTGGTTGTTAAAATTAATTTTGTTTTCAAACCAAACGACAATTATTTTACTATGATTAAAAAACAAGATTTTTACGATAAATATCATAAAAAAAACCAAAATTTTTATAAAGTCATTGGTAAAAATAATTTTACATATTATGAAATATTAAGATTTTTTTATAAAGAAATAATTAATAAATTTTTAATTGAATCAAAATTGAAAGAGAAAAAATTTGATTTTTCAAAATTAAAAATTTTGGATGTTGGATGCGGCGTAGGTACCTTAGCTTTATATTTTGCTTCTTTGGGAGCAAATGTTAGGGGGATAGACGTTTCTCAACGAGCAATAGATATTTGTAAAAATGCTAAGAAACAACTTGGATTAAAAAATGTTACTTTTGAAAAAAAATTATTAAAAAAAGGACAAGGTAAATTTGGTTTAGTTATTGTTACCGAGGTAATTGAACACATTGAAAATGAAAGTAAATTTTTAAATGAAATTAGAAGCCAGCTAATTGATCATGGGTTACTTTATTTAACTACACCTTCCAAAAATAATTGGCTTTATCGACTAGGTTTTTTTAATAAGTTTGATAAAGAAGTTGGTCATTTAAGAAGATATTCAGAAGCTAAAATAAAAGAATTATTGACTAGAAATGGTTTCGAAGTTTTAGAAATTAAAAGTGTTGAGGGACCTTTACGAAATTTGCTTTTCACTACCAAAATTGGGTTTTTAATCAAATTAATTAAAGGACCATTAGTTCCAATTTTTCATTGGTTTGATTTTATATCTCTAAAGTTGTTTGGAGCTACGGATATATTGGTCGTGGCCAGGTCGCGATTGTAATTTCTAGATAATGATTGCATTGGCCAGGCAGCGATTGTACTGACCGGGAAGCGATTTTGGCAGGATAAGCAACAATAGCGATTAATTTAGCACTTAGTAAAACCTTATCTTCTTCATAATTTTGAAGCTTGAGTTGCTTGGGAAATTACTGATATAATTTTTTATATGAAAAAAAAGAAAAGTTCGACAATTCCAAATTCACTAACTTCCGTTACGCCTTTTTCAAAATTGCTCGCGGCAGTACTTTTTATTACTTTGCCACTAATAGCCTTTATTGTTGGCATGAAGTATGGAATTAGAATTTCACAACTCGCCTATTTATTTTAATGATCACTCGATTTATTGATCATTATCCTTATTTACTTTTAGCAATAAAAGTATAGAATTCAGTCTACTTAAAATATTTTTAAACATATGAGAATTCCTGTCGTCATAGTTCTTGGAAGTTCTAAATATATATCAGATTATGCATCTTATTTAAAAGCTGATGATCCAGAAGCCAGATTATTGGTTATTGATAAATATAAGGTCCCTAAAACACTATTGCCTGAAAATGCAATATATTTTGCCTCTTCTTTGAAGAATACTCTTTCAAAAATTGTTTCTTATTCAATCAAAAATAAATTGACAGTAAAAGGAGTAGTTAACCGCACAGATTATTTTGAAGTTCTTCATGGTCAACTTTGTGAAACCTTTAACGTTCCAGGTCCAACCGCGTCTTCAGTTCAAGATTTGGCAGATAAAACTCGAATGCATGAGTTAATGATTCAGAGTGAATTGTCGTTTTTTCGACCAAGAACTATTATTACTACACTTAATGAAGTTTCTACATATTTTGATCAACTTCAATTTCCCATTGTTTTGAAAACTCATCTTGGAGCAAAAAGTAGAGGAGTTGTAACATTAAAAAATGCCAAAGGATTTGAGGTCGCCAAAGAGATTTTATTAAAATATATAGAAAATCCTGACAAGGACCTTGTCTTGATTGAGCAGTATCTCTATGGTAAACAAGTTGCTCCCGTAATGTATGTGGATAAAATTGGCAAGGTAAGGGTTTTGGCTTTAGTGGATGTAATTACTGCTAGAGAAGTAAAGCAGAATCATATGCAGTTAATTTATCGCACCACTCCATCTAGGCACAGTGAAAATATTCGTCAAAAAATAACATTTGTGATGCAAACTTTGGTTGATGCTTCTGGATTAAAATCGACACTTCTACACCCAGAATTTTTTGTAATTGGCAAACACATTTTCTTAATTGAAGTGAATGTTAGAATGGGTGGGTTTAGAGATGTAATTATGAGAAATGCTTATAATATTGATATGAATAAGCTGAGTTGGGAGTTGGCACTAGATATGAGAATTTCAGATAATATCAAGGAGAGTAGTAGTTGCACCGCATGTGAAGTTTGGGAAAGTGAATCGGGAAAAGTTGAAAAGTTTTCAATTCCAAAAAGTAAATATATTATTTCAGAAACACATTATATAAAACCTGGTGATAAATATATTGCTCCTCCGAATGCGCAGAAACCATTTGCTTTGTTTTATGTGAAATCTCCCGATGATAGCTTGTCAGTTGCAAAAAACTTAAGAAAAAAGACCATTATTAAATTTAAGAATAAGCCTTCTGTTTAACTTTTGCAGAAAATTAATCAACAAAACTTAATGCGATTCCAGTTTTATTTGCACGACCTGTTCTGCCAATTCTATGAATATAATCTTCATAAGTTTGTGGTAAGTCGTAATTAATTACATGAGTGACGTTATCAATATCCAAACCTCTAGAAGCTATGTCTGTTGCAAGTAAAACTTGAACTGCTTCGCCTTTAAATTGTTTAAGGGCTCTTTGACGTTGTGATTGTGATTTATTTCCATGTATAGCTGCAACTCTCACACCTCTCTCATTTAAAATTTGTGAAAGTTTGTTCAAACCGTGTTTAGTTCTGCCAAAAACTAGGACTTTGTCGAAACCTTCTTGGTCCAGTAAATCATGAAGTAAATCAATTTTTGATCTACCTTGAACCCTAATTATATCTTGGCTAACATTGGTTGAAGCTTTTTGACTTTCAACCTGAATTTTAACTGGGTTTCTCAAGAAACTATTAGTAATCTCAGTCATTTTACTTGGTAGTGTTGCTGAGAAAAACAATGAGTGTCTTTGTTCTGGTAAATTTTCAATCACATATTTCATGTCATTAATAAAGCCCATATCAAACATTTGATCGACTTCGTCTAAAACTATGGTAGAAAATGAACTGAATTTAAAAATTCTTCTTTTTTCCAAATCTATTAATCTTCCAGGAGTTCCAATTACAAATTGTGGATTTCTTCTTAATGCTGAAATTTGTTGATTCATATTAGCTCCGCCAATACATAGTGCGGAATAAATGCTTAAATTTTTTGCAAATAATTTGAATTCTGAATCAATTTGAACTGCTAACTCTCTAGTTGGAGCTAAAATTAATACTCTGATATCTCGTTGATTGTAAACTTGATTAATAAGAGGAATTAAAAATGCTGCAGTTTTACCTGTTCCAGTTCTTGCTAAACCCACAACATCTCTTCCATCCAATATTAAAGGAATAATTTGATCTTGAATTGGGGTTGGGATTTCATAGCCACGATCTAAAACATTTTGTTTTAAAGCTTCACTAATAACAAAATCTGCGAACTTATTTTTTGGGACATAAACGTTGATTTCAGGGTTTAACCCTGCATCAACTTCAGCATTTTTAATTAACATGCTGGGGTTAAATGAGCCTTGAATTCTACCTCTGTTTCCACCGCGTCTAAAGTTTCCTCCTGAGCGACCACCAATACGACCACCATTATTGCCACCACTATTGCCACCACTACGGCCACTACGACTACTAGAAAAACTTCCAGCGCTATTGGAATTACTATTTCGATTGTTACCACGAAATTTATTGTTAGAGTTCTGTGAAGAACTTCTTGAACGATACATAATAATACTTTCTCTGCCTTAACCTTTTAGACACATATAATAAAAAGGTAAAAGACAAGAAGCATTAATTGGGAAAATTGAAATATCAAAAATCGTTAGCTAGCTTAAACCCATAGGTTATTTCTTAATTTTATTTAAGAAAGATTAATTATAGCATAATATCACTATAATTTCAACTTATGAGATATTTTATGGTTTAGGGTTTAATAGTTTCTCGAATATTTTGTGCTCATTTTGAATATTTTTGGTTATTTCAGATGAGGAAAGTTCGTAAAGAAATCAAGGACTTCTTTAGCATGAGTTTCTGCATTAACTTTTGGCCAAACCATAATTACTCTGCCATTTTTATCAAGAGCAAACGAAATTCTTTTGATGCCTAAAAAGACTTTTCCGAACATTGATTTTTTTCCAATTGCTCCAAACGCAGTAATTAGTTTTCTGTCAGGATCAGACCAAAGTGGAAAATTCAAACTGTGTTTAGATTTAAATTTTGAATGTGAATCTGGTGAATCTGCACTCACACCAATAATTTGGACTCCAAGTTTTTGGAGTTCAGTATTAAAATCTCGAAAGCTACAAGCTTCTTTGGTGCATCCAGGAGTGTTATCTTTGGGATAGAAGTAAATTACTGAAGGTTTTCCGAGAATATTTGAAAGAGAAGTAGTATCTCCATTTTCATCTAGAGCGTTAATTTTTAATGGTGCCAAATCATTAATATTGAGCATAATAACCTTTATTTTAACTGATAATTTTTTGTTAGTATGTGCATATATAGGTAAGATTATTCTTCTTCTCTTAGCTGAATTTTACCATTATTAGAGGTTTTTACAAACAAAATAATGTATATTATTTATATGGCAAATTTTTTTCAAAAAATAATTAAGTCCACTCTTTTATTGGTAATATTTTTCTTATCATACTTGATTCTCCCAGCTTTTTTAAACTTTGGACATATTTTTGCCAAATCATACGCTATCGACAAAGTTCAAATAGATGCAAATTTGATGGAAGATGGTTCGATGAGTGTGAAAGAAAAAAGAACCTATAATTTTTCAGGGGATTATAAATATGCTTATGAATATATTGATAAATTTCCTGACCAAGATAAAATTCCAAGCAGAACTGCTCCATATTTACTGGAAAATTTTAAGGTTTGCGAAGCTGGAGGAAAATTACCAAACTGTTATGCCAAACTTAATAATGCTCAAATAGATTTAGCTAATCCGAGGAATAATCCGACAAACAGTTTTTTTGTTATTGATGAAGGTACTAGATATTATATTCAATGGAATTATTCGGCATTAAATGAACAGAAATATTTTGAATTTTCATATGATGTTTTGAATGCAATTACGCTTCATTCGGATGTTGCTGAGTTATATTGGCAGTTTATAGGTTCTCAATGGGAGGTTTCTCAAAAAAATATTAGTGTTAGTTTAAATTTGCCAACAAAAGTTAATCTAGACAGCGTTAAGGCCTGGGCTCATGGACCTTTAGAAGGGGTTGTTTCCATTGGTGATGATGTAAATTTACCAGTAGTAAGTTTTAAAACACCAAAAGCAAATATTGGTGAGTTTGTGGAAGCCAGGGTATTAATACCAAAAATTAGTTTTTCTGATGGAGCCACGGGCGGAAGCAATCAATCTGCAATTGAAGCTCAAGAGGAAAAATTTATTAAGGAAACCATTGCCACAAGGAAAAAAGGAGAATTCCTCAAGAATGTAATTTTAGCGGTTGTGATTGGTGTTTTTGTTCTGATCATTTTCAAGTTTCTTGAGCAACTTAAAATATTTTTAAAGTATGGTAAGGATGATCCTTTGCCAAAGGTTAATCAGGCTGGAACGCTTTGGGAACCACCGAGCGATATTGATCCCGCACAGATTGAGCAGTTGATAATTGCAAATAAACAATTATCCCCAAAAGCATTTACCGCTACTGTACTGTCATTAGTTCAAGACAGATATTTTAAATTTGTTAGAAGTGATCAAAAAGAGGGTTTATTTATAAAAAGTTATAAATATTATTTAGAACCTTTTGACAAGAAAAAATCATATTTAATTAAACCAACTAAGTTACCTTCATCAATTCAACAATCGGTAATGGATTTTTTGATTAAAAACGTAGGCTTAAAAAACATGGTAGTTGAAGGAAAAGAAAGAAGAGTCATTGCTTTGGATGATATCGTCAGTTGGGCTAGAAATAATCCAATGATTAGTCAATCGTTTTTCAAGTCACTGATTAAGACAACATTGGATGAAAATTTAGCTGAGGGATATTTTGATGTTTCCTCTCATATGAAACAAAACAAAGCCAGTGGAGTAATAATAATTTTATTGGCAATTGCCGAATTTGTTATTGCATTCTATTTAGCCCCAATGCTGTTCGAATCTATGGGAGAAACAGTAAACTATACAATAATTCCAGCTTTAGGTCTTTTGTTTGGAATTTTTGGACTATTTATGGGCATAGGTGTGGCGATGCTGGGAGAAGCTGGGGAAAAAAGAACTCCTAAAGGTAGTGAAGAGGCATCAAAGTGGATTGCTTTCAAAAAGCATATGAACGATTATAAAAAAACCGCCAAATACGAAATTGATTCGATAGTTATCTGGGAAAAATATTTGGTTTATGGAACACTTCTAGGTGTTTCAGTGAAAGCGTTATCTCAATTACCTGTTAAATTTAATCAATCAGATGCATTAATTGCATCTTCATACTGGGCTGGCAGGACGCTTTCAACAGATGGTGCTATGACGGGAATTAATGATTTGTCATCTGTAATCAATGATGTTACCTCAGCTATATCAAGTATTAATCAGTCTGCAACAAGTAGCTATGGTGCTTCTGGATCAGGCTCTTCTGGAGGTTTTTCCGGCGGTGGCGGTGGTGGTGGAGGTGGTGGTGGTGGTGGAGCTGGATGAACTTTAGGATTTCATTGTCTATTAGCCAAAAGTGAAAGCAAACGCTTGTACACCTTCACTAAATTCAAGATCAAGAATATTTCTACCATAATCAAGTTTAAGATCGATGATGTCATATTTCCTTGCTTCCTGAATTTGAATGACTCCACTTTCATCCATATCAGATGTTAAATACGATTGAGGAATTGGTTTGCCATTCAATAAAACTCGAACGTTACCCGTTTTGTTTTTTGGTGGCTTCATGACCAAAAAGACCTGAGATCCTACAAAATTAACTTGTAATTTTGATCCATTTTGTTGAGCGATAATAGCTTCTGGTCCAACAATCCATGAGCCGGATAGGCCAATTTCATTATCACGAACGGATTTGATCAAGGAATAATCAGTAACCTCATCTATATTTATATCGTTTTGAGTAGAATATGATCCTGCTCGTTCATATCCCAAATAAGTTTCCGGTGTTAAAATCGTTCTTTTTGAATTTTCTTCATTAGCCTCTATTGGTTCTTCATTAAGAAGTTCTCTGATAGCGTTCTCAGTTTCAATATATTTTCCCTCACCAAAATGGGTGTATCTAATATAGCCATTTTTATCAATCAAATAATGAGCTGGCCAATATCTATTGGCATATGATTTCCAAATATTAAAGTTATTATCTTGAACAATTGGATAGTTAATATTGTAATTTTTTGTAGCACTAATGACATTATTAGTATCTTTTTCAAAATCAAATTCTGGTGAGTGGACACCAATAATTTCAAATTCTTCGCCACTATATTTTTCATCCCAACCAGTTACGTAAGGCAATGTCCTTATACAATTAATGCAAGTATAGGTCCAAAAATCCACCAACACTACTTTTCCCTTAAGCTCATTTTTAAGACTGAGTGGTTCTGAGTTTATCCAGGCTCCACCACTCATAAAGTCTGGGGCTTTAATTTCTGGTTTGCTTAAAAGGGAACCAGTTACAGTTTTTTCCGTAATTTTTTGCATAGAGTCTCCTGATTGACTAAGTTTATCTAATTGTGTCCTTACTATTTCATTATCTTCAATAGATGTTAAGCCCTCACCATATCCTGGAAATTTATCTAGAATATAAACTTGAAATTTTAAATCAAAATTCATATAAATAGCTAGAGCTGTAAAAATCATAATTACCCCAAACATTTGTTGAATTTGAGTTGTGTGTGAAAGAAGTCCTGGTAGTTTTTCGAAAATTCTTCTTCCAGAGTATGTAATAAATAACATTGGTATGGCGGTACCTAGGGCGTAAGCTAAAGTTATGAATACTGAAGTTAAAGTTATTGAACTAGTAGCTGAAAGGGTAATAACAGAGGCTAAAATTGGGCCAACACAAGGAGCCCAGACCAATCCTAAGCTTAAACCCACAATTATTCCTGAAAAAAATCCATCATTTTTATTATTTTTATTACTAATACTAGAAAATTTACTTGTAATTTTTTCAAATATTACTTGAACCTGAGGAAAAATTAGTACTAATCCAAAAATAAATACAATTCCAACTGCTAGAGTTCTTAGTGATCCTGAAGATAAGTTGGTAGCTTTGACAATAGCAGAAAGTAGTAGGGTAAAAAAAGTAAAGCTTGCAATAAATCCAGTGACTACGCCAATTGGACGCTTTTTTCCTCCAGAAAGTGAGCCACTTAAAACAATTGGTAACACAGGCAAGATGCATGGTGACAAAATTGTTACAAAACCTGCTATAAAGGCAAAGAATATTAAGAATATCATATTTTATACTATAACTTGTAGTTTATAATAAATGGAAGAAGCAAAATTATTTATTAAGTTGCGAATCTATATATTCTTTTACTTGAGTCCAATCATTTATTCCAGATTGTGAAATAACTATATATTGTCCAGAGTTAGACTTTGATGATTTCAAAACATTTTCAGTACTGAGTGTAATATTTTGGATTTCAAAGTTTTGTGTTTTTGTGAAGAAAGGAGCTAGATATTTGATTGATTCAATATCTAAATCAGTATTGGTATGTTTAATAAATTGTTGGAAATATTTAGGAATATCATTGAGAACATCGAGTGAAAAGAACTTATCTCTAATTGCGAGCAACAAAGCTTGCTGACGTTCGCTTCTTGAAAAATCACCACCTGCAGAACCATGTCTAGAACGAACATATGCCAAAGCATCACCGCCTTCCATGTGATTTTTCCCGGCTGGAAAATAGATGCGTTCATAACGGCATTCAAATTGTTTTTCAAGTTCAAATCCAGATAATTGTGATGAGAGCTCCGCAACTTCTTCGGGAGTTTTACCACAAGTTTCTAATTCATTGCCACTAATTGGGTACCATGGATCGTCCAAAGTTTCTGGAACATTTACATCTAAGCCTTTGAGTTCAGATCCAATTGCTCTTTTAAAACCCACAAAATCAATAGAAAAAAAATAATTGATATTTAATCCAGTGATCGTTGCAACCATCTGCTTACTTATTTCAGCACCGGAATTTATTGGATCAGAACTAACTCCTAGAGTAAATGCTTTATTAATTTTGTCACTTTTTCCATTTGGAAGTTGTACCCAAAGATCTCTAGGAATTGAAATAAAGGCAATTTTTTGTGTTTCAAAATCAAAATGTACTATCTGAATTACATCTGTTAAGAATCCTCCACTATGTCCTGCTCCACCATAGCCCAGAAGTAAAATGTTTAGATTTCTGCCATCAAAAGTAGTTTTTTGATCGTTCACATACTCTTGTGCTAAAGCTTCAGATTCAAGTTTTTCATCGTTAGGTTGAATATCACTTGTAATCTTTTTTCCAGAGAGAAAAATAAAAGTCGCAATTGTTGAAGCCAGGGCCACGGATATTCCCATAAGAATGAGTGCTTTGGGTGAAATTTTTTTTGACTTAAATAATTGTAGAAAATTATTTTTGAGATGGTTGAAGTTCATACATTGTATTTTACGTCATGTTTCAAACTATTTTCTCAGCAATTTCAAAGAAATATCATTATAATAGAGCTTATGAAGATCTTGTTAGTTGAGGATGATTATAAAATTTCAAGTTCAATGAAAATAGGGCTTGAACAAGAGGGTTTTGCTGTGGATACAGCATATAATGGAGAATCTGGATATGATCTTGCTTCAGATGGAAACTATGATGTAATTATTTTGGACATCATGTTGCCCCTCATGGATGGAATAGAAGTTTGTAAACGACTTCGCGAAGACAAAGTTGCAACTCCAATATTAATGTTGACTGCAAAAGTGCAAGTGTCTGATAAAGTTTTAGGATTAAATACTGGAGCAGATGATTATTTGGTTAAGCCATTTTCATTTGTTGAATTAGTTGCCAGAATAAAGGCTTTGGCAAGAAGACCTAAAGAAACTTTAAATAATGTTTTGGAGTTGGATGGTTTGAGAATGGACCTAATTAAGTTAGAAGTTAGAAGAGATGGTCAGTTGATTAGTCTTTCAAAAAAAGAGTTTTCATTATTAGAATTTTTATTAAAGAATCACAGTAGAGTTTTATCTAAAGAGCATATTATTGAAAATGTTTGGAATTTCGATGCAGACATTCTTCCTAATACTGTTGAGGTTTATATTGGATATCTTAGAAACAAAATAGACAAGCCTTTTAAAAATAAAGTTAAGTTAATTAAAACTATTAGAGGGTTTGGTTATAAAGTTAGTATTGAAAAATAGATATTTGGTAAATAATTATGCGTGTTTTTGAATTAACTAGAATAAGAATAACCGTTTGGTATGTCTTGATTATCATGACATTGAGTTCGATGTTTAGTTTTGTGATTTATAAGGGAGTTGTTAAAAACATTACGGCTTCATTTAAAAATGCGGAAGCAAGATTTGACAATAATCAAGGTCCGCAAGCCATGAGAATGTTAGCAGAAAACAGGGGTATCAGTAGTGAATCTGCTCGTGAAGTTTTACACAACTTACTATTAGATGAGCTTGAAAGTTCAAAACAGAATGTCTTATTTTATTTAGTGATTACTAATTTAATTATTATTATTTTTTCGTCTTTAGTAAGTTATTATTTGGCTGGAAAAACCCTAATACCGATTGAAGAAATAATAAATGAGCAAAAAAGATTTATTACAGATGCATCTCATGAATTAAAAACACCTTTAACTTCATTAAAGACTTCGATTGAAGTTTCAATTAGAAGCGGAAAGCTTCCAAAAGATATTCATAAATTATTTCAATATAATCTTGAAGATGTAAATGCTCTCAATCAACTAATAGATAAGTTATTGAGCCTATCAAGTCTAGAGGATAGAAGATTAATCTTTGATAATTTAGATATTAGCGAAGTAATTAGAACAGCTCTTAAACGAGTAAGATATTTATCTGATCAAAAGAAAATCAAAATTAAGGTTAGCACTAAAAATTATCAAATCAAAGGAGAAGAGTCTTCCCTAATTGAGTTATTTGTAATTCTATTGGACAACGCTATTAAATATAGCAATAAAAATGGTCAGATTGATATTGTCGTTAAATCTGCAAAGAACCATTTAATTATTAGTGTAAAAGATTCTGGAATAGGAATAGATCAAAAATATTTGCCCAACATTTTTGATCGTTTTTATCGAATTAATTCAGCTAGGACACTAACTGCTAAATCGAGTTTTGGTTTAGGATTATCTGTTGCCAAGAAAGTTGTTGAAAATCATAAAGGATCGATTAGTGTTTCAAGCGAGATTGCTAAGGGTACAGTTTTTACTATCAAATTGCCTATTAAATCTTAAGCAATTTCTCAGTTTTATTTCATATAATTTTTTTAGTATCAACTAATTATCAAGAAATATTGCAAAGGAATTGAGATATGAAAAAAATTAAAAGAATTTCTTTAAGTAAAAAGTTTGTTGCACCTATGATTATTGTGGGTGTTATTGCAATTGCAACTTTAAATTCTGCAGGTTTGGTTGATGCACAACAATCAGATTCTGATTCTGACACCCAACAAGTTGGTCCAAGAGAATCACTTTCTCACAAATTTGCCTCAAGATTTGGATTGAATGAAACTGATGTCAATAATGCTTTAAAAGAATTTAGAATGGATCGAAACCAAGAGCGTCACGCTAGAATGGAAGAGAATCTTTCAAATAGACTTGAGCAAGCTGTTGAAAATGGAACACTGACAAGTGCGCAAATGTACTCAGTTTTGGAAAAACATGCAGAGCTAGAATCAAAATTTGATGAATTAGATGATTTGTCTCCAGAAGAAAGGCACGAAGCTATGGCAGATATTCATGATGAAATGGATGCCTGGGCCCAAGAGAGGGGCATTGATATGAATAAGATTGCTAGGTTTGAAAGAGAACTTCGTAGAAATGGTAGTGTTTTTATGCGCCATTTTAATTAAATGATTTTTTAAGAGTAACATTGTTACTTTTTTTAAATAAAAACAAGCTAGATTAATATCTGGCTTGTTTTTTTATATTGAATTCAAGTGACTAAAAATAGTACTATTAATAAATGAAGATAATAATAAAGTTATATGAATAAAATAGTTAACAAGATTTTGAAATTTAAACAAAATGAAAATTATCAAACAATTTTTAATTCTTTAAACGATGCAATTTTTATTTATGATGAAGACACTGGTCAGATTTTAGATGTTAATAAAAAAATGTCTGAGTTGTATGGATACTCAAAAAAAGAGGCATTAAAAATTGATGTCGGAACGATTAGTTCTGGTGTTACCCCTTATGATAAAAAAGGTGCAATGGAGATGGTTAAAATTGCCATATCGGACAAACCACAGGTTTTTGAGTGGCATTCAAAAAAGAAAGATGGAGAATTATTTTGGGCTGAGGTTAGTTTGTCAAAGGCAAATCTTGATGGAACGGACAGAATCATCGCTGTAGTTCGAGATATTACCACAAGAAAAAGCGCACAAGAGGATATGAGTTCGATTACTAAGGAGAAAGGTGATTGTATTTCAATAGTTGCGCATCAGCTAAAAACTCCCTTGGGTTCAATGAGATGGAACTCAGAATTATTATTGCAAAAAATTGACGACCACAGTTTTTCATCGGAATCAGTTGAGTTAGTTAAAATGAACTATCGAATCAATTTAAAAATTCTGGATTTAATTAATGATTTATTAAATGTTTCAAGAATTGATCAAAATGTTTTGCATTCTCAGCTAAAAAGATTCTCACTAATTCAATTAATCGAAGAAATAATTGAAGAATTGGATTGCGAGGCAAAATTAAAGTCACTAGAAATTAATTTTCGGGTAAATAAAAATCATCGTTATTTTGTAGAAATGGATTGGCATTTAATTCGTGAAGCATTAAGAAATGTTATCTCAAATGCTGTCAAGTATTCTTATAAGGATAAAAAGGTCTTAATTTCTCTCAATAGGAAAGAAAAGTTTTTTGAAATTAAAGTTTCAAATAAAGGCATTGGCATTCCAATACATGATAATAAATTTATTTTTGATAGATTTTTTAGAGCAAAAAATGCTATCAAACAAAATATGGCTGGATCTGGATTGGGTTTGTTTATAGCCAAATCATTTATTGATCATATGGATGGAAATATTACTTATTCCAGTGATGAAGATGAAAAAACTATTTTTGTGGTAAGAATTCCCGTTACAACTGCAAACTAAATGAAAAATGTTCTCAATCATTATTGGAATACACTAACAAAACTCAACACCAAGAAGTATTTTATTTTTTTGTTTCTTTTTAGCCTCATTACTTATTCTTTTAACGTTATAAGGGTAAAATCAATTATTTGGGGTGATAGTTTATATTATTATTCATACACAAATTCAATAATCGTTGACCATGATCTAAATTTCCAAAATGAAGCATATAGGAAAGATTTTGGCTTTCCTAATCCTCCTCAAATTTCCAGTATTACTAATAAAGTGATAAATAAATTTTCACCTGGAGCACCGATTCTTTGGATGCCAGCTTTTCTAGTTGGACAATTGATAAGTGGTAGTCTTAATTTTTTAGGTTTAATTAGTTATGTTGATGGTTATAATTTTTTAACTCAATACTTAGTTGCAGTTTCTACAATTTACTTTTCAGTTTTGGGTCTGTATTTTTTATATAAATTATTGCTAATTTTTTTTAAAAAGAGAATAGCTTTACTTACCATATTATTTATTTATTTAACTACACAAATGTTTTATTATACAGCTATTGATCCCTTGAATTCTCACTCCGCCTCATTCATGTTGTCATCACTATTTTTATATTTAGTAGTTATTTTTTCAAAACAAATCAATTGGCAAAGAATGATTTTATTAGGATTGATTGGTGGAATGATGGCTTTGGTAAGAAATCAGGATATTGTGCTATTAATTCCTACATCAATCTTTATATTTACTTTGAAATCGCAAAGTTTGATGGAACGATTGAATAGAATCGTTTTATTTTGGGGAAATGTTTTTTTAGTATTAAGTGTCCAAATATTAATAACCTTGAATCTTTACGGTCAGTTTGGAAGTCCTTACTTAATCGGTGGAGAACATTTATCTTGGTTTAAGCCTGATTTTCTTAGAGTTTTATTTTCATTTGAGAATGGATTATTCTTTTTTTCTCCAATTTTGGTTGTTGGTTTGAGTGGTTTATTTATTATGCTAAAAACTCAAAAAAATCATTTATCAGATATAAAAAAAGTATCTCTTTTTAGATACTTATGTTTTATTTCAATTTTTGTTTTCCTTTTTCAACTTTATGTAGTTGCTTCTTGGGAGAGAGAGATTATCGGCGGTCCATATGGATCGAGAATGTTTATTAGTGTGTTGCCACATTTAACTTTGGGGTTGGCATTTATGTTTGATAAATTTAAGAATCGGAAATATTTTTTGGTTTTTACGACAATGAGTTTATGCCTATTATTTGCAAATAATATACTCCAAACGATTATTATGCTCTTTAGATTTTAATATATGAATTTTAAATATATGAATTGAATATTTTTTGTCAACTTTTGTATGACTTAGATCTATTAAATATATGATTTTTTTGGATCAGATATTGACTAAATATCGAAAATCATCTTCAATGTATGTATGATAAATAATATTCCTCAAACCGAAACGAAAAGTTGTTGTGCCTCAGGTGAAAGCTGTGGTCAATGTATGAAAGGAGGATTTCCATTAAAAAAAGAAATACTTTCATTTATTACCTTGTTTTTAGTAGGTGCTGTAACTGTCCTAAGCGTTTTATTAATTAATGAAAAAAGAGAGAACGCACTTATATTTAATACTGAAGAAATTGATGATAAGCAAGATGTGGCAATGGTATATGATATGCCTGCATTAAAGACCATTTCTGATGTTGTGAAATTACCTGATCCAAAACTCAAAGGCACTATGTCGGTAGAAGAAGCTATTCAAAGCAGAAGAAGCAGACGACTTTATTCAGACAAACCAGTGACTTTAGCAGAACTTAGTCAAGTTTTATGGTCGGCACAAGGAATTACAAATGAAAAAGGTTATCGAGCAGCTCCATCTGCAAAAAGCGCCTATCCATATTCATTGTATGTTGTGATCAGAAATGCTCAAGGAATTGAGAATGGATTATACTTATATGATCCAACCACTAATACTTTGGGAAATTTGGGTTTGGCTAATGCAGAGGCTCTGCTGATTGAAGCTGGAGTACAGGACAATTCTCAAAAAGCTCCAGTGGTCATTGTTATGACTGCTGCTATGGCAAAAATGCAAGCAGTTTTTCCCGGTGCAGATCCACATAAAAATATTTATCTAGAAGGTGGACACATTGGCCAAAATGTTTACTTGGAAGTTGAATCATTGGGTATGGCAACAGTGGTTTCTGGTGGCTTTAATCCGATTGCAGTTGCAAAAGCACTTAGAATCGATCCAGTTACAGAAGAGGTTGTCTATTTAATTCCATTTGGTCATATTGGCGAAGAAGCTCAGACAGCAGAATAATCGATAATTTAGAGAGAGATAAAATATGAAAAAGTTATTTATATCATTGATATTTGTTCTTTTACTGGGAGTTTTTGTAAATTCAAATAGGCAATTATTTTTAGTCAATAAGGTGAGTGCTGTCAGTGAGTCAATGGTATTTACAGCATCAGACTTATTGGAATTTGATGGTAAAGATGGTCGCAAAGCTTATACAGCCTATGAAGGTGTTGTTTATGATGTTACCGATAGTAAATTGTGGAAGTTAGGTGAACACTTTGGACTTAATGCCGGTGTTGATTTAACCGAAAGAATGCAAGAAGCACCTCATGGCAAAGAAGTTTTTGCAGGTTTTGAGGTTGTTGGCACTTTAGAATCCAATCAATCGGAAAATTTAGAAAACACAAAAGTGGCAAATCCGGAGTTAACTCAATTAAGTAATCAGGCAACTACTCAGGTTGAAGAAAACAAAACAGAAAAACCACTGGTTTCTGATAAATATCCTGGACCAGTTCCTTTAGAAAAAACTCTGAAATGGTATCAAAAAAGAATCTCATTTTTGGGCTTTTCTCTTTTAGGTTGGACAGGAATATTTTTAGCAATCTTTTTTGTTTTAACGTTTGGAAGTTGCTTTGCTCTTCCTTGGGCAAAATTACCCTTACCTTGGAAAGGTTCAAAAATTGGACCAGATCCTTTAGACGAAGCCGGCAAACATATGACCTGGAGTTCTGTACATAAACATTTTGTTTGGGTTACTGTGGTTATTGGCATAATCCATGGAATCATTGGATTTCTTCAGATGATGGGTATTTACTTGTGATAAAAAAAATATTTGAAAGATATTTTTTAGGGAAAAATCAACCTGATCAAGAAAAAATTTGGGATTTTAGGTCTAGTTTGGGTTCTATGTTTTACCCTAAATCTATTGCTTTAATTGGAGCATCTAATGATGAAAAAAAACTTGGAGCGATTGTATTAAAGAATATAATTCAATCTGGATTTGTTGGAGAAATTTTTCCACTAAATTTAAAATCACCCTCCATTTTAGGATTAACTGCATATAAGCAATATCAAGATTTACCAGTAGTTCCCGATTTAGCTTTAATTGCTATTCCAGCAAAATTTGTAAGTGTTGCTGTTGATGAAATTGCTAAAAAGGGAACTAAAAATATTGTTATTTTTAGTGCAGGTTTCAAAGAAATTGGTAATGAGGGATTGGCATTGGAAAATGAATTAAAAGATTTAATTAAAAAGTATAAAATTAATGTTTTAGGTCCAAATTGCTTAGGTTTTGTAAATAATTTAGCTCCAGTAAATGTAACTTTTGGCCAGCCTGTAAAAAATAAAGGTAATTTAAGATTTCTTTCACAATCGGGAGCAATTGCTTCTAGTATTTTTGATTGGGCTGATTCTAATGGAATTGGTTTTGGAGAATTTGTTACTTTGGGAAATAAAACAGATTTGAATGAAAATGATATTTTAAATTATTTTGCTAAAAATGATATTAGTCAGCTTACAAAGGAAAATGGCAGTTCAGATGTTGTTCCAATTGGCATGTACCTTGAATCTATTGTCGATGGTCAGGAATTTATTCGAATTGCAAAGACAATTTCTCAAAAGAACCCAATTTTTGTTCTGAAGCCAGGTAAGTCTACTGAATCCAAGCAAGCAATGCAATCTCACACTGGTGCGATAGCTGGCGAAGATTATGTTTTTGACGTGGCATTAGAAAAAGCGGGAGTACTCAGATGCGAGGGTATTGAAGACTTCTTTGATTTATCAAGAACTTTTGCATGGGAAAAAGTACCAAAAGGAAAAAACATTGCCATTATTTCAAACGCGGGGGGACCGGCAGTTATAAGTTCAGATTATGTATCAGAAGCAGGGCTAAACTTGGTGAGGTTTGATGAAGAAACTAGAAGAGAACTAGAAATACATTTACCTAGAGCTGCCAGTATTTTAAACCCAGTTGATGTTTTGGGGGACGCATTGGCTGAAAGGTATGAAAGCGCAATAAAAACCCTAATTGTTGATGAAGATGTGCATTCATTGTTAATCATATTGACTCCTCAGATAATGACTCAGATTGAGGAAACTGCAGGGGTAATAGGAAAGCTATCATTGGAATATGGTAAACCAATATTTTGTTCTTTTATGGGGGGAAGTTTAATTTCAAAAGGAGAGAAAATATTGAATAAGTTTAAAATTCCTTCCTTTAGATACCCTCAGCGAGCCATTAGAGTGGTGGCTCAAATGTGTAAGTGGAAAGAATATCAAGATCTTCAGAAAAGTATGGTTGACTTAATAAACGACAGTGAGAGTACGAGTGAAAGTGAAATGGCACTTCCGAACATTGAAAGTAGCTCCAAATTGTTATCAACTGTTTTAGCTCAGGGAAGAAAAAATTTTGATAGTTTTGAAGCTAATCAACTGTTAAATTTTTTTGGAATCAATACTCCTCAAACTAAGAAGTGTGAGTCATTGCAAACAGCTAAAGACTTTGTGAGCGAAAATAATTTTCCAGTAGTTTTGAAAATTTCATCCTCAGAATTATTACATAAAAGTGATAGTGGTGGAGTAATTGTCGACATAGAATCTGATGAAAGACTTAACCAAGCTTATGAAAGCTTAAACAAAATTATTAAGACATTTGAAAATACTAGTTCATATTCGATTCAAATTCAAAAACAAGTCAATAAAGGTATTGAATTAATAATTGGATCAAAAAAAGATCCGACTTTTGGTAATGTTTTGATGTTTGGTGCGGGAGGCTTACTTGCCAATTTAATTGAAGATAGAAATTTGGGGTTGGTTCCATTAGACAGGTATGAAATTGAAAAGATGGTTCAGGGTTCTAAGGTTTATCAATTGATTAAAGGTTATAGAGGTGATGAAGGTTATAAAATAGACAAAATTATTGATTTAATTTTTAAAGTTCAAAACATTGTTGATGCTCACGATCAAATAGTTGAGTTGGATATTAATCCAGTAATACTAAACAGAGAAGGTATCTGGAGTGTTGATGGCAAAATTGTTTTAGGTTAAACCTGGGATTTTTTGTGATAGTTTGGTATAGTACAATAAATAAATATCGAAAGGTTTTTCATGAGCAAATCCAATTTTCCAATTCAAATAATTTATGCATCTACATCAGGAAATACTGAATTTGTGATGGAAAAAGTTGCTGACGTTTGGATAGAAATTGGTCATGAGGTAAATCTCCATCGAGCTGAAACAACAGATATAAAACTAATTGAAGATAATACATATTTTTTACTCGCAACTTCTACTTGGGATCATGGAACAATCAATCCTTTTTTTGACAAATTACTAGCACAAATGACAAAAGCAGACTTTTCTGGAAAATCTGCAACTTTCATAGGTCTTGGTGATCGAAGGTATGAAAAGCATTATTTTTGTACCGGGATGAAGTTACTTCAAGAGGTGTGGGAAAAGCAAAAAGGAACTTCAGTGGGCGTTCCCCTGACAATAGGAAGAGAACCATTTGATGATTTAATCGATAAAGTAGTTCGAGATTGGGCCAAAAATACACTGGATTTATTTGAAAGTAAATAATTTTGTAATTGGATAAAAAATATGTATTTTAAAAATCGTTATGTTGTTAAAGCAGCTGGTGAATCTGGACAAGGTGTGAACTCTATTGGTGAAATTTTAGCTAAGGCAATAAAAAATAATGGTTTATATATTTTTGGATATCGTGAATATCCTTCTCTGATCAAAGGTGGTTATGCCAGCTATCAAATTGATATTGCTGATCAAGAAATTAAATCTTCTTCAAAAGAATGTGATTTATTAATGTGTTTAAGTAGAGTTTCTTTTCAAATGTATTTAGAAACTGTGAGAGAAAATGGATCGGTAATTCACAGTATTTATAAATTGACATTAAGTCCAGAAGAACAAGCTTATGTTGAGAAAAATAAAATTCATATTATTTATATTCCAGCTCAGGATTTAGCGATAGAACTTGGTGGCAAGAGAATTATGTCAAATACCATAATGCTTGGTGCAATTTGGCAAGTTTTGGGTCTAGAAATAATTGGTTTGGAAGCCAAAATTAAAGAGATTTTTGCAAAAAAACCTGACGTGATTGACATCAATTTAAAATGTTTACAAGCAGGCTATAAATATGATTTATCTGGTCTAACTAGGGCTGTATTAAAAATTTCTGAACATAAAAATTTTAAAGATGATCTTTTAATGACGGGCAATCACTCGATTAGTTTAGGGGCGATTGCGGCTGGGGTTAGAGTTTTTTATGCCTATCCAATGACTCCGAGTAGCTCAATTTTGAGTTATCTTGCTAGCGTTTATCATGAAACTGGAATGCTTGTTAAACAAATTGAGGATGAAATTTCAGTTGCAAATATGGGAGTAGGCTCAATGTTTATGGGAGCACGTACCTTGATTGCTACTTCTGGCGGAGGATTTGATTTAATGACTGAAGCAGTTTCATTGACAGGTATTACTGAAACGCCCCTAGTTTGTATTTTAGCTCAAAGACCTGGTCCTGGCACGGGATTGCCAACTTGGACTTCAGCCTCAGATCTTAATATTGCTGTTTACTCTGGTCATGGAGAATATACTCGCTGTGTTGTAGCTGCTCACGATATTGAGTCTTGTTACCTGGTTACTCAGCATGCATTTAATATTGCTGAAAAATATCAAATTCCAGTAATAGTTTTAACAGAAAAACAAATTGCAGAATCAATTTTTCAAGTTGATCACATGCCAAAAGATATTCCAATAGAAAGAGGACTTTTAAGTGATGAAGAATTAGAAAAAGCTGTTTCAGCAGACAGATTTAAAATTACAGAATCTGGGATTTCTCCTAGGTGGTTACCAGGAAGCTGTGATGCAACCTTTGATGCAAATAGTGATGAACATTTATCTGACGGTTCATTAACCGAGGATGCTATTCCTGCCAGACAAATGTATGAAAAAAGAATTAGAAAAGAAGAATCTTTACTAAAAGAACTTCCCGAACCAGAAATTTATGGTAGTGATAACCCAGATATTTCATTTGTTGGTTGGGGAAGTGTTAAAAATTCTGTAATTGATGCAATGAATATTTTAGCTGATTATTCCGATAAAAAAATTGCATATATGCATTATGAATATGTCTACCCAATTAGAACCGAGAAGTTTATCAAATATGCGAAAACTGCCAAAAAACTTGTTTTGATTGAGAACAATGCTCTTGGACAACTTGGAAGTCTTATTAGTTCAAAGACCGGTGTTTTATTTAAAAATAGATTGCTTAAATATGATGGCCGACCATTTTTTATCGAAGAAATTATTAGTTATATTCAGGATAAGGAGTAAATATGACTTGCAAAAGCTGTTCTTCAAATAAAACTCCAACAATGAAAGATTTTCAGTCCAATAATTTATTTACTTGGTGCACTAATTGTGGCAATTATGGAATTCACACCGCATTAAGAAGAGCATTAGTAGCCAAAAAAATACCTGCGTGTCAAACCTTAAATTGTTTTGATATTGGGTGCAATGGAAATGGATCTGACAAAATTGGCGGATATAGCTTTCATGGCTTACACGGTAGGGTTATACCAATGGCTTGTGGAGCCACTATGGCTAACAGTAAAATGACGGTTATTGCTTTTGGCGGAGATGGAGGAACCTTGGGAGAGGGAGTTGGGCATTTAGTTCATGCAATAAGAGGTAATTACAATATCACTTTCGTATTGCACAATAATTTAAATTATGGACTTACCAAAGGTCAAGCGTCGCCAACAACTTTAAAAAACATGAAGATGAATTCTTCTCCAGACGGAGTAACTTCAGAGTTATTACATCCTGCAAATTTTGTTTTGTCGCTTGAATCAACATTCGTTGCTAGAAGTTTTTCTGGAAATGTTAAACACATGGCGAAAACTTTTGAGCAGGCCTTAGATCATCGAGGTTTTAGTTTTGTTGAAATATTACAAAGTTGTCCTTCTTACAATAAAGAAACACCTCATGAATGGTATATGGATAGAGTTTTTGATATCAGTAATCTGGCAGATTACGACTCATCTAACAGACAACAAGCTTTAGCTATAGCTCAAGATCAAGAAGAAAAAATTGCAATAGGAGTTCTTTTTCAGGATAAAAAAAGTGTGCCTCAAATTGAAAAACAACCAAATAGAAAAGATATTGTTACAGATGCTTATGAAGAAACCAGGCATTATGATATTTCAAAACTTTTAAGCAAATTTAGGTAAAAAATTCAGTATTTTTAACAAGCTGAATATTAACTCGTAAATCTGTTATAAAACCACTTAAATGCTTCTATAGTTGCCATAACTCCCAAACTTGTTCCAAAGACGATTATCCAGTCTGTAATGCCCAGAGAGATGGTACCTAAAAGACGTTGTAAAGGTAGTAAATGCACCGATAATATTGTCGCTAGTATTCCAAACCCGCAAGCAAGCACGAGCACTTTATTTTTGAGAATAGAATCATGCCAAATATTTTTATCTAGTGATCTGCATGAAAATACATAGAGCAGAGAATCTATACTTAGGACGGCAAAAATCATTGTTCGAGCAACATCTAAGCCTCTTTGTTGCCAATAAAGATAAAATATAATTATGCAACTGATTGCTGTTGATAAAGATATAATTATTATTAATATAAGCATTTCTTGATCGATGAGTCTTGTCTTCGGAGAAAGAGGTTTCCGTTTCAACAAGTTTTTATCTTTTGGGTCAATTGTTAGAGCTAAATTGGGAAGGCCATCATCAATTAAATTTATCCAAAGTATTTGAACCGCAGAAATAGTTGTTGGCCAACCTAAGAATAACCCAAACATCACTATTAAAATTTCAGAAAATGAGTCACTTAGAAGATAAAGAGCTACTTTTTTAAGGTTTTCTAACATTGATCTACCTTCTTCAATTGAAGCTGTAATAGTTTGCATATTTGAATCAAGAAGAATTAAATCAGCCGCGTCTTTGGCAACTTCGCTAGCATCTTCAACAACAATTCCAATATCAGAAATGGCCAATGCAGGAGCGTCATTGACTCCATCTCCCATCATGCCAACAATTTCTCCATTATCTTTCAAAGCTTTAACAATTCTGAGCTTTTGTGAAGGCTTTGTTCGTGCAAATAAAACCACTTTATTAACAATATTTTTTAATTCAATATCACTCATTTTATCGAGCTCATGCCCTTCAATAATTTCATCAAATTTTATATCAAAGCCGATTTTTCGCATTACTGCCAAGGCAGTAGTTCTAAAGTCACCAGTAATGACTTTTACCTTCACTCCTGCTTGTTGGGTTTTTTTAATTGATGATTTTACTGAAGTTCTAATTGGATCATCAAAAGCCATAAGACCTAACCAGGTTATTTTAGATTTGTCTACACTATCTTTTTTGAGTTTGATAAATAATTTTTTGGCTTCCTCTTCAGATTTGCACTCAATATAGCTAAAGCCAATCAATCTTCGACCTTTATTTGCCCAATTTTCAATAAGATTTTGAAAGTAATTTATTTCTTTAGTTGAAACATTTGACCGTAAGAGCATTTCCTCAGGAGCACCTGACAGAAAAATCTGATTGTTATTTCTTGAGGCCAAGAACCTTCTTTCAACAGAAAAAGGAATTACAGCATCTCTTTTATGCTCAATGACTAGTTCTTCGGGTGAAACAAGTTTCTTGTTATTTTTAGATATCTTTAATGCCCATTGCCATCTAGCTAGTTCAATTGGATCTTTTAAATCATTTGCGAGAGTGCTTGCTTTATAGGCAAGAAGTTCATCGATCAGCTCGGTTTCAATAACTTTCATTTTTCCTTCAGTTAAAGTGCCAGTTTTATCAACACAAACCGTAGTAACACTTCCTAGAGTTTCAGCTGCCAAAAGTGATTTTACCAATCCTTTTCTTTTAAGAATTCTATGCATACCGATGGCTAGAATGGCTGTTAATCCAACCACTAAACCTTCTGGAATTGCGGCAACGGCCAAAGCAACTGCAGTTGTAAACATTTCTACAGGATCTTGATTTAATAAAATTCCGATAATAAAAATAATGATAGATAAAATAATAATTCCGATTGTAATTAATCTAGCTAAATGATCTAGTTTCTTTTCTAATGGAGTTTTAGTTTCTCTATTTTCTTCTAGATGAGTGGCAATTTTTCCAATTTCAGTTTTCATGCCAATTTTAGTAACAAAAATACGTCCAGAACCACCTACGACAGTTGTGCCCATGAAAAGTGAAGTGTCAGATTTTGCATTTTCTTTGTTTGTGATTTGTGAGATAAATTCTTCAAGTGTTTCTGAGGAAATTTTTGTTTGAAATATATTTTTTGTTACAGGCAGACTTTCGCCTGTTAAGATTGCTTCGTCTATCAGCAGGTCATTGTCTTCAATTACAATTCCGTCGGCAGGTATTTTATCTCCTTCATAGAGGATTACAATATCTCCAGGAACTAGGTTGTTAACCTCAATTTTGATTTTTTCGTAATTTCTAATAACCCAAGTTTCGTGTGTGACCACTTTCTTGAGAGAATCTAATGACTTAAAAGCTTTTCTCTCTTGCACAAATCCCAAAATTGTATTGATAAAAATTGCTAAAGAAATTACAAACGCATCAGTAAAATCACCAATTACTGCGGTGATAAATGCTGCTATTAGTAAAACAAGCACTAGAGGATTTTTAAATTGATTAATTATAAATTCAAAATCTGAAGGTGGTTTTTTACCAATTAACGCATTTCTGCCAAAAACTTGAGTTTGTTTGAAAATAGTTTCATTATTTAAACCTGATGATTTTATCTCTGAAATCGAAAAACTTTTTTTATTCACACTTATTATGATACTTGATTAAAATATTATTCTCAAACCTAAGCTGCTATTTCAAAAACAGGTTAGTTTGTTATATTGTTAGTGATGGATTGCAATTAATATAGAAAATTTTACTATGCCAGACAAATTTACAGCTACTTGGGTTTCACATTCTTCAATTAGTGATTTTTTGAAATGTCCAAGATCATATTATCTAAAAAATATTTACAAAGATCCTAAATCTGGGAACAAAATTCAGATAATTTCTGCGCCACTGACTTTGGGTTCGGCTGTTCACGAGGTTATTGAAGCATTATCATCAGTTCCTACTAAGGATCGTTTTAAGGATTCATTAGTAGAACAATTTGAAAATGTTTGGAAAAAATATTCTGGAAAAATAGGAGGTTTTTTGAGTGAATCTCAAGAGGAAGAGTATAAAAACCAGGGGCTGGAAATGATCAGAAAAATAATGAAAAATCCAGGACCGTTAAAAAGACTTTCGGTAAAGATAAAAGGAGATTTGCCTTATTATTGGTTATCTGCAGAGGATAACATTATTTTATGTGGAAAAATCGACTGGCTAGAATATTTGCCCGAAACTGAGGGTGTACATGTGATTGATTTTAAAACTTCAAAAAAAGAAGAAGACAAAGATTCATTACAACTTCCAATTTATCATTTGTTGGTAACAAATACCCAAAATAGAAATGTTGAAAAAGTCAGTTATTGGTATTTGAGATTGAGTGATGATTTGCAAGAAAAGGAATTGCCTAATTTAATAGATGCTCATGAAAAAGTGCTGACTATTGCGAAAAAAATCAATACTGCTCGCAAGCTCAATGTTTTTAAATGTCCAGATGGAGATAAAAGTTGTTTTGCATGCAAACCACTGGAAAAAGTGTTGCGCGGGGAAGCAGAATATGTTGGCGTAGGTGGTTATAATCGTGATGTTTATATTATTCCAGACTCCAAAAATCAGATTGAAGACGAAAGTTACCTTATATAATTTCACTCTTGATGCTAGTTAATTAATGTAGATAGCTTTTTTTGATATCACTTACATTTAGTCTGAAATATAGCTATACTGATTATATGGAAGAAATTCAAGAAAATGACCTCGATCTCAAACAAAGTATACAAAGATTGGAGAAATCAATTTTACTTTTGGAAATGGAGATGCGCAAACAATCTTCAATTAAAAGAAATTTTGCTTTGTCATTGTTAAAAGGTTTTGGAACCCTATTGGGAGCGACTGTAATTTCTGCGATTATATTAGCTGTAACTTTACAGGTGGTTCGATCAATTGATTATGTTCCGATAGTTAATAATATGCTTGATTCGCAAGCAATTGAAACTTTAATTAACAAATTTACTCTTCCACAATAGTTTTTATCAAGTTTGCTGAAATTTTACATACCCATTGCACTTTGACTAAATATGATGATATAAATTAGAATAAGCATTGATATGAAAGAAAAAAACGTAATTCATATTTATTTTGAAAGAGATGAAGAATCATTAAAAATAAATTTATCTAATCAGCCCTTATATAAATATTTTGCCATAGACGATGATTTTATTGATTTAGAATCAGAATTTGATTTCAAAGGAAGTTAATTTCATCTAATTTTCCATAATTTCTGAAACCAATTTAAATATTTTTTAACAATAATGTTATTATTAATCTAATATTTGTGTAAAAATCTCAAAAAATAATCGTTTATGTTAAATAGAGGAATGTAAAATATGTCGCAGGATTTAAAGTTTGTAACTGCAGTCAGTGGTCAAACATCAAAGGGTTTAATTTTAAGAAAAGAGAAGTTGTCTGACTTAATTAAAGAAGCTGATTTTGTAAGCACTTTATATCTTTCTATAACAGGACGAAAGCCTAAGAAGACTGAAAACTTAATTCTTAATGCATTGCTTGTAGCCTCAATTGACCACGGAATTAGTCCAGCAAGTGGTTTAGTTCCTAGGATTGTAGCTTCTTCGGGTGGTGATATTTATGCGGCTATGGCAACCTCAATATTGTCCTTAGGTCCCTATCACGGAGGTGCTGTTACTGGAGCGATGAATGCATTTAATGAGATCGATCAAGAAGGAGATGATGTCGAAAAAGCTTGCGAAAATCTAATTTATGCTTATAGATTGAGAAACGAACGAATTCCAGGTTTTGGACATCCAATTTATAAAAAAATAGATCCAAGAGCAAAAATTCTTTTTGAATTAGCAAGAAAAAATAATTTAGATATTCAGTTTATGAATATTGCCAAGCAGCTTGAGCATACTCTTGAAGATAAATTTAGCAAAAAACTTGTTCTTAACATAGATGGGGCAATGGCGGCCTTATTATTGACTATAAATGTTGATCCTAGTGCTGGAAATGCAATTTTTGGTTTAGCTAGAGTTGCAGGTAGTATCGCTCATATTATTGAGGAGCAACAGTCTGGTAAGTGGGTCAGAAGATTAAAAGATGAAGATGTGGAATATGCAGCTTAATAAAAGTTAATCTTACTAGCAAATTTAATGTAAATGTTTTTAAAAATTACTTAACTCGATTTAAAATCTCGCTCAAATTTCCCCCATTCCACTGAGTAATTACTTTACCGTTTTGATCAACCTGAACAAATGTGTGCTGATAGGTAATATCATATTTCTTTTTTAGATCATTTTCAGTATCGTAATCAACTTTAATAATGGTTAAATTGTCAGGAATTTGTTCTAAGTTTGCCAAAATATCTTTTTCGGCAGCTCTACAAGTTGGACACCAGTTTGCATGAAAGAAAAGTAATGCTTTGCCGTTGTTTTGAGTAGCGTTTGTAATTACTGAAGATGAATACTCAACAAATTTGGAGGGTTTTTCCATATTGTTATTAATGTTTTTATTGTTAATCTCTCCATTTACAACTTTTTCCTCAATCATGACTTTCTCAATCATGACTTTCTCAATCATAGTTTCATCATCATTTGCAACATCACTTTTAACATTTACCTTAATATTTAACTCAGGATCAGAACTTTCTTGAGTTCTTGAATCAAAATAGACGTAAGCTCCCAAAGATAACACTATTATAATTATTATGGAAATTATGGTTTTATTATTCATAAAGTCCATTATTAAATATTTTTCATACTATTGGAAGTAGTAGATTTTTAGTAATATTTTTATTCTGGTTTTTGCTTATCTATTATGCTACTATTTTCAGGTACTTTGTTAAATTTAGGAGGATAATAGATGAACATTATTACATATTTTGTAGATTTTATTTTGCATCTTGATAAGCATTTGGGAGAAATAATTGCTGCATATGGATCTCTAACATACGCGATTTTTTTTGCTATTATTTTTGCTGAAACCGGTTTGGTGATTTTTCCATTTTTACCAGGAGATTCTTTATTATTTGCTGCTGGAACTTTTACAGCTCTAGGATCATTACATTTTTTTGCAACATTTTTAATTTTATTTGTTGCAGCTGTGGTAGGTGATTCGGTTAATTATTGGATTGGGAATATTTTTGGAAAGAAAATAGTCGATAACCCTAAAATTACATTTATTAATCAAGAGCATATTGATAAGACTGAAGCTTTTTATAAAAAATATGGCGGAAAAACAATCATTTTGGCAAGATTTGTTCCAATTATTCGAACTTTTGCGCCTTTTGTTGCTGGAGTGGGCAAAATGGATTATCAAAAGTTCATTACTTACAATGTTCTGGGAGGATTTGCATGGGTTGGAATATTTATGACCTTAGGATACTTTTTCGGCAATGTACAATTTGTTAAAGATCATTTTTCTGTAGCTATTCTTGCAATCATTGCAATCTCAGTTTTACCAATGCTTTTTGAGTATATTAAGCACAAAAATTCACCATCAGTTCCTATTAAAATTCTTGAAAAGGATGTGAATAAATAGATTTATGGAATATCCAAAATCTTTACAGCCCTTGCCTAAGGATGCAACAAAAGTATACAAAGGTTTTATTTTTGAGATTTGGCAGTGGCAACAAAAAATGTTTGATGGGACGATTAAAACTTTTGAAAAGGCAAAAAGAAATCCTTCGGTCGGTGTATTTCCAGTTACTGCTGATAATAAAATTGTGTTAACAATCCAGTCTCAGCCATCTATGGATCCTTTTATTAGTTTAATTGGGGGCGTAACAGATGATGGTGAGGATGTTAAAGACTCAGCCGAGAGGGAATTGCTTGAGGAAGCCGGCTTAAGAGCTAATCGAATTGATTTCTGGTATTCTATTCAACCAGTGACAAAAATTGAATGGCCAATATATATTTTTATTGCTCGCGATTGTCAAGTAGTTGCAAAACAAAATTTAGATTCAGGCGAAAAAATTGAATTAAAATATGTTAATTGGGACGAGTTTCTTGAAGTTGTCAAACAAGACAATTTTCGAGACACAGAAATTTCATTAAAATTTTTAAAAGCAATGCAGATTGAAGGAGAGATAGAGAAAATTAAGAAGTTTATTTTCCCTAAAATTTAAGATACTTTTTTGAGCAATTTTTATTTAAAATATAGCAATCTTTTCTAGTGCAACTTTAATTTCTGCTTCATGTTCATGTGCAAGAAAGCCAATAAAAATAAATAGGTTTTCACTAATATTTGCATCTTCAATTAATTTAAAGTCGGTTCTTTTTCCAACTGTGTTAAATAAATAATAAATATCATTATTAAGTTTTACAAAGCCCTTAATTCTAAAAATGTTTTTTGGGCATTCACTTAAAGTTTTTTCAAGCGTTTTCTGATCAAATTTACCAGCTGGTTTCAGATTAAAAGTTTGAATCTCATCTTTGTTTATATGGTCCGATTTAATGATAGTGGTTTTTTCTAATATGGAATTGAGTTCAGTCTGGCTTAATCCAAAGATTAATTCGCTAGAAATTTTACCATTATGAGCCTCAATAATTGGAGAATGCGTGTTGAGTTCCCTAACATAGCCTACAACTGCGCGTTTTTGATCATCGTCAGCAAGTTCAACTTTGTTAAAGACAAGTAGATCGGTGAATTTAGTTTGATTTTGAGCAGTGATACTCAAATCTTTATAACCTTGAAAATTTACAACATCAATTATTCCAATGATGCCGTCACGCTCAAGTTTTGGATGAGAAGAAATCATTAAAGCTAGAGCAGAAGGGTCAGCTGCACCCGAAGCTTCAATGATAATTCTATCTGGATTGAAATCTTCAATTAATTCATTTACTGCATTAGCAAAAGGACCAACTAAAGTACAGCAAATGCATCCATTTAACAATTCTTTTGTTTCAATTCCTCTGCCTTTTAATATTTTAGTATCGACATCAGCACTACCAATTTCATTTTTGATATAAACTACTTGTTGGTTTTGTGATTGAAGATCATCAATAAGATTTGAAATAATTGTAGTTTTTCCCGATCCAAGGAATCCTGAAAAAACTGTGGTAGGTACTTTTGTATTCATAATAAATTAATCCTAGCATACTTATAAAAAAATTCGCATAAAGTCTTGGCTTATTTCAGAAAATAAATAATTCCAAAATTAACGCCTGAAAATAGAGATTCATTTATTTTGATTTTCCAATCGTTACTGAATTGTTGCATGGTATTAAAATCATGAGTTATATCTAATTCTAAAAGCATTACTCCCTTCATTTTTAACAATGGTTTAGCTTGTGATAGCAATTTTCTAATTAACTCCAAACCATCTTTGCCACCATCTAAAGCTAATAGGGGTTCAAAATTTTTTACGGATGCATCCAATTTTTGGATTCTATCAGAAGGAATATAGGGTAAGTTCGCGATGATTAGATCAATTTTACTTTGAGAATTTGTTGCACTTTGTCGATTGATTATATCTTGTTGATTAATTGTAGCTTTGCGACCGATTTCACCCTGTCTATTTGACTTAACTTTAACATTGATTGCTTCAAGAAGATTTGATTTTACAAAGGAAACAGGGAGTTTTGGATTTATAATTGAGAGATTTTTTTTTGCTAATGAAATTGCTTCTCTGGAGATTTCCAAACCAGTGAGCTCAAAACTAATATTACGATTTATTAAGTATTTTGCAACCGAGATTGCTATGGCGCCACTGCCACTTCCAACATCTACAATTTTAATTTTTTTGTTTCCATTTGCTTTAAATATTTTTTCAGCTTCATCTACTGCAAGGGAAACAAGTTCTTCAGTTTCAATTCTGGGTATTAATACTTTCTTATTTACTAAAAAATCAGAATTGCAAAAATTTACGTGACCGGTAACATATTCAACTGGAGCAGCAGTATTTAACAATACTTCTTGATCTATCCCATGAAAGAGCAATTGATTTTTTTCGTATGGGCTTAATACCCTTATATTTTTATTGTTCATGTGATAATGTGATTAATAATTATTTTTAAGTTAATCTTAAATATAAATACTACAACAAATAGTACTTGTTTTTTTTGATTATTTATATGAAGATGTTAAAGTATTTGAGTTGTAATTTATTTTATTATTTATTTATTATACCAATTGAAAGGTAATACTGATGTCAAAAAGTAATTCTGAAGGAAACGGCTTGTTTTCTCTTGGCAATTTGTTAAGCTTCGTTTCTGAAAACTTTGTATTAATAGTTATCATTTTGTCATTTTTCTTAGGAGGATTCTTTTTCGGATCACTTTGGACTGAAAATAAAATGTTAAAGACAGGTTCTGGTAGCAAACCTGCAGCTCCAACCGCAGTTGTGCCAGGAGATACAGCACCAGTTCCAGGAGCACGAGATTTATCAATTCCAGCATTAGTTGCTAAAGGGGTTCAAGTTGGTGCCAATGAATCTGAGTTACAAAAATGTATAGATAGTGGAGAAATGGTAGAAAAAATTACAAATGATTTTAATGGCGGTCAAACAGCAGGTGTAACGGGAACTCCAGGTACTATCATTATTGTAAATGGTGAGCCAGCAGAGTTGATTCCAGGAGCTTTACCATATGCTCAAGTCAAAGCCATGATAGATGTATATGTTAATGGTGGAGCCATAGATCCCGTCAAAAAGGCTGAAGTTGCTAATACGCCAGCAGTAACTTCTCAAGATCATTATAAGGGTTCAGAAACTGCAAAAATTGTATTAGTGGAATATTCTGATTATGAATGTCCTTTTTGCCAAACTTTTCATCCAACGATGCTTCAAATTTTAGAAGAATATAAAACCGACGTTGCTTGGGTTTACAGAAATTATCCATTATCTTTTCATGCAAGTGCACAAAAAGCAGCTGAAGCAGCTGAATGTGTAGCTGAACTTGAAGGAAATGATGCATTTTGGGAATATTCTGATTTGTTATTCAATTAATTTTTCTAGTTAAGTAATTTATATTTAGGCAGTTGCTAGTCGACTGCCTAAATTATTTTATGTATGAGCCTATGTTACAATTAGCTGGAATATTACAGATTCGTACAAAAATACTATGTGTATAATTTTTTTATAGAAAATAATTTAGGAGAAATATGAACTTAAAAGATCAACTTATCGAAGATATGAAATCTGCAATGAAGGCCAGAGATGCTGTTAAGTTAGGAGTAGTGAGATATTTGCGTTCTGAAATCAAAAATTTTGAAATTGATAACGGAGAACAGAATGATGAAGGAGTTATTAAAATAATTTCTTCTCAAGCAAAAAAGATGAGAGATGCTATTTTAGAATTCAAAGAAGCTGGAAGAGATGATTTGGTTGTTCAAGAAGAAGAAAAAATTATGATTATGGATTCTTATTTACCAAAGCAATTAACTGATGCTGAATTAGAAGAAATTGTTTCTAAAGTAATTTCACAATCTGAAGAAAAGAATATGGGAAAATTGATTGGCGAATCAGTAAAAGCTGTTGCAGGAAAAGCAGACGGTAGTCGAATTTCTGCCATGATTAGAAATAAGTTGCAATAATATAAAAAATAATCTATGCGAACTAAGACAATCGGTGAAGCTCTAAAAGAAGAAAGGGTCAGTCATCGCCTTAGAATTGAAGATCTTTCCAAAAAAACAAGAATTAGAGTAAACTATCTAATTGCACTTGAGGAAAACAATTTTGTTGAATTACCGTCAACAACTTTTGTTAAGGGTTATATAAAAACCTATGCAAATATTTTTGGATTTGATCACGCTCCCTTGATTGCAATGTTAAGGCGTGATTATAAAGAAAGCGCAAAGGGAAGATTGGTACCAAGAGAATTTATCAAGCCCGTAATGAAGCAAAGGTCTTCAAATAATAATATTACTTTAGTTGTGGTCATTTTAATCAGTATTTTTTCAAGTTTACTTGGCTATATTGGTTTTCAGTGGCATAACTTAAATAAACCACCGTTGCTTGAGGTATCCTCACCAAAAGAACAAGATATAGTATCTTCAAAGGTGATTGTGGAAGGTAAAACAACTCCAGATGCAATGCTTACAATTAATGAACAACCGGTATCATTGCAAACTTCGGGAAATTTTAAAACTGAAATTTTAATTCCAAATGAAGGAATTGCAATAATTACTGTTCAAACTGAGGATAGAAGAGGAAAAACCAATCTAGTTCAGAGATCAGTGAATGTTCAATTTTAGTTTTATGAATTAGACAGGATGTAATTAGGAAAACATAAAGAAAATATTAAAAGAATGTTGTATTATATAAACATAAAACAAAAAGGATTATATGGATATTTTACCCGTAATTTTTGCAGTCGTATTAGTGATTCTCACAATAGTCTTGAGTGTCGTTGGAGTTCAAGTGATGATGGTTTTGATTGAAATCAAACGAACTTTGAGAAAAGTTAACGATACATTGGATGTTGTAGAAGAAAAAATTCATGTAATTACAAATCCCTTTCAAAACCTTGGGGGCGCTTTGGCTGGAATCAAAACTGGAATGCAATTTTTTGAAGCATTTACAACTTGGTTAAATAAAGGTGGCGAAAAAACCAAGAAAAAAAATGACAACCAATGATCGCGATAACTTCTTTTTAGGCTTTGTTGTTGGAGCTCTTGCGGGAGTTGCTGGTTTTTTCCTGACGAAAACAAAAGAAGGTCGTGAAATTAAGGATCAAATATTTTTTCAATGGGATAAAATCAAAAAAAAACTTGAAGAAGAAGGACTGATAACCGGTCAAGAACCGAGTCTAGTTGATATTGTTAATACTCTTAAATTTAAGATTACTGACTTTGTCGCAGATGATAGTTCTAAAAAAATTAGCAAAAATGTTGGAAAAAATAAACGTAAGTTGGCAACTAATAAAAATTCAAAAAGTGATAATAAGACAACTTTAATCAAGAAAAAGATGTTTAAAGGAATTTAGAATTAGGGTCATTTAGATTTGAATGATTTGCTGATTATTTTCCTAAAGTCATTTGGATCATTGACTTGATGAAATCAATTACAGCTTTTAGAGATATTCCTATCCATTTGAATGAAAATTTTAGTGCGTCATCTGCGGCATAGCTCGATCTTTTTTTAAATTCAGCAGAGTTTAAAATATTTTTTAATTCATTTGAGGTATTTGTCATATTTATTTAATTACTTTTTATAATATTGTTTACAGATTCCGATTAGAATTATAATATTTATTTTTGTGACTTAGTACTATTTTAAAGTTATTTTATCATTTTAGGATTTTTTTGAAATATTTTCCCATTCTCTGTTTTACAAAAAGCGGGCTCTAATCTGACAATTGTACTACCTGTTGCCCTGATACATGCTTGATAAGATAAATGATCGGAAAATTTTAGTAATAATAAAATTCCAAAAAAAACCAAAGGAACAATAATAATTAGTTTTTTAAATTTTTCATTATTTGGAGAATATTTATGTGCTTCAAATGATAAATTTTGTTGAGGATCATATGATGTGTTTAAATTACTATTGTTGAGTCCGTTAGGATTATTAATTTGTACAGGCGCAACAACATTTGGCTCTGGCAGCGTATCGGAACTACCTAGAATATTGTTAATTTCACCCTGTAAGTCTTTATTTTCCTGCATTCTGCTTTCCATTTTACTTCATTAGACTACATATGTGAAAGAGGAATGTTTTATCAAGATGTTATAATTAAATTTGTTTCAATCCAAAAAATAATTGTAAAATCTGAAAGTTAGAAAAACTTAATAATAAAATGAATTGATTATGCAAGCTAATAAATTAAAACAACTATATTTAGATTTTTATAAAAATAAGAATCATCAAATAGTTCCTTCATCCTCGATAGTTCCTGAAAATGATCCCACAACTTTGTTTACGGGTTCGGGTATGCAACCTATGATGGAATATTTTTTGGGAGTTCCCCATCCCAAGGGTTCTAGAATCGTTGATATTCAAAAATGTTTTAGATCTCAAGATATTGAGGAAATTGGCGATAACAGACACATCACATTTTTTGAAATGTTAGGAAATTGGTCATTTGGTGATTATTTTAAAAATGAACAGCTTGAATGGCTTTTTGATTTCTTGGTTAATAAAATCAATTTAGATCCAAAAAAATTATTTGTTACTGTTTTTAGTGGAAATATAAAATTAAATATTGATAAAGATCTGGATTCTGTTGAAATTTGGAAAAAGTTATTTTCCAAAGTTGGCATTGAGGCAATCGACATTGATCATTCTCAAATCAATGGTATGCAGGCCGGCAGAATTTTTTATTTCGATGAAAAATATAACTGGTGGTCGAGAGCAGGAGTTCCAGACAACATGCCAGCGGGGGAACCGGGTGGACCCGATAGTGAAGTTTTTTATGATTTTGGAGCCGATAAAAAAATTCATGAAAATTCATTATTTAAAAATCAAGTTTGTCATGTTAATTGTGATTGCGGAAGATTTTTGGAAATTTGTAATAGTGTTTTTATGCAATATCGCAAACAAAATGATGGTGGATTTATAGAACTTTCTCAAAGAAATGTTGATTTTGGAGGTGGATTTGAGCGGATTTTGGCAGCAATTAACGATGTTAATGATGTCTTTATGACATCTATTTTCAAAGATATTATTGAGTATTTAGAAATGATTTCTAACAAGAAGTATTCAGAGAGTGAAAAAAATAAAAGATCTTTTAGAGTGGTCGCAGATCATTTAAGGGCAGCTGTAATGCTGGCTGCAGACGGCGTCTATCCTTCAAATAAAGAACAAGGCTATTTTTCAAGAAGATTGGTTAGAAGATCGGTCAGATATGCAAAAATGATTGGAATAAACGATTTATTTATAAAAGATTTAGTTCCTCTAATTATTGGCTTGTATCAAGATTTTTACCCAGATTTATTAAGTAAATCAAATGAGATTCAAAATGTTTTATCCCAAGAAGAAAAGAAGTTCGCTCAAACAATTCAAAAAGGGTTAAAAGAGATCGAAAAGCATAGTGTTTTGAATGGTGAGATCGCATTTAAATTGTATGAAACACATGGGTTTCCTTTTGAACTTACCAAAGAAATTGCTCAAGAAAAAGGGCAGACAGTTTCTTTAGAATCTTTTCAAAAAGCACAAAAAGCTCATGCAGATCTGTCAAGAAGTTCGTCATCACAGAAATTTAAAGGTGGTTTGCAAGATAGTAGTGTAGAAACCACTAGATATCATACCGCTACTCATTTATTACATGCAGCATTAAGAAAGATTTTGGGAAAACATGTTGAGCAAAAAGGCTCAAATATTACTGCTAATAGATTAAGATTCGATTTTTCACACCCAAAAGCTTTAACAAAAGAAGAAATTATTGAGGTCGAAAACCAAATTAATGCCTGGATAACAGAATCTTTGACAGTCAGTGTGAAATATATGAAAAAAAGTGAAGCTCTTAAGTCTGGTGCAATTGCATTTTTTGTGGAAAAATATCCTGAAGACGTTACTGTTTATACAATTGGAAACGGAACTGATACAAGCTGGGTTTCAAGAGAATTATGTGGCGGACCTCATGTAGAAAATACTTCTCAGATTGGTCATATTCAAATCTTTAAAGAGCAAGCAATTTCAAATGGAATTAGAAGAATTTATCTCAGATAAGAAGTTGCTCTTCTATTTTTGTCAATAATTTGCTTTAATTATAGTTAAACTGCCAGAGAGTAGTCAATTTTTTATTGGACTAATATTTATGGACTTGCCCAATCTATTTTCTTCAAAACAAGATCAAAAAAATCATGCAATGGTAATTTTTATTCATTTAACTGATATTAAAATTCAGTCATTTTTATTATCCATATCTGGAGACGGCATTGATGTTTTAGCTAAATCCGATATTTCTGATTACGATGGAGTAAGCAACTGCTTAATAAAAGTAGACGAAAGTCTACAACAATTGGGAGATAAATCAGAAAATGTAAACTCTGTAATTTTTGGATTAAATCATAGTTGGGTTACAAAAGGTGATGTGGTTGATGAAAAAAAACCTTTATTAAAGAAACTAACCGACGATTTATCACTCGAACCATTGGGATTTATAGTAATTTCTGAGGCACTTGTTCAGCAAAAAATTTCAGGAAACTCGCTTTTTTCTGGAATTATTGTTGTTTTAGGTAAAAATAATATTACTTTAAATCTAGTTCATCAAGGTAAAATCAAAGAGGTAGAAAGTGTTGGTAGGTCTCAAGATAGTAAAGGAGATTTTTTAGAGGGCTTAGCTAGATTTTCATCTAAATCTATTAAAGAAGGTTTCTATTTACCAAATCGCATAATATTAGCATCACTAGATTTAGATGAAGTTGAGTTAAGAAAGCAACAACAGCTAATTTATAATTCTGATTGGAAGGCTCAATCACAATTTTTACAACCACCTACTGTTGAAGTGATGTTGGCCAAGGAATTTGAGTTGATGATTACTAATGAAGCTGCTAAAGCTGTGGCTTTACAAAAAGGTATGACGGAGGCAGCAATAGCAGCTTCAGTGAGCGTTGAAAAAAATCCCGATGATGAATTGGTGGATGAAGTTGATCAGACTAATAAGCTAGATAGTGAGGAATTCGGTTTTGATGATGTTAGTATTGACAAGGCTGTTTCCACACAATCTTCATTTGGAGTTCCAATTTCAAGTGAAGAATTTGATAATGAGTTGATATCTGAAGCTGAAAGTAATTTAAAGGAGCCAGATTTCGAAGATGATAGTGAGCTCGCGGTTGATTTTTCTGACAAGGAGACTTCAAAAAATCAGGAAATTATTGAGAAAAAAGATTTATTTGATCCAAATCGAAAAAAAATAAAGAAAGAGGATAAACACTATAAAAATTTTAGACTCTATGCCCTAGTGGGTTTTGTATCGGGAATCATAGCTTTAATTTTGATTGGATTTTTTACTCTTTTTGTTTCGACGAAAGCGCTGGTAACTGTTGATCTTAAAACGAAAGCAATTTCTAAGGATTTGGAAATAATTTTGGACACCTCGATAAAAGAAACTGATATTGATAAACTTATATTGGCCGCAGATAAGATTTCAAAATCTAAAGAATCCGAGAGTGTTATGCAAACAACTGGTATAAAAGTTGTTGGAGAAAAGGCAAAAGGTAGGGTTACTATTTACAACAGTACTGTTGCTGAAAAACTACTTACGAAAGGGACTGTTTTAAGTGTTGGCGAACTTAAATTTGAATTAGATGATGATGTTCTTATCGCTTCAGCAAGTTCTCCTAAACCTGGAGTTACTGAGCATGGTAAGAAAGATGCGAATGTTACTGCTCTCCAGATTGGCGCAGATAGTAACCTTAAAAAAGACACTGAATTATTAGTATTACCTTTTGATAAAAGTTCTTTTTACGCATATTCAATAGATGAAGATTTTTCTGGAGGTGCTAGTAGAGAAGTAAAAGTTGTTTCTGCAGAAGATAAACTTGAACTACTTACAGATTTAAGAAAAGAGTTGGTCAAAGATATTAATCAAGAGCTTGAAAAAAGTGCTGGAGATGGTGTGTATATTTTGCCATCCAATAATATTGTTTCTGAAGAGGCCACATTCAATTATGAGGTTGGGGATGAAGCGGAAGAATTATCTTTAGTTTTGAAGGTTGAATTGGAAGCAATTACATATACTGCAGAAGATTTGAAGCCGATTGCAACTAAAGTTTTAGACTCTCAGATTCCAGAGAATTACAAGTTATTTGAGGGAGATCCGCAAATTTTATCTGCGCCAACAGAAAGTAATTTAGATGAGTTAGATGGCGATCAACCAGTAACTTTGTCCGCAAATATCAGCTCATTTGCAATTCCGGATATTTCCGCAGATTTTATTAAAAATGAAATTATGGGTAAAAATATCAGTGAAATTAGTTCAATTCTCTCATCAAAAGATGAAATCGATTCTGTAGAAATAGTTTTGCAACCAAGTATCTCAAGAATTTTTGTGAAAAAAATCCCAGGAAAATCTGGGAGGATTGAAGTTAACTTTATTAGTGAATAAATTAATCAAAAATGAGTAAACAACAAAAAAGTAAAGTAATGCAGAGTGATATTGTAGAGCTTTATAGAAATGCTCTGCGTCAGGGTATTGAAATATCGCAAGTTGAAAAAAAAATAAACCTACATTTGCAACGCATGAGTGTTAGCGAAAATATTGAAACACAAGAAGATGAAATTAGGGAAAATGTTCAAAAAAGGAAATTGCCAAAAATAATAAGAGTTGGCGCAATGATTTTACCAATATTTTTTTTATCAATAGGTTTTTATTTGGTTGGAAGTGCAGTGATTCCAATAATTGGATCTTATATTGTTGTGGCAAAAGATGTTCAAACTACAACTTTAACTTCCCCGATTCCACAAGAAGAGGTTATGGATGTTACTCCTTTGGTTATTACTCAAAATGATAGTTATACAAAATCAAATAGAGAATTAAAAATTGTGAATGAAGAATTAGATTACACCAACTTATCTAATTGGTTTAGTTCAGCTGCTTTACCCGAAGTTGGACTACCTGAATTAGATTATGACATCAAAGAATATTCAATTGATATTCCAAAAATAAATATTGCTAATGCATCTGTGGTTGTTGGAGGAACTGATCTTAATAAAAGCTTAATTGCTTTTCAAGGTACAGCACTTCCTGGAAATCCAGGATCGCCAGTAATTTTTGGTCACTCAGTTTTAAGACAATTTTATAATCCAAATGAAAAGAATCCTAGAAGATATAATTCAATTTTTAGTACCATTATGACCTTGACTACTGGCGATAAAATATTTGTAACTTCTGGAGGTGTTAAATATACGTATGTTGTTACTTTAAAAAAAGAAGTAAAACCAGAAGATGTGTATATTTTGACACAAAAATATGATTCAAAACAATTAAAGTTAGTAACTTGTACTCCAGAAGGCACATATTTGAGAAGAGGCGTAGTTACTGCTCAATTAGTTGAGAATACGGAAGAATAAATTGGTTTCGTAAAACATATCCGAAAATCAATTTATGGAAACAAATCCTGAAAACAAATCCTAAACAAATCCTGGAAACAAATCCTAAAGAAATCCTGGAAACAAATCCTAAAAAAATCCTAGAAACAAATCGAATTAGAACATCAAAGAAAAATTTTTCAGCAATTATGATTTATAATGTAAGTTGATATGAACTCAAATATAATTAATGTCTTGGCTATAGATTATGGTACCGTACGAATTGGATTAGCGATTTCTAGACATACTTTGGCTGAACCACTGATGATTGTTGCCAATGATAAATTTAAATTTTCTAAAATTAAGGAAGTTTGTGAAAATAATCACATAAAGAAAATTATTATTGGTATATCTGAAAATACAATGGCAATAAAAACAGAACATTTTGTGCTTGAACTAAAAAAATATCTTAAAGCTAATTGGTCATCACAGGTTTCAATTGAGTACATGGACGAAACATTAAGTTCAAATTCTGTTCATCAAAAACTTAGAACTGCAAAGAAATCTAAAAGAGAAGCCCCAATTGATCATTATGCGGCAGCAGAATTTCTACAGGAATGGCTAGATCTGCACTATTAAACATTTATTATTTGTTATAATCTATTACCCTTATGAAAAACAAAATTAACACTAAGATAGCAATGTTTTTTTTATCAATTATTATTCTCTTGATTTTGACACTTTTTTATTTTTTTTATTTATTACAACCTTTAAGTAGTGATGTTACAGAAACAAAACGATTTATTATTCCTAAAGGTCAGGCGATTTCAGTAATTGCTAAAAGACTTAAAGAAGAAAATCTGATAAGAAGTGCTCAGGCATTTAGATATGTAGTTATAAGGGATAATCTTGCCAAAAATATTCAGGCAGGATCATTTGATATTTCGCCAAATATGAGTGTAAGCGAAATTGCAAAATTGTTAACTATCGGAACAGAAGATATATGGATAACTCTCCTTGAGGGTTGGAGGGCAGAAGAAATTGCCGAGAGTTTATCCTTACAAAATCTATCAAACTTTAATAATGAAGAGTTTTTAAGTTTGGCAATTAAAAGCGAAGGTATGTTATATCCAGATACTTACTTGATTCCAAGAGAGATTTCAGCAGAACAAATTTATAATTTATTAATTAGTACATTTAAAAGAAAAATTACACAAGGATTATCTGAGGAATTTGAACAAGTAGATCGAGATTTTGATCAAGTACTCATTTTAGCATCAATTCTTGAGAGAGAAGCAAATAATTATGAACAAATGAGAAGAGTTGCTGGAATATTGTTAAACAGAATTGATATTGGTATGGCGCTTCAAGTGGATGCTACACTTCAATATGCTAAAGGATATAATGAGGCTCAACAAACTTGGTGGGCACCACCAACTGTAGAGGATAAAATAATTAAGTCTCCTTACAACACTTATATAAATAGTGGTTTACCACCGGCTCCAATTTCAAATCCAGGTTTAAATGCAATTAATGCGGCACTTAATCCTATTGAATCTGACGATTTATTTTATATTCATTCAAACGATGGCAACATGTATTATTCTAAAACATTAGACGGACATAATGCGAATATAAACAAATACTTGCGTTAGGGCTGAATTATTGTTATAATCCTCAGTTCAGTGTACTAAATAATAATGAGGCTAAATTTCTTGAGTACAGTTAAGTACGATACTTCAAGTTCAATACTCTAAAAATAAAAGGGAGAGTGACTTTTGTAAAGCTCTCCATTTTTTAGTGCTGTTGATCTGATATTAGTCTGATTACATAAAAAATTATAGATAGCTTTTGATCGTTGGAAAAAAGCAAATAGCAAGGAGCTTCATGTCACAAATTAAGCGTCAAAATTGGGGTCAAACACATTCAATTCTTCCAGAATTAGATTTGATAAAGTTACAAAAAGATAGTTACAAGATTTTTTTGGAAACTGGAATTAGACAATCATTGAATGAAGTTAATTCAGAAAAAGGAATAGAAGATTACACGGGTAAGAATTGGACGCTAAAATTTGGAGAATACAGGTTTGGAAAATCAAAATACACAGTTACCCAAGCAAAAAATAAAGGAGTAACTTTCGATATGCCTCTCTATGTAGAGGCAACTTTATTTAATAAACGAACTGGTGAAGAAAAAACCCAAGAAGTATTTTTAGGTGATATTCCTAAAATGACTAAAATTGGTACCTTTATTATTAATGGTATTGAACGCGCAGTTGTTACTCAATTAGTAAGATCTCCTGGGGTATTTTTCAGTGGTGATATCGAAAGATCTCAAGGTAGACAATTATTTAACGCAGAACTTAGACCAAAAAGAGGCTCTTGGATTGAGGTTTCGGTAGGAAAAAGAGATGTAATAACTGTCAAAATCGACCGTAGACGTAAAATGCCAGTCACAGTTTTACTTAGAGCATTAGGTTATGGAACTGACGAGGAAATTTTAAAATTATTCAAAAACGAGATTGCTATCGATGAACTTGATTTAGTTCAAAGAACCATTGATAAGGATGCTACAAAAACTCAAGAGGAAGCATTAATTGAAATTTATGAAAAAATGAGACCAGGAGAGCCTGCTGTTTTAGAAACTTCAAGAGAATACTTAAAACAATTATTTTTTGATTCAAGGAGATATGATTTAGCAGGTGTTGGTAGATACAAACTCAATCGAAGATTGGGTGTAAATGTTGATAAAGATACAGTGGTTTTAACAAAAGAAGATATTGTTGCAACTGTAAAATATTTAATCAAACTTCAAAATGGTCAGGGTAAGGTTGATGATATTGATCATCTTAGTAACCGCAGAGTACGCCAAATTGGCGAGTTGGTTAAAGAATCAGCCTTCAGAATTGGATTGATCAGATTAGAAAAATCAATTCGTGAAAAAATGTCATTAACAAAGACTGAAGAGATATTGACTCCTTCAGCATTAGTAAATGCAAGACCACTTATTGCAACTATTTCAGAATTTTTTAGAAGAAACAGATTATCAACAATATTGGATCAAACCAATCCTTTATCAGAAATTGATAACTTAAGACGTTTATCAGTTATGGGTACGGGAGGTGTTACTAGAGAACGTGCATCATTCTCAATGCGTGATATCAACGCATCTCAATATTCACGTATTGATCCAGTTAGATCTCCTGAAGGTCCAAATATTGGTTTAGTTACTTATCTTTCTTTATACGCACATGTTAATGATTTTGGATTTTTAGAAGCTCCATATAGAAAAATTAATAATGTTGGTGGAAAAATGAAAGTTGAGAATTCGATCACTTATTTATCTGCCGATGAAGAAGAAGATTATAAAATTACTCATGCAAGTATAAATATTAATGATAAGGGTATTATTCAAGACGAGTGGGTTGCTATACGTCACATGAATACTTTTACAGAAGGTCCAGTTGAAGAAGCACAATATATTGATGTTATTCCTAACCAGGTGGTTGGTACTTCAGCATCATTGATTCCTTTTATTGCTAATGACGAAGCAAATCGTGCACTTATGGGCACTCATATGCAATGTCAAGCAGTTCCTTTGGTAAAACCACAAGCCCCAATTGTTGGAACAGGAATGGAATCTGCAGTTGCAACTGCTATGGGAAGAACCGTCAAGGCTTTCAATGGTGGAGAAGTGACTTATGTTGATGCAGATAAAATTGAGGTAACTTTATCAAAAACTGATGCAAAGTTGGCAAGTAAACAAAGTGAAAACTTTGATGAACTCTATACTCATTCAGACGGAAAAGATATTTATACCATTACAAAATTTGTTAGAACTTCACAAAGCACTTGTTATTCACAAAAACCAATTGTAAATATTGGAGATAAAATTAATGCAGGTGATATCATAATTGATGGACCGGCAGCAGATGGTGGTGAATTAGCGCTTGGCAGCAATTTAGTAATTGCATACGCTTCTTTTGAAGGCTTGGGATACGAAGACGCTATTGTTATTTCTGATAGATTAGTTAAAGAAGATGTACTTACATCAGTCCAAATTAATGAGTTCAAAGCAAAAGTGATGGATACAAAACTTGGCGCTGAGGAACTAACTAACGATATTCCAAATGTATCTGAAATATATTTAAGTAACTTAACTTTAGACGGTATTATTCGAGTTGGAAGTATCGTTGGATCGGGAGATATTTTAGTCGGTAAAATTGCTCCAAAAGGTGAAACTGAGTTATCGCCAGAAGAAAGATTGCTTAGAGCAATTTTTGGTGAAAAATCCAGAGAAGTTAGAGATACATCTTTAAGAATTCCTCATGGTCAATCTGGAACTGTCATTGATGTGGCTGTTTTAGATAGCGAATTGGGTGATGAGCTTGACCCGGGAACTTTAAAAGAAGTTGTTGTTAAAGTTGCACAAATTAGAAAAATTACTGTTGGTGATAAATTAGCTGGTCGACATGGAAATAAAGGTGTTATCTCAAAAATAGTTCCTATTGAAGATATGCCACACACAGAAGATGGCACACCAGTGGATATTATTATCTCACCGCTTTCAGTTTTGGCTCGTATGAATTTAGGTCAGTTGCTTGAGTCACATGCTGGTTGGGCTGCTCAGAAATTGGGTTATAAAATCGCAATTCCAGCATTTGAGCGTTTTGATGAAAAGAAAATTTGGCAGGAATTGGAAAGAGCTGGTTTACCTGTAACAGGTAAAGCTCAGCTTATTGACGGTAGAACAGGTGAACCATTTAGTGAAACAACTACAGTTGGAATTGGATATATTCTAAAACTGTCTCACATGGTTGAAGATAAGATGCATGCTAGATCAACCGGTCCTTATTCTTTAGTTACGCAACAACCTTTGGGTGGTAAAGCTCAAATGGGTGGACAGCGTCTTGGAGAAATGGAAGTCTGGGCACTTGAAGCACATAAGGCCGCTCATACATTACAGGAAATGTTAACCATAAAATCTGATGATGTTATGGGTAGAGCTAAAGCATTTGAATCTATTGTTAAAGGTTTAGATATTCCAGAACCAACTGTTCCAGAATCTTTTAGAGTTTTAATGCGAGAGTTGAATTCACTTGGCATTGATGTTGTTCCTCATGAAGTAATTGAAGAAGAGGAAATTGTTTTAGAAGAAGTATCTCCAGGTATTAATATTGAGCCTGAAGATGTAGCTGAAGTAGATCAAAGCGCAGTTGAAGCTGAGATTGATACAGATATCGAAGTTGATTCAAACATGGAAGATGATGATGAGATGTTAGAAGTTGAAATTGATGATGTTGAAGATGAAATTGGTGATTTAGATATTTCTGAAGAAGAAATTAATAAAATCGAAGAGTAATAGTTAATGAATCAAGGATAAGTAATAGACAAACCAAAGGATTTTATGAAAAATATTATTAACTTCTCTGCTCTAGAAATTAGAATTGCTTCGCCAGATACAATTAAATCTTGGTCACATGGCGAAGTTAAGAAACCAGAGACAATCAATTATCGTTCACTTAAGGCTGAAAAAGATGGCTTATTTGATGAAAAGATTTTTGGACCTATCAAAGATTATGAATGTTATTGTGGAAAATATAAAAGAATAAGATATAAAGGAATAGTTTGTGACAAATGTGGTGTTGAAGTAACACAATCTAAAGTTAGACGTGAGAGAATGGCTCACATAACTTTAGCTTCTCCAGTTTGTCATATTTGGTTCTTTAAAGGAGCTCCTTCAAAGTTATCGTTATTACTAGATATTTCTCCAAGAAATTTAAGTTCAATTATTTATTTTTCTAAATATTTAGTTTTGGAAATTGATAGCGATGAAAAAACAGAAGTATCTGACAGATTAAGTGTTGATTTAGTTGCAGCACAGGATGAGTTGAAGGAAAATATTAAGATTGAAATGGAGGCTGTTCAGACAACATTAATTGAAGAAAAAGCTAATCTTAAAGAGAAAGTTACCAATAAAGAAACCTTACAACTTAAACTTGCTGAAATTGATTTAAAAGCAAAAAATAAATTAATTTCTTTAAAGAAACAATTAGAAGTCAAATTAGATCAAACTGAAGAAATTTTCAAAACAATCAAGCAAATGGTTAAAAAAATTACCAGAGGTACTATTTTGACCGAAGACGAATATTTGAAGCTTGATGAATATAATGCAGCATCTCATTTAAGAGTAGGCATGGGTGCAGAAAGTATTTTGGAATTAGCAACTGCAATTGATTTAGATAAATTGGTTGTGAAATTGAGAGAAGAAATTCTTGAGTCAAAAGGTGCAAAACTTCTGAAAGCTATCAAACGTTTGAGAGTGGCTGAAGGACTTAGAAAAGCTAAGATCAAACCATCTTGGATGTTTATGACCATTTTACCTGTCATTCCTCCAGATCTAAGACCTATGGTTCAACTTTCTGGTGGTAGATTCGCTACTTCCGATCTTAATGATTTATATAGAAGAGTCATCAATAGAAATAATCGTCTTAAACATCTGATTGATTTAGGTGCTCCTGAAATTATTTTGAGAAATGAGAAAAGAATGCTTCAGGAAGCAGTTGACTCATTGATTGATGGTTCGAGTGCACGTCAAACGAGAAGAAGACAAACAAGAAGACCTCTAAAATCTTTATCAGAAATGCTGAAAGGAAAACAAGGTCGTTTTCGACAGAATCTTTTGGGTAAACGTGTAGATTATTCAGGACGTTCAGTAATTGTTGTTGGTCCAGAATTAAAACTTAATGAATGTGGTTTGCCAAAAGATATGGCTCTAGAAATGTTTAAGCCATATGTTTTAAGAGAATTGATTGTAAACGGAATTGCTCCTAATGTAAAAAGTGCTAAACACTTGATTGAGCGACATGAGCCAGAAGTATACGATATCTTGGAAGAAGTTACCAAAAATCATCCAGTTATTTTGAATCGTGCACCAACTCTTCATAAGCTTGGTATGCAGGCATTTTATCCTATCTTAATTGAGGGTAATGCTATTAGATTGCATCCTTGCGTATGTTCAGGATACAATGCCGATTTTGATGGCGATCAAATGGCGGTACATGTTCCATTAACTAAAAAAGCACAGCAGGAAGCTATTGATTTATTAATGGCAACAAACAATCTTTTGAAACCTGCAAATGGAGAACCTATTACCATTCCTAACAAAGAAATGGCTATGGGTGTTTATTATCATACTGTTGTGGATAATAAATTAGATTTATATCCAGGAATATTTGCTTCAAAAGATGAGGCTTATCATGCTTATCAAGTTAAAAGACTTGGTTTGAGACAATTAATAAAAGTTAGAATAACTTTTGGTGGTGAAAATTCAATTGTTGAAACAACTGTTGGCAGACTTCAGTTTAATGATTTGCTTCCAGAAGAATTTGGTTTTATGAATGAAAGTGTGGGTGCAAAAAAGATCAAACAATTGGTTACAAAAGCAATCAAAAGTTTGGAGAAAGATCGCATTACCAAGTTAATTGATGATATTAAGAATTTAGGATTTGCAGCTGCTACAATATCTGGAATTTCAGTTTCAGTAAGTGACTGTGAAATGATTGAGGACAAAAATATCATTATTAAGGCTGCAAATAAGAAAGTTGAGGAAATTCAAGATCAATTTAATGAGGGTATGATTTCCTTAGAAGAAAGAAAAAGACTTTCTTTTGATGTTTGGATTGATACAACCGAAGATATTGCGGAAAAAACTTGGAATACTTATTCTGAGGATAATGCTGTCAAGATCATGATTGAATCAGGTGGAACACGTGCTTCAAAAGATCAAGTGAAACAATTAGCTGCAATGCGTGGTTTGGTTGTTGATCCAAATGGAAACATCGTGGAAATGCCTACAAAATCAAACTTTAGAGAAGGTTTAACAATTTTTGAATACGTAACTTCTGCAAGAGGATCTCGTAAAGGATTAACTGATTCAGCAATTAAAACAGCCGATGCCGGTTACTTAACACGTCGTTTGTGTGATGTTTCTCATGATGCAATTATCAGAATGGAAGATTGCGGAACAGATCAATTCATTACGATCACTAACCAAACTAGAGCTGATGTTTTTGCAACAAGAATTGCTGGTAGAATTTTAGCTAATGACCTTATTATCAACAAAAAAGTTGTTGCTGAAAAAGGAACTCTACTTAACTTGGAAAGTGCAATTCAATTAGTTGAGGCAGGTTTGATAAGCGCAGATGTGAGATCTCCTTTAGTTTGCGAATCTGTTAAAGGTTTATGTGCTAAATGTTATGGAATTGATTTTTCAACTTCAAAGATGATTGAGTTGGGTGTTCCGGTAGGAATAGTTGCTGCACAGTCTATTGGAGAACCAGGAACACAGCTTACTATGAGAACCAAGCATAGTGGTGGAATTGTTGGTCAAGATGTGACCCAGGGTTTGCCTCGTGTTGAAGAACTACTTGAAGCCAGAAATCCAAAGAATCAAGCAATTATTAGCGAAGTTGCTGGAAAAGTTTCAATTGAAGAAGGTGAAAAAGAAATTATTGTTACAGTTAGAACTTCATCCTCTCCTTCAGAAGAAGTTGAATATAAACTTACAGCAAATTCTGAAGTATTAGTAAAAGATGGTGACTTAGTTCATGTTGGTCAACAGCTAACTGCTGGATCAGTAAATGTTAAAGAATTGGTTCTTGTTAAAGGTTTATTGTTTGCTCAATTATATACAATTGATCAAGTTCAAGCTGTTTATGAATCCCAAGGAATTCCTATTCATGATAAACATTTTGAAACAATTATTAGGAAGATGTGTGATAAACTTCGAATTGAATCAGTTGGAGATACGGATTTCTTGACCGGTGAAATAGTTGAAAAGACGAAGTTTATTGAGGAAAATGATGAAACTATGGCTGCCGGTGGTGAACCAGCAACAGCGGTTGTTCTTTTCTTGGGTATTACAAGATCATCATTATTTACAGCTTCTTGGTTATCAGCAGCTTCTTTCCAACACACTAAGAATGTTCTTACAGATGCAGCTTCTGCTGGTAAGATTGATTATCTTGATGGATTGAAAGAAAATGTGATCATTGGAAGATTGATTCCAACTAGTAAAGAAAGAGCAAGTATTGAGATTTAGAGAATAATTGACATTTTTATGTTATAATCTCTACTCATGTAATTTTATTGAAGTCAAGAAAATTAAAGAAAGTATTTTGAATATGCCTACAATTAATCAGTTAATTAGAAAAGGTGGTCGTAAAGACAAGCCAAAGAAGATTAAAGCAACCGCTTTACGCAGGAGCTATAATTCTAATACTGGTAAACAAGTTCAAACAACTAATCCACAGAAACGTGGAGTTTGTACTGTAGTCAAAACCATGACTCCAAAGAAACCTAATTCGGCCCTTCGTAAAGTTGCTCGTGTTCGACTCTCAAATAAAATGGAAGTTACCGCTTACATTATGGGTGAGGGTCATTCTTTGGCAGAACATAGCATTGTTTTGGTCAGAGGTGGAAGAGTTAAAGATTTACCTGGTGTTAAGTATCACGTCATTAGAGGTAAGTACGATGCTACCGGAGTCGAAGGTAGAAAAACTTCAAGAAGTAAATATGGTGTAAAGAAAGTCGTATAATAGTATAAGAATAAATGAAAGTATTTGCTAATAATTAGCAGAGAAGAAATTATCATGAGAACTAAAAAAGCTCCAGTTAGAGAAATTCGCCCAGATGGGAAATACAATTCTATTAGAATTGCAAAACTAATTAACTATGTTATGCGTGATGGTAAAAAATCCGTTGCTCAAAAACAAGTTTATGCTGCTTTAGAACAATTAGCAGCTAAAACAGGCAAAAAGCCAATTGAGGCTTTTGAAGATGTTATTAAAGCTGTTACTCCTCAGATGGAAGTAAGGTCGCGACGTGTTGGAGGTGCTTCTTATCAAGTGCCTATGCCAGTTAGATCTACAAGAGGTTTTTCATTGGCATTAAGAGCGTTAGTAGAATCAGCAAACAAAAGACCTAATAAACAATTTCATACATTTGCAGAAAAATTGGTGGCAGAAATGCTTGATTCTCTTCAAGGCTCGGGTGGTTCAATTAATAAGAAAAATACATCTCATCGAATGGCTGATGCTAATAAAGCATTTGCTCATTTCAGATGGTAATAATATATATTTATAAAGTAAGTGAGAAAATATGGCTGATATAAATTCACAAAAAGTTCCATTAGAAAGAATTAGAAATATTGGAATTATTGCTCATATTGACGCAGGTAAAACCACTACTTCAGAAAGAATTCTATATTTTACTGGAAGAACATATAAAATCGGAGAAGTTCATGAAGGTGCAGCCACAATGGATTGGATGGAACAAGAACAAGAAAGAGGCATTACAATTGTGTCAGCCGCAACAACTTGTTTTTGGAAGCCTCATTTCGAAGTTCATTTAGAAAAAGCACTTTATAGGTTTAATATTATTGATACACCGGGTCACGTTGATTTTACTGCAGAAGTAGAAAGATCTTTACGTGTTCTAGATGGTGGTATTACTGTTTTAGATGCAAGTGAAGGAGTTCAATCTCAATCAGAAACAGTCTGGAGACAAGCAGATAAGTATAATATTCCAAGAATTTGTTTTATAAATAAAATGGACAAATTAGGAGCAGATTTTTTCGCAACTGTGACGGATATTAAAGAAAAATTTGGAGTTAATCCTGCGATTATGGTTTTGCCAATGGGAGCAGAAAATGATTTTAGAGGAGTTATTCAAATCTTAGAACAAAAAGCATTATTTTGGAAAGATAATGCGGCAGATACAGAACCAGAAGTAATGGCTATTCCTGAAGAATATAAAGAAAAAGTTGCAGAATTAAGATCTGCTTTAATTGAACAAATTGCTGAAACAGACGATGTCCTACTTCAAAAATATTTTGACGGAGAAGAAATTTCATTAAATGATTTGAAAAAAGCTCTTAGAAAAGCAGTTATTGGGTACAAACTAGTTCCGGTTTATGCAGGATCTTCATTAAAGAACACTGGTGTACAACCTATGCTCGATGCTGTTGTTGATTATCTTCCATCTCCAGTAGATATCGACCATATTACCGGCATCAATCCAAAAACTAAAGAAGAAGAAACAAGAAAATTAATTCCAAACGAAAGATTTTGTGCTTTGGCATTTAAAATTCAAACTGATCCTCATGTTGGAAAAATTACATACACTAGAGTATATTCGGGAATATTAAAAGCAGGAAGTTATATTTATAACTCAAGCACAAAACAAAAAGAGAGAATTGGGCGCTTATTATTAATGCATGCTAATGAAAGAGAAGAAATTCAAGAGGCAAAGGCTGGAGAAATTGTCGCGGTTGTTGGTTTGAAAAATACAAAAACTGGTAATACTTTGTGTGATGATGCCAACCCAATAGTTTTGGAAGGAATTACATTCGCAGAGCCAGTTATTTCTTTAGCAATCGAACCAAAAACAAAATCTGACCAAGAAAAAATGGGCTTAGCTCTTGCTAAATTAAGTGAAGAGGATCCAACTTTTTCAATAAAATCAAATCCTGATACAGGACAAACTATTATTGGTGGTATGGGCGAGTTACATCTAGAGATAATTGTTGATCGTATGAAAAGGGAGTTTGGCGTTGGCGCAAATGTTGGAACACCTCAGGTTGCATATAGAGAGACAATAACCAAATCTGCAGAAGCAGAAGGTAAATATATCAAACAATCTGGTGGTAGAGGTCAGTATGGACATGTTTTCTTGAGAATAGAATCAACGGATAGAGGCACAGGATATGAGTTTGTCAATGATATTAAGGGTGGAGCTGTTCCAAGAGAATTCATTAAGCCAACTGATAAAGGTGTTCAAGAATCACTCGAGCGTGGATTCTTAGCAGGCTTTCCAATGACCGATATTAAGGTTACACTTTATGACGGTACATATCATGATGTTGATTCAAGTGAAATTGCATTTAAAATGGCTGGTTCGCTTGCCATGAGAAATGCTACCGCAAAGGCAGGAATGGTTTTATTAGAACCTGTGATGAAAGTTGAAGTTTCAACCCCTGATGAATATATGGGAGACGTGATTGGAGATTTAGGTTCTAGAAGAGCTCAAATTCAGGGTACAACTTCAAGAGGAACTGCAACAATTATTACCGCACTTTCACCTTTAGCTGAGATGCAAGGTTATGTTACAATTCTAAGAAGTATGACAAAAGGAAGAGCTTCGTCAGTGATGCTTCCAAGTCATTATGAAATTGTTCCAAGCAATATAACTGAGAAGTTAATTGCAGAGAGAAAAACAGGTGAAAGGTAAAAGTTAAAAAGAAAAATACTTCTCGACAATTAGCTCGAGAAAGTTTACAATGTTAGACTTGGTATTAGAAAATAAGTAGTTAGATAAATTATATTAGGAGGCCTTATGGCAGATGCAAAAAAATTCAATCGTGACAAAAAGCACGTAAATATTGGTACAATTGGTCATGTTGATCATGGTAAAACAACTCTTACTGCAGCTATTGCTACAACATTAGCATCAAAATTTCCAAGTAGTATTAATAAAGCAATGGGATATTTAGATATTGATAACGCTCCAGAAGAGGCAGCTCGTGGTGTTACTATTAATATTTCTCACATTGAGTATGAAACTTCAAAGAGGCATTATGCTCACATTGATGCTCCAGGACATGCTGACTATATTAAAAATATGATTACAGGCGCTGCGCAAATGGATGGTGCAATTTTAGTTGTTGCAGCTACAGATGGTCCTATGCCACAAACCAGGGAGCATATTCTATTGGCAAAACAAGTTAATGTTCCAAAATTAGTTGTTGCATTAAATAAATGTGACATGGTCGATGATGCTGAATTATTAGACTTAGTTGAAATGGAAGTTAGAGAATTATTAACAAAATATGGTTTTGATGGCGATGATGTACCTGTTCATAGAGTTTCAGCTCTCAAAGCTTTGGAAGGTGATTCTGCAGAACAAGACAAAATTATGGAATTAATGGCATCTGTAGATTCATATATTCCTGATCCAATTAGAGATCTGGATAAACCATTCTTAATGCCTGTTGAAGATGTTTTTTCTATCAAAGGTAGAGGCACAGTTGTTACTGGACGAATAGAATCTGGAATTATTAAAGTCGGCGAAGATGTTGAAATCGCTGGTATTAAAGATACTAGAAAATCAACTGTCACTGGTGTTGAAATGTTTCGAAAAATGCTTGACCAAGGTGAAGCAGGTGATAACGTTGGAATTCTTTTAAGAGGTGTAGGTAAAGATGATGTTGAAAGAGGTCAAGTTCTAGCTAAACCAGGAACAACAACTGTTCACACAGAATTTGAAGCACAGGTCTATATTTTAACCAAAGAAGAAGGTGGACGACACAAGCCATTTTTCACTGGTTATAGACCACAGTTCTATATCAGAACCACAGACGTTACAGGTGAAATTAAATTACCTGATGGTGTTGAAATGGTTATGCCTGGAGATGATGCAAAAATGATTGTAAAATTAATTGTTCCAGTCGCAGCTTCTGAAGGATTGCGTTTTGCAATAAGAGAAGGCGGACATACAATTGGAGCAGGTGCAATTACTAAGATTCTTAAGTAATTGATTTTTGAATTTGATTTCACCCCGCATTTAGTATGCGGGGTGAAAAGTTTTTAGGGGTTTTTTAATAAATTAATGTAATAAATCTGAAAATTAATGTATTAATGTGTTAAAAAATACAAAAAAGAGATTGGGGTTTACTTCTTGAGGAATTTTATGTATAATCTCGTCCTATGGTTTATTCAATAAGACCATAATTTAGAAGGTAATTAATTAAGTAGTTTTAAAATGGCTAAACAAGATCAAAAAACTAGAGCTGGATATAAAATTCGTGTAAGATTAAAGTCTTACGATCATCGAGTAATTGATAGTGCTAGTCAAAAGATTTTAGAGACTGCTCTTTCTACGGGCGCAAAGGTTGTAGGTCCAGTGCCACTACCTACTCATAAAAGAGAATTTGCAGTTTTAGTATCACCTCATAGTGATAAAAATGCTCAAGAGCATTACCATATTAAGACTCATAAGAGGTTGATTGATATCATCAATCCAACCAGCAAAACTATTGATTCATTGATGCATTTGGAGCTCCCTGCTGGAGTTTCGATACAGATTAAAATGTAGTTGTAAAATAACTTCTAAAATCATTGAATTTTAGATATATAAAGGAGTAAAGTTGCAAAATTTAAGTTGCTGCAACCTTAAATTAAATAGAATAATTAATTTGAATAGATTTTATTGGTATGATATTAGACATTTTTGCCACCAAATCCGGAATGACACAAGCTTGGTCCACATCAGGTAAGCGTTTTGCTGTCACTCTTTGTAAGGTTTCAAACATGCCAGTAATTGGTAAACAGGACGTAGAGGTTCTCGATAAAAATTCAAAATCAAGACAAACAAACACATGTTCAATTTTAGAAATCGGATTTGGTAAGAAAAAATTGAAAAACATGACTAAACCACTCAAAACCAAAATGGAAAAGGGTGGTTTTTCTTTTGGAATTAAATCCATCAAAGGGGTGAGAGTTTGCGATGATAAATTTAAACCATCAACGGAAACTGAAATTAAAGTTGGCGATAACATTACTATCGATCAAGTTTTAGAAGTTGGTGATGTTGTTAAGGCTCAAGGTATTTCAAAAGGTCGAGGATTTGCTGGAGCAATGAAACGACATGGATTCCATGGAGGTCCAAAAACTCATGGACAGTCAGATAGATCCCGTGCTGTTGGTTCAATCGGTGCAGGTACCACTCCAGGAAGAGTTTGGAAGGGAAAGAAAATGCCGGGACATTATGGCGTTGAAACAAAATCAGTAACCGGCTTAGTTGTCTTACACATTGATCATGAAAATGGTGAGATTTGGCTAAGTGGTCCAATTCCAGGATCTTTAATGTCTGGAGTTAAAATTACTAAAATGGGTAAAAAGAAAAATATTGAAATTGATTATAAAGCATCAAATATTGAGGTTAAAGAAATTCCTCAAAATGAAGTTGTTTTAGATGAAGAAACACCAAAAGAGGACATTGAGGCATAATCATGAAACTTACAAGTATTATAAAATCTACTGCAGCAAATAGCCCAATCAAACTTTCAACTATTACTGTCAATGATGAGGTGTTTGGAGTAACTACTAACAATGGCTTATTAAGTCAGGCAGTTAGAGTTTATTTGTCAAATAAAAGACAGGGTACAAGTAAGGTAAAAACTCGAGGAGAAGTTACTGGCTCAAGAAGAAAAATTTGGAAACAAAAAGGTACAGGTAATGCTCGTCATGGTGCAAAATCTGCTCCAATTTTTGTTGGTGGAGGAGTTGCGCACGGACCTACAGGACTAGAAAATTGGACTTTAAAATTATCGAAGGTAATGAAAAGAAAAGCACTAATTTCAGCTCTGAGTATGCAAGCATCTAATATTTTTGTTTCAGAAAATTTAGTTGATCTTAATGGAAAAACAAAATTAGCAGTAAATTTACTCAATGGTTTAAAGATAAGTGATAAAAAAGTTTTGATAGTGACTGGTGTTGATAATGAATTAGTAAGAAGAGCTTTTGGAAATATTCAAAGAGTTGAAGTTATTGAATATTCGCTCGTAAATGCTTTAAATATTGCTTCAGCTGATGCACTTATTATTAGTAAAGACGCAGTGGGCTTTTTAGAAAAAAGACTAACTAGCAAAAAAATTGAAAAAGTTGTCAAAAAAGTAGAGAAAGTTGTCAAAAAAGTTGCTGAAAAAACAAAGGTTGAAACTAAAAGTAAAATAGTTTCGGCACCCAAAGAAACCAAATCAAAATTATTAGTAGCTAAAGAAGTAAAAGTCACAAAAGTTAAAAAAACTATAGTAGTTAAACCCAAAATAGTTAAACCCAAAGTTAAGGTTCTTGCAAAAGAAGTAAAGAAGGCATAATTAGACATGAATCCATATACAGTTATTAAACCTATTATTACAGAAAAGTCTTTAAGACTCGCCAATAGCGAGAATACTTATGTTTTTCAAGTCAGAATGACTTCTAATAAGAATCAAGTTAGAGAAGCTGTTGAAAAACTATTTAATGTTAATGTTGAAAAAATTCGTACAATTGTTTCCCAAAGAGAAAAAAAGAGAACTGGGAAAAAGAGAATGATCGTTCAAACTGGAAAAACAAAAAAAGCATTAGTAACTATTAAATCTGGACAAACAATAGATTTATTTGATATATCGGAAGAATAAATAATTTTGATTAAATAAAATGTTAATAACACAAAATCCAACCACTAGCGGAAGAAGACATCAAATAACAACTGATCGTTCTGAACTTTACAAAGGTAAACCAGAAAAATCATTGTTAGCTTCAGGACATAAAAAACGACAAGGTAGAGGTTTTCAAGGTAGAATCACTGTTAGACATAGAGGTGCGGGTGTTAAGAAAAAAATGCGTATCATCGATTGGAAAAGAAAGAATTATGGAGTAGAAGGTGTTGTTATTAGATTTGAATATGATCCAATGAGAAGTGCTAATTTAGCTCTTATTTATTATAAAGATGGTAGTAAGGGATATATATTGGCTCCACAAGGTCTAAAAGTTGATGATCTTGTTGTTTCGGGTCCAACCGTTGAAGTTAAAGTTGGTAATGCATTACCTCTTAAAAATATTCCAATTGGAATGTTTATTCATAATCTTGAGTTGAGAGTTGGAAAAGGAGCTCAGATGGTGAGAGGAGCAGGAACAGCAGCAGTTATTCAAGCCAAAGATGGTAAATATGCAACCATTCAATTGCCTTCGAAAGAGTTAAGATTGATCAATATTGAGTGTTACGCTACAATTGGCCAGATTGGAAATCAAGATTGGAAAAATAGAAAAATTGGAAAAGCAGGTAGAAAACGTTTGATGGGTATTCGCCCAACAGTACGTGGAACAGCTCAACATCCGGATAGTCATCCACATGGTGGTGGTGAAGGTAGATCTGGAGTTGGTATGAAATATCCAAAAACACCGTGGGGCAAACATGCGCTTGGCAAAAAGACTAGAAAGAAAAATCACAGAACTAATAAATGGATATTGAGAGACAGGAGAGTTAAATAAAAGTAAACCCTAAAGGGCAAAATTAATATGTCAAGATCAAGTAAAAAAGGACCATTCATTGATCCAAAACTTTTAAAAAAAGTTTTAGTTCAAAAAGCATCTGGAGACAAAAGTGCTATCAAGACTTGGAGTAGAGAATGTATTATTGCTCCTGATTTTGTAGGGCATACATTTTCAGTACATCAAGGAAAAAACTTTATAGAAGTTTTTGTTAATGAAAGTATGGTTGGACACAAGCTTGGTGAATTTGCGCCAACAAGAACATTTAGAGGTCACGGTAAAATTGTCAAACGTACATTAACTAAGACTTAAACCAGTAAACTTAAACGAAAATGATAATAAAAGCAACACAAAAAAATACTAGACAAACAGCAAGAAAAGTTAGATTAATAGCAAATTCTGTTAAAAAATTGCCTTTAGTTGATGCAGTTAAACAGTTAGCTGTGATTGAGAGAAGATCAACGTTAGTTGTTTTGAAAGTTCTCAAGCAGGCAATCTCTAATGCTGTTCATAATCATGGATTTAAAATAGAAGAGCTTACTATTAAAAACATTACTGTTGCTCCAGGTCCACAGCTTAAAAGATTTAGAGCAGTTAGTAGAGGAAGAGCTCATAATATTGTCAAAAGATCTTGCCATATTACGGTCGAAATTGAAGCAGGAGAGTCAAAAAAAGACATTAAAAGTGCAGTAGAAAAGTCAAAAGTTAATGAAGAAAAGACTCAAATAAAGACAAAAACTGACAAGAAAGTGAAAGAAGAAGTTTCAGCAGTTAAAAATGTTAGTAAAAAAAGTAAAAATTTGAAAGAAAAAAAGAAAACTGAAATTAAAAAAACCAAATAAATTTCAGTTAAGAAAATCAGACGAAAAAGTAGTATAATACACAGTCTGTAATTAAGAATAAAGAAATTAATTAAAGATAAAAATATATGGGACAAAAAGTACATCCAACTGGCTTTAGAATAGGTTCAACCTTTACTTGGAAGTCTCGTTGGTTTGCTGATTCCAATAATTATTCTGACAAGTTAGTTGAAGACTATAAAGTTAGAAGTTATTTAAATGAAAAATTAAATAGTGCTGGTTTAACAAAAGTTGAGATCGAGAGATCACTTAAAGCAATAAAAGTAATTTTATTTGTATCAAGACCAGGTGTGGTGATTGGAAAAGGCGGGTCAAACCTTGAATTAATTAAAAATGAGATTGAGAGAATTCTTAATGTTTCTAAACTTAAAAAAGATAAAGTTAAGATTGATTTAAGAGTTGAAGAAGTAAAGAAACCTGATTTGAGTGCAAAATTGGTTGCTGAGAGAATTGTTGGACAATTGATAAAAAGATTTCCGCATCGAAGAGCAGTCATGCAAGCATTAGAAAAAAGTATTCAAGCTGGAGCAAATGGAATTAAAATTCAGCTCTCAGGTAGAATTAATGGTGCAGAAATTGGAAGAACTGAAAAGTATTTTCAGGGAAGTGTACCGACTCAAACAATCAGAGCTAATATTGATTACTTTCAGATTCCAGCAAGAACTCGTTCTGGATATGTTGGTATAAAGGTATGGATTTATAAAGGTGAATTAGTTTAATTTAGATATGTTGCAACCAAAGAAATCAAAATACCGCAAAGAATTTAGAGGAAAGATGAGAGGGGTTGCTCAAAGAGGAACAACAATTGCTTTCGGAAGTTTTGGATTGCAGGCAACAACTAGAGGCTGGGTGTCAGCAAGGCAAATTGAAGCTGCTAGAAAAAAAATCACTTTTATGACTAAAAGAGATGGTAAGTATTGGATTAGAATTTTTCCACACAAGCCAATCACTAGCAAACCAGTGGGAGTAAAAATGGGATCTGGAAAAGGTGCAATTGATCAACATGTTGCCGTTGTTAGACCTGGAACGATACTATTCGAGCTTAGTGGTGTGACTGAAACGATAGCTCGTTCAGCTTTTATTAAAGCTGGGCACAAGCTTTCTATACAAACAACTTTTGTGAAGAAATGATAATGAAAACAAACGATATAAAAGAACTACATAATAAAACTATAGCAGAACTTAAAATTCAGCTTGATGAGTTATTAGTATTATTGGCAAAATCAAGATTAGAAAAAAGAGCAGGTAAATTAAAAAATACACACATCGCTTTGTTAGCAGATGATGTGGCAAGAGTTAAAACAATAATTAAAAATAAAGAGTTGGCTTTACAAGTCGAGAAATAAATATGAAATCTATTAAAGGAATTGTTGAATCATTGAAATCTAATAAAACTGCAAAAGTCAGTGTTGTTAGATTATGGCAACATCCTTTATACCTTAAATCGGTAAAACGTACTAAATCTTATGCATGTCATTATGAAAACATTGACTTAAAAGTAGGAGATGAGGTAATTATTGAAGGATCAAGACCTATTAGTAAAACAAAGAGATTCGTTGTTGTTTCAAAAGTTGGAGGAAATGAATAATGATTCAATTAAGATCAGTTTTGCATATTACCGATAATTCGGGTGCAAAAAAAATACGAGTTATTCAAGTACATGGAGGATCAAAAAGAAGATTTGGTCATGTGGGTGATATAGTTGCTGCATCAGTTATTGCTTCAGACGCAACTGGAACAATTAAAAAAGGAGAACTTGTTAAGGCAGTAATTGTCAGAACAAGAAAAGAAATAAGAAGAAATTCGGGTGAATATGTGAGATTTGATGATAACGCAGCGGTGATTGTCGAATCAAGAAAAAGTCCAACTCCAATTGGAACTCGCGTATTTGGTCCTATTGCCAGAGAAGTTAAGAATAGAGGTTTTAGTAAAATTGCTAGCTTAGCTCAAGAGGTTTTATAGGTTAAAGATTATACCCTGAAAGGGCAAAAAGTGAAATTTAAAGTAAATGACAAAGTACTAGTAACAGCAGGAAAAGACAGAGGAAAATCTGGAGTTATCTTGAAGGTATATCCAAAATTAGAAAAAGTTCTAGTTGAGGGAGCAAATAAATATACCAAACATATAAAACCAATGAGTGGGAGAGCTGGTGATAAAATTAAAGCAGAAAGACCTCTTCATACAGCCAGCGTTTCTATTCTCAATGACAAAAATCAACCAGATAGAGTAGGATATAGTATTGCGAAAGATGGTTCAAAAACAAGAATTTATAAAAAAACTGGAAAAGTGATCGTAGAAAATACGCCTAAGAGTGTAGATAAAAAATAAGAGATGAAATTAAAACAATTATATACTAGCAAAGTTGTGCCAGAACTCAAAAAAGAGTTTGGTATTTCAAATGATTTTAATGTTCCAAAATTAAATAAAATCATTGTAAATATTGGTGTTTCTGATCCAACAGACCCAAGAGCTAGAAAACAAGTGATTGCAAACATCGTTGATCAATTTGCAGTTATAACTGGTCAGAAACCAGTGGTAACTTTAGCACATAAATCAATTGCCAACTTTAAGTTAAGACAAGGTGATCCACTTGGTGTTAAGGTAACACTCAGAGGAAAAAGGATGTGGGGATTTTTAGAAAAACTAATTTCAGTTGCTCTTCCTCGCGTTAAAGATTTTAGAGGTGTGTCAGCAACAGCTTTTGATCATGCGGGAAATTATAGTATGGGAATTGAAGAACAAATTATCTTTCCTGAAATTAATTACGATAAAATTGAACGTATAAGAAGTTTCCAGATAGTATTTGTTACTTCAACAGAATCAGATGAAAAGGCATTCAAATTATTGGAATTATTTGGAATGCCTTTTGAGAAAAAGGAATAATTTAAATGGCTAAAAAATCAAAGATTGCAAAATCTAAAAAACTAATTGCTCAAAATGATCTTATAAAGAAGCTTGGAGTTAAAAAGGCTAATAAAATATCAACTAGAGGTGTTAACCGATGTAAGCTTACCGGAAGACCAAAAGGATATATGAGATTTTTTGGCTTAAGTAGATTAACATTTAGAGAATTAGCTTCAAAAGGAGAATTACCTGGAGTAGTTAAATCTAGTAAGTAAAAGTATTATGCCTTTAGGGGCGCAGGCGAAATAAGTATGACAACCGATCCAATAGCAGACATTATTATCAGAATAAAGAACGCACACATGGCACGCCATGAAAAAGTTGAAGTTCCTTATTCAAAAATGAAGAAGGCAATTGCAGAAATTCTTTTAAAAGAGGGTTATGTAAGTGGTGTAGATATAAAGGAAAGTCAGCCATTTGATTATATTGTTATTAAATTAAAATATATCGGAAAATTGCCAGCTGTAAATGATGTCAAAAGGCTTTCAAAGCCTGGAAGAAGATTATATGCTCCAGTGAGCAAACTACCAAGAACTTTGGGTGGATATGGAATTACTATAATTTCTACTAGTAAAGGTATTATGACAGATAAAGATGCTCGAAAGGCAAATTTAGGAGGAGAGCTGATTTGCCAAATTTGGTAAAAAGTTAAAAACATATGTCAAGAATTGGAAGAAAATCTATTACATTGCCAGCTGGAGTGACAGTTACAGTCATGAATAATGTTGTAGATGTTAAAGGTCCAAAAGGTCAGTTAAAGATTAATTTGTTGCCTAACATTGTTGTGGAAGTAAAAGATAGTGAGCTAACTGTAGTTAGAAAAAATGAAGAAAAACAAACCAGATCATTTCATGGTTTAATTAGAAGCTTAATTCAAAATTGTGTGGTTGGTGTAACTGATGGATATAAAAAAACTTTAAAATTAGTGGGTACAGGATATAGAGCAAAAGCACAAGGATCTGGAGTTTCTTTAGCAGTTGGATATTCTCATCCCGTAGAAGTAAAAGCTTTAGCTGGAGTTATTATCAAAGTTGAGGGAAATGACACAATTCATTTGGAAGGAATTGATAAGCAAGCAGTAGGCCAATTGGCCGCTGATATTAGAAAAATTAGACCACCAGAACCTTACAAAGGCAAAGGTATTAAATATGAAGATGAGGTTGTCAGAAGAAAGCAAGGAAAGGCAGCGGCATAATGTCAAAAATTAGTCATCATACAACCAAAGCAGAAAATAGAAAAAAAAGAGTGCGCTCAAAGATTTTTGGCACAACACAAAAACCTAGAGTTTCTGTTTTTCGCGCTAATAAATATTCGTACATTCAAGTTATTGATGATAGTCAGGGAAAAACTTTAATGACTGTTAGTGATATTTTAATTAGAAAAGAATTGAAAAAGGCAGAAGTATTAACAAAAACTCAATCAGTTATTAAAGCAACTGAAGAATTAATTGCCAAAATGAAAAAAGCAAAAATTGCTTCAGTAGTTTTTGATAGAGGTCAATACAAGTATCACGGCCGAGTTAAAGCAATTGCTGAAACTTTAAGAAATGGTGGAATAAAGGTATAAACATGAATAGACATCCAAATAATAACGAACCAAAAGAATTTGATGAAAAAGTAATCAGAATCTCTCGTGTTTCAAAAAAAACAAAGGGAGGTAATAATGTTGGTTTTTCAGTTTTAATGGTTGTGGGTGATAAAAAAGGAAGAGTAGGCGTTGGATTAGGCAAAGCTTCTGACGTTATTGGCGCAATTAAAAAAGGCATTAAAAAAGCTAAAAAGAAAATGATTGACGTTCCATTAGATGGCACCACAATTCCTTTTGCAATTACTGTTAAAAAAGGTGCGGGAGTTGTAATGTTAAAACCAGCACCAAAAGGCTCTGGAGTTATTGCTGGCGGACCAGTTCGTGCAGTTGTTGAAGCTGCTGGAGTTAGAGACATTTCTAGCAAAATTCTAGGTTCTGAAAATCAAGCTTCTAGTGTTTACGCAACATTTGAAGCTCTCAAGCAAATTCAAAAAATCGTTGAACTCAAAGGGATTAAGTTAAAATCAATTTCTCAAGTTGAAGCTGAAGAGGCAGAGAAAATAAAATTAATTCAAGAAAAAGCTAAACTTAGCAATGCGGGAGACCAACCAACCAGTTCCAGAAAAATGGAAACCAATAAGGTTGAAAAAAGACCTGCAAATAAGAAAATTGTTAAAATAGTAAAGAAATAATATAATGTCACTATTAAATACTTTATCCAAAATTAAAAGTTCATCCAAAAAAAGAGTTGGACGTGGTTATGGTTCTGGAAAAGGTGGACATACATCATCTGCTGGCCAAAAAGGACAAAAGTCCAGAGGCGGAGCTAAAATCCCACTATGGTTTGAAGGCGGACAATTGCCGTTAATCAAGCGTTTACCAATGCTCAGAGGTAAAGGGAAGTTATCCGTTGTTAGACCAACAGCAGAAATTTCTTTATCCGAAATCCAAGCAATGAAAGCAGATGTTATTACTTTAGATGCTTTAAAACTTGAGAAATTAATTGAGAAGAAATTTAAAAAAGCAAAAATCATTGCTTCAGGAGAAATTACAAGAAAAGTTACCATTAAAGGTTTGAGAACTTCCCAGGCTGCTAAAAAAGCAATTGAAAAAGCCGGTGGTACAATTGAAAATTAGCTATAAATAATATATACCCCAAAGGGTGTTTATGAATAAACTAACTGCCTTTTTAAAAAGAGTTAATTCAACTCCAGAGTTAAAAAAGAAACTCTTATTTACGGCAGCAATACTATTTATTTTTAGATTTTTCGCTCATATTCCTCTTCCATCTGTAAACTTATTGCAATTAAGAACTTTATTCGATTCCAATCAATTTTTAAGTTTATTAAATGTTTTTTCTGGTGGAACACTCTCAAATTTTTCAGTTCTTGCTGTGGGAATTAACCCTTATATTACAGCTTCAATCGTGATGCAGCTTGGCGGCATGGTAATTCCAAAAATTAAAGAAATGCAAAAAGATGGAGAATCAGGAAGAGAGAGATTGAATCAATATACTCGATATCTTTCAGTTCCGCTTGCAGTTGGTCAAAGTATTTCAGTGCTGGCTTTACTGCGTTCTCAAGGTTTACTTCAGTCAACTTCACCACTTTCATTTATGGCAATGATTCTTACATTAGTTGCTGGTTCTTTAATTGTGACCTGGCTAGGTGAGCTGATTTCATTGCATGGAATTGGCAACGGAATTTCCATGATTCTTTTTGCAGGAATTATGAGTCAGTTGCCAAGATCACTTGCTGAAGTTCTACTTTCTGGAACTAATCGATTTTTTGTTGCTGTGTCTTTTTTTGCAGTGTTTTTTGCAATAATTGGTCTAATTGTTTTTATGAATGAAGCAGTCAGAAAAATTACTATTCAGTATGCGAAAAGAACTAGGGGAAAAAGGTCGTACGGAGGACAGACAACTCACCTTCCGGTTAAAGTAAATGTTGCGGGTGTTATGCCAATTATCTTTGCTGTTTCAATAATGCTAATTCCTTCATTTTTATCAAGGTTATTAATTGCTTCAAATAACCCTAAATTTATTGAGATAGGCAACTTCTTAACAATTCATTTTCAACAAACCTCGACTGTTTATATGGTAGTATATTTTATTATTGTATTCTTTTTTACCTTTTTTTCATCGATGATTTTTTTCAATGCTGGAGACATATCAGATGAATTAAAAAAGAGCGGTGCCTTTGTACCCGGGATTAGGCCTGGAAGCGCAACTAAAAAATTCTTAGAATATGTAGTTTCGAGGATTACCATCGCCGGCGCATTTTTCTTAGGTTTCATAGCTATTATGCCGTCCATCGCACAATTATTTACTGGAATAGGTCAATTATCAGTTAGTGGAACAAGTATTTTAATTGTGGTATCAGTTATTCTTGAAACTTATAAACAAGTTGAAAGTATGTTAGTGGAACAAAATTACGATAGGTTTATATAATGTGTTTTGTATGCAAAATAATAATTAATTAATCCTGGAAGGGAAAAATGAAATTAGTTTTAATAGGTATTCAAGGTGCTGGAAAATCTACTCAGGGTGGTTTTTTAGCTGAAAAATATAAAATTCCATATCTATCATCAGGACATATCTTCAGAGAGATGGCTAAAGAAAAAACTCAAATGGGTAGATGGTTGAAAGAAACTATCAATTCAGGAGCTTTAGTTCCGGATGATAAAACTCTAGAGATAATTTTAACTTATTTGGAGAAACCAGAATATGCAAAGGGTTACATTCTCGATGGTTTTCCAAGAACAGTTGTTCAAGCAGATGCATTTAATGGTGGTGTAGACAAAGTAATTTTTTTAGAAGTTTCTGATAAAGAGGCTCTTTGGAGAATTGCTGGTAGAGAAGGCGAAAGACAAGATGAAACTCTTCAAGCTATTAAAAAAAGAATTGCTCTTTTTCACTCTCTTACTCAACCCGTGATTGACTTTTATGCTCAGGAGGGCAAATTGATTACTGTAAATGGTGAGCTGAATATAACAGAAGTTTTTAAAGAAATTGTTGGGGCGCTGGAGAAGTCTAAGAATTACTAATTTGTGGTATTAATTTGTTGCCTGTCTTCAAATTTTATTAGTTGTCTATTATTATATCATTTTGTAGAGCACTATTTATTTCACGTAGAATTGAATTAGGATTAATTCCAGTGTTCAGAGTAGCTTCAATTAGATCCACTGTGTCATGGTCAAGTTCTAATTTAATTATATGATTTAATTGTTGATATGTTCTTTCAGAACCTTTTTTCATATTTATACGTACTTTTTCTTTAAAAAGATCATCGGTATCAGCTTCTTTTTTTCTTCTAGGCATATTAGTTCATTGTTGTAATTTATAACTCACATATTATATCATATTATATTATAATCTCTTAATAAGCCTTAAACTACTAATCTCTATGTCTTAAACCACCATTCTTTCTGGTAGAATACATTTTATGAGTAAAAACTTAAATTATAAAATTGATTCTATGAGAGAAGGTGGAAAAATCCTTGGAATCATTAAAAAACAACTTGTTGAATTTTCAGTTTTGGGTACAACTTTTGAAGCGATTGAAGCAGAGGCGCAAAAATTGATTAAAAAGTCAGGAAGAACTCCAAGTTTTTCGACTGTGCCCGGATATCATTGGGCCACTTGTATTATGAAAAATGATGAAGTTTGTCATGGTGTTCCAAAAAATAAAAAAATTAATGATGGTGATGTTATTACTATTGATGTTGGACTCATAAATAATAATTATCATTTGGATACAACAATAACTTTTGCGGTAGGCAATGTTGATCAAAAAATCATGGATTTTCTTAATGTTGGCAAAAAATCACTTAAGAATGCAATTGAAAAAGCAAGAATCGGCAACTCAGTCTATGATATTAGTAGAGCAATGGAAAAACCACTCGCTAGAAGTGGCTATGGGGTGGTTTTCCAACTTACTGGTCATGGAGTGGGTGAAGAACTACATATGAATCCAGCAATCCCCTGTGTAGCAAATAAATCTGATCAAAATGTTAAGTTACATGAAGGACAGACAATCGCAATTGAGAATATGTATACTATGGGCAGTCCTGTTTTAGAAGAGTCTTCAGATGGATGGACATATAAGACAATAGATGGTTCAATTTCAGGAATGTTTGAGGAAACAGTGCTTATAACTCAAAATGGACCGGAAATACTGACAAAATAGCTTTCATCTGGTATAATACTAGGTTCTGACTACATTTTATAAATGATTTTCGTATTAAGTATTTAAGTAAAAAAATGTTAGTCAAGTATTTTTATGGGTAAAGTTCAAGATCACAAAAGAGCAGCTAAAGCTAGAAGACAAGAAGATACTACAGATAAAAAATCTGAGCGCTTAGATAGATTTGAAATCGAAGGTGTGGTTGAAAGTTGTCTACCAAACACAATGTTTAGAGTGTTGGTAACTGGCTCAGATGTGACTCCAATGATAGATAAAGTTTTGTTGGGAACCTTAGTTGGAAAAATGAGATTGTATAGAATTAGAGTTATGCCGGGCGATTTGGTCAAGGGATATGTATCAAAATATGACCTCAAAAAATGTAAAATTACCTATAGATCAACCAAAAAGGATACGCAGTAAAACTAATTCTTTTCAATTTTGATAAATTGATGTATAGTTCAACCCTGTCGAAAATAATTAAGAGAAAAAAATGAAAGTAAAGTCATCTTTAAAAATAATTTGTATTCATTGCAAACTTGTAAAGCGCAAGGGAGTTTTGAGACGAATTTGTACAGAACCAAAACACAAAGGAAAGCAAGGATAATAAAATATGCCTCGTATTATTGGTATTGATATACCTGAAAACAAAAAGATTTATTTTTCTATTCAATCAATTTATGGAGTAGGTCCTGATGTTGCGGAAATTGTTTTAAGAGAGTCTCAAGTTGATCCTGAAAAAAGAGCAAAAGATTTAACAAATGATGAAATTAATAAAATTCAAAGAATCTTAGATCGTTTCGAATTAGAAGGTGACTTAAGAAGACATGTTAGTGATAATATCGATCGTTTAAAACGTATTAGAAGTTATAGAGGTTTAAGGCATATTGCAAAATTACCAGCAAGAGGTCAGAGAACTCGTACAAATTCCAGAAACGCTAGAGGCGGTTCAAAGAGAAAGACTGTTGGAGCAATGTCTAAAGAAATGGCAACCAAATTAGAAGCAGCTAAAAAGAAAAATTAATTAGGAGATATCCTTTAAGAGGTATAGGTAAAATATCATGGCTCAAGTAAGAAAAAATACAAAACAACCAAAAAAAGTAACAAAAGCAGTTGCTAAAGGTAGAATGTATGTGACCGCTACTTTTAACAGTACTCTAGTAAGTATTACTGATGAAAATGGGAATGTGATTTGTTGGTCTTCAGCTGGTGAAGCAGGTTTTTCAGGGTCTAGAAAATCAACACCATACGCAGCTACTATCACAGTAGAAAATGCTGTGAATAAGGCAAAGTCATTTGGAATGAATACAATGGATATATTTATAAAAGGACCTGGTCCAGGAAGAGATGTGACTTTGAGAGTTCTTAGAGCCCAAGGCATAAGAGTCAACATGATTGCAGATATGACTCCTGATCCTCATAATGGAACAAGACCAAGAAAAGCAAAGCATAATAAATAATTAACAATAATATACCTGAATTGGTATTAATAAAAAAATATGGCAAGATATACTGGACCAAAAAATAAACTAGCAAGAAAAATCGGTGAAGATCTAGGTTTAAAAACTAATGCACTTAAAGTTGCAAGACGTTTGACTATTAAACCTGGACAGCATGGTGCAAAATCAAAAAGAAAGACCTCTGATTACGGAGTTCAATTAATGGAAAAGCAAAAAATTAAATATTTATATGGTATTTTAGAAAAACAATTGAGAAAGTTGTATATCGAAGCTAGTAAAAATCCAACTGCTACTGGTTCTGCTTTATTGAGTTTATTGGAACGACGCTTGGATAATGTAATTTATAGATTGGGTTGGACTGGAACTAGAGCTGCAGCAAGACAATTTGTTTCACACGCTCATGTCAGAATAAATGGTAAAAAAATGGATGTACCTTCATATAGTGTGAAAGTTAATGATGTGATTTCACTCACAAGCAAGGGTTCAAAAGTACCCTTGGTTTCACAAGCAATTAAAGAAAATTCAACAGAGTCAGGTTGGTTGGAACAAAAAGGAACAATTGCAAAAGTATCAAGACTTCCAGAGAGAACTGATATTTCAGAAGTGATTGAAGAACAATTGATAGTTGAGTATTACAGTAGATAATTAATATTAATTAATGTACGCCTTCGGGTGTATAAAAGTACAAATCTAGAAACAGATTCTTTAGATTAAAAATCTAAGGGAGGAGAAACAAAGGAAAATAAATATGAATCAAAATATAAATTTGATCACCAGTATGAATCCCAACTTTCAAGTTGAAGAGAAACATGCTAGTTCGACATTCGCAACTATAATAATTGAGCCTTTAGAGAATGGTTATGGTCATACACTAGGGAATGCTCTAAGAAGAGTGCTTTTGAGTTCGCTTCCAGGTACAGCAATTACTCAAATTAGAATTGCTGGAGCTGACCATCAATTTTCAACAATTGAAGGTTTGAAAGAAGATATTTTGGAAATGGCACTAAACATTAAACAAGTTAAAGTTTTTGCTACAACTCATGAAGCAGGTATTTTGAAGTTGGCTGTGAAAGGTCCAAAAATTGTTACAGCTGCAGATATTGAATGTGAAGCAGGTTTTGAAATAATCAACAAAGACGCAGTGATTGCAACTATTGCAAAAGGAAAGACTCTTGAAGTTGAAATGCGTGTTGAGTCTGGAGTTGGCTACGTAATAGCTGATGAAAAAACAGCCGATTCTATTGGTGATATTGTTTTAGATGCTTTATTTACACCTGTTATTAAAGTTTCATACAGAGTTGAACAAACTCGTGTTGGAAGAAGAATTGATTTTGATAGATTAATTATGGATGTACAAACAGATGGATCTATTTCTCCAATGGATGCAGTTAATTTATCAGCACAGATTTTATCAAAACAGTTTACGCAAATATTTAACCCAATCATACCTGAAGTTGTAGAGCTTGAAGTGAGTTTATCTCCAGAGGAAGCTGAAACTTTAAGATTAACAGTTGAAGAGCTAGATTTACCTACGAGAATTGCTAATGCACTTCGAAAAGGTGGTTTTAAGACTGTTGGAGATTTAACCGGTGCACCAAAAGAAATTGTTTCTAAAGTTAAAAATTTAGGTGGCAAAAGTGTTGTATTAATTGATGCTGCATTACAGAAAAAGGGCGTAAGTTTAGGAGAGTAAGATGAGACATAGAATAAAAGCCAAACATTTTAATAGAGACAGTAATGCCAGAAAAGCATTGTTTAAAAATCTAGTGCGTTCTCTTGTAGAGCATGGTTTTATTGTGACCACCGAAAGTAAAGCAAAAGAAATTAAACGTATTTCTGACAAAATTATTTCAAAAGCTAAAGTTGATTCAGTCGCAACAAGAAGGCTTTTGCATAGATTTTTTGGAAGAAGAGATGTGGTAAATACATTAGTTGATAGAATTGCACCTGAGTTCTCAGATAGAAACTCTGGTTTTACTTCAATAGAAGATGTTGGTTTAAGAAGAGGAGATAATACAAAGTTGTCAAAACTTTCTTTAGTTAAAATGCCGGTTAGAATGCATTCGCTTAAAAATGCCGAATCTACTATTAAGCCGGTTGAAAACAAAAAAGTTTCTTCAAAGAAAGTTGTGACGAAAAAGGTTGCTCCAAAGAAAGCAGTTGTCAAGAAATCAGTGCTAGTTAAAGAAACTGTTTCAAAAACAAAGCCTAAGAAAGAGAAAAAGTAATCCAGAGGTCAAGATAAAAAATGCAAAAAACTTATTCACAAAAAACTTATTCGCAAAAAACCAGCGAAATTGAAAGAAAATGGCATATTGTTGATGCGAAAGGTAAAGTGCTTGGTAGAATAGCAACTGATATTGCTACGAAGTTAATTGGTAAAAATAAAAAGGAATACACGCCTCATATTGATGCTGGAGATTTTGTAGTTGTAATAAACGCTTCAGAAGTCAGTGTTACTGGCAATAAAGAAGATACCAAGATGTATTATAGACACTCAGGTTTTCCAGGTGGTTTTAAAAAGAGAAGTTTATCTGACTTAAGAGTTCAATTTCCGGAAAGAATTATTGAAAAAGCAGTAAAAAATATGTTGCCAAAAAATAAACTTCAAGATCCAAGAATGGCTCGTTTGAAAGTTTACGCAGGTTCAGATCATAAACATCAAAGTCAATTAGGAGCATAATCAGATATGGCATTAAAATTAAGCAAAAAGAAAAACACTATTAAAAAAGTTATTAAAAAATCTAGATTAGCAAAAAGGATTGTTCCACGAGTGGAAGAAGAATCATTGTCTGATTTAACTATTCCAACTGGAAAGTATTACGAAGCTGTTGGAAGAAGAAAAGTAGCTACTGCAAGAGTGAGATTATTTGAGGCAACTGGTGATTTTATTGTTAATGATAAGGTAGTAGGAAAATATTTTGATTCAATTAGTGATGCTGCATTAAGATATAACAACCCTTTTGAATTAACTGGAACTAAAGGAAAATTTTCAGTATTAGTAAAGGTTTCTGGTTCTGGCAAATCTGCACAATTAGATGCAATGGTTCACGGAATTTCTCGAGCCTTAGTTAAATTTGATCCAGCCTACAAAACCTTGTTAAAAACTGAAGGTCTAATGTCCAGAGACGATAGAATGAAAGAAACTAGAAAAATTGGTATGGGTGGTAAGGCAAGAAGAAAAAGACAATCTCCAAAACGTTAAAATTATATTTAAATCTAGCTACTTGCGCTAGAATATTTTTTTAGTGAAAGGTCCCAAAGTTTCAAACTGATAAAAAATGAGCCTAATCCAATCAATGAGGCAATAAGAATGCTGTATGAGGGCTTTAAACCCAATAAAACCTCGGTTGGAATGGTAATCATCATTCCAATTGGAATGATGAAAAAGAGTACGAACCTGAGAGGCTCCATATAAATAGTTGCAGGAAATCGTCCCATATAATTTAAGTCTCTATATATCCAAATTATTCCATCCACTTCGGTTGTTAGTATTCCTACAATTAATACCAAAATATGAATTGCGGTGACTATCAGAAAACTGTTTATTAATAATAATAAATACCAAATAAATGATTCCAGAGAAATAGCAATATTTAATCTTGAAAATATATAGATACTGACTAGTAGAGATGGAATTAAAAAGATTGCATCATTAATATCTGGTTTTCCCGTAAGAGCTCTGAATAATGGGTTTATTGGTTTAATAAGTAGAAAGTCAAATTCTCCGGTTCTAACCATATTACTAAACAAATAAACTCCTCGATAGAAAATTTGGCTCACTAAATCTATAAATTGATATGTTAGAAAAAAAACAACAATTTGATCGGAGTTATATCCAGCAAAACTATTGACCGATGATCTAATTAAAAATAGAAACAACAAAGCAAAAGAAAATCTTAGAGTTTTACCAATCATAAAAAGTATGTTAGAACCTCGATTAACTAAAGTTTCTTGTAATGCATTAAAGCCAAAAATTTTCCAAACTTTAAAATATGTTATTAGTCTCATATCATTGGCCCGTGGCTTCATAAGATCTTAAGCCTTTATCCCATATATATTTTGTCGATAGACCTAAAAATATTATCCATGTAATAAATATTAATGAATGGTGAAGAATATCATTCGAGTTTAATCTTCCCAAAAATAATTGAATTTGCAAAAAAGAGAGATACGGGAAAGGCGTAATATAAATAATTTTTTGCAATATTTTTGGTAAAATATCGAGGGGAAAGAGTTTTCCAGCAGTGAATTCCAAGATCATAAAAAACAAAAATTTTGGGCCCCAAACTTGTGGGCTCCAAAAACCTAAACTCCCAAATAATAGAGAAATGAAAAAGTTCATGATTAAACCTCCAAAACACCATATTAAAAATATTGAAAATATTTTAAAATCTGGAAAAGAAATTAGTGGTTTAAATAACAAAAATAATATGAATGTTTCAAAAATTAAAAAAAAAGTGTTTTTGACTTTATCGGCAATTTCTTCGATTGCGAAAAAAGCAAAAATATTAAAAGGTTTTAATAAATGATTGCTTATTTCTCCCGAATATATTCTTTGAGCAAGTCCATTTAATGAAGAAGCAATAATAATACTTTGTAAAAATGCAATTAAAAATATATAAGTGATCATATTATCTTGTGAATAGCCAAATGCATTATTGTTTGAAGTAAAAATAACTGTCCAAACTGTTAATGACATCAGACTTGATAAGAATTGTCTCAGTCTCCAAGTAAACAAACTTAGTCTATAGACCAATCCATTTTGCCAACTTAATTTAAGAAGAGTTAAGTATTTTGTCATAAGACAATATTACTTTTCTTGTTTATTATTTTTATCACCAAATATCTCTCTGATTACGGCTTCAATAGAGGCTTCTTCAATATTTAAATCAATAATTTTAAACTTATTTAAAATTTTAGAAGCAATTTGAGTAGCTTGGATACGTGGAACTATTAAAGTAGCTCTTTGATTTTCGAAAGATTTTATTTCTCCATACTCTTTTAAATCATTTTCTGAAGTGCCATTTCCTAAAGTAAAGGAAAGGATTTTATTGCGAGCATATTTATTGATAATGTCGTCTAGTTTTCCATCAAAGATCTTACTTCCTTTGTCAATGATAATTACTCTCTCACAAAGTTCTTTGACATCACCCATATAGTGACTTGTTAATATAATAGTTGCGCCAAATTCCTTATTGTAGATTTTAATAAAATCTCTAAGAATTTTTTGCATCACAACGTCTAAACCAATTGTTGGTTCATCCAAAAATAAAACCTTTGGGCTATGCAAAAGGGCGGCAATAATTTCACACTTCATTCTTTGACCCAAGGAAAGTTTACGAACTTGAATTTGTAAAATGTCTTTGACATCCAAGATTGTTGCGAGCTTTTCAAGAGTAATATCAAATTCTTTATCAGGAATTTCATAAATTGCTTTATTTAAATAGAATGATTCGATAGCTGGCAAATCCCACCAAAGTTGATTTTTTTGGCCCATCACTAATGAGAATTGTTTTTGAAATGCAGGTTTTCGATCCCAGGGTCTAAAGCCAAGCACATCAATTTTTCCTGCTGTTGGATAAAGCAACCCTGAAAGCATTTTAAGAGTGGTGGTTTTTCCAGCACCATTTTGTCCGATAAAGCCAACTATTTCTCCCTGAGTTATTTCAAAACTAATATCATCGACTGCTTTGACAGTTTCATATTTTCTTTTCCAAAGAGATTTAATTGAACCTATTAAACCTGGCTCTTTTTTATAAACTTTGAAATATTTTTTTAAGTTTTCAATCTTAATAACAGTTTTTTTCATAAATCTATTGTATCTTAAATAATAATTAATTTCCCACGCTAGAATATTTTTTAATTGAGTAATTAAAAAAATGAAGAGTTAGGCTAGCAAATATAAATGTGAATAATATAAAATATATTATGTTGAAAGAATTACTTCTTCCTAAAATTACTTCACTAGGAAGAGTTGTTACCAATCCCAACGGAAAAATGAAAGTTACCGCAATACTAGTAATTCCAGTGTAGATTGAGACTGGCATTTGATAAACGTTTCTAAAACCCGGCATGATTTCATTAATGTTCTTGAGTTTTTCAACCCAAAAGGCGAGAGTGGCCAAAATAAACCACCCGCTATAAATAAATATTATTGAAGTTAGGAACAATAGAGTGGCCAGTAATATTTGAAAAACATCTACATTGATATTCATTTTTGCTACTGTTGTGATTAATACTATTAATCCAATAAAAAATCTTGGGATATTGTGATAAGTTGTATTTTGATTCAGAATTACAAATACATTACTGATGGGTAACAATAATAATTTACTTAATGTTCCATCGTAAATTGATTCTGTGTAGTCAATCATATTTGGATAAAATACCGACCAGGTAAATGCATCAATCATTGTAAAAAACGAAAGCAAGATCATGACTTCATCATAACTCCAGCCGGCAATGTTTTTACTATTACCAATTATTAAAGAATAAAAAAAATAATTAAAAGCAGTCCACATTAATGAAACTATCATCCAAAAGAAAAAATCACTTCGGTACTCCATCATTTTCATTAATTGGATTTTTCTAAAATGCCAAAACAAATTCCAATACTTTTTCATTTAACCTCCAGCCGATGAATATTTATACTTTGCTTTGGTCCAAAGAACTTTACTAATTAATATCATAAAAATTATTGTTGATATGACAACCAAGGCGTCATTATTGGTAAAATTTGTTTTTCCCTGAATAACTCTTACTGGTATATAACTCATATATTTAAATGGAAGATAATTAAATATTGTTTGTAACCAGTTAGGCATAAATTCAAAAGGTATTGTTGAACCACTAAAAAGAGATAAAATAATCCATTTAAAATGCTCTAGACCGCTTGAACCTTCAAACCAGAAAGTTAGTAAAACAATCCAAAGTGCAATCATAATTTGCATTGCATACGCTGCTATGATTAAACCGAAAAAAATCATTACGTTATTAAAATTTAAAGATATATTGGATAATTTAAATATATTGATAGTTAAAAGATAAAGTAAATAGAGTATTGGAATTGAAAATAATAGGCTAACAATTTTACCCCCAACTTCTTTTGAAACAATTTCATTGATGTATGAAAAAGGTCTGGTTAAGAAGTAATCAATTTTACCCATTCTTATTTCTTGCGATCGCCAGACTTCAAAATAGGTGGAGGAAAACCTCTGGACAAGAATTACAATAATATAATATTGAACGATGTCTGAAAATGAATAAGAATTAATTATTTGTTGATTTGAATAAACAGCGCTCCATAAAAAAAATAGTACAAAAAAAGGAATAATGTCTAGAAACGAATATACTACAATTTCAGCTCTGAATTGCAATGTTCTGATAAGCATGTATTTGAAGATTAAATAATATTTTTTAAGCATCTAGACGTATTTTAACACTTTTAGATCAAGAGGTATTCTGTTAATTAAGCGTTGCTCTAAAGTTCATAATTGTAGCGATCCTCCGGGAGTGTGGAATATTAGGGCGCAGGTTGAATGTCCTGATGACAGTGTTCCAAAATGAAACAAAATAAATTTAGTATCAATAGCATTCAATCATATAATATGGTGGTGTATGTGGGTATGGTAGCTAATGAAGTTTATTTGCAATCAAAGTAGGTGCTAGCTCTGGGAGTTATAGTAAGAGATTCTTTTAATTCACCTCATCCAAAATTTGAGTGGTAAAGATCCAATTTTGCTTCTGAAACATCTTTGTTTTGTTATTCTGCTTCAATTCAATGGTTTGGTGGAAGTTAAATCATTGATTTCCTTCCTGATTATCAAAGAGGTGTATCTACAATAACCAGTAGAGGTGTATCTACAATAACTAGTGGAGTTGTATCTACAATAACTAGTGGAGTTGTTGGGTTTTTTCAATAAATGAAGAGCAACTTGCCTTATATATAGTTAGTAGTACAATTTCACTTGAAAAATTGCATTCAAGCTAAATGTGATGTGTGGTCTATGGGAAATTTCAGTAAAATAGTGTTACCAATATAATCCAATATTGAAATATTATAAGATTTATGGTAGACTAGTTTGCTTTAGTTATGAATATCAATATCTAGGAGAATACAATGAATATAGCCGAAATAGTAGGTAATCAGTACGTTAAAAATCCTCACATTCCATTACAATGGAGAGATCTTTCTGGTGGTCACTCTGAAGCAGTAAGGAGAAAAAGAGGTTTGGAAAATTGGTTGCGTTTATTACAACAGCAGATTATCACGTTTTATTTGGAAAGAAACGACAGGGAATTACAGCCAGATGAATTAGAAATTGTATTGGATTTAAAGCTTAAACTTACTAATACATATGTTGCGTTACAGAATAGTGCGAGCTTTCCTCGCATTGGAGTTCAATCAGAACCAATCGTTTATCGTCGAGAAAGCGGACTTCAGAAACCTCTTTTATTGATTTTGGTAATACTTATGTTTCTCCAGTTTATGTTGGCAGGGTGCGCACCAAGCCAAACAACAGGTGTTACTCCTGAAGGTCCGAGAATAGGGCTGGTGGAGGGAGAAGATCCTGAGACAACAACGACAAGTTCATCACCTACTCAAGAGACTTATGTTTTTGGAAGCAAAACTTTTGTTCGGGTGCCGCAAGATGGAATTTCCGTTCCTCCTACTCGAGATTCATCAACTGGTGATCAAACAAGCTGTACAGTCTATGTTCCTGAGCAGAATCAGGATTCTCCAGAATACGTAAACGGCTTATTATCGAAACAAGTGGTGCTGATTGCCGCAGTTGCTGGAACAGAACCCACACCTTTTGGAGAGGTAGCACTAGCTATTGTCATGGTTGGTGGAGTTGCTTACTATGTTCTTGATATGATAAATGATTTGACTACAAGAATGCTTCCATCCCCTGATTATGTTGGGACTTTTCAAGAAATTTTAAACAATCCAGCACAATTCCGAGTTTCGCCTCCAGATCCAGATAATAGAATTGGAGTTGATTTGCCACCATCTGATCCCAATCAATATCTCTTATATCAAGCTGGAGTGCAATTGGAAGGAGTTGTTGCGAGAATTTTACAAGATAGCATTCAAGGTTTGACTCCACTGGACGTTGAAATTTGGGTGCCACCAACCATTGATAATGACACACCTCCAATACAGCTGAGAATTGCCAATCTTCCTCCAGATATAACAGCTGATGCAATTCTAGAGCGTCTTCGACAGCAAAGCTTAACTCCAGAGATTCAGAACCTCATTGAACAGCGAGGAATAGTTATTTCTGGTCCAGGAGTAGACTTCGGTAATATCACAAGTATGATTGAACGAAACGGATATTATCAAGATCAAAATGGCTTATTAGTCAACAAGGGTAGTCAAGAGTTTGTCGGACCTTCTAATAGATCTTTAGTAGCATCATGGGATATAGTAAAAAAACAAGACGGAGAAGTTAGTACGGCATCACTTAGAATAATTGATAAACTGGTGCCATCTATGGAAATGTCAGTAAATTTAAAAGAAGGCATACTCTATCCCAGTTTGTTTACAACAGTAACACCTTATTCGAAAGGCGATGTCACCAGTGCCTTTGGTTCTGTTGGGGCTCAGCATCCAGACCTATACGCCAGTCGTTTTTTAGATTATTTTATACAATTAGTTGGAGGGAGCGAGATAATTAACGGTGTAAGTAGTAATTGGTACCCGCTCTCATCAACAATTTATGGGACATTTGAACAAGCCAAGGCAGATTTATGGAGATCTTTAGCAGAATCAGGTGAGACTGGAAATTTGGAACAGAGAGCAATGAAACTTGCTGCCAGGCAAACTTGGACTGGAAGGTATGCTCAGACGGTCTTGGGAGACGATATGATTGTTTTGGTTCAATATGTATACGAACATAATAGAAGAATCAGTATTAAAGCAGACTTTTTGCGGAATGCTTGGGATAAGTAAGAGAGAATTGTCTTCCGAAGGTTTTTTTTAATTAAAACCCCCATTTTAAATGGGGGTTAAATATCAAAATAGGTAAAAAATAAATTTACCAAACTTGTCTTTTTAGAGGTTTGCCGACTCTAAAATTAACAACTTTATGACCTTTAATAGTTTGTCTTTTTGATTCATTGCCAAACGGTACAACTTGTTTGTCTCCAACTTTACTTACATAAAGAGTGCCGAACCCAGAGATCACTACTTTCTCACCCTTTTTTAAAGATCTAATAATTTCTTCGAATAATGCTTCGACAGCATCCGATGAAGCCTTTTTTGTTAGATGCGCTTTTTTAGCGATAACAGCAATTAACTGTGATTTAGTCATGAGCCAAATTCCTTTCAATAATTTATACTATTTTTATTTTGATAATTATTTACGACATACTGATTATAGATATTTGCCGTATGTATAGTTTATTTTATCAATAAAATTGCAGACTGAGTCTTAGATGAATAATTATCACTTATTTTTTCCAAGTGTCAACCTTCATTTTTTTGAAATAATTTAAAGTTTTTTAAATAAAATCAAATTTTTTTAAAAATGCTAAACCAATGCCGAACATATCATATCCCACATCTCTTATTGTTGCATATCTTCCTGGAATTAAAGATTGATGTAATTCATCACTGATGGCGTATAAAAAGCAAATTAAAATTGGAAAATATATTTGATTATAAATGGTTGATTTTTTTGAAATTATATCGAATGCTCTTTTGATTAAAAAGTATAGAACGAAATAAACAAATATATGGGCAATTTTTTTAAGAACAAAGTCATAAGCAGATTGTTCAAATCCAGGTAAATTAGATTGTGAGGAAAATAGGAAAATAATGGCTGCCCATATTATAGGTGGGGAAAAGGCGTTAATATATAATTTAATCTTTTTCAAGGGAATCTTTCGAAATATTAATAAAAAATAATCCAGAGCAGGAAATAATGATTCCTCCAATTATAACACTTAAAACTATCTTTTTTGGTAATATTTTATGTTTTATAATTATTTTATCTGATTTAAAATCAGAGTTATCCCAGACTGATACCTTATGACTATTTACAATTTTTAACAAGTTATGGATTTTTTGTAATAGATTTATGGATTCATTAAATCCATTGTCATTGATTTGAGATTCTATTTGATTTGAACTTTCATTATTTTTATTATTTAACTTTTGTTCTAAAGTATTTTCAAATTGAATACTGCTACTATTTTGATCATTATTTTCTTGGTTATTTGTTCTAAGTTGTGATATACCTAAATTACAATTTTCAAATGTAAATTGGTCTGAAAGTATATTATTTGGGTTAAATAGAAATATTGAGTCACCAGAATTATTTAAAATATTTTTCTCTAAATAAATCTTGATTGATGATAAATTGGCAATGTCACTGTTAGGCAAAAAAATTTTGTTTTCAGCATTGTCTTTTATATACCATCCATTTAGATTTATATTATGATTTTCTTCGTTGTTTAATATAATCCACTCTTGATCTTCTGAATATGGGCAGGCCATTATCTCCGTAATAGTCATATTTTGATAGACAGTTTCAACAAAATCTGGTGTAGGTACAGGACTATTTGGGGGAATTTCTTGATTGTCATCTTGAGCTTCGGGAGCATCATCTGTTATTATTTCTGAAATAGAAGGATTTGTAAAATTTTTTGTTGGATTCGTGAGTAATATATTATTTATAAATCCTGATTCTTCGTTTGGATATGATGAAAAACTCATTCCCAATTGAGAATTTGTATATATGAATTGGGATATTACTTGATTTTGAGAATTAATTAGTTTTACGCTATCGGCATCATTGTTTAATTTACTTGTAGCTAATTCTATTGTAATGAAAGAATCTGCTTTAATAACTTCGTTTTCAAACTGGAAAATGATAGATGGAACACTGAGTTCATCCATCAAGATCCATCCAGTCAGATCAATGATTTCTTGAGAATCATTGAATATTTCAATCCATTCATTTTCTCCTGAGAGAGGCTTGGGATAGACTTCATTTATGATTGGAGAAGCGATTACTGAATTAGGAAAAGAAAATAGGACTAATATTATGGAAAGTAATATAAAAATGATTTTCACTATTGTGAAAATAAATGAAAATAATGACAACAAGTGTATAAAAAATATCAATTGTTTTAATTTACAGAAACTCTATCAATTGTGGATATTGAGTTTAAGGAATATTTATCTGTAAAGGGAATATCTTTGCCACTTTCAGTAAATGGGTCTCTCATAATATATTTATTATCTTGCTTTGATCTAATTACTAAGAAGTGGTCAGGACCAGTGCCTATTCCTACAATAACTGGATTACCCGAACTAAGTTCGTTGTCTAATTGGCTTGAGTTATATCCAACTCTGGTTCTATTCATAGTTACTCCATTTACTGACCAGGAACTTTGTTTCATATAAGCAGTGTTAAGCCAGAACGGACTGTTATTTGCAGCAATTTGTCCTGGATCAAGAGAGCGACCATAATGAGAGGCAATCATTGCCATTGATGTTACTAGACAACCATATTCAGACATACTGCTATTACTATTGCCAATAAGTTGATTGCCCCAATTGCTATCTCTCTGATTGTAATAACAACCCCAGTCATCACAACTGGTCTGACCACTAAGGATTGAAGCACCTCCTTGAAAACTCACAAATCTTTTAAATGAGGACAATTGTGTTTCAGCTTCTTTTAATAAATCCTGAAATCTTTGTTCATCATTTTTGGTTATGGCCAAGATTTCATTTTTTTGATTTCTTTGGTTGATCAGATTGTTTTGTTCTAATTGTAACTGGTATCTTTTCGTTTCGATTTCGTCTTGCTTGATTGTTTTAAGATCTTTTTGCTCATCATAAATAATTTTTTGATTTTGAGCTCTTTGCATTGCCTTTGCAGTTTGTTTTCCAGCAAGAGTAGTATATCTATACTGATTTATAAGTTTTGTTAACGTTTCGGAAGTTAATAAAATTGCTAATGGATCAGTTTGTTGTTGTTTATATTGAGTTCTGATTCTATTTACGAGCAAAGTTGTTAACCTATCAAGAGAAATACTTAACCCAGAAATTCTATCTCCCAATGCTTCAATTTCTTTTTCTAATTGTGCAATTTCACTAACTGTTTGCCTAATTTTCAATTCTTGAATATTAATACTGCCATTAATAACACTAATGGTGCTATTGAGAGTGGCTTTTTGATTATTGATTTCTCCCAGTCGGTTTTCAATACAAGCAATTTTTTCATTTAAACAAGACGTATATGAGTCGTCTTCTTCATTACATATTTTATCCTCGCAAGCTTGTGCAAAAACTATCGAAATTTTGGTTCCAAGAATCAAAACAAAAACAGAAAAGATAATTGTGATTGAGATTTTTTTTATCATGTATTATTCAATATACATTAAAATATAAATTGAAATATTTTGAAAGGGTGATATTTAATTAATTTTTTATTAACCTTTGGGTAGCCATTAAACCAGCGAAAGATCCTAGTAAAATTCCTGACAATATCCCGATCCCTATGTGTAATAGATAAAATTCAGTTGAAATAGGAAAAATTTTTATATCGCCTAATATTTCAGTAATTGTTGGAGTGAGATATAGAAGAGCTGAAAAAGTTGCTAACCACCCGATTGAGGCTCCAAGGAGTCCATAAATCATACCTTCTATCATGAAAGGAGCTTTTATATATCCTTTGGTTGCGCCGAGCATTCTCATGATAGTCATAGATTTTTTTTGAGTGGTTGCTTTCATACCCATAATTGTCATGATAATTAAAAATGAAATTGTTGCTAATATGAGAGTAGTTGTTAAACCAATAATTTCTGCAATTCTTATCCATTTCGATAAAGTTGAAATAACATCTTCTTGAAAAATCACGTCCTCCACAGTATCAAACTTTTCCAAGTCATTTTTAATTAATTCTAATGATTCAATGTTATTTGAAGATACTTCAATGCTTGCTGGTAGAATATCTGCAGTAACTAATTCCAGCAATAAAGGATCATCTTTGTTTTCTTCTTGATATAATTTTAAAGCTTGGTCTTGATTAATAACAGATATTGCCTCAACGTAAGATTTCTGTTTTACTTGAGCAACAATTTCATTAATTTGATTTTCAGTTGTTTGTAATTCAAAAAAAGCAATAATTTGAGGTCGAGTTTCAAAATGTTGAAGTACTTTACCTGCTCCAATAACAAATAACGAAAAAGAAAATCCAACAAAAAAAGTAACTGCAACCATTAAAATCGAAGTCATTGCTTGGTAGGGGGAGCGTCTAATGGTTGTTAAAGCAGTTGAGAATGAGCTCATATTTATTTTTCTTCTTTTGGCTTTATCTTTTTACTTTTTTTAGCGCTTTTTTTTGAATTTTCCTTATTCATCTCAGAGTTCTTATTATTTTTTATTTCTTCCTTTGTTGCTTCTTTTATTTCTTCTTTTGATTTTTTATCATCTTTATCTTTTTTATCGTTATTAGTAGTTATTTCATTTTTATCAGTTGATGCTTCAGATTGAGTAGATCTGGCAATCTTTGAATCTCGAACTATTTTACCTTTATCTAGCTCAATGTGTCTAATATCCTTGAGTAAATCCATTATGTCATGATCATGAGTGGCAAAAATAACTGTGGTTCCAAATGAATTAATTTTTCTAATTAGTTTTCCAATTTCCAAGGAAGTTTCTCTATCAAGATTTCCAGTTGGTTCATCAGCAAAAACTATCTCTGGTGCTGTTGAAAGTGCTCTTGCAATACTAATTCTTTGTGCTTCACCTCCAGAGAGTTGTTTTGGGAATAAAAAGGCTTTATCAGTTAAAGAAACCAAGGTTAATAAGTCCGTAACTCGTTGTTCAATTTCTGCTTGTGGTTTTCCAATAATCGATAGTGGTAACGCGATGTTTTCCCAGATATTTAATTCGGGAAGGAGTAAATAATCTTGAAATATTACTCCAATTTTTCTTCTGATTTCATGAACTTTTGAATTTTTCACTTTATTTAAATCAATATCAGCAAAAATAACATCGCCCTTTGTGGCGATATATTCTCTGGTAAGTAGTCTCATGATAGTGGTTTTACCCGATCCAGAAGGACCAGTGAGTAAGACTAGTTCGCCTGGTTCAACCTCAAATGAGATATCACTGATTGCAAACGTATCAGGTGGAAAGTATTTACTGACTGAAGAAAATTTAATCATATTTCAACATTTAGTTTAACCTGTTTCTAGGTAATTATGCAAGATAAATGAGGCTGATATTGTTTTTTTACTCTTCTAAAGGAGATTCTGCATCAAGTTTCAAAACTTCGACCCGACCAACATCCATAAGCCATCCAGCCTTTTGACCTTTAAAAGTTTCTCCCCACACTTTTACATCCATACCTGCTAGCTCATTCAAGTCAGTAACAGAAGAAGTAAGGTAAACAGTTTGTGATATACCACCAGGTCTAAGTAATTTATGTGATCCTTCACCTTCTAGGCCACCAACCTCCAAATATCCTTCTGCGGAGTCTTTGAAAGATTCACTGCTGCTCCCAAAAACGTCTCCAACTTTGACTTTTCCTGCAGAGGGAAGTTGTTGAAGTTCTTCACCATTAAAATTTAGTCCTGATTTTGCTGAAAGTTTGAATGCACCAAAACCGGTTCCTACTCCAGCTAAAACTGCAATTATTGTTAAAATTAAAAATAATTTTGAAGTTTTCTTCATTGAATTTTCCTTATTAATTTGAGTATCTTGATTAACGTCAGAACTTGACGAATTTTGATTATGCTCTAGAAGTAAAACATCGTCAACCACAGCTTTATTTTCTGAATCTTCAATAATATCAATTTTTTTCATAATAAAATTATAACTGATTTAAAACTTAATTACCACTAATTTATTTTTTAGCCACAAAATTATTTTATTATTAAAGCCTGATTTCTTCTTGGATAAATTCCTCTATATCTCCATCTAAAACCGCCTCAGTATTGGAAGTTTCAACTTGAGTTCTTGTATCTTTAACTAATTTGTAAGGATGTAATACATAATTTCTGATTTGGTTTCCAAAACTAGCATTTATATGAACACCCTTTTCTTTACTTAGTTCTTCCTGAATCTTTTGAGCCTCTAGCTGAGCCAATTTACTTTTTAACTTTATCAAAGTTCTTTCTTTGTTTTGAATTTGAGTGCGCTCCTCACGACATTTCATGACTATGCCAGTGGGCTTATGAGTCAATTCAACGGCAGTATTAACTTTATTGACATTTTGTCCTCCAGCACCACCAGCTCTAGTAAAGTTCCATTCTAAATCAGCATCATTTAACTCAATTTCATCATCAGACTCGTCTAAAAGAGGTAAGACTTCAACAAGAGCAAACGAAGTTTGTCTTAAATTATCAGCATTAAAAGGACTTTGTCTGACTAATCGATGAGTACCTTGTTCGTGTTTGAGATATCCATATGAATATGGGGCATTAATTTGAAACTCAACGGCTTTAATACCCGCTTCTTCACCTCTGGATTCATAATTAATAGTTGCTTTCCAATGTTTTCTCTCAAAAAACCTTGAATACATTCTTTTTAACATTTCGGCCCAGTCCATTGCTTCAGTGCCACCTTGACCAGAGTGAATTGATAAAATAGCTCCAAAGCCATCATATTTGCCGTTTAAGTATTGTTTTAATTGTAATTCCTGAAGTTTTTTTGATAATCTTGAGGCAACTGTGATTGCTTCAACTTCGATTTTTTTGATAATGTTTAGATCTTCTTCTTCTGAGATTAGCTCTAAATAGGTTGTTAACTCTTCTTTGAAAGTTTTTATTAAATTAAAATTCGAGAATTGCTCTTGCAACATTGAGATTTTTTTCATTATTTTTTTAGCATCTTTAGTTTGCCAAAAATCAGCTTGAAATGATTTTTCTTCAAGCAATGCGATTTCTTCTTGTATTTTATTTGTATCTACCAATGCAAGATATTCATTTGCGCCGGCAATCACTAATTCAAAATCTTTTTCAGAGTTCATATCAGGTAATTTTATCACGAATTTTAATTAAAATAATTCAAGCAAGCTATTTTTTTCTAGCACAAAATTTACCATAAAATCATCTTTGATTATTATGTATGGTATAGGAGTTAGTCCAGGCTGTTTTTGAATATATATTTGATTATTATTTAAATTATTATTTTCAAATTCAATTTCAAGGATAGAGCTTTCTTGCTCTTTTAGAGTAATCAAAAAACCTATTTCTTTAAATTGTTCATTTTTTGAGTTTGTAATGATATTTTCATTCCATTCAGTAATTTCTTGATTATTATATTTCACAGAATTGATTTTCCAGTTTGGCCTGATTATTATTCTCTGGTAATTAATATAATTTAAATTTTCAGTTGGTGATTCTGGGCTGAAAGTTGGATCTAAATTTGAATCAGTTTTAATTAAATTATACAAATTGGAAATTGTTGGAGGAAAATTATTATTTATAAATTTAATTTTTAAATTGTTGCTAGTTTTTCCAAGCTCCAAAGTAACTTCTCTTAAAATATTTTTGTTTGCCTTGTTAATTCCAACATTGGATTCCACTAAGTAAAGATATTCAGAATTAACATCAAATTTTAATTCTTGTCTAAAATTATTTTTGGCAAATATTGAGTCAATTTCATTAACAGTTGAATACAATTGGATATTGTTTAATATTAATTGATTGAAGGTTTCTTTAGCAAGTTGAACTTTCAATTTTTCATCAAGATTAAAAAATTCAATCTTAAGTTGGGTTAATAATTGCGAAAGTAGATGTTTTTTTTGCTTACTTCCAGGAAAAAATGTGCTTCTTCTAGATCTTAATACTTCATTAATATTATTACTATCAACAACCGTATTGTAATCTTTTAAAGTGATATCCCCAAGGATGTTTAATAGCAATTTCGCATAATCGAGGTTGACAGCAATTAAGGTTGAAATGCTTTTTTTATTTCCAAGTGCAAAAAATTGTAAAATTTGCTCTGCACTTGAAGGAAAATTTGCATGCCAATTTGCATTGGGCAATCTCAAGCCTTTTCCTTCACTCAAGTACTCAAGAACACCGCTTGGGGCTTGTACAAAGCCCTCAAATTGCCCATCAGCATCGTAAATGTCCTCAATGGATATTTCGGTTACTTTACCATCATTAATGTCTATAATTGCGTACGAACCCATAAAGCCACCGGTGGCTCTAATTTCATCTGAGTTTTGAAAAATTACTATAATGTTTTGATCTTTTTTTGAAAAATTATCTAGAATTGTAATTAAATCAGGCAAATCTTTGGAAACATTGCGAATAATTTGGATCTGATTTGATTTGATAAATTTTTTAGCAATGGTAGCCTCATCAATTAATTTACTGATTTTTTGAATTCTTCCATTGATTTCTTCTAAACTATTATTAAATTTTTTAATGTCAAAAACATATTCTTCTTGGACATTTTGATTAAAGGATAAGCTGAGTTTTTGTGTGTAGTGTGGTATTTCCAATGTAAATATCAACAGAGTATTTAGGAGTTCAATATTTGGGTTTTTGTGAAGAGTTATTATTGAAGCCGGTTGAGTAAAAAATAATGTTTTTTTTGCAAGTTCACTAGCTTTAAAAAAATTTCCTTGTTTAATTTGTGAAACTGTTTGTGAAATGAGATAGCAAATTGTTAGGATACTTGCCAAAAAAATAATGGCTAATATTAATAAGGCTTTTTTCCACATTAAATGTACTTATCTATCTATAGCTTGCTCTGACAATTTTATCCCCAACTTCTATAGATTCTAGAACTTTCATGCCTTCAACTAATTTTCCGAAGACCGCATGTTTGCCGTCTAGATGAGGAGTGGCAGCATAGGTAATAAAAATTTGACTTCCCCCCGTATTTGGACCAGAATTTGCCATACTTAATATACCGGCTGAGTCATGTTTAAGTTCTGGATCAAATTCATCCATTATTCTATAATTAGGACCACCCATACCCCATTCGTTTTCTCTACCAGGTTCTTTGGTAAATGGATCACCTACTTGAGCCATGAAACCAGGAATTACTCGATGAAAAATTATGCCATCATAAAATCCGCTGTCAATTAAATCTAAAAAGTTTGCGGTGGTCAATGGAGCTTTTTCTCTAAATAAATCTAGTACAATTGTGCCTTTGGAAGTTTCAAAAACTGCTTGCGTTGCGTCAATTTTTTTGAAATCATCAATAGTTTTGTATGTATTTTTTTGCATTTGAGGTTCGATTTCCTTTCCAGTAATTTTTGTATCTGATAGATTTATTCCAGAATCATTTTTTGATGGCTCAAAATTAATTGAAAGATCTGCCTCTGGTTGATCGGCATCCGGTTTGGTACAGCCCGAGGTAATAATTGCACTAACTATAATAAGTAGGGATGCTAAAAAAAGCTTTTTATTTGAAAATTTCATATTTAGATACTAACTTATCATTACGATCCATGCAACTTAGAATTTTGATCATTAGCTTGATTCCCAAGCATTCTACTGGGATACTATAACATGATATGAAAAAAATATATATTTTACATGGTTGGGCTGTCAGAGATGGAAAAAAAAGTCACGAAATGTGGACGCCTTTTATTCAAGAGCTTGAATTAAAACATATTAAAGTTAAGTTTTTAAAAATTCCGGGATTAACAGCTCCATTAAATGAAGTTTGGAATCTCAATGATTATTCTAATTGGTTGAAAAATTATTTATATCAAGAAACCGGCAATGATAAAGTAATTTTATTAGGACACTCCTTTGGAGGACAACTTGCAATCAGGTTTGCATCTCAAAATTCACAAAAGGTAGAAAAGCTTATTTTGATTGATAGTTCTGGAATAAGGGATATGTCATTTAGGGCAGTAGTTAAGAGATCGATTTTCAAATTATTAAGTAAATTTGGAAAATCAATTTTTAAAGGTGACTTTTTTAGAAATATTCTTTATAAAATTGCTAGAGAAGCTGATTACAAAAATGCATCTCCATTATTAAGACAAACAATGTCAAAAATCCTAGAGGATCAAATTATCAATGATTTGATTTTAATAAAATGTCCTACAAAAATTATTTGGGGTGAAAACGATACGACAACTCCAGTAAAAAATGCAATTTTAATAAACAATTCAATTTTAAACAGTGAATTAGATCTTATCAAAAATGCCAGGCATTCTCCGCAGTTTACTCATCCAAAGGAGACTGCTGATTTAGTTGCGGATTATATTATATGAAATCTTTATTAGTTTTATTTGCATTTTTTTCATCTTATGGAATTAGATTATTGCGATGGTTGTCGATTGTGCAACAAAAAGAATATCGTTTAGATCGAATTATTTTATTTTTGAAAACTCCAGAAGGCCAAAGGGAATTTTTGCGATTACTGCCACAAAAAAAAGATTTTTCTAAGTTTGGGTTAAAGCGTCCTAAAATTACACCCAGAATTTTAATTATTAGTTCAATAATATTTGTCGAAATGTTGATAATTGTATATTTATTGGTTGCAGTTGCATTTCAAATTAACGGTTTAACGCTATTATTTTATTTGCTTTCTAGTTTATTTATTATTCTATTAGCTGTGCCACTTTTAGTCATATTAGCAATAACTCCAACCTCATTTTTAGTTTATATTAGAGTATTATTCGAATTATTCAAAGCCAAAAGAAAAATTGATAAAGTTAAACCAATTATTATTGGTATTACTGGCAGTTATGGAAAAACTTCCACAAAAATTCTTTTAGCTCATGTTTTAGGAAAAAAATATTCTGTTTTTAAAACACCGAAATCTTACAACACTAAATTTTCAGTTGCTAAAAGCATTAATGATAATTTTTCAAATCAAAAAATCGCAATTATAGAGTACGCAGCTTATAAAATAGGTGAAATTAGACTACTTGCAAATTGGTTTAAGCCCAATTTAGCAGTCATTACTGGATTGACAAGTCAACATTTAGGACTATTTGGCAGTCTGGAATCAATTATTCAAGCTAAATCCGAACTACTACGAGCCTTGGCGCCAGAATCTCTAGTATTTGTAAATGGAAGTGATATGGGCGTATTAAAGATTATTCAGGCTTCAAAGAGAGATGATTTAAAAATAATTAAAACTGATAATGAGGTTAGCGGTCTTCAAATTTTAAAAACTGGATTAAATAAATCTGGAAGGTTACATTTTGTTTGGAATGGACAGCAAGTTAATACAAAATTTATTGGAATACATTATTTAGAAATAATTAAAATAGCGATACTAATAGCAAAAAAATTTAATATGACCGATTCGGAAATTGTTGATGCATTATCTAGTTTTGTTCCTGATGATAAATTTATCTTTTCATTTGTTTCAAAAAATGAATTTTTAATTATTGATGATGGCGGAACAACTAACCCAAAGGGATTTAGTGCTGTGATTGATCTAGCTAATGAACTAAATTTACCTAAAAAAGTTTTAATTACATCGGGAATTGTTGATTTAGGAATAGAATCATCAATAATTCATCGAGAGCTTGCTGTATTGTCTAAAAAAACTTTTGATAAAGTTTTATTTGTAGGGTTATCTGGTATTAATGAATTTTCGCAAGTATTTGGTGACAATCTATTAAGTGATCAAGATAAAATTATTAAGTATCTATTAAGTTTAGATAAGAACTTTGTTGTTATAATTGAAGGAAGAATGCCTGGATGGGTGCAAGAATATTTAAAATAATATGAAATCAATTTTTAATAGTTTGGGTTCGAATTATACATTTAAATTTGCACTGACCGCATTGAGTCAGATTTTTGTTTCCGCAAGCGAGGATCATCAAAAATTGAATCAATATTTAGAAGATAATTATCATGGCAAATCATTTTTATTTTATAAAGGTCGTGATGCAATTGAATTCTCCATTCGAGTTTTATCAGCTCAAAAAAAATCTCAAGATCGCATAAAAATTTTAACTCAAGCCTTTACTTGTTATGCCGTTGAAGAAGGAATTAAGAGAGGCGGGGGTGAACCAGTTTATGTGGATATTGCAGAAAATTCAACAAATTTAACCGTTCAAACTTTACAAGCAAGTTTTAAGTCTAATCCAGATTCGAAGGTGGTGTTAGTTCAGCATAGCTTAGGAATTCCAGCAGAAATCGGAAAAATCAGTGCTTGGTGTAAAAAAAACAATTTATTATTGATTGAAGATTTGGCACAATCAATTGGAGGTAGAGATAGTTTGGGTCAGTCATTGGGATACAATGCCGATGTGGTAATTTTTTCATTTGGAAGAGATAAAGTCATCGATTCAATTTCCGGTGGAGCTGTTGTTTTTAAAGAACTCACGAATAATCAATTAAAAGTAATTCAGGAAATCATAATATCTCAGCAAACAAAAAAATATTTATTTATTGATTTAATTTATCCAATAGTGACATATTTAGGTCGCAATTTATATGACGTTTGGGCTGGAAAATTAATAATTAAATTAGCCAAAACCTTAAAGTTAATAACCTCACCAACAATTAGTCAAATAAAAAATATTTGTACTATGTCTCCAGCTTATTCCACTTTAGCACTAGTTTCCTTAGGTAATTTAGAATCGCAAATAATTCATCGAAGAAAAATTGCAAATTTGTATCTTGAGAAAATTGTTAATAAAAAAATTAGCATAATAAATTCAAAAGAGGATGTCTTATTTGGTAGTAATCTTAGGTTCTCAATTAGAATTCAGGAAGTTGAAAAATTTATTCAATTAATGAAGAAAAATAAAATATTTTTATCTGATAGATGGTATCGAAATCCTGTAGACTGTGGGAGATATCAATGCGACTCATTTTATACGAAAGGACTGGCCCCTAATGCTGAGAAACTTTCAAGCGAGATTATAAATCTACCAACCCATATCAATTTATCAATCAAACAGGCAAACCAAATTATAAAAACATTGAACGATTTTTAAATATGAATATTACTTTTTTATATATTACTGATAAAAATGTTTGGGAAAGCAATATTTTATTATTTAAGAACGCAAATTTTTTGCAATCTTGGAACTGGAGTTTGTTTCAAGAAAGAATGGGAAAGATAGTTGTCAGGCTTTTGATTCAAAAAAATAACGTTACTTTGGGAATGGCTTTACTTGTTTGTGAAAAAGCCAAAAGGGGTACTTACATCTCAATTGCAGGTGGTCCATTAATTGATTGGACCAATCAAGAGCTTATCAATCTTGTATTTGAAAAAATCAAATTAATTGCCAAAGAAAAAGGAGCTATCTTTATTAGATTTAGACCTCAAGCAATAGATTCAATTGAACTTAGAAATACTGTTGCTAAAATTGGTGCAAAAACCTCACAAATGCATTTGACTGCAGATTTAACTCTACAACTAAATTTAGAAAATTCTGAAGATGAAATTTTAAAGCAAATGAGGAAAAATACGCGTTATTCAATCAATAAATCTGATAGAGAAGGCATCAGTATCAATTTTTCCAAAGATAAGAATGATATTAAAGAATTTTATGATCTTCAAATCAAGCTTGCTAAAAAACATGGGTTTGTACCGTTTACATATGATTTTTTATATAATCAATTTATCTCATTTTTGGAAGATGATCAGGTGCTGATGATACATTCAAAGTTGAATAATAGATTGTTAGCAACAGCATTTATAATTTTTTATAATAAAGAAGCCGTATATCATTACGGTATTTCTACTCCTGAAAATGGAAAGTATGCAGGTAGTTACGCTTGTCAGTGGGCTGCAATTAAAGAGGCTAAAAGAAGGGGGTGTATAAAGTATAATTTTTGGGGAATTGCGCCTGAAAACGAGCTAAATCATCGTTTTACGGGAGTTTCATTATTCAAGCGTGGATTTGGAGGCGAAGAAGTTAAATATTTGCCTTCTCATGATATTTCTTTATCACCTCTTTATCATTTAACTTATTATTTTGAAATGCTGAGAAGAAAATTTAGAAAGTTGTAACTATTTTAAATCATATCTAGCCAACATTGATTTTACTGACGGCTAATTTCATAAGTATAAAGATGTTTGATAAAAATTACTGGGGCATCTTCTAAAAAGAATTGTTGAAATTCTTGATAAATTTCTTTCCTTTCTTTTTGATCGAATGTTTGTCTACCTTTTTCTAGCAGATTGTCGATTCTAGTATTTTTATAGCCTGAAAAATTAGTGCTTTGTTCTGAATGCCAAAGATAATACTGGTCTGGATCTGGCAATGACTCTTGGCCTATTAGCATTAATTGATAATTGTTAGTATCAGGAAAATTGGAAATTCTGATTGTAACTGAAATTTTTAAGTTTTCACAAATGCTTTTGTCAGATACAGTTGTTGCCTTTTGACATTCATCAAATCCTTTTAATCCTAGTTCTTCCCATTCTTTCTTAATAATCTCTGCTTCATCTTCATAAAGAGAAGTTGTAGTAAGCTCTAAATCTAGTTTTACTTGTGGAATCTCATCAATTAAACGTTCAATTGCTCGATCTAAATCTTTATCATAGGCTTTTCCAGCGGGAAGATATGCCCAGGAGTCACTGCTTATTGGACCTAGAGCCCTTGTTTCGTCATTTGGTTTCTCTATTGCATATGAAAGTGCTTGACGAATATTTTTTGAAAAAATTGGGTTTCGAATATTAAAAAACACTGCCAAATATTTATTGGTGTTGAGCGTACTTTGAATTTTAATTGTTGGCCAATTAACAATATCATGATTCTTTGACAAATTAGGCAGGATATCAACCTCACCATGTTTGAAAGCTGCAACTGCATCTTCTTCAGTTAAATAAAATCTATAGATATATCTATCATCTATGCTGTCCATAGTTACTTCAGTAATTCTTTGACCGTTTATTTTATAATCACTCATTTTGTACTTTCCAACTCCAATTAGAATTGGTCTGTTAAAGAAAAAATGGTATTTAATATTTTCTTTTCTCACAATTGGTTCTGATACAATTGCCGGAAATGGGGAATAAGAATCAGGCAGTTTAAAAACAATGTCGCTTGGAGTAATTATAGTTTCAACGCCTTCAAAATTATATTTAATATCTTGTGGTTCAAGTTTTTTACCATCTTTCCAAGTAACATCATCTCTAATAATAAACCTATATGTTTTTCCTTCTTGCTCAATACTCCATCTTTGAGATAAAAGTGGGGATACTGATCCATCTTTATTAATGCTTGTGAGTCCGGCGCTTAATTTTTCAGTAATTTCTTTGGGAAGATTGTCGATTGTATAATCTCCAACTAAGCCAACATAGTATCTATTTTTGAATTCAAATATTGATGAAAGCGAAGGAACAAAAAATGAAAAAAAAGCTATGGCCCCAATAATGGAAATCATGAAAACTAATCCATGTTTTTTAGCAAAACCAGTAAGATACCAGTAAAATTTTCTCATCAAAAAAGCTTATTTTGTTATTAGTGATGCAATAGAAGTAATCGCAAAAAGTACAATAAAAATTATTGTTAAATTAAAAAGTACTTTTTCGACTCCTCTTTTAGTATGATATGTTTCTCCACCACCACCCCAAGCTGAGCCTAAGCCACTACCTTGAGATTGTAGTAAAATTGAAACTACAATCACGATTGAAAGAATTGATTGTATGATGAGCCAAATATTATTATTCATTTTATTCCTTAGGGCACTGATGTCTTTTATTCTATCATTATTTTGCTACTTCTTGTCCTCTTGTTTCTCTAATAACTGTGACAGTAACCGTTCCAGGATAGGTAACAGATTCTTTTATTTCATCTCTAATTTTCAAGCTTAGGACTTTTACATCACTATCTTTAGATTTTTCAGGTTCAAGTAAAACTCGAATTTCTCTTCCAGCTTGAATTGCATAAGCTTGTTTTACTTGCTTATATTCCATAGCAATATCTTCCAGTTTTTGCAATCTTTGAACATATTCCTCATGATTTTCATATCTAGCGCCAGGTCTTGCACCTGAAATTGCATCGGCAATATAAACCGCCATTTGTTCTGGTCCTGAGAATGGTTCATCTTCATGATGTTGAGCAATACAATCTATCACTGATTGTGGCAGATTGAATTTTTTTGCAATTTTAACACCAAGCTCGACGTGACTTCCTTCAACTTCTTCAGAAACCTTTCCAATATCATGTAGCAAGCAACCAAGTTTAACAATTTTGACATCTAAATTGAGTTCATGAGCAATTTTAATGCCGATTTTTGTTTCTTCTAAAGTGTGAGCAATTAAATTTTGACCATATGAGAAACGATATTTAAATTTTCCTAGCATTCTCATCAACTCTATTGGCAAATTGTAAACTCCAACATCATGGCAAAGTTGCTTACCAGCTTCTAAAGTAACCTTTGCAATGTCTTGTTCTACTTTATCTACGATTTCTTCAATTCTAGTTGGTTGAATTCTTCCATCTTTTATTAATTTCTCTAAAGAAATTCTGGCAATTTCCCTTCTGACAGGATCAAAGCATGACAATCTTACTTCGGTTGGAGACATGTCTAGATCAACATCTACTCCCGTACGTCTCTCAAAAGCATTGATGTTTCTACCTGATTTTCCAATAATCTTTCCCTTGGTATCTTCTGAAGGGATTTCAACTACAGAAACTGTATATTCGGAAACGTAATCGGTAGCCCCATGCTTCATGGCATCGACAAGAATTTCTTTAACTTTTTCATCTGCCTCAGTTTCGGCAATTTCCTCTTTTTGTCTTATAAATTGAGCCATATCCTTACTGAGTTTGGTTTCCAATCTTTCAAAAAGAATATCTTTTGCTTCGTCAATAGTAAGTTGCGAAACTTCTTCTAGTTTCTTAATTACTTTATTTTTCTCTTTTTCAATTTCAGTTTTTAGTTCTTGAATGTTGTTTCTCTGTTCAGTTAGATTTTCTTCTCTTTTTGCAATCCACTCTAACTTGGATTCAACTCTGTCCAATTGTTTTTCTAGATTTCTTTGTGATTGTTCCGCATTTTTAGCAATCTCTCTTGATTCATTTTCAGCTTTACTTCTAATTGCAAGGGCTTCGGCTTTTGCTTCGACAACAATTTCGCGAGCTTTTGATTGAGCATCTCGCTTCATTTGTTCAAAATCTTGCATTTGGACTCTACTTACTACTGATTTTTCCTCAAGCTTTTGAGGTTTTTTACTGACTTTTTTATGTTTTTTTCCAGTTTGATCAGGCCGTGTGTTGTTTAAAACAGGCCTTGGACCCTTTGTTTGATTTCCAAACAAGGTTGATAAATTTCCAAAAAATGACATTATTCTCCTTTATTTTAATTAAAGTGAGTATGAAAATTTAAATATAAGCTGTTGATTTATGAATAGAGGAATAAAAATAAAATAGAAAATTTGGACAGTTTTTAATGTCTCGCCTGAATAATACTTTTGTTTTCTAATTTATACACTTGAATTTCTCCGTTAGTTTAAGTAACTAGCTTATGCTTTAAATTATTCTAAAACACTTACAACATCAATTGTACCTTTGAGGGGTCGGATAGTCAATGATTTGCTCAAAATTAACTCATATTTTTAATCTGGACTCCAGTCTGAAAATGTAGATTATTGTGATTTATTCTTCTATCTTGTGGGCTCCAGTTTTAATGGAGTCCCAAATTTCTTTTCTAATTTTTTTCATGAATTGAGGATTTTCTTTGAGATATTGTTTAGTTGCTTCCCTCCCTTGAGCTAATACTTCACCATTATATTTATAAAAGCTACCGGCTTTTTGTATAATGTTTTCTCTAGAAGCAATATCTACAACATCGCCCGTAATTGAAATACCACTATCATCCATATCAAATTCTGCAATTTGAAATGGAGGAGCTAATTTATTTTTTTTGACTTTTACTCTATGTCTAGTGCCAACGATTTGATCACCTTCTTGAATATTTCCAATTTTTCTAATATCTAATCTTTGAGATGCGTAGAACTTTAGAGCGTTTCCTCCAGTAGTTGTTTCTGGACTTCCAAACATCACGCCAATTTTATGTCTGATTTGATTTGTAAAAATCACTAGGGTTTTGGTTTTACTAATGGCTGCAGTAAGTTTTCTCATCGCTTGAGACATCAATCTAGCTTGAGTTCCCATTTGATGATCACCCATTTCTCCTTCTATTTCAGATTTTGGTACGAGAGCGGCTACGGAATCGATAACTACTATTCCAACACCACCAGATCTAATTAAAGTTTCGGCAATTTCCAAAGCTTGTTCGCCATAATCTGGTTGAGAAATTAGCATTTCTTCAAGATTAACACCGATTTTTTGAGCTCGAATTGGGTCTAAAGCATGTTCAACATCAATAAATGCTGCTACTCCTCCTTTTTGTTGAACGTCGGCAATAGCGTGAAGACAAAGGGTGGTTTTTCCAGAAGCTTCTGGACCATAAACTTCAACGATTCTTCCTATTGGAAAACCACCTATTCCCAGCGCTAGGTTTAAAGAGAGCGATCCAGTAGAAATCACAGGCACTGTGGCCATATTCTTTAAAGAGTCGCCCATTTTCATAATAGACCCTTTTCCAAATTCTTTTTCAATTTGTTGCATTGCAATTGAAACAGCTTGATTCTTTGCGCTCTGTTCTTTGACTTCCTCAGATGGATTATTTGTTTTGGATTTTTTTGTCATATCTTTCCTTTTAGTTAGTACTAATTGTTTGTAGTTTGTTACAAAAAGTGTTTTGGGTTTTTTCTATAATTTATAGTAAACTAAATTTTATTTAAATTCACTATCAGATTTTTATATATCAAAAATACCATACATTTTAAGTCTTACGTTAATTGTATGATATTTAGGTGTTGGATTTTGATATACTAGACAAGTTATGAATTTGTTAAAAAATCTGTTATCTAGACCTAAAAGTGACTTAACTATGACTAAGTCACAAACTTTTGCTCAAAAAAAAGTTTCGGATATAAATTTAAAGTATAAGAAAGCATTAGAAGAAAGAAAAAAACTTGTTCGAGCTCAGTATGCTGCTGATTCCACTCTTGGAAACTTGTATCAAACAAAAAGATCAATGGTTGATAGAAAAATAAGTCGCTTAGAATTTGAAAGAGAAAATTCAAGAAAGAAATAATCTTTATGACAGATCAACAAATTAAATGTCCAGATTGCGGTAAATTAATTCCACTAAGCAAAGCACTTTCAGAACAAATGAAACATAAGTTTGATGAAGAACTTGCTCTTGAGAAAAAAAGATTATGGAAACTTGCTCAAGAGAAGGCTAGTGAAAAATTTGAAAAGGAGAATTTACTTAAAAAAAATCTACAAGCAAAAGAATTAAAGGAGTTGAGAGAGGAATTAAAAATAAACTCTCAAAAGCTTGAAGAAGCAGAAAAATTTGAATTGGAACTAAGAAAAAAAGCTCGCGAACTTGAAGCAAAAGAAAAAACTTTTGAATTAGAAATGGCTCGAAAAATGGATGAAGAGCGAAAAAAAATTATTGAGTCAACTAAAAAGTTTGAAGAAGAGCAATATCGTTTTAAAATTCAAGAAAAAGATAAGCAAATGGAGATGCTTAATAAAACTATTAATGAGTTGAAGAGAAAGGCGGAGCAGGGTTCGCAACAAATTCAAGGAGAAGTTCAAGAAGATGATTTGAAAGCATTGTTAATTTCCAGATTTGTAACTGATGAAATTAGTGATGTTGCAACTGGAGCTAAAGGCGCTGATTTAGTACAAAAAGTCAATGCAAAAATTGGCAGTCATGATGGAACAATCATTTGGGAATCAAAAAATACTAAGGCATTTAGTGAAAGTTGGATCTCCAAACTCAAGAGTGATCAAGGTTTAGTTAAAGCAGATATTGCAATTTTGGTCACTCAAATTTTTCCCGAAGATATTAAAGGATTTGGTTTGAGAAATGGTGTTTGGATTGTTTCTTATGCCTATATTATTCCGTTGGTAAACGCATTGCGTATTCAATTAATTGAAGTTGCAAAAGTTAAGCAATCTTTGGTTGGTAGAGATGAAAAAATGAACATGTTATATAAATATCTGTCTGGAGCTCAGTTCAAAAATCGTATAGAAAATATTGTAATGGCCTTTGTGAATATGAAGCAGGATTTAGAAACGGAGAAAAGATCTTTTTCAAGAATTTGGAGTAAACGAGAAAAAGAAATCGAAAAGGTTATTTTAAGTACCTCTAGTATGTATGGAGATTTACAAGGAATTATTGGCGGTAGCTTGCCAACTATAAAGCAACTGGAATTATTAGATGAAGGACATGAACAACTAAAAAAGTTGGCAGATAAAAATTAGATCAGGAGATTGAAAACTAAAATAATTAGAAAAAATATAGTCCAAGAATCAAAATAATTAATCAGTTTATAAATTTTTGGCTTTACTTAGACATTTAATGCAGGAATACAAAAATTTCGCCTCCATCTACCAAAAGCTCAATTCAGACCAAAGAGTTGCAGTTGATTCTATCGAAGGACCAGTAATGGTGATTGCAGGACCTGGTACCGGTAAAACTCAAGTTTTAGCAAGTAGAATTGCAAATATTTTAAAAATTCAGGATGTAGATCCTTCAAATATTTTAGCTCTTACTTTTACTGAGGCAGCTGCAAAAAATATGCGGGAGCGTATTGTTGAAATGATCGGTAATGAAGGTTACTACGTTGCAATCAGTACTTTTCATTCTTTTGCAAGTGAAGTAATTGCTCAATATCCGGACAAGTTTCCAATTGATAGAGGAAGTAAACCATTATCAGATATTGAGAGATTTGAAATATTTGAAAAAATTATTTTTGAGACAAATTTACAGATACTTAAGCCTTTAAACAATCCACTCTGTTATTTAAAAGATATTATTTCTCAAATTTCAAATTTAAAAAGAGAAAATATAAGTTTGGAAAAGTTTGAAAGTATTTTAAATGCTGAAGAAGAAATTTTAGAAAATGAAATTGATGATTTAAAAAAAGTTCAAAAAATTAAAAGAACAAAAGATTTAAATAAGCAAAAGGAATTATATTTGCTATATGTAAAGTATGAAGCAGAATTAAGAGCTAATTTAAGATTTGATTTTGACGATATGATTTCTCTAATAGTTGAGATATTCGAAAAAGATGAAGAAATTTTATTAGATTACAAAGAGAAATTTCAGTATGTATTAGTTGACGAATATCAAGATACAAATTCTGCTCAAAATAAAATTGTGGATTTATTGTGCACGGATCAGGATAATCAGCCTAATATTTTTGTCGTTGGTGATCCACATCAATCAATTTATCGGTTTCAAGGTGCTTCGGTGGAAAATATGTTGGGATTTGTAAATAAATATCCAAATGCAAAAGTAATTACTCTTCAAACTGGATATCGATGTAGCCAGATAATTTATGACGCCGCTCATAATTTAATTGAAAATAATGAGTTGGGAATAAATTTTTCAAATAATTCCGTAAATCAATTTACTGATAAAACTATTAAAACTTCGCTACTAACAAGATTAAAAAGTGTAAACAATCAAAATGATCCAATTAGACTTTTTGAAGCAAATTCATCTTTTACAGAGAAACTTTTTGTAGTTGAGGAAATAAAAAAATTAATTAAACTCGGAGTCAATCCAGAAGAAATTGCAGTTTTGTATAAAGATAATTCCGATTCTTTAGAGATTAGTGAAATATTGGAAAAAGAGAATGTGGTTCATGATTCAAACAGTGCGGACAATGCTCTTAAGGACAAGTTAATTATTCAATTATTAAAACTTTTTAAAGTTATTAATGGAATTTCCAATGGTAGTGAAACGGATTTAATTTTTGAAGTAATGATGTTTGATTGGATAAATTTAGATAGTTTAACTGTCATGAAAGTTGCGAGAATAGCAGCTAAAGAAAAAGAAGAAATATTTACGATTATCAGCACAAAATATGAAAATTTAGACAAAAAGTATGATCTTAATCAGCATGAATTTGAAAAAATAGTTGAATTTAGGGACAAATTAATTTATTGGCAAAAAAATAGTCACAATCTTTTATTTAATAAGTGGTTTAGTTTAGTAATTAATTCAAATTTTATATCAAAAGATTGGGACGATCAGAAGCCTGATGTACAAGAAAATGATAAAAGTGGCTTTGGATTCTTGGATAATATTTTGTCAAAACCAACGAAAGTTAATCACTTAATTGCATTAAATACTTTGTTCTCTCATATCAAGCAAACCCTTTCTCAGGATGTTGAATTAAATTTAAGTAAATTTTTGTTGAATATTCAGATAATGCGAGAGCATAACATTGTTCTTAAAACTGAAATGTTAAATATTGCTCGTGGGCGAATTAAATTGTCAACAGTTCATAAGGCCAAAGGTCAAGAATGGCAGTATGTTTTTATTTTAAATTGTGTTGATAAAAAATGGGGAAATAAACAGAAACGGGATATGATTCCTCTTCCAACGCATATTTTAACTAATACTGATATTTCAAAAAAAGAAAAAAATGAAGATGATCGCCGATTATTCTACGTTGCAATTACAAGAGCCAAAAAACAAGTTTTTATTTCTTACCCTCAGACAAAGATTTCTGGTGGAAAAAATCGTGAACTCATAATGAGTATGTTCATAAAAGAAATAGCGGACTTCATCACAGTTGTTGACTCAAATTATAAAGATAAATTGAATGTTAAAGCAGAAAAGTTAATAGAAGAAATGCTTCAAGTGACAGCTGATGGAACTTCTTCAACTGACTTAGAAATTGAATTTTTTAGACAGCTGGTTAGCGAATTTAAGATGTCAGTTACTGCTCTCAATAATTATTTGAAAGATAAAAATGAATTTATACTAAATACATTGTTGAGGGTTCCTAGAGAAAAAAATCCTGTTATGTCTTTTGGAACCTCAGTTCATTATGCTTTAGAACAATTTTATAAAAAATTTACAATTAATAATCAAGTTATTAGTTTGACAGAATTTCAAAATGATTTTATGAGATCATTAAAAAATGAAAATCTATCGTCATTAGATTTTGAAGAAAGAAAAGAAAGAGGCATTAAAGTTCTAAGCTTTTATTATGAAGAAATTAAAAACAATGTATCAAAACCATTATTTATTGAAAGGTATTTTGGTGGTAATTTTTGTAAAGCAGTTTTAATGGATGCTGAAAATGAAATTAAATTATCAGGAAGAATTGATAGAGTAGATTTAATTGATGCTGATAATAAGTTGGTCAGAATTATTCATTATAAAACTGGAAAGTCAAAAACAGATGCTCAAATTGAGGGAAAAACATATATTGATGATTATTCAGACAGAGAGCTTAAACTTCCCGAAACCATTAGAGGTAGGTATAAGCGACAATTAGTATTTTATAAATTGCTCACTATGCTTGATAAAACATTTAAATACAATGTAGCTCAGGCTGTTTTTGATTTTGTTGAGCCATCAATTTCTAGCAATGGTGACGAAAAGCACATACAGAGACAATTTACTATTTCAACTCAAGCAGTAGAAGACCTAAAAGTCGTAATTATTGAAGTAATGAGGGAGATCAGGGAGCTAGGTTTTTTAAATCAAAAATAATATGAAAAAGAAAAATATTATTTTAACTGAATCATTTAGTTTTCCATACAGTTATAATTTTCCCTATCAATATGAAAATGAGTCAATCTTATATGTATTTAGGCAAAGCAAAGCTTATTTGAATTTAAAAAGAGCATTATTGTTTTTTTTCTCGTTTATATTTTTAAATTTTGGATATTATTTTGTGAAGGTACTGAGTAAATATTTTATAATCAAAAATTTAGAAGCAGTGAATCTATTTATCACAGCGATTTCTTCGCTTATTTTATTTTTGGGATGGTGGTGGTTGAAATCTATTTGGATGAAGAATATATGTATTATTAGTTCTGACAAAATTATCAATATTACTACGAAGTTTCCGCTTAGTTATAAAATTACTTTACTTCCTTTAGAAGCTATAAAAAGTGTAACAGTTGCCAAAAAAATGTTCTTCCAAAAAAAATTTAATTTAGGAAATCTCAATATTAGAATAAATCGGCAATCTGATTTAAGTAGCCAACATTCAAATTCTTTGATTGATAATCTAATTTGTATTAAAAATATCGATAATGTTAAAATAATTCAAAAATTTATTAATAAAGTTGTGATATTATTTGCTCAGGATAAAATTCATTTGCACAATTATTTACCATTAATTCCAAATGCAGATAACGAAGAAATTAATAATATTCTAAATGAATATCCTGAATATTGGAATTAAAAATTAATTTATTTTTGCTGCCAAGAATCAAGCGCAAAATACAAGGACTCTTTTAGCTCATCTGATACAAATATGCCTGTCCAATGAGGATACCAAATTATAAATGTAATCAGAAAACTCATGATAATTAATATTGCTAGTTTTTTTTGATTCTTTGATTTTTGCATCATTTTATTTAGCCAGTAGGCTGTATTTATACAAAGCAATGGTACTGCTGGGAGATAGTGATAGAAGAACATTATTCTGGGAGAAAACTGCCAAGGAATCCAGACAGCGAAATACATAATTATTAAATGTAAAAAATTTAAGTTTTTTGAATCAATTTTTTTAGATTGATAATAGTGTTTAATAATAAATATACTGTAAATTAAACTAATAAATACAAAGATGTCTGAAATCCAGAAAAGAATAGGATTACCGACAGCATATATATCTGCTCGTTTATTTGTTTGCCAATTAGCATAAATCCAAACAGGTTTAGTGTTTAAGAACCATTCAATAGGTTTTGATTGTGCGGGGTGGGTAGCAACAAGAGATGTTTGATATGACCAGATATTCTTATGCAATCCAATAAAATGATTGAAGTTCTTTCCTTGTAAAAACATTTGACTATATGAAAGTATGTAAATTGTTCCGGGTAAAATAATTAACAAAGTAAATAAAAATAAAAATTCTTTAAAAAATGTGCGAATTTTTGTACTTAATTTTTCCATTTTTTCTCGATGAAAAAAAGTTATAAGTAAATTAATGGTTTCAAAAAATCCGATTATTATTAAGGCAAAAAATCCAGACCATTTTGTGCCCATGGCTATTCCTGAAAAAGCTGCAGAAAAGAAAAGAAATTTTTTATCGGTTCTCTTTGTATTTAGATAAATAATATAGAAGTTTAAAGTCATGAGGATGAACACTGTTACATGGATGTCATTCATAGCAATTCTAGACATTGTTAGGACCAAACCATCCAATGATGTTATAAGTGCCGCAATTAATGCAACCGATTTAGAATGAAAAAGATTATATGCAAGTTTGGCTGTTAAAAAAATTGCAATTACTCCAAAGATTGCCGAGCTAAATCTCCAGCCAAATGAATTCTTTGAAAGTAAATTCATTGATAGAGCTTGAGTATATTTTGCAATTGGAGGATGCAACCAATCTATGGCAGTATTGGGTTCTGGTGGTGTGTTATTCCATTCAAATGCCATTGGATTGTTGTCGGCAATTAATTTAGCTGTCACAGCATGGTAGACTTCATCAAAGACATATTTTTCTGGTAAGTGAAGATTATAAATTCGAGTAAAAAATGAGAAGGCTAAAATTATCAGTAATAATTGAGGGTAGTACTTTGAAACAAATTTCTTCATAATTTAAGTTAGGATATAGGTAACAAACATTACTATTGCACCAAATAATCCAACCGTGATTAAAAGTGGTTTATCGTTTAAAAGTACTTTTTCAGGTGATTCTCCTTGGTTGTTTTCGTAGACAAGTTGTAGATATCTCATGACGCCAAAAATTACAAATGGTATAGTGAGCATTAAAAGTTTTTGAGAGTGAAGTGCTTTGGGCAAGAATGTGTAAATTAATTCTATTTTTTGTCTAGGTGCACTGATTTCATTTTGAAATGCAAAGAGAGCATAAGTGAGCCAAGTAGCATTTGCAAACATTCCAGTATACTGGTCAAGAAGTCTTTGGCTATAGCGTTTGAGAGATTGTCGAGTCGTTCCAATATTACTTTCATTTCCCAACAAAGTTCTTTCGCTCTGTCTTTTTCCAACTGCTAAAAATAATGAAGCAGAAACCACTGTGAGTAAAAACCAAACACTCATATGAAGATTAATGACAACCGCTCCTGCATATATTCTTATCAAAAACCCTGAGGCAATGGAAACAACATCAATGATAGGAATATGTTTGAGTTTTTTGGAATACAATATTTGAAGTAAAAAATATGCTAGAAGTAAGATTCTGAAAAATAGCGCTAAACCAGTTGATAAAATAAAAACTAAAAATAGACCAAGTAAAGAAATCTTCAGGGCTGAACTTCTGCTAAGCAATTCAGACGCAATGGGTCTTTTCTTTTTGAAAGGATGTTGCTTGTCAGATTCAAAATCAACAATATCATTTATAAAATAAATACTTGAAGTGAGAATACTAAAAACTACAAATGCATAAGATACCGTCATAAAATATGAAGGTTCTCCTGCCGGATGGTAGAAAAAAAATCCAGAAAATACTAACGCTGCGTAAAGTGCTAGATTTTTTATCCATTGTTGTGGTCTAGCGGTTTTAGCAACAAGATATACGAATGATTGATTAAAGGGTTTTTTTAAAGGAATGCTGATCATATTATGAATAATTTTTATCTTAATCCTTTTTTATTTATCTTAACCCAAATTAAAAAGCCAAAAACTAAAATAAAAACTATTGACATTGTAACTAACTTTCCAGAAGTATTCAAGTACAGCGATAAAAATCCAAGAAAAAAACTACTTGCCCAATAAAAAACTGCAATTCTGCGTCGTCCCCATTTTAAAACATCCAGCATTTTGTGATGCATGTGACCACGATCACCCCAAAGAGGTGATTTGCCAGCGATTATTCTTCTCATAATTGTAAAAATTGCATCTGCAGTAGGTAAACCTAATACCATAAAAACTGTGGCAATTTTTGCACCCGAAAGAATGGCTAGAATTGCAAGGAAGTATCCTGCTAATGAACCAGCTCCATAACCGGGCAAAATTCGTTGAGGGTACCAATTCCAAATTAATAATCCAGCAAATGCTCCTGCAACAATAAAAGATAGATAGGCTGTGTTAAATTGTGTTGGATCATCTATAAACCTCGTTGACAATATTCCAATAAAAATTAATGCGATACTAACAAATCCTGGCATTTGTCCATCAACTCCTTTTGACCAATTAACAATATTCATATTCCAGATGATAAAAAATAAAGCAAAAATATCAGCTAATACCCAAATTGATTTTGTTGTACCAAATAAATTTAGTAAAATTTGAGGTTGATTTAAATGAATTACTCCAGGTCCAAAAGGATTTGTAATATATGCTACTCCAATACCAGAACCAACTACAATGAGGGACGCCACTAGCCCGGTAGCTAGCCTAATTGCTGGATGCAGATCATAAATATCATCCAACGTACCAACTAGAGTTAATAAAAATGCTCCTATAAAAATTGCAATTAAATGCTGATCAAATTGTAAAAATATCAAAGATGTTACAAGAATCCCAAAAAAAATTACTAAACCTCCTCCTCTAGGAATAGGCTTTGAGTGAGTTTTTTTTACATGAATAGTTTGAATAGGATTATCTAACCAATTTTTTTTGGTATAAATACTAATAATTATCGGAGTAATAATAAAGCTTGATAATAATGCAATTAGAAATGGAATCATATCAAATGGTTATCAGAATAATTCTTAGTAATGATATCAGGAAGATAATTTGTAAAAATGCGGTGGTTATTGCAAAAAGTTTCAGCATTAAAAGAGAGTAGTTTTTTAAAATTTTAATGACGAATAAATGCGAGGCGTTCATCCATAAGGATACTACCGGAAAAACAAATATAAATTCTTTTGGTGCTAATTGATCTCTTTTTGTTGCAAGTGAATAGAAGATTGGAAGCTGTGGTTGGGAAATAAAATAAAATATTACCGAAATTAATGAGATAGATAATGCCACAATCCATGATAAATAGATAGGCTTTTTTGCAATTTCTGGTACAAAACTATTTTTTATTGGGTTAATTGTTGTGGCTATCATATTTTCTTTTCCAGAGAGTGAAGTGCTCAAATTGAAGGTTGTTTGGCAGATAATATTGGTTTAAATATGATTTAAATATAGGAAAGTTATTATCCTCATTCTTCATTACTACTATAAAAGTTGGTTCTTTTTTGATTACATCTCTAACAGTTTCTCCAAAAGCATCAAAATCTTTTATGTGAAATGAAACAGTAAATCTTCCAGTTGGTTGAGTCTGAGTTAGGGCATATAGCATGGGGTTTGTACCCCAAATAAACATGTTTTTTGATCCTGAAGCTTTAATAATTTCAGCCGCAAGGTAATTATCAGTCATTAGATAATCAAATGTTTGTCTATATTCTTGATTGTTAATTTTATTTGTAACTAATTTGTACCAATTTAAATAATATTTTGATGTCGAATATGGTGCAAAATTTAATAAAATCATCACTACAATAAACCCAACTAATAAAAATGACTCAGTAAATAAATTGAGAAAAATTACATTAATTTCTGGTCTTTTGGATTTTAAGAAGTTTTTTAAAATTAGAAATTTATTTTTAATAATTAAAGTTAAAAGTAAGGAAAGAGGTGGAACTAATTGTATAAAATAATGTGGGTATGGTCTATTTGAAAGCAAGGAAGCAAAAAGTGATAAACCAAACCAACTTAAAATAAATTGAACATGAGGTTTAAAGTATTTTTTTAGTAAAGTAATAAATAATATGATTCCAGTTAGGATTATGAATTTTCCATGAAGGGTAAAGGCAAATATTAATAATTGATTTGAAAATGGTAATTGCCAACTTGAAGCATATCTAAAATTATATAAAAGACCAAAATCTAGGTATTCTTGTCCAGATCCTATGGAAACAAAATAAATGATTGAAATTAAAATTGGAATTAATACACCAAGAGAAAGCAAACCAATTTCAACTATTTTTTTGCCCAATAATTTTAAATTGTTTGAAAAACTGTTAACTAAAAGATTATTTGTAAATGTAAAGTATCCGATGGTAAAAAATACGGCGAGGTCTAAAATTGCGGGGATTTTGGTTAATATTCCTAATCCCAGAAAAAATCCAGCTGTGATCAGGTTTATTGAATTTTTTAGAACACTATGCCAATTAGCTTTAATCTTCAAATTAGATTTTAAAAAATCTTTAAAATAATCGGTATTTGAGATTATTATTGCTCCAGTCATCACAAAACCCAAAACAAACAATTCTCCATTGGGAATATTTCCTTCAAGCCAAGGTAAGGAGGTAAAAATGATAAAAATAAATGTTGCTAAAGTTGTCTGTTTTACAGACTTAAATAATTTTTTTGCAAAATAGTAAAATGCTATGGTTGTAAAAATCATCCATCCTATGTTTAGAAGACGAAAATTAAGTTGTGTTTGAACTCGTGCTAAATAATAGATAATCGGAGTTTTATGATCGATAATTTCAGAGTAAAGTTTTGCCCCCTTATTAAGGCTTTGCCCAATAGTTAAATATATTCCTTCGTCTCCATACCAATATGGTTCAAATAAATTTGGAATTCTTAAAACTAATACTAAAATTGAAAGCAAAAATATTGGTGTTTGTTTATCTAAAACTTTATCAGTTTTAATTATTTTTTTAATAAGATTTTTGAGTTTTATCACAGAATTTGTTTGACTTAATTACTATAAAATAAGTATACGTTATCTTGAAAAGAATTGCATCAACTATACTTTTTCAGTAACCTTATATTCAATATATTTTCCAAACATAAGTCTAGTATGAGCATCTATTCCTGGTAATGCAGAAAAGAAGAAGCCAATGATTGGTAAAAGTAAAAATTCCAGTGGTTGCATGATATATGAAAGTGGATTGTATCGGTTTGGTCTTTGCGGTCGATTCATTGCATCAATTACAAATACGACGATCATTGAGACTAATGAAAGTGTGAGTAATGTTGAAGTAACTTGAGGAAGAGTTTTGCCCAAGACTGTTCTATTAAATACTGGATTGAGTAATGGAGGTAAAAATGCTGAGATAGTTACTGCAAACCAATTCACTGGCCATAAAAAATGATCTTGAATAGTTTTAAAAACTCTAATAGTTTTATCCCAAAAAGGAATTTCAGTGGCCTTAACATATTGTTTTATTATGTAGGCATCATCACTTACGCCCCAAGCCCATCTAGTAAGTTGTTGATAGAGATTATTATAAGTGGACCAGGTATTATGAGATTCAGCGGCGTCAGAAAGAATTGGTAAAAATATTGGTCTGACATCAAAATTACCTTTTTTAGCAAAATAAGATTTAAAAAATAGTCGATAATCTTCGGGAATAACATCAGTATCCCAATAGTCAATGTCCACAACGTGCTTGAGTGATGTCGTGTAGGTTGAAAAGTTGATTAATCTATCTGAGCGCATTAGTAAATGCATTTGAATTACCGAATACATAGAAGAAAGCACTCTAACTGCCGATGGTACTTTCCAAATGTTATTATAAAAAACTACTGCTCCTTGCCAGATTTTGTTGTAAGGTTCTTCTACGAACAAGAAGTCCTGAGTAACTGCTGCAAAATAATTGGGATGAAATACCGCATCAGCGTCTTCGCTAGTAATTGTGACCATATTTAAATCAAGACCTTGTTCATCAATCAGAATTTTTTTTGCTTGTTTAGCGCCCCAACAAGTATTGGACGATTTGCCTTTTACCTCTCCTAAGATATCAGGATGGTAGGTGGTCCACATGTTTCCAAAAATTCCCCGGAATTCTTCTAAGAGCAATTTAGATTTTTCTCTAGCATCTGATCCTTCGCGCTCTTCAAATGATAACATCACATGAATATTTTTTAGAGGGATTTTTTGATTTTTTAATGCTTTTAAGGTTCGTTTTAATGTGGTCAAAGGCTCTTTGTAAGTTGGGATAATAATTAAGTGGTGAATTTTGTTCCAGGTATCTGGATAATCTTTTTTTATATCAGCAATCCAGTCAAATTTACTCGCGGCTTGAATTTTGAAGTGAGCTGCAATTGCAAGGACTGATAAAAGCAATGATTTATATAGCCAATAGATTGCAAATGCAATAATATAATAAGCAACTATATCGGGTATAATTAGTGATCCCCAAAAAGGAAAAAGAATTAGTCCCCAGGAAAAGAGACCTGGAATTATCTCTAGAGCACGCTGAGTTCTGACGGGATGAATTTTAAAATAATTTCTTACAAAGTTACCCATAGTATTGTTTTTCACAGTTTATTTGTTGAATAAAAAGTTATTTGCATTCTGTCTGATTATATCAAGATTTATCTTCATTTTTTGTTGTAAAAATTCAGCAGTTGTTTTTATCATATAGGGTTCACAAATTTGCGTTTTATATCCTTTAGGAACAAGATATGGGGCATCAGTTTCTAATAATATTCGATTTGATGGAGTATGATCAATGATTGCTCTAATATTTTCTGCATTGTCATAAGTTACATTTCCAGCAACACCAATGTAAGCACCTAATTTCAACCCTTTTTTTATATAGTCTAAACTGCCAGATGCACAGTGAAGAATAAATCTTGGAGATACGTTTAAGCTTTGAATAGTATCTTCTAAAATATTAATAGTGTCTTGATAAGCATTTTGAAGATGTCGATCATTTTGGTCTCTTACATGAATGATTGCAAGCAAATTATTTTTAAAGGCGAGGTTTAATTGAAATTGAAACATTCTTTTTTGCATTTCAACCACCAATTGACGCTTGAGACCTTTAGTTTTAAGACGATAATAATCTAAACCAATTTCTCCAACTGCCAGTAACTTTAAGTTATGATTTGACAATTGTTGATTGAGCAAGACTTCAAATAAATTTAAATGATTATCAATTGATTTATCAATATTAACTTGAGAATATGTATCACCAATGAGCAGTTTCTTAATGTCTTCTTGGCAATTTCCAGGATGCAGGCCGATGCTTGCATATAAGCCTTGATTGTTGCTTGCAATTTCAATTGCAAGCTTGCTATTTTCTAAATCAGTTCCTATTACAATAGATGCTTCAACCCCGCTTTCTTGTGCTTTTTTCCAGTGTTTTACAACATTTTCGGAAAGTGGTTCCAAATTATAGTGGCAATGAGTATCGATAATCATATCATCTAAAAGATTTTATTTAGGTAGTCTTGGAAATAATGGTTTTATGCTACTTATTTTTTCTTGATTAAAATGATCATTAATCTTTTTAGCTGTTAAAGGAGTAAATGATTGGAGATTTGATGCAATTGTAAGAATGTTAGAAATTGCATTTTGTAAAATTTCCTTTTGTTCATTGCCAGATTTTGTCCATGGTTGAGTGTCGCTTAGATATTTATCAGTATTTGAAATTAAATCATTAATTTGATTCAAAGCGTTTTTTAAATCAAAGTTATTCATACTTTCATGAAATACTGACGAGAATTGCGGGTTTGCAGAATTAATGTTGAATTTCTCATTACTTTGTTCACACATTTTTGCAACTCTTGAACAAAGATTTCCAAGGCCGTTTGAAAGTGCTGAATTAAATGTAGAATCAAATTTATCCCACGACACATCCATGTCAGATCCAAATGGGCCAAGATTCATCAATAAATATCTTGTTCCGTCTGTGCCGTATCTATTAAACATTTCTGATGGAGAGATAACATTGCCCAATGATTTACTCATTTTTTGACCTTCGACATTAATAAAGCCATTAATTAAAATTTGCTTACTATTTGAAATTCCAGCAGATATAAGCATTGCTTGCCACATTGCAGCTTGTTGCCTCAAGTTGTCTTTTCCTGCAATTTGAATTACGGGCCAGAATTTATTAAAATTATTAATATTTTTTGGCCAACCGATAGTTGATACGTAATTTACTAATGCGTCGAACCAAACATACATAACATGTTTGTCATCATTGGGAATTGGAACTCCCCACGACATTTTTTCTTTTAATCTTGAAATACTAAAGTCTTTTAAACCACCCGATACAAAAGATGAAATTTCAGACAATTTTCCTTCTGGCTTAACAAATTCCTTATTTAATTCGTATAAATTGAGTAGTTCATTTTGGTATTTAGAAAATTTAAAAAAATAATTCTCCTCTTCAATCAATTCAATTTTTTCTGTTGGGTGGAGTGGACATTTTCCGTCAACAAGGTCGGAAACATTTTTTTCTAATTCGCATCCTACACAATATGAAATTGTATACATTTTTTTATAAATATCGCCATTTTTTTGACATTTTGACCAAAATACTTGGGCAGCCTCAATATGATTCTGATCGGTTGTTCTAATAAAATTTGTGTAATCAAGATTTAATATTTCTTTTAAATTTGAAAATTTCTCGGCATAGAAATTTACATAATCATGAATATTTTTTTCAGATTCCAATGCTTTTTGATAAATTTTTTGTCCATGCTCATCCGTACCTGTGTTAAAAATGACTTCTTTTCCTGATAATTTTTGATATCTTGCAATGACATCAGCTGCAATAATTTCTAAAGCAAAGCCAATATGTGGATCTGCGTTCACATAAGGAAGGGTGGTTGTAATATAGAAAGTTTCGGTCATTAAGAAACTATTGTACCAGACTATTTATATATACTAAACTACTTGAATTTAAAAATATTAAATATTTTTTTAGTAATTCTTGCTGACCAGTCATCCACATCAAATTTTTCTAAAATCTTTGATAAAATTTTTTCATTTTTAAAATTTGTCATGGCAGATATTGTTGAACTGGAAACGGACAGATCTTTGTGTATCTTTTTGTAGGAAAAACCTTTTGCGAGATATTTTAAAATAGCGATTCTTTTACTCAAAGCTAAATATTCATTTTTTTTAAGAAATGAATCTAAAAAAATATACATTTCTTTTGGATCTTTGATGTCAGCTAGCAATGTTGCTAAAATTAACTTAATTTCTTTTTCTTTTTGGTTTGACAAATTTATCTGAGATTTTCTCATTTTTTGGTCTAATTTTTATGTAATAATCAACTATAACAAAAGATATCACAATAGGAACAAACCACCAATACTCAAAAATAAATCTTTGTAATTTAAGATAGACTACGATTGAAACAAATAAAGAAAAATTTATTCCTCTATTAATATTTAACAGAAGATAGCTTATTAAAAAAGTGTTAGCAAAAAATAGCGGTAATTGTAATATTAAATATGAGTTGGTAATTGGAAAGTTAGCTATTTGTTTTGGATAAATATTAATAATTATAAAAAAAACAAAAAAATAACATATTAAACCGAGCACTAATAAAGGCAAGTGTTTGATGTAAAGATGAGACTTGCTGAAAATTGGATGGTTGGTAAATGTAGAAGAGCTTAAAATATTAGTATCATTATTTATGAGCAGTTCTCTTTTAATTTCAGATTTGAGACGAGATTTTGCAGTCATATAAAATAATTTTTTTAGGTAAATAATATTAAAATTTCGAAATTTTAATATTATTCATATCTAATATCAATAATTAAAGTATACTAAAATTTATTTCATTTACATCTATTAGAGATAATTTGTTATGTTTTTCGAAATATATTTACTATATTGAATAAGGATCTTGTTATGTTAAAAAGTATATTTCCATTTTTAAGTTGGATTAAAGAACTTAGATATAGCTGGAAAAATGATTTAATTTCGGGTATTCTTATTGCAATTATTTTGATTCCTCAGTCATTAGCATATGCGCAAATTGCTGGCATGCCTGCGCGTTTTGGACTGTATGCGAGTTTTTTACCCGTGATCATAGCTTCTCTTTGGGGGTCTTCAAAACAACTTTCAACAGGACCTGCGGTAGTTGTTTCATTACTGACATTAACTTCTATTTCAAAATTTGCTGTTCCTGGATCCGTAGAATTTATTTCTTTAGTCGCCTTGCTAGCATTAATGGTGGGAATTATTCAATTAATTTTTGGATTAATTAAGGTTGGGAATTTGATTAGATATATTGCGCAATCTGTGATATTAGGTTTTGTTAATGGCGCGGTAGTTTTAATAATAATTGACCAAATTCCAAAAATTCTAGGAATAGTTGTGAATAATAATGATCATTTAATCATCATTATTAAAAATATTTTTAGTCAATATCATAGTATTAATTATCAGTCGTTGTTTTTAGGTCTTACATCATTGCTGATTATAATAATTGGAAAAAAATATTTTAAAAAATTTCCAGTGATCTTGTTAATTGTAATTTTATCAACAATTTTTAGTAAATATTCTGGTTATTCGGGTAGTATTATTGGAAACATCCCTACAGGTTTACCAGATTTTTCTATACCTTTATATAGTTTTGATTTATTAAAAAAATTATTTTTGCCAGCATTTATTGTAGCTATAGTTGCTTATGTTAATAGTATCTCAATTTCTAAAACCCTCTCACTTCATTCAAAAGAAATTATTAATCCAAATCAAGAATTAATTGGTCAGGGTTTGGCAAATATTAGCGCAGGTATTTCTGGGACAATTCCTGTTGGAGGTTCTTTTAGTAGATCGGCTATAAATTTGGAAAGTAATTCGAAAACTGGTCTATCTGCTTTAGTTGTAGGAATTGTATTAGCTATAACCTCAATCTTTTTCATGGATACCTTGTATTTTTTGCCAAAAACTGTTTTAGCAGCAATTATTGGAGGAACTGTTATTAATTTAATAGATTTTAAGCAAATAAGGAAATTGTTAATACATCACAAGTACGATGGATATATTGCTATTTTTTCATTTTTATCGACATTAATATTTGCTCCTCACTTAGACTATGGAATTATTTTAGGAATAATTTTTTCTATTGGAATTTATGTACATCGAGCTTATGCATCTCCAATTGAGTTTTTTAAAGCAAGCGATATTTTGGAACAAGAAAAAAGAAGGATTAGATTTAAATTTTTTCAATCTAATAATGCAGTATTAGTTATATCAATTGATCATAGTTTAATGTTTTCAAATGTTGAAGCTATACAGAATGAGATTCTTAATGAAATTAAATGTAGAAAGGGTATTAGGTACATTATGTTTTTATCAAGAAATATCAATTTTTTGGATTCTACTGCTGTCCTAATGCTTGAAGATTTAGTTGGAATTTTAAGGAAAAACAATATTACTTTTATTATGGTAAGTGTTAAGCCAAGTTTGGAGCAATTTATTAGAAAAATTAATTTAGATGAGATAATAGGCAAGGAGAACATTTTTAAAAAAGCAAATCTAGCTTTAAGGGAAATAAGTGATAGAGAAAAATCTTTAAAAAATAAATAGTTTTTATTTAATATTTCCAGTATACTAGAAATATGTTATTTGAATCAATAATTTTGGTTGTACTAATTTTAGGTTTTATTTTGATATATTTTTCCATTAAAAATTCAATATTAAATCAAAAAAGTCAGCAAATTGAAGAACTAGTTGATCGTGTTTTTGGCATGAGTGTTGAAAAAATTGCAGAACAATCTAGTAGGATATTACAGGGTGACAAGGAATTGATAAAAGTTGATTTGCAAAATAAACAACAAGTGATGGAAAAATTGGTTCAACAGTTGCGTGAAGAAATGGGTGTTCACCAAAAAGAAATCAGAGATGTCGAAAAAGATCGAATGAGAGAATTTGGTGAATTATCCAAATCAATCGATCATTATCGTGAATTAACAGGAGAGTTGAAAAACTCAACTGATATTCTTTCTAGAGTTTTGTCCAATAATCAAAGACGAGGAGAGTGGGGGGAAAGAATTATTGAAGATATTATGATTTCAAATGGACTGGTTGAAGGCGTTCATTTTACAAAGCAAAAAAAATTGGGAGACACATTATTAAAACCTGATATTTTGATTTTACTTCCCAATCAAAGAACCGTTCCAGTTGATGTTAAATTTCCATATGCAGAAATGCAAAAAATGAGTTTAGCTGAAAATAAAAATGATAAAAAAGCTCATTTAAAGCAATTTGAACAAGATCTAAAAGCAAAAATCTATAAAGTAGCAGAATATATTGACCCTGCCCAAAATACTTTGGACTATGCGATTATGTTTGTTCCAAATGAAGCTGTTTTTTCAATCATTAATCAGTCTCTTCCAAATATTGTAGACATGGCAATGGGAAAAAGAGTTCTCATAGTTTCTCCCTTTACTTTTTTAATTGTTGTAAGAACTGTGATGGAAAGTTATCGAAACTTCATGATTGGAGACAAGCTTAAAGAAGTTGTCAGATATATTGATGATTTTGTGACTGAATGGGATAAATTTAAAACTGGTTTTGAAAAATATGGACGAACAATAAGTGTTTTGCAAAAAGATTATGAGGATTTGACTGGAACTAGAGTTAGGGTTATGGAAAAGAAAATTGTTAAGGTGAAGGGATACAGTGCGGGGACTTTGCTTAATGAGAGGGTGGATTAATATTATTTAATACGCATTGCGACATTTAATTTTTTTGTTACCATATATAAACGTATGGATATAAAAAAATTACCATTTTCATCATTTAGAGATAAAGATCTTTGGGAAAAATATATTAAAGATAAACTCAGTCCGTTTGAAAAAGATATTTCTGCATATTTGCAATATTGGTATATAGAGAGTCAAGAAAATAGCAATTCATATCCAAGTCAGGGACTTCTCAAAACACCATTTGATTATTTAAAGAATGAACAAAAAGGTATGATTCCTTTTGAAAAGATGATGAAAATTTTGAGAATTAGACAATATTTCTTAGAATTGTTTAACCATCCTGAGCGAATTGCTGAAATTAAGAAAATTCAAAAAAAAGATTTCCTAGCACCTCAAAAAATTAAAAGTAAGGTAATGGAAGAAAACATTAAAAATGGTATTGGAGCTTCAATTTCCGATTTAGGAATAAGAGTGGTAGGATCACAAAGAAGAAGAGTTTCAAGAAAAACGCGTTTAAATCATGGTCCATTTGTTAAACTAGGTAAATATGCAAGATCTGTATTAGTTGGTTCTGCAATGCCCGATGTTTGGGGAAGTGTATATGCAATTTCAACAATGGCTCAATGTTTATCATTAGTTGGAGTACCTAGAAATGGTCCTTTCAATGAAATTAAAAGACAAGTTGCTTTGGCAAAAGAAGCATTTAATGCTTTAGATGAAAGTGAAGTTTTAATTGGCAGAAGTCATTATCAAAAAACATTTCTTCTTACAACCTGGAAAAGAAATGTAATGGGAGTTGTAGATGCAGATCCAGAAAAAGCACTTGAACGCGCAAATGCATTATATAAAGTAGGCGTTAGAACATTCAGAATTTATTCTCCTGAGCCGGGGCAAGGACCAGTTCAAACAATAAAAGCAATGAGAAAAGAATTTGGCGAGGAAGTTGAATTATTTGCCGGTCAGGTAGTAGATGTTCTACAAGCTAAGCAATTAGATGAGGCAGGAGCCGATGGCCTTTATGTTGGCATAGGTGGTGGAGGAAGATGTATTACGGGCGTGAGAAGTGGGTCTGTGATTGATTGGCCAATTTTATTGTGGGAAATGAGAGGTGAAATTAATATTCCAGTAATTGTTGAAGGTGGTGCTAGTGACCACATTGCTACAACTTTGGCTTTGGGTGCCACAGGCATTGGTGTTTCTAGAATTGTGGCTGGAGGTACAATTGAATCTCCGGGCGGGATGCTTTATTATATTGATGAGGATGGCAAGCATTTTAAACCATATGGAGGCGAAGCTTCAGCGAGAACAAAATATTTAGATAATAAAATGTTGCCATTTGATATGCCATCATTTGTAGAAGGTGAAACCAGAAGATCTTATATGAATCATCTGCCTTATGGTGTTCCAACAATCCCGTTCCATGTTCATAATTTGACTGAAGATATTATTTTGTCACTGGTTTTTAGAGGTGTTGAAGATATTCCACAATTTCAAGCACTCGATCCTTCGCCAATTAGACAGAACACTCCTCAGGGTACGTGGTCTCAAAATACTCACTAGATTAGTATTGGTAGTTGCTGTATAAGATAATATAATACAGTTGATATAAGTATGATTATTGATGATCTACAGTCTTTATCTCCTCTTGATGGCCGTTATAAAAATAAGACGGTTTTACTTAGAAAATTTTTTTCTGAAGCTGCATTAATTTCATATAGAATTAAGGTTGAAATTGCTTATATAAAACTTCTTTCCAAATATAATGTTTTAAGATCACTTACAAAAAGTGAGCTTAATTTTTTAAATCAGCTTCATATATTAGATCTTAAAAAGTTAAAAAGTATTAAAAAGTTTGAGAATCAAACTCATCACGATGTTAAGGCTATCGAATATTTTCTCAGAGATACTTTTCAAAAAACAAGTTTAAAAAATATTTCTCAATATATTCATTTCGCAATTACTTCTGAAGATATTAATAATTTATCATATCGCATGATGATTTCAGATTCATTAAAAGAAGTCATTGTTCCGGAAATGAAAAATATTTTAATTGATTTGAATTCATTTTCAAGCCATCACTCGTCTCTTGCAATGCTAGCTAGAACGCATGGTCAGGCAGCAATTCCAACTACTCTTGGAAAGGAATTTGTGGTTTTCGAACTTCGTCTTATTGAGATATTAAGCGAACTAAAAGAGTTTAAATTTAAAGGCAAATTTAATGGCGCAGTTGGAGGATATCATGCAATGCATTTTTCGTATCCAAAAATTAATTGGAAGAATCTCAGCAAAGATATTGTAACGGGATTTAATTTTGAGCATATTGATCTAACAACTCAAATTGCCCCTGCAGATGATTTTGTAAAATTGTTTTCTATTTTTCATCGATTTAACAATATATTAATTGGTTTGAATCAAGATATATGGAGATATATTAGTGACGGTTGGTTAATTCAAGCTAATAAAGAAAAGTTTGTTGGTTCATCAACAATGCCTCAAAAAATCAATCCTATAGAATTTGAAAATTCTGAAGGAAACTTATCAGTTGCTAATTCTTTGTTTGAAGGATTTATAAGAAAATTACCTATGAGTAGATTACAAAGAGATTTATCAGAGAGCACTGTCTTAAGAAATTTTGGTAGTGCATTTGGTTATTGTTTAATTGCTTATAAAAGTTTAATTTCTGGAGTCAAAAATCTTGGAGTAGACAGGTTTCACATTAGTGCCTCATTAAATGAAAATTTTAATATATTATTAGAGGCTTGGCAGACTGAACTTAGAAAAATTGGAGATAGTTCTGCATATGAGAAAGCCGCCCGGATGGGGAAAAATAAAACTATCTCAAAAAATGATTGGAAAAATTTGACAAAATCAATAAGTAATAATTTATCTAGTCTTAATCCGGAGAACTATCTTGGATTAACAATTAAACTTGCTAGAGAGAGTTGTAAAAAAGTTGAAAAATTTATTAAAATATTATAACAAATTGGAAAGGTTTTCATATGAATGATTTTAAAAATATATACAATGAGGTTTACAAGAGAGGCAATTTATATAAAATTAACAAAAAATTAAATAAAAATCCCTTGTTAGTAAGCAGTAAAAGAAAAAATTCCGTTGCAATTTTGGGAGGAATGTTGGGCGATGAAGGAAAAGGAAGAATTGCAGATGAATTGACAGCTGATTTTCTCAAAAACTACAAAAAAGTATTACATTATCGAGATAACGGTGGTTCAAATGCTGGACATACTGTTGAAATTGGTGATGTGAGAATTGCACTTCATCAATTAGGGGCTGGGGTTTTACAAAAAGGTTGCACCGCTGTATTAGGAAAAGAAATGGTTTTGCATCCCGAAGATTTAGTGGCAGAAATAGAAGAATCTAAGTTAGCAATTGGCAAGAAAAAATTACCTTCAACATTAGTAATCGATGAAATGGCATTTTTATGTTTAGATACTCATCGAGCATTTGAAGCTGTACTTAAAAACAAAACTTCTGGTAGTAAAGGGGCCACAGGTAGAGGTATTTCACCAGCGTATGCAGATGTTATTTATCGCAATCCATTAAGAATAAGAGATCTTGTTTCCAAAAATTGGAAAGAAAAATTTTCTAAACACTACAAGCATTATCAATTATTAGTAAAAGGATTTGGTTATACTTTAAGTTCGGTGGATGTTCCAAGATTAGGCAAAAGTAATATTAAAGTTGGTTCCTTAAATAAAATGCTGGCTAGATTGGAAGAATCAAGAAAAGTGATTAAACCTTTAGTTGCTTCCACTTATAACTTAATGGAAAAGTCCTGGAATTCAGACTCTCCAGTTGTATTTGAAAAAGCTCAAGCTTTAGGTTTAGATAAAAGGTGGGGAGTATACCCTGATGTTACTGCGTCAAACTGTGGTTTTGATGGTATTTTTTCATCAACCGAAGGTGTGGTTGATCATAATAATATTGCAGTTAAGATTGCAACTATTAAAGCCACTTATTCTTCAAGTGTAGGTTCAAGAGTCCTACCAACGGCAATGAAAGGTAGTCTTGCTCATAGAATTCGCGAAGATGCTAATGAATATGGAGCCACAACTAAAAGACCTAGGGATATTGCTTATATTGATTTACCAATGATGTCATATTTATTTAAAGTAGGGAGAGTTGAATATTTAGCAGCCACACATTTAGATATTGCCTATTCAGATATTCCAGTAAAAGTATGTATTGGTTATAAAATAAGTGGTAAAGAGGTTGGATACAGGCCAGATCAAGAATATTTAAACAAGGTAAAACCGGAATATTTGGAATTACCTGCCTGGGATGGTGCAAAAACTCAGAATACGAATACTATTGGAGATTTGCCTAAGGAGGCACTTCAGTATTTAGCATTTATTACTCAATGTTTGAATGTGAAGTTACTAGTTGTAACCACCGGTCCTAAGAGAGAACAAACTATAAGATGGTGGTAATTGCCATAAAGTTTTTGTTAATTTAGACCCTCATTTAATTGAGGTATTTATTAAAAAATTGTATATCTTTCGCGATTGCTTTGTTCCAGCTAGGAATCATGTTGTGGTTGGTGTCAGGATACTTTTGTAAAGAAATTTCAATCTCTTCTAAATTTTGCATTGATTTTTTTTTAGTGCTAGAGCTTGAATTTTTAATTGATTCTAATTCTAAAGAAAGTTTTTCTCTTCTTTTATTTTCAAGATTAATTTTATTTATAAATTCTTGGCTCCAATAAATTAGAGCTGCGTCATCAGCATCTCCATGCTGGATTTGAATTGGGCCTTGCAAAAAGTTCAAATGTTTTGTTAAAGAAAAATCAAAAGCATCATACTTTTCTTCAAACATAGATATCCATTTTCTCTGTTCCTTTCCTTCGTCCTCAAGCTCATCCCCAAAGTAAAGCACAGAGTATGGAAATGGTGCAGTTACTGGCGCCCAAAGGGTTGTTGGAATTTTTTGATCAAGAATTTCCAATGTTTCCAGAGCAATTTGGCCTCCATTGCTGTGTGCCCATATTCCTATGTTATCAACTTTAAGATTTTGGTCATTTGAAATTGTATTTTCAGACAAATCTCTAGGAATGCCATTTTGTTCCAGTGATTTAATTAATTCAATAATTAAAATTGGTTTTTCAAATCTAGTTTGCCAACTATCGTTGGGTTCTGGATCACTTTCTCCATAACCAAAAAAGTCAGGGGCGATTGTGATAAATCCATTATTGGCTAATTCAGCAGCGGCAGATTTGGTGCCAACCCCGGTGGTGTAAATTTCCTCTGGCACATATCCACGAATCATAATTATTACCGAATGTTTTTGAAGCGGAGAAGCGGTGATAATATCAGGAATATTCAGTTGTCCTGTCATTCTTTTTCCTTGAGTGATATATGAAAAAAGATAAGAATCGAATTTATCTTCTTTTGATATTAATTTTTCAATTTTGATATTACTAGGTAGATAGGTTCTTGTTCTTAAATTATTAATCGAATAAGTGAGTAGTGGATAGCTAATATTTTCTTGTAACGAAACAAAAGGACTAATTAATTCAGAGTTTTCTGAAAAAAAATATTGACTTATAAAAAAACCAGTTGTACATGAGACAGACACTATTAAAAGAAAAAATCCAAGTTTAATTAATAATTTGTTCATACTTTGAATATTATCTACGATTATATAAAAGATATCAGAATAAATTCTTATTAGATAGTAAAAAGTTTTCTGTTATACTACTTTGATATAATATGATTATATATAATTCAAGAAATCTTCTTAAAATAAAAAAGGATAGAACTGGTGACATAATTTTTGAAATTTGTCCAAGCATTTCTTTATTTTCGCCCAAAAATATTGCTAAAGTTTTAATGAAGTTGATTCTTATTTTATTTTTTCCAATTTTTTCGTTTTTTGATAAATTGGCTGAAAAGAGAAAATTGGTGGTAAGTGGCGTTGGTCTTGGAATTGGATTAGGATTAAGCATAATAGTAACTCAAAGACCAGACGCACTTCAGGCATTTCCAATTTTAATGAACGCAAATATTGAAGGAGTACAAGCTAAAGAAATTAAAATTCCTGCATTAGATTTATATGCTAGCGTTAAAAGTGATGAACTAACAAGTTTTGTTGAAAATGTTATTTCAAATGAATTGATCCATCTAAAAGGATCTGGGTATTTGGGTCAAAATAAACCAATAGTTATTGCTGACTTGAGTTCTAAAGATATCATTAAAAACATTGAAGAAATTGAAATTGGAACCGAAATAATTCTAACTGGAAATAACAATGGAATTTACAAATATCACGTTATAGAAACAAGAGAAACTGATGCTCAGTATTTACCACATGTAATTGCTAAGGAAGAAAATACATTAATCATTTATAAATCAAAAAATTTAATTAGAACTCGTCTTTTCATTGTAGTTGCCAAGCCTTATAAATAGTTGAAAAATTAGGCTTCACTAAATCAACGAACGCAGTTTTGATTCTTCTTTTAATTTTGGTTCTAGTTGTTTAGCGGGACACAATTTGTTCGAATGTGAACAAAAAACACAGCAATCATTTTCCTTAGTCGCAATATTTGCACCACATTGTTCATTGGCACATTTGTAAAAATGCTGCTTATTTTCGACTGGCATGATTGCAGTTTGTTTAGTTCCGCATTCTGGACACACTAGAATTGCTTTTAAATCTATTTTAGGCATGTTTTAAATATACATTATTTTTTCCACTAATTACAATTAAATTTAAAGTATTCAAATAAATAGATATCCAAATATATTGCTCTTGATTATATTCGAAAATACGAATATATTAATAATGATATTTACAATACAATTTTTAAACTACAAGAGGAAATATTAAAAGCTCTTGCTCATTCGAGAAGATTAGAGATTATTAATTTATTAAGAGAATCTGAGTTAAATGTAAGTGAGATTTATACTATGCTAGATTTACCTCAGGCTAATGTTAGTCAACATTTACAAATTCTTCGCGATGCTGGCATTGTGGTACAACAAAAAAATGGCAAACAGGTATTTTATAAACTTGGTGAAAAAAAATTCGTTAAAATTAATGATCTTAGTAGAGCAATAATTTTTGATAAATTTTCAAATCAAATAGATAGTGACAAATTTATTTATAATATGAAAGATTTAGTTCCTTTAACACACGATCCAGTGTGCAAAATGCGCGTTTCACCAAAAACAGCAGGATTTAGATATAAATACATGAATATTATTTATTATTTTTGCGCGTCTGGATGTTTAGAAAAATTTAAAAAAAAGCCATTAAAATATGTCGGGCAATAAAACCATCTCATTTCATGTTTCAGGTATGCATTGCGCAAGTTGTGCTTCTAACGTTCAAAGAAAGCTAACTAAAACTCACGGAGTAATCTCATCAAATGTAAATTATGCTAATGAGCAAGCCACTCTCGTAATTAATGAACATAAATTTAATGCTTTTCTAGCATCTAAAGCTGTTGAGTCCCTAGGTTATCAAGCTCATATTGGAGTTGAAGACACCACCGATTTGGCGGAGAAAGAAAGAAATGTTGAAATAGCAAGTCTTAAAAATAGATTGTTTCTTAGTGTTTTTTTAACCATATTTTTATTGATTGGATCAATGATTCCGTTTTCACCAAAAATTTTAATGAATCCATGGGTGATGTTTTTACTTGCAACACCAATTCAGTTTTGGGTTGGTAAAAATTATTATAAAAGTGCTTGGTCTGCTTTTCTAAATAAAACTACCAACATGGATACATTAATCGTACTTGGCACTTCCGTGGCTTATTTTTTTTCGATCATAGTTTTGATATTTAAGAATTCATTTGAAAGTAATGGAATTCAGACACATGTATATTTTGAAACATCAGCAACAATTATTACCCTGATATTACTTGGTAAATACTTTGAAACTAGAGCAAAAGGCCAAACCTCTTTAGCAATCAAAAAGTTAATTGGACTGCAAGCAAAGGTTGCACATTTAGTTATTGGGAAAACTGTCAAAGATGTCCAAATTTCTAAGCTTAAAGTTGGAGACATTTTATTGGTTAAGCCAGGTGAGAAAGTTCCAGTTGACGGAGTAGTGTTTTCTGGAACAAGTTATTTAGATGAAAGTATGGTTACTGGTGAGAGTTTGCCAGTTGAAAAAATTAAGGGAGATCGAGTTATTGGATCGACTATAAATAAATCTGGGTCTTTTGAAATGAAAACTGAGAAAATTGGTTCCGATACTATGTTAGCAAACATTATTCAATTAGTTAAATCAGCTCAAGGTTCAAGACCTCCAATTCAAAAATTAGTAGACGTTGTGTCATCATATTTTGTTCCAGTAGTAATAGTGCTATCAATTCTTACTTTTGGGATATGGTTTTTCTTTGGTCCTGAACCAAAATTAATTAGAGCGCTTGTTAGTATGATTTCAGTTTTAATTATTGCTTGTCCATGTGCCTTAGGTTTGGCGACACCCACATCTTTAATGGTTGGTATTGGTAAAGGGGCACAAATTGGTATTTTAATCAAGAATGCTGAGGCACTGGAGACAGCTAATAAGATCACCACAATAATTTTCGATAAAACTGGAACTTTAACGAAAGGAAAACCAGAGGTTCAAAAAGCAGAATTTTCAGATGATTTAGCTTTAATCGAAAAAGCTTTTAATTGGACTTTACCAGATAATTTGAACTTTAAGACCTATTTACAATCTTTAATTATGTCTGTTGAAACAAAGTCACATCATCCTTTAGCTGATGCAGTTGTAAAATATTTTGCAAAGAATAAAGGTCAAAAATTTGAGGTTAAAAATTTTAAAGATATTCCGGGAAAAGGAGTTATGGGAGTTGTTGACGGTAAGGATGTTTTAGTAGGAAATCGTAAGTTTTTAGTAGAAAATGGTACTGAACCAAATAAGAAGCTAGATCAAAAATCACAAGATTGGCAGAATAATGGACATACAGTTACCTACATATCAGTAAATAATATACACTTATTGTCTTTGGGTATAGCTGATGCGGTTAAAGAGGAATCAAGAAATGTTATCAAGAAGTTGTCGGATATCGGTGTTAAAGTACTTATGATGACGGGTGATAACGCTGGAACTGCCAAATACATTGCAAATTCTATTGGACTTTCAGAGTATATTGCTGAAGTATTACCTGATGATAAAGAGCAGAAAGTAAAAGAATTGAGAAAAAATGGCGATGTAGTTGGGTTCATAGGAGATGGTATTAATGATGCTCCAGCTCTTGCTGCAGCCGATGTTGGGATAGCAATGGGCTTGGGAACAGATGTTGCCATTGAATCTGCGGGAATAACTTTACTTCGAAGTGATATCTCATTGGTGCCACAGGCCATTCACTTATCCAAATTAACCATGCAAAATATAAAACAAAATTTAGCTTGGGCATTTGGTTACAACATTTTGTTAATTCCAGTAGCAATGGGGGCACTTTATCCAATTTGGGGCATTCAATTGAATCCTATGTTAGCATCAGCTGCTATGGCATTTTCAAGTCTTTCAGTTGTATCTAATGCTTTAAGGCTTAGAAAAATTAAACTATAATGCGTAGTACAAAGAGTGTTAAGATAATATAAATTAATAAGTTTACAATGGAATAGTATTATGAATTTATGGGTCATATTTTTAACTGGTTTAACTACCGGGGGTTTGTCTTGTTTGGCTATGCAAGGTGGATTATTGACAAGCATTATTGCCAATCAAAAGGATCGAGAATTTGATGAGTCAATTTCAGATAAGGATAAAGACAAAAAAAACAAGCGAAAGAAATATGCAAAAACATTACAACAAAGCAATTTTTCTTTAAAATCTTTTGATGATCTCGATTGGATGCCTGTGGGTATGTTTTTATTGACAAAGGTTGTTGCACACGTTATTTTAGGTTTTTTACTTGGATGGCTGGGATCAACATTATCCTTAAGCTTGGGGGTAAGACTAGTTTTTCAAGTTTTCACTGCACTATTTATGTTTGGTACAGCCATGAATTTATTAGATGTTCATCCAATATTTAGATATATGGTTTTTCAGCCACCAAAATTTATTCAAAAAATTGTGAGAAATTCTACAAAAAGCAAGGCACTTTTCGCACCCGCTTTACTAGGTTTTTTAACAGTATTTATTCCTTGTGGAATTACTCAGGCAATGGAAGTTCTTGCAATAAGTTCCGGTAATCCCTTTTTAGGTGCTCTAATTATGTTCTCATTTATTTTAGGCACTACCCCATTATTTGCAATTATTGGTATAGCTACAGCTAAACTTTCAGAAGGTTGGCATGAAAAATTTATGAAATTTGCAGCAGTTGTATTAATTGGTATGGCGATTTATAGCATTAATGGAGTTTTAATAGTTATGGATTCATCATTTACAATAAACAAGCTAGTTAGCCCAATTACCTATTTTTTTTCGGATGACAGATTTGCCAATTCCTTAGATTTAGCTTCAATTACTAATGGAGTACAAAAAATTAATATTAAAGCCTTGAGTTCTGGCTATTCACCAAACTATGTAGTTGTTAAATCTGGTGTTCCCGTCGAATTAACAGTTTCAACAAATGATACATATTCTTGTGCATCGGCTTTTATTTTTAAAGAATTTGGGATTTCTGTATTTTTGAAACCTACTGATTCACAAACTTTTATGTTTACTCCAACAAAAAGAGGTAAATTTACTTATTCTTGTTCAATGGGAATGTATACCGGTATTTTAGAAGTAATATAAAAAAACACAGAAAGTTATTAAAGATATGTTCAGATTGTTTAAAAACAAAAAAATTGAAGGAACAACGCTAGAGTTGAAAATTCGGGGTATGCATTGCAGTAGTTGTAGTATGAATATTGATGGCGAATTAGAGGATTTAATGGGGATTTTAGAAGTAAAAACAAGTTATGCTAAGCAGAAAACAATCATAATTTTTGATCATACTAAGGTTGATGAAATTCAAATAAAGAAAAAAATTGAAGGTCTTGGATATAAGGTTTTATGAATTCCAGATTTATTACCATAAAATGTTAAATTAAGGTATAATTATCAGGTTACTATTTTACAATTACGAAAAAATATGCAACCTCATACAGGAGCAGTTCTTACATTAATTAGTTATTTGACCGAAAGTATTTTGGAAAATCCACTCAGTTTTGGAGGACAAACTTTTGATATTAAAACAACTATTTATTCTTCAAGCGGAAGCTTCATTTATTATAAATATCATTTAGTTCGTACAGTTTCTAATAATCAAATCTCAAGAGAATTGGATTTTCAAGTGGGTAAGGATTATATATGTTTCTTAAAAGTCAGATATGATTCAATGTTTGAGAAATTTGAATTTATTAAACACCGACATACTTATGTACACGAAGAGTTTACTCTTTACAAGGACTCAGAAAATTTCTCAGGAAGTTATGAAGACGAAAAAAGGAGATCTCATACTATTAAAGGAAGAAAATTGTCCAAAAAATTTTTAGAGTTTTACGATACCTTTCCAAGTGATAAAGATCCAAATATTACAAAAAAACTTAAGTATGAAATTTTAATAATGTAAAATAATTTTCAATCAATATTGATATAATTATTTTTTCTCAAGATGTTTTGTATAATTTAGAAGATTAATTTTAGAATTTGCATCTAAAGTTACGCAGTTTATTGAGCAGTTATGCATTTTATAATCCATTCCATAGTCAAATTGACTTCTCAATTTGTTGAGTTTATGATCTCCAAATACATTTCTCAAATAATCAACGATTGCTCCTCCATGAGATACTAATAAAATATGACTTTCTTCTGGAACCTTGTTGATTAATCTTTCAATTCTTGAGCCTGTTATTAAAGATGAATCACCAAACTTAGGAATATAAGACCGATTATTAGATGACTCAATCCATTCTTGTATAAATTCATCTTTAGAAATTTTTGGATCGCTCCAATTCATTCTTTCAGTTAAATCATCATCTATTTGATGATTTAAATTTAATATTTTTGAAATATGTATTGCTGTTTCGACAGTTCTTTTGAGTGGGCTTGAAAAGATATAATTAATTGGAAATTGACTGAGAAATTTTCCAGCAAGCTTTGCTTGTTCGATTCCCAATTGAGTTAATCCAGGATCACCAATTTCTTTAATTTTCTGTCCATGTCGAACTAAATATATTATCTTCATACTTATTTTCCAAACTATGTTATACTATACACAGTTTTGAACAGTATTTCACTTATTGAGTTATCATTGTTCTTGACTGAGTATATAAGCTCGGTTTATTCTGAGCATTAAGTAAGCTCGATTTATCGAGCATGATTAAAGGAGGCGCATGCAAGATGCACCACAAGAAAACCCAAAGAAACTTTTCGTTGGGAGCATTCCGTTTAGTACAACGGAAGAAACAATAGTAAATCTCTTTTCTCAATATGGAAAAGTTGTTGATGGAGTATTGATTGTTGACCGCATGAGTGGTCGATCAAAAGGTATTGCTTTCATTACTTACGATACTGTAGAAGAAGCAGAGGCTGCCACAAAGGCACTTAATGGTTACGTACTTGAAGGCAGAGAAATCGTTGTTAACGTTGCAAGACCAAGAGTTCCTAGAGACAATTCTGGTGGTTACAACAACAGAAGAAATGATAGCCAAGGTAATAACAATAGAGGTGGCGGTAGATATTAATCAGCTGCAATCTCTTTAAATTATAAAATTTAAAGTTATCTAAGAAAAAAGGACCAATTTAATTGGTCCTTTTTTAATGTTAATTAATTTATTAATTAATAATATTATCTTGTTGCAGAAATAACATCACCCAACTCTGCTGATGGAGCAGTTACAGTGACTCTATTATTTGTTGCACTGGTAACGACTGTGTATCCTGTGTCATATTCGAGTGCACATCCTGCCTCATCAACGGGTTCTCCGGCAGTTGGATCAACTGGCAATGCTGCTAAATAATCAGAAACTAGTAATGCACAAATATCAGCACCTGTGTCAGATACATTTGTAGCGGTAGTTGTTATACCTGCCGGAAGTGCACCCGAGTTATCAGCTGCATATTGATGTATTGCATTTAGGATAGCATTAACATCACTTCGACGCTGAGTATTATTTGCTTGAGCAAATTGTCTAGCCGGATTAATAGCAATAAGAACTATAGCTAATAAAATAGCTAGAATACCTATAACAACTAATAGCTCAATAAGGGTGAAACCTTTATTTAGTTTTTTTAATGATGGCAGTTTCATAAGTTGACCTTCTTATAATTAATAATTTACTATATATACATTAATAATAGATCATTTTTTGTTTATAGGTCAAGTAGATATATGTTAATTGGCTGAGGTAGTTGTTATCACTACGTCATAGTTTAATTCACTATTTTCTTGGATAGTGTATTCTTGTCCAAAATTTTCTAAAACATTTAAAAGTAGCGCTCTGACTTCGCTAGGTAATTTAGGATTTAGTAGTATTTGAGTTTTATTAGAGGAAATTTTTTGCGCATTTCCAATATCAATATTTTTAAAACCAGCTTTTTGCAAATCACTTTTGACAACGTTTGCTTGTCCGCTTATTCCCGAACCATTTAAGACTCTCAATGTGTATTGATCTAAATCTAAAAGAGCAGATGAGCTACTGGAAATTCCTTCACTTAACTCACCTGAATTGGAAGCTTGAGATGAGTCAGATGCAATACTAGGTTTTTTCGTTTCAATTATTGTCTCTAATTCCGGTGGAATTTTATCTATGATTGGAGGACCATAGGTTCTATTAGAGTTAAAAATAATTACTCCAACTAACATTATAATTAAAATTGCAAAAAGACCAACCAAAATATATAGACGTTTGTTTTCTGCTTTGATTGGAGCAAGATCAATTTTAGTTTTACTTAATAATATGTGACCCGATCCAAGGAGATCATATTGACCAAGCTTATTTAAAACTTTTAATAACGCACTGTTTTCTTCTGGTGTGCAACTAGCTTCGCCGATATAGTCTTTTACTACTAGATCTGGAAGAATCATAGTTATATTAAATTTTAATTTTTGCAAAACACTTAAAATTGGTTCGTAAAATTCTCTATTAATAGCGACAACTTCTAACTTTTTATGCAGGTTAAATTGTTTGACAAAGATATCATCAAAAGGTACTAAATCAGAAAATTGATCAATTATAACTTTATTGTTTTCCGGGTTTAGCTCAGGACTTTCAATTGTAGTTCTAAAATAAGTATTCTTATTTAAGATAATCAATGTTTCATTATCAGTTATTTGAGTTTTGCTTAAAAACGATTCTAGGGATTTTTTTAGCTTTGCTTCATCAATAATAGTCAGATCTTTAATAATATCGCTACTTAAGGGAAATTCTAAGCTCTCTTTTTTTTCAGGATGACAAAAAAACAATTTATTTTTATAAATGAAGATAATTTGGTGGCTGCTTTTATTCATGTTTTTAAATCGATTCTTTCCAAGAAGTGATAGTTAAAATATTATTGATATATGTCGCAGTTACTTCAATTTTTCTTGAGTAATTGTTTTCGATTGATTGAGAAATAATAGTCTTCTCATCTGATCCAGAAACAGTAACGGTAACTGTTGCGTCTGCAATTTCCAATACCTCTCCAGAATAATCAGGATTTCTTAGTAGTAATAGCATAGCATTTTCAATACCACTTTCGGCAGCAGTTAGAGCAGTAAGTCCTTGGTGAGTTTGTGAGTTGCCAATTGTATTGTCAATTACCCAAGAAATTGCTGCAGTACTAATTATCATTCCCACCACCATTACAATTAACAAAGTAATTAAAATATGTCCAGATGATGATTTAGTATGGTTATTTTTCATCTTAACGCTAAAATAAATTGGTAATTACGATTTTCTATTTTACCCTCTGAAACATTTTGACTTTGAGTAGTGAGTTCAATTTCAACAGCATTTTTACCACCTTCGTTACCTAATCTAGTAACATTAAAACTCATTACATTCACAGATTCACCACTGAGTAAATGAGTTCCAGATGTATTTGTTAAATATAGTTTATCATCATTTATTGAGTAGGTAAAAAGGTCAGAATTAACTAATAATTGAAGTGTTGTTGAGCTTTCGCCCAACGTAGCTGGCTCAATAATATCTTGAGCAGAGTAAACATCGTGGGAAAGGCGGGCTAAAATATATCTTCCTTCCCTTTCCAAACTTGAAGATTTGATTGATTCGTTTCTAACACTTAGTACTGATATAAATATTCCGGAAATAATTGCCAGCAAAATCATTGAAAGACCCATGTAAATTAATAATTCCACGAGAGTGAAGCCTTTTTGAAGGGAAAAACTTTTGCGAATGTTAAAGCCTTTTTGAAAAATATTTTTAGTTAGATTTTTGTTATGCATCATGGTGAATAATTTATGCTTATATCTTCAAATATTGGCGAAGTAAAGCTATTTTCAGACGTAAAAAATACTTTATAGCGAAAACACTGAGCAGGATTTTCATATCCTATTCCATCATTATCTAGAGGAATGGCGCCAGTTCCAGAAAAAAAGGTACTATTAGTACCATCAGGTCCGACATAAACATAATTGGCTCCAATACAACTGCCTGAGATGTCATCTGCAACAGCAAATTGATAATTGATTGCTGTTAAGCTAGGCTCATATGTGTTTGCTTCGAATCGATTGAAAACTGTATCGTAGTTTGCATCAAATATATTAGATTCAAATGTTCCTTCAGTTGAAAATTGACCTCCCGGGCCTCCCTCAATAATTTTAAGTTCACTAGAGCTATCTGTTGTTAACACATATGAAAACGCATTGCCATCTGCTTCTAGTATGGCTTCAAGATCATTAATATCACTACCAATGTTTAAGCTTCCACACAAATTTGGATTATTATCCTGTGAAATATTAATAATTTGGTATTGTTCTCCGCCGTGTCCAGCTGCAATTGCAATATTACCTGGAACAATGATGACTGCTTTTGGATTCATATCACCCGTATCTAATGAACCTAAAACCGGTTGTTCACCATTTTTTGATGTGGTATCGATTACAAAAAATTCTGATTTTCCAGCATACTTACTGGTAATTAAATAAGCTCTGGTACCCGTACTATTGACAGCAATGTCCTGGCCATTATTTCCATTTAGGTTGGCTTGACCGACGATGGTTAGATTAGAAGAGTTGCTAATATCAACTATTTGCATTTCCACATTTCCAATGAGTGAAATATAAGCATAGTTTCCGACAACAATAACCTCGGTTCCATTGCCAGCAAGCGTGACTCCATTATTATCTAAAAGTGGTCTTGATCCAGATTTACTACTTAAATCAAAGTTCCAAAGTATGCTTCCTTGAACTACATATCCAATTTGTCCAGATACTGTAATAGCATCAGCATTTGTATTTCCCGGTAAATCAACATAACCTATCTCTGAATATGGAGTGCTATTAATATTAATAATCGATACTTCTTTGCTGTTTGTATCCGTACTAATATATGCATAATCTAATTCTGAAAAAATATCGTTAGTTTTATAGCCATCAAAGGTTCCAACGAGCGTGGCGATTGGAGGATTACTATTACTTATTGATACATTTGCCAATGAAACTCCAGAAGAATTTGCGCCGGTGCCAGCTGTGATTTGGCCTTCAACTGCTGAAATAGCTAGTGCTTCTCCATTTTTGGGTAAATCTAGCTCAGCTACTATTGATTCATTTGGATTGCACCAGTTGCCTTCTCCTCCCGCACCTAGAACAATTTCTCCTCCAGATTCATTAATAACAGTCGTGCCGTTAGTTTCACCAAGAAGAAAATCATTTTCTAATGTTTCGATGTAGGCAATATTTTCTAAATACCTAGTTAAATAAAATGATGTTTCAACGCTAGAATAAAATGGGTCAGTCCAGGTTACTAGAATATTGATTAATTTGGTTGAGCTGTCGACTTCGCCCACATCATTAATTTTTCCTGTTTCATCACGATATACGTCAGAAATTGTAACTCTTCTTATCAGTCCATTAGCACTTTCAGGACCTGAAGATAAAATCCACGTATTAGCTGACTTTTCTGGGTGATATACACCATTGTTGGCAAAAAGTGACCAACCTCGCTCTCTAATAATTCTAACTTCCTCTTGGGTTTCTTTTAAAAAATATGAAGCATCAATTCTTTTTTGTTGTTGTGCACGACCCTCGCGAGTTGATAATAATCCAGCAAAAATTGCTGGCATTAATATTATTAGTAATGCTGAAGCTAGTAATACTTCAATAATTGATTGTCCTTTTTGGTTTTGCATATTAATTTGATACCACTACCCCTAGCGCATTAAAATTGATTAGCTTTTCATCTCCCGAATCTGAAGTTAATTTAAATGAAGAAGTTAAAATATTAAATCCAGATATTTCACCACTATTTTGTAAGAAAACAACACTACTAGAGGGAAGGACATTTTCAGTGATATTTATTCCAGGACTAAGTTCGATGACATAATTATCAGTTGCTACTGGATTGTAAGCAGGACCAGTGAAAAGTGTATATTGATTACTTTCAAAATATATTCCATATGCACTTCCATCACCCGAGCCATTTGTATCACCTATCATTGATCGAAGTTGTTGTCCTTTTATATCTGACAGTAGGGATTCATAATGAGTCACAAAATTTGCTTTAGGAATTAATCCACTCAAACTAATTGAAGAAATTGAAAATAAAATTGAAAAAACTGCAATTACCACAATTAATTCGATTAAGGTAAAACCAGCATTATATTTTTTTAAAAATTGGGTTTTATCCATAATACTTTTTCTTAGTAATGATAAATATTTATCTTTGACCAACTTGACCGATTAATCCATAAATTGGTGCGATAATAGCCATCATCATTGCCCCAACAGAAATTCCTACGAAAACCAACATGAGTGGTTCGAGCAAAGATGTCACAGATGCTAAAGTTCTGCTGACGGTGTAGTCCATTTGTTCTGAAATATCACCCATAGATTTATCAAGTTGACCAGTTTTTTCACCAACTTCGATTAATTTTACGGCAACACTTGGGAAGACTCCTACCTTAGTTCTCAGAGCTTGAGAAAATTGTTTTCCTTCCTGCGCAAGTTCACGGGCACTTCTAATAATTTGAGATACTTCCTTTTTTAAGACCACTTCTTGAGCAAGTTCAAGAGCATAGACGAATGGAATTCCAGATGATAATAAAAGATGCATGCTTCTGGTAAAGCGAGTAACATCGATTTCTTGCATAAGTCTGGAAACAAGTGGTAAAGAAAATACCATAGATAAAAATACCTCTTTTTTTTGTCTGTATAAAAAATACACTGTCACTAATGAGATTATTGAGAAAGTTAAAATCAATGGCCAATATGTTAGCAATGCATTAGATACAAAAATTAAGATTTTCGTAGGCAAAGGCAGATCCATCTTTAAACGGGAAAATACTGTTGAAATCTTAGGTATAACCACAATCAACATAGTGAATATTACTAAAATAAAGACAATTAAGACTAGTATTGGATAGGTTAGAGCAGACCTAATTCTATCGGTAAATTCCATTTCTTTCTGGAGATTATTTCTAAGGTCCAAGAGAATTACCTCTAATTTTCCAGCCTCCTCAGCTGCTTTGATTAAATTTACAGAGATCTTATCAAAAACTCGCGGAAATCGAGCAAAATTTGTATGTATGTGATGGCCGGCGGTTAAATCCTCTTGTAATTGCTCAAGAATTTTTTTTGTCCCTCCTTTTGAATCAACTAACAATGCCTCAACTGCTTCAAACATGGGAATACCAGCCCCAAGCATAGTAGCCATATTACCTATTAAACTTATTTTCTCATTTCCAGAAATTCTTAGATTTTTCATTTTTTAATTTCTTTGTTATTTGGCAACAGATGTAACTCTAAATACTTCTTCCATTGTCGTCATACCGTCTTTAATTTTTTGAACACCGTCGTCAATCATTGTCGTCATACCATCTTTTATTGCTTGATTCTCAATGTCTTCAGCACTAGCTTTTGAGGCAATTAAGTCTTTATTTTTGTCATTAACTTCTAATATTTCGTATATTCCAATTCGACCAGAATATCCACTGTCATGACAAAATCTGCAACCTTTACCCATGAATGTTTCAATTTCATTAGTTTTTCCATTTGACTTAAAATATTTATTAATTATTTCTTTTGAGAAAAATTTTGAGAACTCAGCCATTGGAGTTTTTTTACTAATTTTACAGTGTTGACAAATCTTTCTTACTAGACGCTGGGCGATAATTAAATTGACTGTGGAGACAACTAAAAATGGTTCAACATCCATGTCAAAAAGACGTGGTAGGGCTGTTGCTGCGTTGTTAGTGTGAAGTGTTGAAAGAACTAAATGACCTGTTAGGGCAGCATTGACAGCAATATTAGCAGTTTCTGAATCTCGTATTTCTCCGACGAAAATTTTGTCTGGATCTTGTCTTAAGATAGATCTTAGTCCATTTGCAAATGTTAGGTTTGTTTTTTCATTGACTTGAACTTGATTTGCACCCTGAATTCTATATTCAATTGGGTCTTCGATTGATGTAATGTTGACGTCTCTAGTGTTAATGTTTTTGATTACCGTATAAATTGTTGTTGTTTTTCCAGATCCCGTTGGTCCCGTGCAAATAATCATTCCAAAAGAACTTTGGAATGCCTTAGTAACTTTCATTAGATCCGACTCATTCATGCCAAGTTCCGATAATGAGAAAAAATTGGATTTTGAAGCTAATAAACGTATGACTATCTTTTCACCATCTGCAATTGGAAGAATTGAGATACGTAAATCCAAATTTTCATTATCCACCTGAGTTGAAATTTTTCCATCTTGAGAAGAAAAATGTTCATCAATTCTTAATCTAGACATGACCTTTATTCTTGTCACAACACGTTCATGAATTTCTTTGGGCAATGTTGCCATGTCACGCAAAATTCCATCAATTCTAAATCTAATTAAAAAATTATTTTTTTTAGGTTCTATATGAATATCGGAGGCATTCTCTCGATAAGCAGTGGCCACCAAAAGATCAACCATTTTTCTAACTGGAGGATCATACGCAACTGTTGTAATTATTTGAGCTCTATCTTCTTTTAAAAGTTTTTCAAAAAGTTGTTGATAATCAGTTTTATAGTGGATAAATGATTTTTCAAGATCTTTATTGGTTGCATAATATACCGAGACCTCTAAACCAGTTTTATGAGCAATCATCTTTAATAACTCAATATTTTCTGGATCAGAAAGGGCAACTTTAACAGTTTTATCATCTCTTCCAAAAACAATTATTTTTCTGGTATGGGCAATTCTTTCGGGAATTATTGATAAAAGTTCATTATTTAGTTCAATTTTAGACAAATCAACAAAAGGAATTTTTAAATTACTAGCAATCAGTACGCCAAGATCAGAATCTGTAATTAACTCTTTTTTGATAATTGCTTCTTCTAAAGTAAGGTTTTCTCGTTTTGCATATCGAGATATTTTAGGCAAATCAATTTTAGAAATGATTCCAGCTTTTAAGATGAGTTTTTTTAATTTTTCGTCAGGCAGAGACATGTATTAATCATAAACAATAAACGCGCAAGTATAAAGAACTAATTTATTTATTTTCATTTTGATTTATTTTATAACTATTGTATTATTAAGTTGATGCTTAGGCATTTTAATAACATAATAGTGACAACTATACTTGAGGAGAAAATAATATGAAGGGTTTCATGAATTTTATTAGAGAGCAAGGCGTCGTTGGTTTGGCCACTGGTTTTATTTTGGGAGGAGCAGTTTCTAAAGTTGTTGCTTCGCTTGTTGGTGACATTATCAATCCGCTTTTGGGAATAGTTCTTGGTGCAGCGGGCGGTCTTGAAACTGCAATTATTAAGATTGGTTCAGTAGAAATAATGATTGGAAGTTTTCTTGGAGTTTTAATTGATTTTCTAGTAATTGCTTTGGTTGTATATTATGGCGTTACAATTTTAGGCTTAGATAAGCTTGATAAGAAGAAATAAGTTGATGATCAAAATTTTGATATTATTTTGACTTTAGTGAAATGGAAAATTTTCTATTGCTTTTCGATCATCTTTTGCATAGAATCAAGAAAATAATGATTGAAAGGGATTTTATGAAAAAACCTACCAATATTGCAATTATTGCAATTTTAGGAATTCTTTTATTAGTGTTTGCTTTAAATAAGTTTTCTCCAAAAACTCCGACTCAAGAATTGCAACAAGAAGCCCAAGAGATGGCTCAAGCCATTGCCAAAGACCAACCTTTGCGTTGTTTGATTACCAATCCAGATAATTCAGAACTAGTATATTATCTGAAGGGTTCTAAAATGAAGACAACCTTTTTTCAAGATGAAACGTTTAATTATATGATTAATGATGGAGATTACACATATGTATGGCAGGAGGGATCACTAGAAGGTATTAAAACTGCGCTTCCAACTGAAGAGGAAATGGCTAAAACCGTTGAGCAGGTAGAGGACTATTCAAGAGATTATCCCGATTTTTATAATCCTGAAGCTATTGCTGAATACGAAAAGACAGGTTACAAAGTTGACTGTCAAAAAGATTCATTTGGAGATGAGATGTTTGTTCCACCAACAAATGTGGTATTTACCGATTTTGCAACGCAAATGCAAGAAAGTTTTTCTAAGATGCAAGAAGAGAATGGAATTCCAGAAGTAAATGAAAACTTTCAAATTCCTGAAGACGTGAAAAGCATGATGGAACAATAACTCAACTAACTTTGTGTTTATTGCTTCTTTTGGTCAGTGGCACTTTTGACAAATAAATTTAAAATTGCTTTTGTAATTGGGTCTTCTGGAAAGAGTTCTGGATGCCATTGAACACCTAACAAAAATTTTTCGGGCATTTGTAATCCCTCCATTGCTTCTATTACATTATCTTCAGGATTAATTCCAGCAATTTTTAGACCACTACCTACTTTATCGATGGCTTGATGATGTTGACTATTTACCCTGATAATATCCGCTGAGCTTTCATTCTGTGCTAGTCTTCTCAAATATGTATCATTAAGAAATAAAACTGGATGTATTTTATTATACCAATAATCATTTTCTTTTGGATTAAAATGTCCTTCAACGTGTTGTTTAAGCGTGCCTCCTGAAGCAACGTTAATCATTTGTAGTCCCCTACAAATTCCCAGCACTGCTTTTCCATCTTTAATGAAGGCTTGAGCCAAAAACATTTCTGCTACATCGCGATTTGGATCAAAAGTGTGGCCATTTTTCCCCGATTCCTTTTTCGGATAGGCCTTGTATCTGGAGGGGTGAATATCACCGCCACCAGTGAGTAGTAGTCCGTCAAATTTTTTAACAATAGCTGCTAAAACTTCGAGATCAGTTGTATTTGAGATAAGCACAGGAATACCACCTGCATTTATAACAAGATCTAAATATGCTTTTCTAACTCCTGAAATAGGTGCTCTTTCATCTTTATCAAGAATAATATTTGCTCCAGTAATGGCAATGAGAGGTCTGTCGCTTGGTCGTAACATAGACAGTAGATTATGCCAGAAAAAATTCCTTAAACAAGAGATAACACTCTACGTAATGACACTAATTAAAGTTCGATTAAACGAAGATAAAATTGTAAATTGTTAAATTTTAATTGATTCGCCTATTTTTTGAATTTGCTCACCCACTAGTGGTACTAAGTATTTTTCTCCTTGATAAGCTTTAACAGCTGAGATGACGAAAAACACAATTACTATAAAATTCAAAAGTGATCCTAAGGTCCATAGAAATAGTAATTGGGAAATAAGCAGACTGAAAATCATTGAGATGACCGATAGTCCTATTGATTGAATTGCGTGGAATCTAACAAACTTATCTTTTGGATTAGTTAATAACATGATTAATCCAGTGATAAAGCCTAAAATATATGCAATAGTTGCTTTATTTTTAGAATCTGTACTCAGACCAGTTTTGACTTTTTCTGTTTCTTGCATGCCAATCTCCTTTATATATAGATACTAAATAATTATATCAGACTTTTATTGGAAATAATTTTTTTTCTAGAACTTTGGTAATAGATGTTTTTGGTAATTTCGGTAGCGATAAAATATAAAATGGCTACGACGATCACAACAGTCATTTGGTTGATGGTAGGAGGAATAAACTTGAATAGATTTTGACCAAAAGTAGTATATGGAACAGTTACGGTAATTAGAGCTGCGGTCAATGTCATCCAAAGTATAGTTTTTGATGGAGCTTTTGTTTTGAAAAAAGGCAATTTAGTTCTGAGTGAATATAATAAAGCTAGTTCGGTTAATATGCTTCCCATAAACCAATTTGTTTGCAAAGCTTCTGGTGAAATTCTGTAAAATATTGAAAAATAGATAAAGTCAAAAACTGTGCTAACTACTCCAATTAAAGTTGCAATAATTGCAAAATCCTTCAAATTATATGATTCGGGAGTTCTAATTTCTTCAATATCCACTGAATCGGTGGCAATAGCAATTAAAGGAAAGTCTGAAAGTAAATTAACTAACAGTATTTGAATAGGTAGCATTGGCAAGTAATCTATCAATAAAGATACGATAGCAACTGCGTAAAAATTGCCAAAATTTGATGCTAAGGTCATTTTTACATATTTGGTTGTATTGGCAAAAACTTCTCTGCCTTCTTGAATTCCGTCAATAATGACTCTCAAGCTTTTGTTTAATAAAATAATATCTGCTGATTCCCTTGCGATATCACTTGCACCTTGGACAACTAAGGCTACATTTGCGCTTTTTAATGCCGGAGCATCATTAATGCCTTCACCCAGGTATCCAACTTCGAATTGTTCTTTGAGCAAGTTGATTAATTGAAATTTTTCATGTGGGGAGAAACGCGCGAAAATATTGAATGACGCAGCTTTTCTTTTTTGTTCTAGAGCAGACAATTTATAAAATTCTTCTGCAGTTATTACATCTGTTGGAGTTGTAATTAATCCCACTTGAAATCCAATTGAACCAGCCACTATTGGGCTATCACCTGTAATTATTTTAATTGCTACCCCAAGTTTTTGAGCTTTTTTAATAGCTTCAGATGCACTTTTTTTGAGAGGATCAAGTAATGAAATAGCTCCTGTTAAATATAAATCGCCTTCCTCAGTTTTTTTAGAGTATTCTTTTAGATTTGGTAGAAACTTATGAGCAATAATGATAACTCTTTTACCTTGATTTTCTTGTTTTAAAATCCAATGTTTTAATTTTTCGTCAGTATGATTTTTTAAATGAGATAAAATTGATTCGGCCGCACCACGCACAATCAACATGTTTTTCGAATCTTTTTTAATAAGTACGCTATTTCTTTTCCTATCAGGATCAAAAGGTATTTCTTGTTCAATACTCCACGATTTATTTTGGTTACTAACTTTTTTATAAAATGTTTCAAAAGCAGTATCAAAAGGATCTTTGAGAGAGTTCTTTTGACTGATTGCCATGATAGCTTGTGAAACTACTTCATCTTCGTCGCCAAATATTTCAGAAACTTCCAATTTATTTTCGGTGATTGTACCGGTTTTGTCTGTGCAAAGGACTTGGATACTGCCCAAATCTTCAATGGCAGAAAGACGCTTGACTACTACTTTATTTTTGGCAAGTTTGACAGCTCCACGAGATAAAGAAAATGTAATCACTAGCGGAAGTGCTTCGGGAACTACTGCTGTTGCAAGAGCGATTGCAAAAATAATTAAATCTCCTAGGCTTGACGAATCACCTTTGATCAATAGATTTGCTAAGATAACTAGGGAAAGTGTCACTCCAACTAATTTAAGTACAAATGTGCTAAATTTAGTCATTCCTTTTTCAAAGTTACTCTCTGAATGTGTTTCAACAGTAAGCTTGGCAATTGATCCAATATAGGAAAGAGTACCTGTGGCAAAGACTAATCCTAATCCGTGGCCACCCGTAATATTAGTAGACGCAAAGGCAATGTTAGTAGCTTTGTGAATCGGTATGGATTTTGAAGAAAGAGCATTTGTTGATTTATAACTAGGTTCCGATTCTCCTGTGAGTATTGACTCGTCGATTTGTAAATTATGTGTTTCTATAAGTCTTAAATCTGCAGGAACAATATCTCCAGGATGGAGTTTGACAATATCTCCTGGAACGAGTTGATCTACTGAGATGACTGTTTCTTTATTATCTCTAAAAACATTTGCATGTTTAGTAGTGTATTTTTTTAGAACTCTTAAAGCTTTTTCAGAGTGAAATTCTTGAAAAAATCCAAGAATTGAGTTTATGAAGATAAAAGCAAAAATCATTATTCCATCGATAAATTCTTTTAAAAAGAATGCGAGTAATGCAGCTCCAATTAATAAATATATAAATGGTGATTTGAATTGTCTAATGAATATATTAAGCCAGCTAATCTTATTAATTTTTAAAAGATTTGGGCCAAATTTTAAAAGTTTTTCCTGGGCACTCAAGCTCGTTAGACCATTTTTATTTGAATTAAGTTGATTTAAAATATCATCTGTTCCGATTGTCAGATAATTTTCAAATAATTGTTTATTTTTGGCCATATATCTATCATAGACGGTAAAATTCTACCTATCAATATATATGAAGTGATATAAATGAGAGAAATATGTCAAATAAATGTACGGAATAAAGTTTTGGTAAAAATATGTTTAATAAGGTTGTGAAAACTTTAAATTAAGTATTTTCTTTCGTTATTCCCAATTTGGATGCATTTGATAAATATTCAGGATATTTATTAAGCACTTCTTCAACAATTTGACCTGCATCAGTGATCCTATATAAAGGTAGGGAAGATAATCCAGAATTATCAATCGATTTTCCAGGGTGTTTAGAGATCTTTTCAAGATTTGAAATGTTTGTATGTCTTTTTTCACCAAAAATTTCTAGAAATTGTACAAAAACTGGAGTTTTTTCAAATTTAATAAAGGTATCAATTGTTTCTTGAGTGTCGGTGCCACCACCAGCTGTAATAAAAAGTACTAATATTGGGTCATGATCTTTAGTTAGTGTGTTTTGATATTCTTCGAAAATAGATTTGATGACTGGAGCGTATTCAATAATACCTTCTGTATCTCTACCAATATATTTTTCAATAAATTCGTCTGCATTTTTGTTGGTTAAAAGATGATTAATTTTTGTAACAAATTTTCCATGAGTTGAATAAACTGGTACATATGAATCATCGTCCAATATTAGTCCAAGTGCAGCGGCTTGTCTGAATACTAAATCAATCCACTTATTCTTAAAGAAATTGCCAGCTTTATCCATATCTTCACTTATATCTAAAACAATAATTACTTGTTGATCCAATCTTTTAAGTCGGGTGCTAATTTTTGATTGTAGTTCAGAAATGCTTGAATTAATTTCTTTTTCAGAATTAAAAAAAAGATTTGATAATTTTGTAGAAATACCTGACCAGAAAATAAACATTCCGACAAGTCCAAAGATGTTTAACGTGAGTGCTATTTGTTGGGTTGGATGATTGGCTAAGAACATAATAATTTTATCTAAAGCTCTGAAAACATAGCTTTGTTGTGCATATTGTGCACCATATCCAAGTGCTTGTGCGCTGTACCATGCTCCTCCAAAATAATAAAATATAGAAAAAATTAACATTCCAATTACGATAAAATTAAGAAGCTTTTTATTTTTGGTTGAATTAATTTTATGAGCATAAAGCGCAAGTGTTGCCCAAACAATCATGCCTTGAGTCCATGAGAGAAAAGTTAAGAATCTAATTGCTGGGTGTAGTGGAATTGCAGCGATTGCTCCATTACTTGCGATTTCAGCATAACCCAGTAGTATTATTTGACCTATAGCTGACATCCAGCCATCAATTATATTGCTGCCAACAAGCAACAGTGCATTGATATACGGTCCAGCCGCAAAAGCTACAAAAGCTTCTGGAGCGCTAGTTAGTCCTGCTGTTCCAAAAAGAGCAGCTTCTGCATCACTCATTCTAATTTGCACTGCAAATAACTGCATAGAAGAAACCAGGGCAAACATTGCTATGGTCATGGCAATAGTAAGTTGAAGGGCATTAGCCATTACATAGCCTCGACCTATATTTCCAAAACCTCCTTTTTTATTTTTTATTTTTGAGTCTGCAGAATTTACGTGTGTATTCAATGGATTAAATGTTAAAATTTTAAATGAAGTATGTGCAAGAAAATTGATAAAACGTGAGTAAAGGTTTTGTTTTTTTTGAGTAATTTCAGTCTTAGTTACCAATTGAGCCGCGCTTTTTTCAGCTTTTTCAGCATCTCTAAACATCGAAACTAAGAAGCTAATCATGCCCCAAACAAAGATACTTCCTGTAATAAACATGAGAATAATTTCTAAAAGTGTGTATTGCAAATCCAAACCAAACAGAAATTGTTCTGCATAAAGTATCCATTGAACTATCATAGGTATATGCAGTTGTTTTGTCTCAATTCCAACCTTTTTTCTTTTTATAAACCAAACTATTAAAATTAGAAGAGGAAAGACGCTAGAATTCCAAGGTCCAGAAGCATCTGATGTTAGCATTCCCACCAGACCATATTGTTCCAAAGTTCCTTGAGTAGAAAAATGAGCTATTTGTTGGACTATTTCAACTACAACCGTTGCTCCTTCAGCGGATGAGGTGGCAATTGCTCCGATAAATTGGAGTGTAGCAAAACCCAAAGTTGTCATACCAATACTAATTGCTGCAATGCGTTTGAAACGCTCGAGGCCAAATTCACCGGTGATAATTTCCATTAAAGTTAAAGAAACAGGAATCACTAAAACTAATAACAGAACGTTGATAAGAATTACAGCGTTTGTTCCAAAAGTTGATTGAAGATATTGAATATTGCTTCCTGCATCATTATGAAATAAAGAAATATAACTAATAAAAATCATTGCAACTACTAAAAAAGGAGCAGTTAAAAAAGAAATTAGTGATTTTTTTTGTTTCATGGTTAGAAAATAGTTTATATCAAATAGATATTTATTACAGTATTAAGTCTTTTAAAAATTTAACTAATGCTATAGTTAATGGAAAAGTGATTCAAATTATAAGAATACCAAAAGATTTGAAAGATTAATGAATAAATTATCAAAGAGCTTTTATAAATATGTTTGTATTTTTTTGTTATTGTAAGTATTATGAATGTAGTGAATTATCGGGTTATGAATGTAAAAACTGATATTTATATATTTTTTGCAATTTATGAAAAAAATCGCTTTTTTTGATTTGGATAAAACTATTTATAACGGCTCATCGATGGAGTCATTTCTATTTGAGTATTTAATCCCCAACAGAAAAATTAGATTTATAGAACTAATTGAGACATTTGTTTTAATATTTAGATATAAGTTTAGATTGATTTCACATAATCAAGCTTCTAAAAAAACCATAGAAATGTCTGCGAAAGTATTAGCTGGAAAATCAGTATCTGAAGTTGATAGTTGGTTACATAACTTTTTTACAAAAAAACGTACCTATTCTTATGTTTCGAAATTGTTTTTTTTGCTTGAACAGAAAAATTACGAAATTTTCATTATTTCTGCTTCAATCGAACCTGTGGTTTCCGCTTTCGCAAATATATTTGGCGTTAAATCATATTCATCTAATTTATTTGTTAATGATAATCTATTTACTGGTAGGATTAAGCAGTTGATGAATGAGGGTGAAAAGGCTAAGATTGTAAAAAAAATCTCAAATAATTCAAAAACTCAAGTATTTTCGATTGGCTTTGGTGATAGCTCGGGAGATATTGAAATGCTTAAGGCCGTGAATTATGGATTTTTATTTGAACCATTTGAAAAAAATATAATTAAAATTGCAAAAAAACACAAAATAACTCTTGTAGATAGAAAAAATATTTTAAGAATTGTTGAGAAGATATTGGATTTAAATTAATAATATTTATACCAAAAATAATTTGTCAATGCTTTTTTGTTTATTGTGAATAACTTCGCGTTGTTTTATCCCCAACTCCTTGCTCAATGATATTATTGAATTAAGTTAGATTTATTGTGATCTTTTTGGAAATAACTAATTTCTTTATAGAAAAATTTTACATATGAGTATATACTCATAACTATAATGCCTAGACCAAAAAAATATCGTTGCTTACGTTTTAAACCAAATGTTTATTATTTCAAACCTCAAGGTATTCCATTGAGTTTATTAGAAGAAGTTATTTTAGAGCATGATGAATTAGAGGCTCTAAAACTGCACGATTGCGATGGTTTAGATCATATTCAAGCGGCAAAAAGTATGAAAATATCTCAATCAACTTTTGCTAGGGTTCTAGACAAAGCGTATAAAAATTTAGCAGATGCCATAGTTAATGGAAAAGCAATTCAAATTGTAAAATTACCAATAGATTAGAAAGATTAATGAATAAATTATCAAAGAGCCTTTTATAAATATATATATGGATTTTTTAATTTCTGTAATTATTATGTATATAATTAATTTTTAACCTATGAATAAAAATCACCATATTTATTTATTTTTCATTATTTTTTTCTTATTTGGAATAGTGAATTATGTTAAAGCTCAAGAAAATTCTCAAATTTATTTTTTTTATGGTACAGGTTGCCCACATTGTGTAGTAGTAGAAGATTTTTTTGAGAAGCAACATTTATTAGAGAAATATCCTATTGAAAAAAAAGAAATATATTTTAACAAAGATAACGCAATTTTCTTTAATAAAATTTTAGATGAAAAAGGAATTCCAACTCAAGAGAGAGGAGTTCCAACTGTAATTATCGGTGACAAGGTTTTTATTGGTGACAAACCAATTTTAGATAACTTTGTTGCAGAGTCAGATCGATTCTTGGAACAGTCCAATCTAACTAGAACTGATGAGGTTTTTATTAATGAAAATGCTCTGGAAGAAATTGAAATTAAAGAAAAGTCCGAGCCGAAATTCGAATCTGACTTAACTTTATTAGTTGTAATTGGTGCTAGTATTGTAGACGCTATTAATCCTTGCGCATTTGCAGTTCTAATAATTTTAATGACTACAATATTGGCCACAGGCGATGGAAAAAAAGCTTTAAAATCAGGAATAGCATTTGCTTCTTCAATTTTTATTTCTTATTTTTTAATGGGACTAGGATTATATAAGGCTTTGGCAGTTGGTGGATTTTCCGGCATATTTTATAAAGTAATAGGTTGGTTAGCATTCTTTTTAGGATTATTTAATTTGAAGGATTATTTTTGGTACGGAAAAGGTTTTTTATTAGAAGTGCCAATGACTTGGAGACCAAATCTTAAAAAATTAATTAAATCTGTATCAGGACCTATTGGTGCTTTTTGTGTTGGGTTTATAGTTAGTTTAATTTTACTTCCATGTACTAGTGGCCCTTATATTGTAATTTTAGGAATGTTAGCACAAAATTCTCTTCAAGCAAAAGCTGTATTCTATTTAATTTTGTACAATTTAATTTTTGTTTCTCCTATGATCTTAATCTCTTTAGCTGTTTATAAAGGTTTTGATCCTAAAAAAGCAGAAGAAATTCGTCAAAAAAGATTAAAGACTCTTCATTTGATCGCTGGTATACTAATGTTAGCCATGGGTTTGGCTATCTTGAATCATTGGATATAATTTATTTATTTATGAAAGGTGTTATATGAATTCAATACTTCCTCATGTTCATATTGTTTCAGATTCAGAAGCAAAGGGTAGAGTTTTGGAATTATTTGAAAAGATGAAAGCGTCTAAAGGCTCAGTGCCCAAATGGATGCGAGTCATGGCTAATTCAGACGATATCTTAATTGGTTTTTTTGCTTTATTCAAAGCAACTATGGATAACGCACCTCTTGACAGTCAGTTGAAATGGAAATTAGCTTATCATATCTCGGAGATGAATAAGTGTGAGTTCTGCGTTAGTGTTTCTCAAATGCAGTTAGAAGCATTTGGGATGGATAAGGCTCAGATGACAAATCTTAAGGAAGCCGCTACAGGTAGAGAAGCACTTGCATTTGAGTATGCTGAAGCGGTCAATAATCATGCTTACAAAATGGAACAATCATTAATTGATAAAGTTATGGTTGAGTTTAGTGATGAAGAATTAGTTGAATTAACTTCGGTGGTTGGATTATTTAACTTTATTAATAGATTTAATGATGCTCTGGGAATTTTGCCTGAGGTTGCATAAAATATTTAAGACAATTTTATTTTATAAATTCTTATGATTATTTTATTGATGTTATTCATTTGATTTTTCAAGATGAAAACAGTTATTTATGACAAAAATAATCGAAAAAGAAATTCCTTTGTTCTGTGCTGAAATAAATTCTGGGATAAATTAAATATTAGTGATTTGTCTTACTTGTAAAAATACCTGAGCTAAAGGTTGAGTTTGTGTAACTTATGCCATAGTTGATGAAAAGGCGATATAAAATTATAAAATTACCAATAGATAAGAAAGATTAACGAGCAATTATTTTAGTGGAATTTAGTTTAAAAAACATTGAGAATTCATATTAGTAGTATAATCTTGATTATGGAGAAATATTTATATCATTTTACTGCAAATAATTATGAACGCCTTCAAGACGCTAATCCTATAATTGTAGATGATGAATTAATTGGTGTTGAAACAAATTTAATCCCCAATAATTTTCAGGAAGTCAAAAAAATACTAGAGAAGTTAGCATATAATCAAAGTATTGGTCAAATGCTTCATGGTGCGCAATTAAATCAACATTTTTTAGATATTCTTAAACGTGTTTTTGAAGTATTACCCACCGATTCTACTATTATAACTAGAAGAGATGAAGAACACTTTGAGCTTTTTCATGATACGGACGATTTGAACCAAGTTATCATGGCTCTTAAAGATGATAAATTACTTGAACCTCCAACAAATATAAAAACTTGGGCGACAAGGTGTTATGGACTTGGCCTAGCCTGCAACACTCAAGCAGGACTAGATATTCCAGCAGACAAGAAAAGGCTGATTATTAGAGTGCCGTGTCAACGGGTTTCTTTAATTGAAAAACGAGCCTTGTGGACTTCTTATCTGACGCATGTTATTGAAACTATATATTCAGACAATCGACTGACTAATGAGTTTAACACACTTGTTAACCTATCCTCACAAGGAGGTGCTAGAGATCAAGTAGACAAGCTTTGGAAAAGGTTACAAGCTTTTAATTACAGAGCATATTTTCTTGACGCTTTTTGCCTTCTAAATCCTAATATAACAAAAAAGCAACTCAGTGAGCTTGTTCAAAGGAATTATTATTTCAATGATGGTAATAAAGCAGATCATTTTGGGTACAGAACTTATACTGATTTACGGTTTCTAATTTCAGGAGAAATGGAAAGAGTTATAGCATGGGTTTCAAATGAGCTGGGGGTAATTCAAGCTGAACATGAAGCTCAAAAATTTGAAGATCTAGGCAGACAAATTCGAAAGGCTGGTTTAATAAATATTGATATTCACACTGGGTGGAATGGAGTAATAAATCCTGATGATATTTCATACCAAAAATTTCTAATTTTACAATTATGCTTAAATATGCCTGATCTTAGGAAAAAACTTTTTAGATACGAAGGCAAATTATCTCGTCTGTTGAATGGGTTTTTCCCAATCAATGAAATCAATATTCCGGGAAATCTTCTTTTTGGAACAGACTTAGGTGGCAATAACGTTGCTATCCTTAAACATTTCGATAATCAGACTATGAATTATGAAATTCAATAATTTTCTGGTTTAATGTCTTGGTGCATAATACCCATGTCTTCGGAAACAGCCAAAGTGAGTACTACCTGAGAGCAAATTCTCAAACCATCTGCTTCGGAAATAGTGTTTATGATTGAGTGATTAGCTAGATTTGGTCCTTCAACTTTATCCATTATCAACCAATTGGTATCACCCTCATTTACAACTGCATAAACTGTAGGAACACTACGGGTTTCTGCGCCAGTTTCACAAGTGTTTTTGCTTCCTGTCCGATTCTTTGCGCTTCCAATTCTTTATTGGCACTTTTTGCGAGTAAAACTTTGTCTAAAATAGAATCATATATTTCATAGATGTTACCTTCAGCACCGCCACCAAATTTGTCTAAGTTTCTTAAATATCTTTTTTCACTAGACTGATTTGGATCTGACGGTTCAAGATACCTAAATCTGCTTCAATTTGGTATGTTTGACTCATTATCATTTTTCACTATATTTTCTTCTACTGATCTTTTTGCTTTTATCTTAGTAACAAGATCACTGATTTCTTCATCGGTTATATTTGGAAATTGCAATTTTATTTGATCAAGCACCTTCATTGCTCTTTCTGTGCCTGAGAGTTTTGTTTGTAGGGTAGTTGCTTTATTTTCTGAGATTGGTTCTAACATATAAATAACTAGTCAGACTTATGCTCGACTAAAAGAGCTTAGTATTATTCTTTTTTTAATTCTGAAATATTCTTTTCAAGCAATACAGCAAAGGTGTTAAATGCAGAAATAGCTGCACTAGAAATATCATCAGTAGCAGTAGTAGAGGAAAGAAAACCAGCTGTCATATTATGATTTGAGTAAATTGGATTAATATTGTTTAAAATATGTTTACTTATGTCATCAAAACTTTTCTCCATACTCACAGTTAGTGTTTTTTTCCTTGTTCCAAGAATATTGGAAAAAATTATGCCATTATATGATCTAGAGACATTTTTTAGATGACTATATTTGTATAAATACTCAACAATTTTTAGTAAATCCTCAGCAAGTTCAGTAATCATTTCAATAAAAGCTTCATTTTCGATATCGCTGCTTGGTGGTTCGTATGAAATACCCAGGCAAGTCATAAAATTTAGAAAATATTGACTAGAGACTGACTTTTTTATTTTTTCTAATTTTTCCTGATTATTGGTATCTTGGAAAGCTGAAAATAGATCTTTTAAACATATATCAATAAAAAACTTAACTTGTAAGTAGTTAAGTGTATCAAAATATCTAGGCAAATTTTCAACAAAAGCTTTAAAATCTGCAATCTTTTCTCGTTCTTTCTCTGATAGAAAAAAACCTTCCATAATAAGTTGGCCTAAAACTTCTATTTGTTCACTTGTCAATGGAGAATTATCGATAATTGCTTGCATCATCTGTTCAGAAGTCATAAGTACTGATTTAGTCACTTCATTCCTGTCCTCCAATGAAAGTTGTTTATAGCTTTCAGCATCTTTATCAGAAAGTTTTCCATTCTTTGCATAATATTTCAACAAACCACTAGTCTTTACAAAATCATTAATGTTGAGAGTATGTAAATCACCAGCTTCCTTTAGTTTTGTTCTAGGAATAATACTTGCTATTTGTTCAAAAAGTGCGACATCTTTTAACTCGCTCCTATTAAGTGATAATTTATTACCATCTTCTAATTCGGTTAAATAACCAGGTAAGACTAGGGCTTCTATCTTCATAAAATTTAGTATAAACAAATTTTTGAAGAATTCAAATATTAAATACAGGTAGGTTTACTTGACTTGTCAAGCGCCCCTTTTAGTAGACACGGAGTGTAAATACTTGGCGTGGAATCTGGAGGGCGGCGTGTAATGGTTGCATGGGTGTGTAGGTGGGCGTGATAAAAACCTTTTGGAGTCCCGAGAGTGTCTGAGCGGGAGTAAAGTGGTAGCTGTGTAAGGTCAGAAAGGCCTTGTGGTTCTCAATAAACTGCAGAAATGGTATACTTGCGCTAGTTAAAAATGAAAATAGGAGCAAATTATGTCTGAGCTACCAACCCCTGAAAGTGTTAATAAAGAGAGAAAAGCTCTTAATACAGCATTTGATAGAATTCACAACTCTTCTTACATGAGAGAAAAAGCAATAACTGCTGCTTTCCAAGAGTTCAGCGCGTTGTCAAATAAAGAGCTAACAGCAAAACTTTAAGAAATACTAGCTGCAATGGAGCGTGATGGTGATGAAATGTCTGTTGACTCAGATAGAGGTAGGCAGGTCGATGCTATTGGCCAATTAATGCGGCAACGTGGATTAAAAAAATATTAAGGAGAAAATATCTCCGAAAATGACGTTTCAAGAGCAATAAATCAAGTAGTTGAAGATATCGCCGACTATCGAAAGAGTCTTGGTGACAGATAGGCTGAAAATGAAAATACCCCTCAAGAGGTTGTTGAGGCAATTGACTCATACACAGCATCTTTAAGAGATGGTATCGCTGTTAATGAACAATTACCAATTTCATACTGTGTACGGGAAATAAAAAGTAGACTTCGCAAGTTAAAAGCACTTGATGAAGGTCAAGCGACTGAAAAAGAAACAGCATTGAAAACTGAGTCATATAACTTATTATCAATATTTAAAAGAACAGATAAAGAATAACTAAAGCTCATAATATATTTTTAAACAAATTATTTTGTGGGCTTATTTTTTATAATTAGCCATTAAAATACAGATAGTTTTAGAAGGTAAGAATAAGGAAAAGCGATCTGAGATTATGTTTGATTTGAGTAGGTATTGTACGTTGGATACTTTTGCGATGGTTAGGATTATGGAGGAGTTGAGAAAAGATGGTGAAAAATGAAAATTACTAAATTTCCAGTTTCAAACTGGCTTGATTATAAAAACCTCTATATGGAGTCCATTGCTAATTCACCACAGGCATTTTTGTGGAGCAAAGAAGAAATAAGTTCAAAAGAAGATTCTGAGTGGCAAGATAGAATAAAAAATATGTTTTTTGCAATTACTGATGATGGAAAACTTGTAGGAATGGCTGGTTTTTATTGTGAGGAAAAGAAAAAACTAGCACACATAGCAAATATAGTACGTGTATATGTGAGTCCAGAATATAGGGGAAAAGGAATTGGGAAAAAATTATTATTGACTGTTATTGAAAATATTAAATCTAAGCCAGAGATTAAAAAAATACAATTGAGAGTTATTTCAACTCAAACTTCTGCATGCAATTTATATAAATCAGTTGGTTTTGAAAAAGTTGGTAAGCAAAAAATGGCAGTTAAGGTTGATGATCATTTTTATGATCAGTACTTAATGGAAATGCTATTAGATAAGTAATAATTAGATCATAGTTTTTAAACTTAATCAGACGTGTGACCCCATTGTCCCTCAGTTGGAGCACCTCTTTAAGAGCATTTTTTTACATTTATCCCAGAATATTTGCTTGAAGGGGAAGTGGAAACTCTGAAAAAATTAACAGATTTATCTAATTAATGATATGCTTTCATTTAAATGAAATTTTTGTTGCTGTATTAATTTATTTTTACTGCTTTTTAGTTGTTTCTTATTGATATTTGAAATAAATTTTGTGCAATTTTTAGTAAAAAAAACAAAAGATATTATTGCTAAGATTGAGCAAGTTAAAAAAAGTGTTGTCATCATTTTTATACGACTTGAATAATGAGAAGTATCATTTGATTTATAATAATTATTGAAAAAATCAGCAGTATTTTTTTGTATTTGAGCATGCTCAATCAGGTGCATCGTGATATCTACAAATATTTTTACGATGAAGAATGTAGAAAGTGATCAACCTAGATTCATTAGTCCATTTCCTACCAAGCCTTCAGGATGTCAACAGATGATTGAGTTATATAAACTATTTTCTCTTCTAATCTCATCCATCATTTCTTCAAAGACTTTGCGATTAGATGATTTACGAGCTGATTTTTCTTCCGTAAAAATATTATTTTCTTAACTGTCTTTTTGTCTCAAGACTTAGTAATTCTTCAAATATTTGCTCATATAGCCAGCTTGTAGATGCGACATGACCTAATTCGTTATTATTTTCTTTCTGAGCCAACCTAGGACAACCTGCCCCTCCATGATATCTCAAAATATCTGATTTTAAATTTTTATTTTCATACGAAATATTGCTGGCTAATAATTTTTCTATTTTATTCTCATATTGATCTAAAACCACATCAAACATATTTTCACCCTCGAAAATTCTATCTCTGTTATCTTTTAGGTCATATAAACCTTGATGGCAATTAGCTACGCCATCGCTATTTATTGCCACATAAATAAATCCTGAGCCACAGGTAGTGGGAAGTAGTTTAAATAAATCTAAATAGTCAATTTTATTCAAAGGCTGAAGTTTGATTCCATCCTCAATCATGTCATTAATTTTTGAAAAGCCAGCCCTTAGACCCTTTATCATAGTTCTATAACCTTTTTTCATCACGGCTATTTGTAATGCTGTTTGAGGTCTGAAAAAATTTATTCCTAAAGGCAATGGTTTTTTTATATCCCAATCTTTCCCAATAAAATTTGAGCTATTTATGTTCCACATTGTTTCAATAAAAAGAGGAAAATCTTCGGAATTTTGAGGAGTTAAAACATAATTGATATTGAAACTTACGCCTGAGTGAGATAAATCTTTTATCCTTCCAACCAGATGTTGATATGTTTGTGAATTGTTTCTAGGTCTTCTTAATTTATCCTGATACTCAGCCGTCCCCCATAGACTTAAGCTAACGTGCATTTTGTTTTTTTTGGCAAAAACTATTTTTTCTTCATTGAGATAGACTCCGTTGGTTAAAATTGTCTGATGGCAATCAACTTGATATTTGCTTGCCAATTTTTTTATAATTTTTTGACCATTCTTAATTAATTTAAAAGATTTTTCAAGTAATGGCTCTCCTCCCGCCCATTTTATATGTGCTTTTTTAAACTGCTTTTCTTTACAAGATCTAAAAAAGCTCACTAAATATTTTTCTAAAATATCAATTGAAAGCGTTCTTGCTTTGTCTGCAGGGATTAAATCTACGGATGTTGCGCAACCAGCGCAAGCAAAGTTGCATCCTTCTGTAGCACCAATATAAATTTCTGCTTCATTAAATTTAATATCCTTACTCAAAGATTGAATTGTGTCTGATTTTATGATTATGCCTAGATCTATAAAACTATGTAAAATTTTTGTGAAACCTTTAAAGGTTGTCATATTTTTATCTATTGCATCAATTTCTGAAAGTGAAAATTTTTTTTTCTTAGAGTTTAATAATAAATCATATACCAGATACTCTTCTGCATCTAGTAAAAAAAGGGACGATTTAATTGAGTTGTATAAACCAAGATAATGGCTATATTTAGGGGAAAATACATCCTCATCCTGATAATAACCAACTAAATTTCTAATCAAATGAAGATTTGGACTGAGCTTGTAATACATTTGATTGAATTACTCTTCAGATCCTACTATTAAAGCATCGGCCTGAGAGCAAGCACAGTCGTTGTATTGATTTTGATCATTACTTTGTGCTGAAATTACTTTTGCATCGGCCTGAGAGCAAGCACAGTCGCCGTATTGATTTTGATCATTACTTTGTGCTGAAATTACTTTTGCATCGGCCTGAGAGTAAGCACAGTCGTTGTATTGATTTTGATCATTACTTTGTGCTGAAATTACTTTTGCATCGGCCTGAGAGCAAGCACAGTCGTTGTATTGAGTAGATTTTAGAGCTACCTGAGAAACTATTTTCATTATTGAGTCTCCTTAAGTATGTAACAGATATATATGTAAGTATACACTAAGTACTTATTTATACAAGTATCAAATTAATGTGTTTAAAATGCACATAATTATACATATTCATAAATATAAATAATTATATGTTGTTTTTATATGTATATAGTATATAATATAGGGATGCAACGTATAGAATACTCTCCAGATATTAATGAGATTCAGGAAATAGAGAAACCTTTAAATAAATTTAATGGTAGCCTTGCTGTTTGGGAATTGGCTTGTTTAATTATGACAATTCAAGTAATAAAATCTAGGGGAACGCATCCTTTTTTAGGAAAACCACCTGATTCTTATTCACTTCCTCCTATTGCTCAATATTTTTTAAACCAGCTCGTTGTTCAACACCCAGAAATTATATCGAAACCGATAATTTATAAGTGGTTTAGTATTAGTATGATTAACATATTTAGAGAAATAGTTTTAGCAATTCAATCTAACAAATTTCAATCATTTGTTGAAGGTCGATTATCCGTACTAAATCTATCTCTAAAAGGTTCTAGTAAAGATTTAATTAGAATTATTTTGGGTGAAGAGGCATTGAACTCTCTCAACTTAGAAAGTTTGACAATTAGTTCATTAGAGCAGCCTGCGAAAATAAGTGATTATTTATCAAAAAATTTTTTAGAATTAATAGAAGAATCTACTATTCCCATGCACAATGGTCAATGTGGAACACAATCCGTAATAGCCTCCCTAAGAATTCTTATGCCTCATAATAGTCCACCTCTAGATGTAAAAACAACTCAACTTTCTATGAAATATACCTACGATCTCACTGGAGATTTCGGTACATCTCAACAACAGGATGTGCATTTTTTTGCCATAGGTTTAAATGTTTTAGAAAGAATGATTAAAAGTTCAAATAGTGGTAATTTTTTTTATCGAGTGCATACTCAAGAACCACTTGAAAAATATATAGAAGCATATCAAACAAATAATATCTTACTACCACCTGATACTGATGGCACAATCAATTCTGTGGGTAATTTACATTATCTACTTTCTGTTGCAATTGCAAGTGGTCAGCCAGAAAAAATACTTGAAATGTTGGAATTAGATGACTTGAATAATTCACCAGATTCACTTGAATTTAACACTGAATATCAGAGTGGAAAAATTAATGGGGAATATTTTAAAAAGAAAGTGGACGCCACGCTAGATCAGGGTGGTCATGTAGCATGCTTGGTTAATTGGAATATATATAATGTCTCAGTTGCAAATCAGTGGTTTAGTCCAAGACATGCAATAGTAATAGTCGGAAGACAAGGTCCTTATTGGCGCATCTATGATAGTAGTTTGCCAAATGGTGGCATGCAATTAGTAGATCCAATTCATATTTACTATAGTCTCTATGACCAACATTGGATTGAATATGGCGCCGAGTCTGATAATAATCAGCAAAACTATTTTGATCAACCAACTATCGAAGGAATTGAAGATAACCATTTTTTATTTGAGATTAAAAAATGGATTACTGCGGCTGCAAATAGATCCAAGCATGCTGGAGAAAAAAATCGATATAGATTAATGATGGAAATTGCTGATGATCAAAGTTTGTTATCTCTAATATCCGTACTTCTTAAACCATTAATAACTAATGAGAATATTGAGGCACAACTACGACCGTTAGGTGGAAATATTATTTACGCATTTCAGAGAACTCATCAAGCATTGTTTAAAACTAGTATTATTATTGATAATCTTACTAGCGGTCAGTTATATGATTTTCTAATATTTCCTCCGTTTCAAGAACTGTTTCAAAGAAATCTCTCTACCTATCCTCCTTATTCTATACCAGATAGATATTTTCATATACTTAAAGCCGCATATCCAATTCTTACAGAGAGTAATCGATATCATCTAAATATATTGGATGTTGGTTCTGGATCAATGGATGGAATTATATATGCTTTTAGCCAATTATATGGTCAAGATCTTAGAACTCATACTGTTAATGGAATTGATCTTCACTCACCAGAATCATCCTTAGATGCGATTGATTATACACAAGAAAAAAACCAATTTAGAAGATTGTTAAATCTGGCTGAAACGCAAACAAAACCTGCGAATGTTCAAGCTCACAGAATATTGGCAGATGTTAGACAAACAACCTCATATCTTGAAAAATTTGGAACTGGATATAATCTGATCATTGCTAGCTTTTGTCTTCACCAAATTGGATGGACCGAGAAGCAATTAATGGAACACTTATTGCCGTTGACAGATATAAATGCATGCCTGTTTATTCATTGCGGAATTGAAACTCAAACTGAAGATCATCTTTATGAAATTAGAGCCTACGCAATTGCTAATGGTTCAATAAGATTGATAGGCACAATTGGAGCTTTAAATAAAGATCAAGCTTCTTTAGCTTATCAAAGTTACAATTTTAATAATCCTGGTGAATTATTAACACAATTGGGATTTCCCCCAAACTCTTCGTTGTTATTCTCACCAGGCCTAACTTTTGAGCCACTGAATGGCGTCGACAAAATTCATCCAATTAATGGTCAAGATCGTACAGAAGAATTTCCGTCTGATTTAAATATAGATGAACTTTTGACCCATTTTGTTACTCTTTCAAGATTTCAATATAACGAACCGTTAGTAGATTTGAACGGAAGAACTAATTTTCAAGAAATATCAACTACACTCAAAAAATTTCCAGTGGAGAAGAGACTTAAAATAATAACAAAAAATCAAAATATCTTTGAATTTTGGCGCGGTGGAGTTAATGAAACAGAACAAATAGATTTCTTTTACTTTGATGTTTTATTTAGGCCCCTCATGAAATTAAACAACACCCAATTGAAGTCGACAATAATTCAAAACTATAATGAATGGAGAGTTGCCCTCCCAATTTTTGAAAATTATCTATTCGAGAAGCTGATTGGATTAAATAAATATCCACCAACTGATTTTAAGTCTCAGACAGAATTATTCTCTGGTATTTCTTTATTTTATAAAATATTATTCTTTCTTGTAAATATAAATTGTATTGATTTTGATAATGGTGAAAAATTATATGTAGATGATATTAATCAATGTTTTGCAAAGTATTCATTTCCAAGATTAGAAGATCTGCTAATAGAGGATGAAGTAGGCTTTCTTTCCATGTTAAATTTAGTTAGTAATTAATCTATTCCATTTCCTTTCAATTCATTTAAGATTATAATTACAGCGTCTCAAGCGCCCTTTTTTTGAAAATGGTTTTTAAATAGTTGGCTCGAAACTTTGCTGGTCGCATTTTGTTTCTATACGCTCGATAGAGAATTTCTAGTTGTTTGAGAGTGGAGAAGTTTATTTCATATGAAGAAAATATATTTGAAGCTTTTCAATTAATGATTTCAGAAGGAAATATTTTGGGTGCTAGAAAACTAATAGACAGGACTAATGAGAAAGGGCTCCTATCCTAGATACTGGTTAGCGTGATGAACTTATCAATAATCTTCAAGATGCTAATTTCAAAGAAATGGTTAAGCTATTTATAACAAATAGCCCGATTTCAATCGCAATGTATGAATGTTAAAAGTGAGATAAATAATGATCAATATACTCAGATCAATCGCTTAGTAAGTAATATACTTGTTGAGGAAATTAATATACTTTTTGAAGAAGAAAAATATTCATATATGATATTTTCTGTTCCAAAGTTGCTGAAAGATAATTATATTGCTTCTGATACTGCTAAGAAATTTGTTAGTAAGGCTCAAGAAAAACTATTTGAACTCTTGTTGAAAAAATCTCAGAATCCGATGCTAATTAGAGATGTTAGACGACGGTTAGATGAAATCATGAAACAAGGGGTTTTGACACAAGCTCAAGTGGATAAAATTTTATCTGTAATAAATGGAGTACCATCGGATGATTCACTTAGTCAATAATTACTATTTGTTTGAGTAGGACTAATTTAAACTTAATGCGATCTTTTTCACTTTATGTATCAATATGATTTTTAATTCCATATTCCTTAATAAAAAAATACCCATCATTACTAGATGTTGTAAAAAAATTTGAAATAGTCGTTCACTATTCGTCAATTACCCCATACTATAAATGCACGGATTGTTGATTTTGGATGAATTTGATTATTATTTTTATGCTTTCTTTAGTGATCAAATTTGGCAATTGTGGATTATCGCTCATAAGCTTAAGTGCTATTTGGTATTTAGATAGAGCACTTTGTTTATCTCCTACAAAATTGAGTAAAAAATCTGCATATAAAGTCATTATCCATAAATAATATTTATTGTTTTTATCTTTCAAAGCTTCTTGGTAGTGGTAGCTTGCTTGATTCATTGCTTTTTGTTTACTCAACCCAAGTTCTTGATAGTTTTCTTTCAAAAGGATTGCGTAGTTGCTGTGAGTAATTGAGTCATTAGGATTGATTCTTAGAGCTTCTTTGTAGTGGTGCTGTGTCTGATTCATTGCTTCTTGTTTACTCAACCCAAGTTCTTGATAGTTTTGTTGCAGAAGGATTGCATAGCTGCTGTGAGCAGTTGAGTAATTAGGATTGATTCTCAAAGCTTCTAGGTAGTGGTGCTGTGCCTGATTCATTGCTTCTTGTTTACTCAACCCAAGTTCTTGATAGTTTTTTTCCAGAATATCTGCGTAGTTGTTGTGAGCAAATGAATAATTAGGATTGATTCTTATAGCTTCTAGGTAGTAGTGCTGTGTCTGATTCATTGCTTCTTGTTTACTCAACCCAAGTTCTTGATAGTTTTGTTGCAGAAGGATTGCGTAGTTGTTGTGAGCAATTGAGTAATTAGGATTGATTCTTATAGCTTCTAGGTAGTGGTGCTGTGCCTGATTCATTGCTTCTTGTTTACTCAACCCAAGTTCTTGATAGTTTTGTTTCAGAAGGATTGCGTAGTTGTTGTGAGCAATTGAGTCATTAGGATTGATTCTCAAAGCTTCTAGGTAGTGGTGCTGTGCCTGATTCATTGCTTCATGTTTACTCAACCCAAGTTCTTGATAGTTTTCTTCCAAAAGGAGTGCAAAGTTGTTGTGATCAAAACTAATCGATCCTTTTTCTCGATCGGCAATTATTTTGTGAGGAGCATTTGTGTCTGATTCATAAAATAATATTTCGCCATTTGTTCTCAGCATCTTAAAAATATTGGGATTTGAATCATTGTTGTTGGGTACTTTTTTAGCAGTATACAAAAGTCTGGTCGATTCCCTTTGTATGATCGGATTTATATTTTCAGCCAAATCGAAGTTTGCATCAGCAAAAAGTATTGTTTTACCCAGAAGATTAGTTTTTGATATTACGTGACCGCCGTGATAATCATTCTTTGTTTGGATTACATTAATAGGCGTTGATTCCAGGCCAATCAATTTCATGATTGAAGAAATAACTTCTGCCTTTCCTGAACAAAGTGCCTCATTTCTGTAGAGAATTGCTGCAATATTTGAAGGTGATTTATTACTCTCATGTGGAAAAAGTTTATTTGTTGTATTTACAATGGGAATGACAAGCTCAAGTATTCTATTGTTTAATCGGTCGGCAAATTCTTCTTCAGATTCGTTATTTTTTTTAGCACCACTTTTAAATTCTTGTTTGATATTACTGATTTGATTTTTTATCTCTAACAAGTTAATTTGTTCTTTTTTGAATCTTTCAACAAGTCTAATATCATTAATGACAGAAGCTACTTCCCATAATTCTTCAGATAGGTCTTTGGAAACCTCATTTTGTTTTTTTACATCAGTATTGCCTAATAATACAGAAATTACTCTCGCTGTTAATTTTTTTTGCTTCTTTTCATCTCTCCCAGCTCTTTCTCCAGATAATAGTTTTTTTAACCTAGAGACTTCATTATTTTCAAAATCTACAAAATTATTGTTGCTTTGCTTAATAATTTCTTGTTCTATTAGTTTATTTATCTCATTATCTTCATTTAGATTAGGTAATATCTTGTTTAAAATCGTGAGCCAATTTTCAAGTTGTGATTTAATTAAATTATATTCATCTTTTTTATCCTCATCTATAGAATCTATTGCCCGAATTAAAAGTGTTATTCTTGCAACCGAGGATATATATTTATGAATAATTGTTTTCTTTTCAGAAAGTAGAAGTTTGGAATGATTGGGATCAATATTAATGACATCATTACTCATGACATCCATTTTAATTTCATTTCTATCTGCAATAAGATTCTTGTCATCTAATGTAGATAATTCTAAGATGTGTTTTCTCAATTCTTTTATAAGTTCTGATATTCCAGTTAAAGAGAGCAGTTTGTTTTCGGTATCAATGATTACAGGAAGGAACTCATCGGGCACAATTTCACTCAGATTTTTTTGAGAAGAAATGCGTATTCTTCCTTCAATTGTTCCTAATGGATGTTCTAGACCCACTCCTGTTTGTTGAGCAAGACCAGAAAAATGTAATATTGTATATTCAGGATCTAGGGTATTTTCTCCCGAAGATGCTGTGATATTATTCATGGTCATAGAGAAATTATGACATATCAAAAACTAAATGTTTAGATTGATTATTGTGTGACCTTACGCACCCTCAGCTGGAACACTTTTTCAGGTGTATTCTGCAAATGAACAACAGACTAATAGAGTTGAGAACAATTTAGGTAATGGAAGCGATTATTTTTTCAAGTGCGGTTTGAGTCCATACTCTTGTGCCCCTGAGATCAATAGGCGGGTCCATTAAAGCTTCTTCAAGTGCGGGGAGTAATTCGGGAAATCCCATATCTTCAAATATTGATTTGAGTTGTAATTTCTGTTCTTTAAGCCTAGATATAAATGAAATTTTTGCGAATTCTCCATATTCAACATTCCTCCTTAGAGCAGCTGGCGAGAGATCAGTAAGCGCGCTAAGTAAATCGCTATGACCGCTCATTGACAGCAATAGTGCAGGAATGTTGCATAGAAATTTTTTTTCTATGGTTGGGACATATGAAGTATTCCTAGCCAAAACTGTAAAGTCATATATTCCAATATTTGGTGCAAGATCATTTGTGGTTTTTGGGAAAAAACCAACTCCTTTAAATTCTGGGCTGAACGCTCTACTATCTTCTAAACCCCAGTCCTTTGGAAATGTACCGGGATCACTATACATAGTTAGGAACAATTTTAAAAAAGAAGCTAATTCTTGAGCAGCGTTTTTTAAAAAAATATGTTTATCTTCATTTGCAAGGCTAAGTTCATCTAACAAATTTCGTGAGTCCAGGACTTGATTCATTACTATAGCCCTTACTGCATTTGGTAATGTAATGACTTTGTTGATGGCATTTGCATCATGCGCTGTCCCATTTGGTCTTACTATATTAAATTCAGTATCTGCATTATTATATTGAAAATCGAAGTCTCTGCTTAATTCTCTCAATAGATTAGGGTCACGTTTTATGATCATGCTATTTATTTCAGTTTTGATATATTTGACTTGAGGAAAACCTGATCTGTTGTCAACGAGTATGAAAATATTTCCTTGACCAGACAGAGTTTGTGCGTGTGGAATTATTTCAACTTCTTTTGGCAACCCGTCAGGAAACAAAGCTTTTCCGAGATTGATTTACATTGTTTCTATGTCTTGAGAATAAATTTCTGTACCAGAAATTTCTTTACTGTTTTTATAATCCTTTAAAACTAATTTCTCTATAATATCAATCATATTGCTGACAACAGCTCTTTCTGACGGGGCTGATAATTTATTTTCAAGTGAGGTAATAACAGCACCGAGTAATTGTAAGGAATGAGTGGCGTCTTTTACAAGGGCAGTTATTCTTTCTTTATCCATTGGTTCTAACATTGGATTCAGAAGCAATTTATTCGCTTTTCTAACAAGTACGCTATCGTATTCTTCATAAGCATCTGATTCAGCTTTTTCAATAAAATCTAGTCTTTGGCCTCTTGTTGCTAGTTTATTTACCTGACTCCCCAATAATCTTTCCTCAGGCTCTTGCTCCCGAAGATTTAACTCATCTTTTGTAGGAATAATAGTATTTATTTGCTCTGGCATAGGAATATTATGACAGATGTATATATAATATTCTAGATATAAGGTCTCATATATTGCTGAAAGGATCTTAATACTCATACGACAGGGGTTATCAAGTTTCGATTTTTGGTTTGGAGATACTTAAAATCTACCCACAGGGATTAGAACTAATTAAACCTGGAAATCTGACGAAAAAAAATACATTCTTGAATACTTATATCTGGATAATAAAATTTGGTGACCCTAACGTTGTCGAATCCGATCGAATTGATTGCAGACCTGGTGGGGTTGTATAAAGGGTTTGCAACAGATGTGCAAGAACTTGGTGTGGGTACTCAGTATAGGTATACAAAGTAGATTAGTTAAAGTTTCTGTAGACTTCATCTGTGACAACGAGTGCAATTTCTGCAGTAAGGGCAATTCCTGTAAACGCCCCAATTAGAATAACAACTTGTAGAATGGCATTCCATGTTGCTTGTGATTGTTGCTCTGCAGTGAGGCTTTGGATATACCTATCAGCTTTTACATGTGAAGCAATGTCTTTTAACTCTTGTGAGACTTCAGTTGTATTGCCATTTTTGGTGTAGGCTTCCAAAATGATTCCTCTATTTTGATTCTGATCAACCACATTATCTAGTAATGGTCTAATTACTGCATAGTCTTCAATTCCGTTGCCGTTATTATTTAGTGCTGCACCAAGTATTTCTGAAATAATTTTATGTGTATAAATGATGCTGTTTATGTTTGATCCAAGTAGTGTTTGAATTGCTAATTCATCATTCAGTTTAATATTCTTTATGGTACTTTTAATCTCTCCTTCTATTTTTTCCTTAACTCCAGAATTTTCTTTTGCAAATGTTGTATTCCATTCTTTTAATTTATCGATAGCGAAGGAGCCTGCAATAAATTTTAAGAAAGATCTTCGCTTAACTCTTGTATTTGCAAATTTTCTTAGTATTGAGTCATATCCTCCATAATATTTTGCGAGAGCGGTGATGACTTCTTCATAGAACGCAAAACCAACAGATGCAGACGCAAAGCCAATTGTGGTGATAAAGCTCCGTTTAGTTGTATCTAGTGGAGTTGCCGTAACTCTGTATGTATCATAGCCATCCACGAAGGTAGGGGTGTTTGGGAGTGAATTGTATGAAGAGTTAACGCTATTTATTTGAGAATTAATAGAATTTTGCCAACTGGATATTGTATTGTGATCTAGTCCGAGTGATGTCCATTCATTTGGTTCATCCCAATAGTATTCAGTTTCAGTATAAAATTCTGTACTAGTAGTGCAGTGTCCCTTAGAATCACAATCAGTTGTAGTTCGAGATTTCATCACTGTTCTTGATTTTCTATAATTTCTTCTCCATTCAGAACTTAGGGTTTTAAGAGATTCAGAGAGTTCTAATAAACCTGCTTCTAAATTATTTAATTTTTCTCTACCAATTTGCAGTAACTGTGGGTTGTCTATGTATTTATCTAATGCAATTGCATTAACAGAGACAAGATGTGTTTTTCCTGCTTCTATGGCAGTAATAAGCGCAAAAAGTCCAACTAATGCTTCTAAGCTAAGTTCTACAGCTATGTCTGTATTGCTTTCTTCTACATAGCGCCGACCTGTTTCAATAAGCGAAGTAAATAAGCGTCTTCTTCTGTCATTTTCTACCATAAGGTATATTATAAGACTTAATAGTGATGTTGTCTAATATAAAGAAGCACCTTTTGATAAATTTAATTGTTCATTAATACATTTTTATATTGATATACCAACTAAATTATGACCCCACGTTTAAATATCTCGAACTCTTTGGTTAATGATGCTATTTAAGTATAATAAGAAATTAATTAACGAATTTAATACAGTGTTTGATTTTTAATTAGATGAAGTAGTAAAATTAGCGCAACAAAATGATGTGAATTAGGATAAAAGAGACTATTTTCTGCTAAGACAAAGAAATTAAACAAGATTTTGAGTCAAAAAATAACTATTTTTTCATAGGGCAGGTATTTTTTCCTAGCAATGTGTACAGTCCACAAAATCCAGTTATACCTGTTATGAGGGCGACTGCTCCTACAATATATAACCAGTTGATTTGTTGTGTATAGGCTATTGTTATTAAAGTCAAGCCTAAGATTATTCTGATTGCTCTATCAGCTGGACCTTCATTTTTTTTGATCATAAAAACCTTATTATTTGTTACTTAGTTAAGATTATACCCAAAAGTATAACATTTTTGATAAGTCTTAGGAAGAGCCCGATAAGATTATTTTTATGTGAATTAAATTTGGTGAATCCAAGATAACTCAGTTTGAACCACTTTTAGCTGAGCTAGAGGAGTTACGTCTTATATAATGAGACAGGAGAGGAAATAAAAAATATTTATCACTACTAACACCAATAGCCAGACACTGCCTTGAAAAATATTGTAGTTAACTAAAAGTTCTTGTCAAAAATGGCCGGCAGAAAAAAACTAGATTAGGCTCTTTACTTGCTGGATTAGTATTGGGCGATCATACTCCAAATATTCTTGAAGCATATTTCTATGTTTAAGGATTACTTTGATATGTTATGGTTTAATTAGATATAAGCATATTGTTTATTAGCTTTCTTTATTCATACCTAAGAGCATTCAAAGCACTTATTTTCGTAGCTCTTTTAGCTGGATATATTCCTGTAATAATCCCCACAATCAATGATAAAAAGAAAATTACTGTAACAAATAGAAACGGAATATATGACACATCAATGAATCCTAGACCCTTTGCAATAACAAATGATGAAAGAATTATTCCTAAGACTTTTCCCGAAACATATCCTAAAATTATTCCTCCTATTCCTCCAAAAAATCCCATAATCATAGATTCTGTCATAAATAAATCTCGTATCTCAAATGATTTCATTCCCATAGCTTTCATCAAGCCTACCTCACGAGTTCTTTCAAGAAGCGCTGAACTTTACGATATTTGTGACCGCAATGGGATTCTCACCGCACGACTTTCACCTCAAGTAATTATAGGTCTAAGATAGTTTTAGTTTAAATAGCTACCTAATCAACTAGGAAATTATTTATAAACAAGAATATAAACTCTTACTAATAATAGCGGTAGAGTATAATAAGGATATTGTTGGTTAATAAAAAATGTTTCAAGTTATGAACAAATCTCCTCAAAATTTTCCACCATCGACCATATTTTACTTAGTTAGACATGCTCGATCTCAAACTAATGTCCTATCTGATGCTGGAGCAAGTCAGGATTCCTCACTTTGGCATGATAGCGACCTTACATCCCTGGGCATCGAGCAGGCCACGATACTTTCAGAAAAATTTCAAAACATTCATTTGAATGCGGTCTTTTCATCCGATGCTAAAAAAGCCCAAAAAACAGGAGAGATTATTGCTGTCCGTCACCAACTTTCAGTGAGCACTTCTCAACGTATCCGTGAAACCAGTGCCGGCAACTTACACAAAATTTTTTTTGATCGACACAATATAGTACCAGATACTTTTCGGCGACTATCTCAGCAGGAAAAGGTAAACTTCCGAATTAGCGAAGACATGGAAACTTTTGAAGAAGCAGCCTTGCGTTTTTTAACCTTTATAAAAGAATTAGAGTTGATCTATAAGGGTCTTTCAATTCTAGTTGTTTTTCATGGTGCACTTATGAAATCTTTGCTAATGAAAATTGGTTTTTCAACCTTTGATGAATTAACAAAAGGTTCAATTGAAAATACAGCCTACGTTGTTTTAGAAATGAACGGCAATCACTTCTTCTTGAAAACCACCACAGGCATACATAAAACAGAGGCTAATCAATAATGAATACATTCATACAAATTCAAGATGCCAAAGGCAAGAGTCACCAAGTATTAGAGGCTGACTTAATTCAGCGTATTGCAGTCTATGCTGTGTATAAAATGAGTGGATTATTTTTAATGGTTCAGGATTCGAAATCAAACCTATGGGAGTTTCCTGGTGGTGGTGTTGAAATGGGTGAGACCGAAAAAGAAGCGCTCCGTAGGGAATTCTGGGAAGAGACTGGCCTCGTTCTGATTGATGAATCTATTCGTGAAGATAATCTTATTTATTCTGCTAATGAATTATTTTATGATTTAGAATCTCACCAGGCATGGAAAACTTTCCGAAAATTCTATTTTATCTATGAAGTATCAGGAAAATTTGTGACCAAGGGAAACGGGAAGGACGTCGTCAAAGTTAGTTTTCGTGATATCGATCAGTCTAATACACCGACAAGTCAAACGGTAAAAGACGTGATTAAAAAAATGGCTGATCTTTAAAATCAATCCCCAAAGCGTGATCTTGAAGTAATTTAGTGAAAATAGCATTTCCAGTTTGACCACTGGGCATACAACTTGTACATGCTGCAGGGATAGTTGTTTGCTGTGTGCGAGCCAAAATTTTTACAACACCATCCTGATGTAGATCACCAATCACAAAATCTGGATCCGCATACATTGGTTCACCTTTAAGATCACACGAATTCCACAGACCATACGGATTAATAGTGGGTCTAAAGTGTTTGATAACACATTGTGGCACTTGAGGTAGTAAGTATTTCTCCTCGTTCATAAATGCAACTAAATTGTCCGAAAAATCAATTTCTAAATTCCCATAAACGCCATTAACAATGTTTTGTCTAATGCGTAATAACTGCTTTCTGAGCTCGACTTCTGATTCTTGATCCAGAGGATTGGTTACTAAAATTTCATCCCGGCGGATGTTGAGATAGTCCACTCCAGTCCTTTTTGCAAACTCAACAATATCCTCTACCTGCATTGTATTTAGTGGCTGTATCACGAATCCAATACCTATTTTTAAATCGGAGCCTACGATATTTCGTTTCTCTAATAATAACTTTAAGTTGTTGTCAACTTTAGTGAGTGCATGAGCGTGTTCTGGCATACTAACAATATCATTGTATGTGCCCTCATTTGATGAGTGTATGCTAAATCTAATTCGATCCATGTTCAACAATTCTCCCCACTCTTCCTCCTCAAGATGGGTCATGTTGTATCCACTAGTATAGAGCTGGGTTTTCAGACCAACCGAATGTGAGAACGCCAGCAATCTGAAAAAATCCTTATTCAGCAATACTTCACCTCCACCAGAAAAAACAGCTACTTTGGTACCAAACTCGCGGATGGTTGCTAAAGTGTTTTTCCATTCCTCAGTTTGCATTAAGCCAAAACCCTTCATCTGAGCTGTGTCATAGGTACGTTCCCCTTTATCTGACCATAAGCACATCACACAGTTGTAGTTACAAGTTCCTTTGGTTGTATGAAGTTCAACTACTCTTGAAGATACTGGATCTCCTGAGATCAATCTCTGAGTATAATCAGAGTCAGAGGCCAGATCATGCACGACTGTTCGCGCGACATTAAACATGAGACGGCGAGAATAGTAAGGAGAGTTGACTGCTAACTGAAATTCTTCATCCGTTTGCAAGTCTCGATAGATTTTTACTAACTCCTCGGCCGAAATCCCCACAGCCTTCATAATTTTAGCAGATGTAGTAGAAGGCTCGCTAAGTATGATATCTCTAATTAAGGATCGCTGGCCAGTTTCAATGGCTAGAGCGCTAACAAAAGCTCTGTATTCACTTAGCGCCCTTAGAAGTCTTGTGTCAACTTCTTTTAAAGGCATATTTAGTGACTTCCTAAGCCAACAATCATAAGCACTTCCTCAGGCTTGAGAAGAGTAATGTGGGTTGTCAGCCTATCAAACAGTACGTATGAATTGCCAGCAATGTTAACAAGCCTGTATCTGTCTGGTTGCATTTGGAGATTGCTCGCAATAGACAGCATTTGTTCTTCGGAAAGAGGTATCTGGAACAGATCTGACTCCGAGAGTGGCTTAATTGGTACCATTTGAACTAAACCGGCACCACTTTCTTTATCACTAAGTATCTTATTGGTTATTGCAGGATTGACATCTTTCCCGTAATGAAATTTGTGAACAGCCTCGATCTCTCTTGGAAGTTGCTTCACTAAACCTTGATTGTATATTTGTTCAGCTTGATTAAGAGCGATTTTAACGCTGTCAGTATGAAGATTTCCCGTTACTGCATTACCAATAGTTTCTCTTCCCCATGCAGCAGCAGTTAGCCTAACGTCACCATTTGGACGGACGATGATATAGCAATCTTTTAGCTGTTCTGTTAACTGAACTAGAGTAATTGTCCTGGAGTTATTGGTTTTTGCTCTTTCTCCAGTAGCGGGCCAAAAAGAGTTGAAAGTAACAAACAATCCTTGGTTTTTTAAATCCTGATATGAATCATCTACCATTTGTTGCAGAGCAAAAAACTCTTCTTGTCTCAATCTAAATTCTTCATAGTTATCTTTGGCAGTACCAGAATATGATGGAGCACAGATGTGATGTTCTGCCGCGAGTCCTTCTTTGGCAAGGAGATTACTTAGTTCAAGAACATGCTCGTAGTTTTTGTGGTGGGCAACAGTGATAACGGTAATTGGTTTTCCCGTTTCTTGCAGTAAACGCAAGCCATTTATTGCTCTGTCAAATGAGTTTCCCCTGTATGTGTTATGTGTACCGGCATCTGGGCCATCGATACTGGTACAAATTCTGGAAACGTTAGAATCACGAAACTGTCTAGCTAATTCAGGGGTCATGGTTGTGCCATTAGTAATGAGAGTTGAAACTGTACGATCTAAAACTTGAGTTGACTCCAAGATTTTTACCAATTCGGGATGGAGTGTGATTTCTCCACCAGTTAAAGTAACTTCTAATAAACCACGTTGCTCTGCCTCACTAAGTGTTTGTTCTATAAGATTAGCTGACAAGTGTTTCTTTTCCCAGGTATGACCCGGGTGACAGTACTGGCATCTAAGGTTGCATTCTTGGAGAGTATCAACTACGGCTCGAATAATATGTTTGGGAGTTTTTTCTACATTCATAGTACATCGAAGTATATCATTATAAAAAACTTTGTAAATAATTACAGGATCTAAAACGACATTTTGAAGAAGTTGAAGAAAAATTAGTAGGTTTTATCGGGATTTTCTGCGCACCCTTACGGGTCGCACTGAACAAAACGATACTTGTGACCCCACAGAGAATCTACGATTCGCCACAATTTATGATTTCTGTAGGATGGCTCACTTGCATTAGGAGGGTGCTTTGCACTCTTCGTCAGAACTCTGCTTCGCTTTGCTCGGCGGAGTGCTTTTCAATTTATGCGACCAAAATATAAAAAAAGGATCCATAAATGGATCTTTTTTTATATTGTGACCTTAAGGTAACTCAGTTTGAACCATTTCTTGAAAACCTCGAGAGGCTACGTCTTATATATTGTGTACCAACTGCTAAATATAAGTAGTTACATTTAATGATAAAATCACATAGATGAAATATCTCAAAGACAAAACCTTATTTTTATACATACTATATAAATTCATTTATGGATTATATCCAATCAACGTAATTATTGCCTTATTTTTCTTAGCAAAAGGCTTAAGTTATGCAGACATTGCCATAGTTTTTGGAGTGTTTTCTGTAGCTGGTTTTTTGTTTGAAATTCCAACAGGTTTTTTTGGTGATAAATTTGGAAGAAAAGCTAGTGTTATTGTTGGTTTAATTACAATGACAGCAACGTCGTTAATTTGGACTGGTTTAGAAACTACTATCCAGTTTGCATTCTTTGCTGCAGTTTGGATGTTAGGTATTTCTTTTATTTCTGGTTCTCTTGAAGCATATATTTATGATTATTTAGATTCTCAAAAAAAAGTTTCAATATATGATGAAATTATTTCTTACAGTGGAAGTGTTAATTATATAGCAGCTGCTATAGGAAGTATTATTGGTGCATATTTGTTTTCGATAAATCATAATTATCCGTATTATCTTTTAGCAGTATTCTTTTGCATTTCTGCTGTAATAGTTTGGTTTATGAAATCTGAAAAAAAAGCTTCAGAAAGTATTGTTGAAGAAGAGCTAAATGTATTTGCAGGGTTAAAGCATATTTTAATTTCAAAAGAGTTGTTTTTTATTACGTTATTTGTCTCATTGCTATATGGGTTTCACCACTACTTTATCCATTCAGTTGATAAGCCATACATTTTAGGTTTAGAACTATTTGATGTTAAATGGTTAGGAGTTTTTGTTGCAATTGTTTATGGATTACAAGCAATAGTAGTTTCTCAGTTTGCAAAGTTAAAACAGTATTTAAGTGAGTTCCAACTAATGTTTATTTCTTGGTTTATTTTTGCAATAGGGTTGTTTGGAATGAGCAAGTTTTTTGGTTTTGTAGGTTTATTATCTGCAATGGTTTTTTATGTATCTGAGCCATTTAAAGAAGCAATAATAAATAGTTTTGGACAAAAGCATATACCATCAAAGATTAGGGCAACAACTCTTTCAAGTATTAAGGTATATGAGGCTTTAGTGGCATCTGTATTAGCTATTGTTGCTGGATATGTATTTGATACTTTTGAATTAAGAACAGCACTGCTAATTTCTGCTTTGTATGCAGTAGGAGTATTTATTTTTATTTTGATTTATATGAAAGTTATGAAGGTTACTCTTGAGGGTAAAAAGAAGTTTGTAAAAGTTGAGTAGTTGAAAGCAAATTTAGAACATAATATATGGAAATAGTTGACATAGTAAATGCAAAAGATGAAGTAACAGGTAATTGTCCTAAAGTAGAGTGTCATGAAAAAGGCATTCTACATAGAGTTATTATTTCAGAACTAATTGATTCACACGGTAACTGGATTTTAGTAAAACAAGCAAATGATAGACAAGATGCTGGACAGTATGTATCTCCTGTTGGAGGACATATTCGGTCTGGTGAAACTGAAGAAGAAGCATTAAGAAGAGAGACTGAAGAAGAATTGGGTATTACAGAATTTGATTTTAAGTTTGTTGGTAAGAAGATCTACAACAGAGAAGTTATTGGAAGAAAAGAAAACCATTATTTTATTGTTTATGAAATATATTCCGATGAGGAACCTGTGTTGAATCATGAATCTGATTCTTATGAAAGATTTTCAAGGGATCAGTTACTGAAAGAATTAAAGGAAAATCCTAAAAAATTTGGTGACGCTTTTCATTTTGTGATGAATGAAATTTATAATATAGAATAATTAGTGTGTTCTTAACAAAAATGTGACCCCACAGAGAATCTACGATTCGCCACAATTTATGATTTCTGTAGGATGGTTCACTTGCATTAGGAGGGTGCTTTGCACTCTCCGTCAGAACTCTGCTTCGCTTTGCTCGGCGGAGTGCTTTTCAAACTATGCGACCACAATATAAAAAAAGAATCCATAAATGGATCTTTTTTTATATTGTGACCCCACAGAGAATCGAACTCTGGCTGCCAGGATGAGAACCTGGTGTCCTAACCGCTAGACGATGGGGCCTTTGATTAAAATCATATTATATCAACTAGACTAACTTGATACAAAACCAAATTTTAATGGAAACCAAACACATAAATAAAGCTTAAAGCAATAATTATAGTTTACTTTCATACTAATAAAAAATATTTTCAATAAATGAAAAAGAAAATTATATATATATTTTGCATAATAATTTTAGTTATTACTATAATTTTTTTATTTACTGCTGTGTTGAATAATGAACCAAATGAAGATTTAAGTGATAGTGTTCTTGGTTCTTCAAATATTGATCAGCCATTAAATTTTGATTCAAAGATCAAGGATATTGTTAAAAATATTGCTCCAAATAATTTCAGAGATTTTGAAAATATAAAGTTAGTTAATTTGGTCAGTAAAATTAACCCTTTTAAAAACTTTTACATAAACAATGAAGGTTTTGTGAGCGCTGAATCAGAGCCTACAAAAGTTACTGTGAAAATTATTAAAGACGATCATATATATTTTATTGATGAATTAGTTTCAAAAAATGATTCAAGTATGGATATTCAAAATTTTTATACTACTGAAAATCAATATTTATCATTTCAATATAAAATTGAAACTCAAGAAAAATTAGATGGGTTTGATGATCCAAATTTTATAGTTAAAGTAAATGACAGGTATGCATTTCATGATTTTTCAGAAAGTGGAGTTTGGAATCAAGGTTTTATAAATTTAAAAAATTTTAACTCAAATAATAATCATTTTGTTGTTAATTTTTTTTCACAAAATTCATTTGATGAAATGGATCCGCCATCGCTGATGTTAAAAGAAATTAGTACTTCTAAATTTTTAGCAAAAATTGGTGATCAAATAGCTTTTGAAGCATTGCCGTCAAATTCAAAAATTTTTGTTAAATATAAATCCAATAATGAAGGGAAAATTATTCAACATCATTATCAAATTTTAAGTCCATATATTCTTAAGATCAATGATGCATTTGAAAATGACTTAATTGAGTATTATGTCATTAATTCGCAGGAAAAAGTTGAAGAATCAAAATTTTTAGTAGTCAAAGTTGACTTAAATTCTCCAAAAAATCTTGAACGGGCTGAATTATTTGCTGAAGGAGATTTGCAATTAAATATCATTTTTGATTATCCGTCGAAAGAATCCAATCTTCAAAATGTTAATCAAATTTTTAATTCCAAAAATTCATATCAAATTAGAGTTTCAGATGATGATATATTAAGTGAAGAGAATTGGAAAAAAAGCAAAGTCATTGCAATTTCTAATCACAAAAAATACCAAGACTCTCAAATGATAATTAATCCCGACCATAATGAAAATATATTAATTGATAATTTAGATTTAGGTAATAAATATTTTGCAATAAAGTTTTTTGATCAAGCCGGAAATTATTCACCTATTTATAACTTAGGATATATAAATATATATTAATATCATTAAAAAATATTTTTACTCAAGAGTTCAACCCTTGTACAAAAAAACATTTATTATCATAATGAAAATTATTATTTAATAGATAATAAAGTGAAAATAACAAAAACTTTAAAGCATTTATTTCATCCGCAAAAGTCTAATAACCATCGACCTAAAATACTTCATCCTAGACCAATGATTTTTATGTCTCTGATTGCATTGGGTTTTTTCCAAATAGTTGGAATCGTTTCTTCAATTAATTTGCCTCAAGGTAGTATTTTAGGTTATGCATCTTCAATCACAGTTGCACAAGTAATTGAGGGCACGAATAGAGAGAGAGCAACTCAAGGATTAGCGCAACTAACATATAACGGTGTTTTGTCGGAAGCCGCTTTAGCAAAAGCTCAAGATATGTTTAACAACCAATATTGGGCTCATACATCTCCCACTGGCAAGGAACCATGGGATTTTATAAAGAGTGTTAATTATAACTACAAAGTTGCCGGAGAGAATTTGGCTAGAGATTTTGATTCCACTGGACCTATGATTTCTGCATGGATGAATTCACCGACTCATAGAGCAAATATTATGAATCCAAGATATAGAGATATAGGATTAGCAGTTGTTGATGGAAAATTAAATGGGACAGAAACGACTTTAGTTGTACAAATGTTTGGAACTTTGGTCGATGGATCTGTATCTAACTCAAATCCAAGCGTTGAGGTTCCTGCAGTTACGGTAGCTGAAACAAAGCCGGTGGTTACAAATACTCCTGTTCCAGTAAATGTTGTAAATAAACCACAAACTAAAGAAGAATTAGAAATTGATTCTCAAGAAGTAATTGAAGTAGATGCAAATGATCTGGAAAATTCTTCGCCAAATGATGTTTTAGCAATTGCATCGGTGCCGCAAGGTAGTTTATCTCAAGGGATATTAATGTCACCACTTCACGTATTAAAAGCTTTCTTTTTAAGCATTATTTTCTTAATAGTTGTCGTTTTAATTTATGATTTTCTTATTATTGGACATAAAAAACCTTCAAGACTTGTGGGGAAAAATTTGGCTCATATCATTTTGTTTATTTTTATAGCTTATCTAATTGTTTTCTTTAAAGGAGGAGCAGTCTAATTATGATAGCAGAGTTTAAAAAACACCATAAAGCATATATTGTTTTAATTTTAATACTTTTAATTTTTTCATTATTATTTTTACATTATTGGCCAAATAGAGATATTCAAAGATTCTTAATAATTTTTATGTCCTCTTTTTATTTTTTTTGGGGGGTTATGGTGCACTCAAAAATGAATAAACTTCACAGACATGTAATTTTTGAATATTTATCAGTATCATTATTGGCTGGTTCAGTCTTATTTTTATTAACTTTTTAAATACAAATTATTAATAAAAGTGCTAAACTAGGGTGTAATGATTGATACAAGTGATGACATTGAGTGAAATAAATAAAGGAGAAATATGAAGGGAATTATTTTAGCAGGTGGGTCAGGATCCCGATTAAGCCCACTCACTAAAGTTACTAGCAAGCAGTTGTTGCCAATTTATAATAAACCAATGATCATTTATCCTCTTGAAACATTGTTAAGTGCAGGAATTAAGGATATTCTTATTATTGTTGCTCCAGATCATGCTGGTGATTTTTTGAAATTACTTGGAAGTGGCAGTCAATTTGATTGTAAGTTCACTTATGAAATTCAAGATAAACCCGAAGGATTAGCACAAGCCTTCTTGATTGGGAAAAACTTTATTGGCAATGACAATGTTACCCTGATTTTAGGAGATAATCTTTATGAAGATAATTTTTCTGACTCAATAAATAGCTTTGAATCTGGTGGAAGAGTTTTTGTTAAAGAAGTTACTGATCCTGAAAGATTTGGAGTAGCGGAGTTTGATCAAAATAATAAAGTGATTTCAATAGAAGAAAAACCTCAGAACCCTAAATCGAATTTTGCAGTAACTGGAATGTATATTTATGATCACTCAGTCATTGAAAAGACTCTAAATTTAACTCCTTCTTCAAGGGGTGAACTAGAAATTACTGATCTTAATAATTTATATTTGCATGAAGGAAAATTAGATGTAGCTCAAGTTGAGGGGAAATGGTTAGATACCGGAACCTTTGAATCTCTTCATGAGGCAATTATTTTTGCAAGAAATAGAGAATTATCAAAATGAGAAAATTATCTTTTTATAAAATATTCTTAGTAATCCAATTATTAATTTTAAGTATTCTTTTTGTTCCATCAATAAAGGCTCAGGAATTAGAAGGAATGCCTTCTCAAGAGAGTTCTCAATCAAATGAAATAGTTCCTAAATTAGAAATTAATGAAGATGTAAATACAGCATCTTTTTCAACTCAAATTTTAAATAAAAAAAGAAATACTCAAAAAATTATCGATTTAAAGATTTTATACAGAGATCAAATTGAAGCATATAGAAATTCAGCTAAAGAATTTAACGTTGCCCAAAGCAATTACTTTAATGTTCAAACATTGACTGCTTTAGAAGATGCAGTTAATGCAACTCGTCAAGCAATGAAAGATAGATCAAAGGTTTTAATTACCTATTTGGAACTGATCAGCGCAACTTTGGAAGATACTGCTGGTGTGGAAATATCTTTAAAAGATCAGAGTTTAAAACAAATAGAATCATTAATTATTACATTACGGCTTCATCAAGATGATATTGATTTATCTAAAGATAGAAATGCTGTTAATTTATTAGCAGATAGTTTTGAGATTTTTGTAGAGCCCTATAATCAGATTACCTATAAAGCATTATCTTTGATCAGAATTGGTCAAATGCAAGCTGTTTATGATGTGTCAATTCTCATTGATGAAGATATTAAAGAAAGTAAGGTTAATTCTGAAGTTGGCGCGGTTATTCAGGCAAAGAGAGATAGAGCATATCAAGAAATACAACGAAATTTTCTTGAAATTAATAATGAGTTTTCGGAACTAAATAATAAGATTATTAATGGAGATGAAGAAAATTTTGGAAGGCTTTTTTATGAAAGAATTCTTAGGGATTTGGAGCCAATTTATATCCAATTGTCAAAATCATTAGATCACTTAGAGGAGTTACTAAAACTTTAATATGAATAACAGTCAAGAAGATAATCAAACACAATTTGCTTTTGAAGAACCAATTTTTCAAGATCTGAATGTTGAATTACCAGTGGAACCGACTCCAATAGATCAAAATCCAAAAAAAAGTATAAAATTTTTTATTATTATTGGTTTGGTGGTTCTTACATTGTTAATTTTATTTGTGATTGTGATGTTAAGATCAAAAAAGAAAACTCCCGAAAATATTTTTGAAAATATTCAACAGGAAGTTATTAAAAACTTCGGTCCGCTTGAACAAAGAATTGAGAATGCAAGAATTGACTTGGATGCTGCTGATCCCGCCAATCAAGATTTAACGTTTCCACCAGTAGATATGGGTCTTCGTTTAGATAAGAAAGAAAAATAATTACAAATCTGTTTAATTTTTTTATTAATAAATAGATAATTTAGTTAATCAATTTTTTTTGGTAATCAATTTCTTTAGGGTTAGTTAATCAACTTTTTTGAGTTGAAAACTTATAAAAATTAGAATTACCCAAAAAGCAATTGATTCTATTGGAAAACTTAGTCTGGGAACAAATACATTTGCAAATAAAGTAATAATACTAGTTGGTACCAAAATATTTAAATTCAATTTCAATATTTTTTTAAAGTTAAAATTAAAATTGTAAATTTTGAAAAGGAAGTATACTAAGATCGATTCAGATAATAGTAGCCAAAATTTAGAAAATATAAATATTGGTATAGCAAATAAAACTTCAACAATTTGTATTTGAAAAAATATTTTATTTACTCCATCTTTTAATCCAGATATTAGTTTTGGTAAATTTTGTTTATTAATGCTAAATGAGCTCAATCCATCCAATATAGTATTAAGAGGAAATGAAGACCATTCATGATTTTCAATGTCGCTTAAGGTGTAAAAATTATCATTATTCAAATAGATTAATGTACTCATATCATTTAATTGAGAAGCTTCTTGGGGTTCAAGATCTGAATTGTTAATTAATGCAAATGTATGGGGCAGTTGAAAATATTTGTAATTAATAATTGAAGGCCAATAAATATAGACGTATTCTTGGTTAATTTCCAACTGATTGTCTGCCCAAATTATTTCTAAATTTGGATCATAATTTTTATTTAATTCATCAAGAGTAAGGAAAAAATCTGATTTTAACTCGGGCAATATTGTTAAAGCTATATGTATTCCGTTAATCAATCCCATTATGGTAACACTGATTATGAAAAAGAAAAATGAATTTTTAAGAGGTTTTTTAAGGGCATGAGAATAGTGTTCAGTTGTTGAAATACTTTTAATTAAGTTTGAAAAATAATTTTTTAGTTTCATATAATGGAGTATAGCGTGCCTATCGCGATCCTACAAATTTTGGTACAATTAGATGTCTTTTTAATTAGAGAATATATCAAAAAAAATACTAGAAAGAAAATATGTCGTTTGAATTTTTAAATTTTAGATCAAAGCTTGAAAAGGCTTATGAATTTGTGATGAATGACGTTGCTTCTCTAAGAACAGGCAGGGCTACAGTGCAGATCTTAGATCCAGTAGTTGTTGAGGCCTATGGAACAAAAATGAGAATTGCAGAGTTAGCCTCAGTTCAAGCTCCAGATCCATCAATGCTTTTAATAACTCCTTGGGATAAGGGTTTGTTGTCAAATATTGAAAGAGCAATTTCCACTGCAGATCTTAATTTAAATCCAGTAGTTGACGGAGATGTTATTAGAATTAAAATTGCTCAATTGACTGAAGAGAAAAGAAAAGAAATGGTAAAAATTTTATACAAAAAAATTGAGTCTGGAAGAGTAATGTTTAGAAATTTAAGGTCAGATACCAAAAGGGATATTGAGAAACAAAAAGGGTCTGAAGGTGTTAGTGAAGATGATATTAAGCTAGAAATAATTGAGTTAGATGAGATACTTAAAGAAAACATGGAAAAATTAGATAGTTTGCTTGCTAATAAAGAAAAAGAATTATTAACGGTTTAAAATTAAATGAGCACAATTATATTTATATTAGTATTATCATTTTTAGTAATTATTCACGAACTAGGTCATTTTATTGCAGCTAAATGGTCTAAAGTAAAGGTTGATGAGTTTGGAATTGGTTATCCTCCCAAGGCAATTAAATTATTTACCTGGAGAGGCACCGATTTTACAATTAATTGGATTCCTTTTGGAGGTTTTGTCAGAATGCAAGGTGAGGATGTTGTTATAGAGCCAACTGGTCAACAATCTCATAAATCATCTAAAAAACAGGTTGCAGTACAAAAATCATTAGAAATAAAATCATCAGGAAAAAAATCTGGACAATTTTATCAAGCTACAGTAATTCAAAAATTAATGATCATTTTGTCTGGAGCATCTATTAATTTTATTTTTGGAGTCCTTGCATTTGCAATTGTATTTTCAAAAATGGGTATTCCACAATACATTAACGAAGCAAGGATTGGGGAAATTAGTGAGGGATCGCCTGCTCAAGAAGCTGGAATTAATTCTGGAGTTAATATTGTTGGATTTCAAATGGAGAATGCTGAAAGAGTAAATATTTCAAATGTCGATGCTTTAATTGAAGAAATTTCTCAGCATAAAGGAAAAACTGTTAAAATTTTTACTACAGGTCAGTGTGAGGTTTTAGAGTGTGATAAAACTGAGAATGAATACACAGTTTATTTGAGGTTGCTAGAAGAAACTCCTCAGGATCAGGGTTCTTTAGGCATAGTTTTTGATCAGGTTGTTTATGTTTTTTATCCAGGATGGCAAATGCCATTTAAAAGTATTGCTTATGGATTACAACAAGCATTATTTTTAGGCGTTCAAGTCATTCAAGCATTTTTTGGAGTAATCTTTGGATTATTTACTCAAGCTAAAATTTCAGGTGATGTAGCTGGTCCAATTGGGATTATTCATCAAGCGCAAACATTTGGAATTTTTGAGCAAGGTTTTTCAACAGTACTTTCCTTTGCGGGCATGTTATCGATTAACTTAGCAGTAATGAATGTCTTGCCATTTCCTCCTCTTGATGGTGGAAGAGCCTTATTTGTTGTGCTAGAGTTAATTTTTAAGAAAAAAAGAACTAAAAAAATTGAATATTATTTAAATTATGGTGGTTACATATTTCTTTTAACATTGGTTGGGTTTATAACATTTAAAGATGTTTTAAGAATATTTGGAAAATAATCATGGCTAGAAAAAAGACAAAAAAAGAAAAGCAAAAATCAGAAAAAAGATCGATGAATACTACTATGGTTTCGGTTTCTCAAACTGGAGAGTTGTCTTTAGGTATGGTTGAATCAAAAAAGGTTGAAACTAAATCTACCACTTTTTCTCAATCTCAGGTAAGCTTATTATATAAGGACTTAATAAAAACATTAATTACCACCTTAATAGTTTTTGGTGTTTTAGTAGTAATATTTTTTGTAACTAAATAAAGTTGTTTATTAAGTTTAGTAAATGAAGTATACTGACTGTTTTAAACTTGAAAGGAATAATGAATAAAAGAATACTTATAATAACCTTGATTATTTATATTATATCTTCAGTCTTTTCTTACTCAGCATTCTCATTTTTTGCGGGTTCTAGTATGCTCAAGAATATTATTACTAGTTCAGATTCTCAAGGTAATGATAGTGGAACAAATGAAGACACAACTTTATTAACTGCGTTATTAGATATAGATCCTTCAGCAGCAAAAAACGAAGCATGTCCTCTTAATGGTAAAATGTTTACAAAACAAGAAAAAGATGCTTGGGAGAAAAAAAGACCTTTGGCTATTATGATTGAAAATTCGGTTGACTCACGACCTCAATCTGGCTTAGCTGATGCAGACATTGTTTTTGAAGCCATTGCTGAAGGTGGTGTTACCAGATTTATGGGTTTGTTTTATTGCGGAGTACAAAAATATGACACAATTATTGCTCCAATTAGATCAGCAAGAACTTATTTTGTTGAATACGCTTCTGGATTTAACTATCCTCTCTATGTACACGTTGGTGGAGCAAATATCCCTGGACCAGCCAATGCTCTTGGTCAAATTGGGGAATATGGATGGTCGTTAGAAAATGACTTAAACCAATTTTCAATAGGATATCCAACATTCGTGAGAAATAATGATCGTCTTGATAAAGAAGTTGCAACAGAGCATACAATGCAAAGTACAACTGAAGCTTTGTGGGATGTAGGAAAGCAGAGAGATTGGACAAATATTGCTCCAGAAAGAAACTTAGGCAGAAAAAAAATTGGCGGTAATGATTGGAAAGAAACCTATGTAGGTTGGAGTTTTCAAGATCAAGTTGGAACAATTGGAACTACCACAAATATTAAATATGAATTTTGGGATGGCTTTAGTGATTTTGGAGTTGAATGGCAATATGATAAAGAATCTAATTCATATAAAAGATTTATGGCTGGTGAACCACACATAGATTTGAACCACGACAAGCAAATTCAGGCTGCTAATGTTATAGTACTTTTAACAACTGAAAAAGGACCAATAGATGAACTAAAGCACATGCTTTATACAACAATTGGAAAAGGAAATGCTTTGATATTTAGAAATGGTGACGTAATTAAAGCTACTTGGTCGAAACCTACTAGAGAATCTGAGTTAGAATTTTTTGATAGGAAAGGTGACGCTGTTGAGTTTGCTAGAGGTTTGACTTGGATATCGGTAGTCAGTACTGCAACTGAAGTAAATTATTAAATAATATGAATAACTTACAAGATTTCATGATTTCTAAAGTTAGAGTAAAAATGATAAAACTCTTTTTTACTAACATAGAAGAAATGTATTACGTTCGTGAAATTACCAGAGAAATTAAGGAAGAAATTAATGCAGTAAGAAGAGAACTAGATAGAATGCTCTCTGCAGGTATATTAAAAAGCGAACAGCGTGGTAATAGATTATATTATTTTTTAAATAAAAAATACTCTTATTTTCAAGAAATTCATCAAATGGTGGTTAAAAGTACTGGATTAGGCAAAAAATTGAGAAAATTCAGACGTAAGCTTGGATCAGTAAGTTTTATAATGTTCTCTGGAAGATTTGTTAGAAGATTGAATCCTAAGCAAGGTAAAATTGATATGCTTGTAATCGGAGATATTGTTCTTTCTGAGCTCGAACTTTTGGTTAAGGCAGAAGAAAAAACTCTTGGTAGAGAAATAAACTATGCCATTTTTTCAGACGATGAGTTTGATTTTAGAAAAACTAGAAGAGACCCATTTGTTATGGATGTTTTGTATGACAGTAGAATTATGGTTATTGGCAACGAAGATGACTTTGTCGAAAGAAATCCCTTGGGAGTTTAGATGAAAAATCCAATAAAAGTATTCATTGTTATTATTTTTTTGACCTTTTTGGCTGGATTAATAGCTCTTCCAAGTAATTATCCAGTTTCTCTAGATATTTTTGGCAGAAATTTGTCTTTCACACTTAGTTCTCCAAAAATTGATTTTAGTTTTTTAAATAAAAGATATCAAAAAGAATTTGAACTTAAAAAGGGTCTTGATATTCAAGGAGGTATTCAGGTAGTTCTCCAGGCAGATGTTTCTCAAATTGATCCTTCAGATAGAGTTGCCGCTTTAGAATCTTCAAGAGAAATAATTTTGCGTAGAGTAGATATGTATGGTTTGGCAGAACCGATTGTGAAAACTCTTATAGCAGAAAATGATTATCGGATAGTGGTTGAACTTCCAGGCCTTAACGATCCTCAGCAAGCGCTAGAATTAGTTGGTCAAACAGCATTACTTGAATTTCAGTTACTAAAGTATCCTGAGTTACCTCCTGAGGGAGAATCGGTTGATTCACAAGCCACTCCATCAGCCATTACCCTTGAACAAACAGGCTTAACTGGAAGTCAATTAAAAAAATCTACAATTCAATTTGATCAAACAACGGGCGAACCATTAGTTGCAATTCAATTTAACGAAGAGGGCAGAGATTTGTTTGCAAAATTGACCACCGATCACATTGGCGAGTCTTTGGCAATTGTGATTGATAATCAAGTTTTAATGGCACCCGTAATTCAAAGTGCGATTATAAATGGTCAAGCTACTATTACAGGAAGTTTTTCTGTTGAAGAGGCCGAGAAACTTAGTATTCAGCTTAATGCAGGAGCCTTACCAGTTCCTATTACAGTATTGGAACAAAGAAATGTTGATGCAACATTGGGAACTGAGTCAATTCAAAAAAGTGCTTTTGCTGGATTAGTTGGGATTGCATTAGTTATGTTATTTATGATTATTTATTATGGTACAAAGGGTTTTTTGGCTAGCATTGCTTTAATAATTTATGCTGTTCTAACTATTGCTGTGTATAAAATTATTGGTGTTACTCTTACCCTTCCTGGAATAGCAGGATTGTTGCTATCAGTTGGTATGGCGGTTGATTCAAATATATTAATTTTTGAAAGGATGAAAGAAGAATTGAGATTGGAAAAACCATTTAAAATTGCCTTAGAGTTAGGTTTTGGAAGAGCTTGGGATAGTATTAAAGATGCTAATCTAGCCACGATAATAACTGCATTAATTCTAATTAATCCAATGGACTTTCCATTTTTAAATAGCGGTGGAATGGTCAGAGGTTTTGGAATTACGCTTCTGATCGGAGTAGTTTTGTCTCTCTTCACTGGAGTTTTTGTTACCAGAACTTTAATGAGATTGTTTCTTAAAGGAGATAAATCATGAATGTGATGAAATATAAGAAATTATTTTTTGCAATTTCTTTATTCTTTTTAATTCCAAGTATTTTTTCATTAATTCTTTATGGCTTAAAACCTTCAATTGATTTTGTTGGAGGATCTCAATTGGAAGTTAGAGTGAAAAATGATAGTGGTGAAAAAGTTGATATAAATAAAATTAATGAGATATTTTCGGGAATTTATCGTGTAGAAAGTGTTAAAGCTGGCCAAGATAATAAATATGTAATTATTGGTGAAAATATTATTAATGAAACCAAACAACAAAGTTTGATAGAGCTCCAAAAAATATATCAAGATGTTACAGAATTAAAATTTGAAACTGTTGGTGCAACATTAAGTAGTGAGTTACTAAGAAAAACATTAACCGCGCTATTTTTAGTTGCAACAATTATTACTATCTATGTGTGGAAACAATTTGACGAATTAAAGTATGGTATTTGTGCAATTTTAGCAATGTTCCACGACTCACTAATATTATTAGGAACCTTTAGTATTCTTGGAATATTATTTGGAATTCAAGTTGACGTGCTGTTTGTGACAGCATTATTAACTACTCTTTCATTCTCAGTTCACGATACAATTGTGGTTTACGATAGAATTAGGGAATTAAAAAGAAAACAGCGAGGAATGGATTATCAAGAAATTGTAAATATGGCTGTGATTGAAACTCTAAGTCGATCAATAAATAATTCAATAACGATTATTGTAATGTTATTTTCATTAGCTTTGCTTGGTGGAGATAGCATTCGTTGGTTTGCTGTTGCCTTATTGGTGGGAGCGATAACTGGAACATATTCCTCAACATTTACAGCAGCACCTTTACTTTTACTTTGGGATGAACTTAAAATAAAGAATTTTAAGAAAAAATAATCTAAAGTATTCTTAAATATATTTATTTTTATAAATTTATATTTTTTTATAATTTTGTTACAATTCTTTTCGCAATTTTTAAAAGCTCATTTTTGGAATTAAGTTCTGGATTCTCAATTACCTCTTCAAATAATGTATTTAATATTTCTCCAACAATTCGACCAGGTTGAATATTTAGTTCTTTCATTAAATCATTTCCATTAATGGCTAAATCACTAATTGAAAATGGTTGGTGAAGTTGTTCCACCATACGTTGTTTCATTTCTTCTAATCTCCAGCTGGATTTAGTTGCTCCACTACCAATTCTATCGGCCTCTCTTAGATCCAAAATATCATTGATATTTTCCAGGCCAACTTTTTTCATAAATCTTCTTATTGATGAATCAGTATTTTCTGGTTGGTAATGAAACATATGATAACGAACTAAAATGAATATTCTTTCAATTTCAATTTTTGATAGTTTTAATCTTTTTGCGATATCTTTAGCTATTCTAGAACCAATAATTTCATGATTATAAAATGTAGGTTTTCCATCAATAATCTTTAGTGTTCTGGGTTTACCAATGTCGTGTAGTAAAGTTGCTAGTCTCACGATTGGATCGATGGAAGGACAATTATCTAATGAATCTAAATTGTGATTCCAAACATCACTGATGTGATGACCACCTTGCATGACTCCCTTACCTTCAATTAATTCGGGAATAATTATTTTTAATAATCCGGTTTCGTCTAAAATTTTAATTGCTTCTTTGGGGTAATTACTTGATAACATTTTTAATAATTCATCTCTAATTCTTTCCCAACTCACATGTTGAATTAGATGAGAATTTTTAATAATAGCTTCAAATGTTTGATCATCGATTTGCATGTTTAATTGAATTGAGAATCTAATAGCACGCAAAAGTCTTAGTGCGTCTTGATTAAATCTTTCATCAGGATTTCCTACTGTTTTGATAATTTCATTTTGTAAATCTTTCATTCCAAAATGTTGATCGATAACTTCAAAATTATCGGGGTTAATGGTAACAATTTCTTCAGATTCTTTAAAATTTAGTGAATTTAAAAATTGATCGCTAATTTTAATTGCCATTGCATTAATACTAAAATCTCGTCTGTTTAGATCACTTTGTAATGATTCGCCCCAGGACACATCTTCTGGACGCCTATAATCTAAATACTCGCCATCCGATCTAAATGTTGTAATTTCATAAACTTCATTATCATCAATATTTTTTTTATCATTTATATTCAGTTTATTATCTTCTATTTGATTATTTTTGATGTTATTTTTTAGTGACTCATGAATTTTTGTGGCTGAAGATAAATTTATTGTTTTTTTATTGAATGTTGAAGAAAATAATTTTTTAGAATTGGATTCTGTAAATTTAATATTTTGTAAATTCATTTGTTCGCGAAGGTGAGTTCTTGTTACACTGACTGTGCCAAATTTGTTTTCATAAAAATTTTCTGGAAATGTTTTCTGAATTTGTTCAGGTTTTGCTGATGTTGTAAAATCGTAGTCAGAAGCTTTGATGTGATAAGTGTTGTTAGTGAGCTTGCCAGCCATTTTATTTTCAATGGATTCAATGAGAATATCTCTGACTGCTCCACCAACAATATATGCTTCAAAATTATTTTGTCTTAATTTGTGAAGAATATATAATGGTTCTAAGGCGACTTTAATTGATAATAAATCTTGCATCTGTATTGAAATTGTAACCTCTTTAGCAACCGCTAGCAATCATAATTAAAATTCGTTGTATATTATATGTATGAAATGGTTATTAAAAAATACAAAGATTCCTTCCAATTTAGCCGATTTACGTAAGATAATTTTAGATAATAGATCAATTGATGATCGTGATGAAAACTTCTTTGAACCAATTTATCCTTTGGAAATTAGTTTGAAAAATGTAGAAATTGATGAAAAACAGATTAAATCTGTGTTAAAAAGGATTAAAAAAGCTAAAAAAAATAATCAATACATAGTCATATTTGGTGATTATGATGCCGATGGAATTTGTGCTACTGCAATACTTTGGCAAACTCTTTATGATTTTGGTTGTAATGTAAAGCCTTTTATTCCTAATAGAAAAAAACATGGATACGGGATTTCTATTAAGGCAATAGATGATATTATTTTAGATAAGAAACCAGATTTAGTTATTTCTGTTGATAATGGTATTGTTGCTCATAAACCTGTTGCATACTTAAGAAACCAAAATATTGATGTGATTATTACTGATCATCACCAACCAGAATTTGAACTAGGCAAACCTATATTTCCTAATGCAAATTATATTATTCATTCAACAAAATTATGTGGAGCAACTGTTTCATGGATGTTAGCAAGAGAGATAAATCCAAATCTTTCAAAGGAACTTTTAGATTTATGTGGTATAGCAACTATTGCTGATCAGGTTAAATTAACTGGTGCAAATAGAAGTTTTGCTAAATTTGGTATAGAAGCAATAAAAAATTCTCAACGAATTGGATTAAAGTTATTGTTGAAAAATACCATCAAAGACGTTAATCAAATAAATTCAGATTCGATTGGATATATTATTGCTCCTAGAATTAATGCGATGGGAAGAATGGCTGAAGGAATTGTTGCATTAAGATTTTTGTGTACTAAAAGTAGTTCTCAGGCAACAAGATTATTAAGTGTACTATTAGATACAAATGATCAACGAAAGAATTTGACTTATGAGTTACTAGATGATGCCAAAAATCAGATTGAGAAAATTAGAACCGAGCACATTTTAATAGTTCATTCTGAAAATTATCATGAAGGTATCTTGGGCTTGATTGCAGGTTCAATGCTGGAAAAATTTAACAAACCTTCAATTGCTATTAACATTGATGGAAAATTTGCAAAAGCATCGGCGAGGTCCGTTCCTGGTGTGAATATTGTAGATTTACTTAGAATAATTAAGGATGACTTGATTGAGGTTGGTGGTCATCCAATGGCAGCAGGTTTTGGGTTTGAATCTAAGAAGCTTGAAACAATTAAATCAAAGCTATTTAAGTTGGCAAAAGAAACTATTTTTAAAGAAAGTTTGGAAAAATGCATTGAGGCTGAGTGTATTCTCTCAAAAAATTTATTGACTGAAGAAACCATTCAAATGATTGACAAATTTGAGCCATTTGGTCAGGGAAATCGGAAGCCTATGTTTGAAATTAAGGATTTAGTAATAAAAAATATATTCCAGATGGGAGATGATAATAACCATTTAAGATTAGTGTTAATTTTTTCTGGCAAAGATAAAATGAGCTCAGATGTTTTAAAAGCTGTTGGCTGGAAGATGGGTAATTTAATGGATAAATTTAATGTTGGTGATAGGATTTCTATCATTGGTTCTCTTGAGTTGAATATTTGGAACGGAACAAGATCAGTTCAGACCTCACTTAAAGATATAAAAAATTATGTCATTAGCACTTAATATTTTATCGCTTAACACTTTAGTCAATTTAGGTTATAATTACTCTTAAGAAATTTTTTTAAAAACGCATATTAGTTTGTTGACACCAGACGAGTGCTAGAGATTAGCCGCGTTGCTTGAAGAAAACTTTTTTAAATCAAAATTGGAGAAGTTAGTAGAACAAGTCGGGTAAGCCCGTAATCGCTGGAATCAAGTAAAAAGACAGGTGGTACCGCTCTTACGCAAACACGTAGAGCCCTTTCAAATTATTAAGGGGCAACGTGTTTTTTTATTGCCCTGAAAATATTGTAATAAATCATAAAAAGGGTGAATTATGTCAGAAATAACAATAAAAAGAACTTTAGTTAAAGAAACACCAAAACTTTCTGGTAAAAAAGTTTTATTAAAAGGTTGGGTTGAAACCAAAAGAGACCATGGAAAAATAACTTTTATTGATTTAAGAGATCGTTCTGGAACAATTCAATGTGTTGGTTTTAAAATGATGGGTGATTTGACTACGGAGTCGGTTATATCTGTATTTGGTACGATCAAAGATAGACCTGAAAAAATGATCAATAAAGAGATTGAAACGGGTGTGGTGGAGATGGAGGTTAGCGAATACCAAATCTTAAATCCATCAAAAGAGTTACCAATTCAAGTTGAGGGTGATGCCTATGATGTTAAAGAGGAAGTTAGATTAAAATTCCGATATCTTGATTTGAGACGCAACAGAATGAGAAAAAATCTCATATTAAGATCTAAGTTAATCCAAAGTTTTAGGGAGTATTTATTTGAAAAAGAATTTATTGAAGTTGAGACTCCCTTATTATCTTTGGCTACAAAAGAGGGAGCTCGAGATTTTATTGTTCCTTCTCGTTTTCAAGCTGGAAAATTTTATGCTTTGCCACAGAGTCCACAACAATATAAACAGCTTTTAATGACGGCTGGTGTAGAGAATTATTTTCAAGTTGCAAAATGTATTAGAGATGAGGATTTAAGATCTGATCGAGGTTTTGAGTTTACTCAGTTGGATATAGAAACAAGCTTCGTGACTCAAGATGAAGTAATGAGCATAGTTGAGGATATGACCAAATATGCAGTCAAAGCTGTGGGTGGAAAAATTAAAGATGAAAAATTTCCAGTTTTTACCTATGATCAAGCAATTCAACAATTTGGCGCAGACAAATTTGATCTTAGAACTGAAGAAGAAAAAACCAATGGAACTTTAGCTTTTGCCTGGGTTGTAAAATTTCCTTTTTTCAAAAAAGTTGATAAAGATGACCAAGCAGAAGTTCAAGATGGAAAAAGCGGTTGGACGTTTACACATAATCCTTTCAGCACACCGTTGGAAGAGCATTTAGAATGGCATTTAAAGGGAAAAAACATTGATAAAATTGTAACTGCTCAATATGATTTAGTCTGCAATGGATACGAAGCTGGTGGTGGAAGCATAAGAGCACATAGGCCAGAGGTTTTGAGAGCAACTTTTAAAATAATGGGTTATTCTGATGATCAGATCAATTCTAGTATAGGTCATATGTTAGAAGCTTTTGAAGTTGGTACTCCACCTCATGGTGGTATTGCTCTGGGTCTTGATCGCTTGGTTATGATTTTAGCAGGAGAAACATCAATTAAAGAAGTAATTGCTTTTCCTATGACTTCATCTGGGAAAACTGCGGTAATGGATGCACCTGCTCAGGTGTCTCAAGCTCAGCTAGATGAATTAAGTCTTAGAGTCATTGAAAGAAAGAAATAGACTAATACTAGCAAGACCACCTTATCTTGAGGTACAATTACATTATTAATGAAGAAAGTTTTAGTAAATAAAAAATATCAGATTATAAGTATTGTGATATTAATAATCACAATGTTTCTTTATAAAGCCACTGACTATATTATTTTTGCCAAAAATGATACGGTAAAGAAATTTGATGTTTATTCAAGAGATATAGTTGAAATACCCGTTCTCAATACTGCTGAAATTGAATCTCAAAGTGATTTGTCTCCTGGAGAAGAGAGCAATTTAGCCCCAGTTACTGAAAATGATTTTCAAATTGATCAATTGAGTGCTAAAGCAGTTTATATTGAAGATATTGACACAGCAACCCAACTATTTGAGAAAAATTCTGAGAGACTTTTGCTTCCCGCATCTACAACAAAAATTATGACTGCCTTAGTAGCTCTTGAGGTATATAGTTTAGATCAAGTTCTTGAAGTTCCAGATATCTCTCAAATTGAAGGAATTGACGTTGGATTTTACAAAGGTGAAAAAGTTACTGTTTCTAATTTGCTAAAAGCTGCATTAATTCAGTCAAATAATGATGCGGCTTATATCTTGGCGCTAAATTATTCAGACGGATATGACGCATATGTTGATTTAATGAACAAAAAAGCTGTAGATTTTGGGTTAAAAAATACATTTTTTGAAAATCCTGCGGGTTTTGATGCCGAACATCAAAGAAGCTCTGCACACGATTTAGCAGTTATGAGCAAGGAGCTTATGAAGGATGAATTTTTAAGAAGCATTGTGGGAATTAAAGAAGATATTATTACTGATATATCCGGAATTCATAAACATTATTTATACAACACTCATCTACTTTTAGGCGTTGATGATTCTGTTGTGGGAATTAAAACAGGTACAACTGAGGGTGCTAGCGAAGTGCTAATAACTCAATTTAATCGAGATAACAGAAATATTTTAATAATTCTTATGGGAAGTGAGAATAGATATCAAGAAACATCGCAATTAATAGATTGGGTTTTTAATAATTACATCTGGTTAACTCCAGAACAAATTGTGCAAAAAAGCTGATATATTTAGTACTATTGTATAAATGTATAAAGAAATTAAATTTATCTGTTTATTGAAAATAAATTTATGTGTTTAAAGAAAATCAAATTATGAAAATTACAGTTATTGGCACAGGTTTCGTTGGAGTTGTATCTGCTGCAGTTTATGCATCTTTTGGACATGAGGTGGTGGGTCTAGATGTAGATGAAAAAAAAATCGAGTCCTTAAAATCTAGCAGAGTTCCTTTTTTTGAACCACAATTAGAAGAATTATTGCAAACAGCTCAAAGAAATGGAAATCTGACCTTTACAACTTCATATCAGGATGCAATTACAGGTTCTGATGTGATTATTATTGCTGTAGGAACACCGTCATCTGAAGATGGAAATGCCGATTTGAAATACGTATTTGCTTCTAGTGAGTCTTTAGCTCCATATTTAAATGAAAATGCTGTGGTAGTTGTAAAATCAACAGTTCCTCCGGGAACATTGGGTGAAGTTGAAGCAAGAATTACCAAATTGACTCAAACGAAATATTTCACTGCATCGGTGCCTGAGTTTTTAAAGGAAGGTACGGCGGTTTATGACACCACGAATCCAGATAGAATTGTCATTGGGGTTAAAGATGATTATGCCTTCAAAGTTTTGGAGGAATTACATAAACCATTTAATACAATTATTATTAAAGTATCTCCTGAATCTGCTCAAATGGCAAAATATAGCAATAATGCATATTTGGCTACAAGGATTACTTTTATTAATCAAATTGCCGATTTATGCGAAAAAAATGGGGCTGATATCCAAGAGGTAATTAAAGCAATTGGGCTTGATAAAAGAATTGGCAAGCATTATTGGTATCCAGGATTTGGTTATGGTGGTTCGTGTTTTCCAAAGGATGTAAAAGAGCTTGCTCATTATTCAAGAAAAATTGGAGAAGATGGAAATTTGTTTAATAAGATTAGTGAAATTAATGAAAATAGAATTAAAAAATTATTAGATAATTACTCAAGAAAAATTGGAGGTTTTCAAGGAAAAAATGTAGCCGTTTTGGGATTAGCATTTAAACCAAACACTGATGATATGAGAGAAGCACCAAGCACTAAAGTTATTCCTCATTTATTAAATGAAGGAGCTCAAGTTAGAGGTTTCGATCCCAAATCATTAGAATTAGTTAAATATTTTATAAAGGAAGATCCAAGTGTTTCATATGTTGGGTCAGTTGAAGAAGCATGTCAAGAAATAGATGTAATTATTGCTCTAATCGAGTGGCCTGAAATATTGAACTTTGATTATTCCAAAGTAAGAAAAGAACAAAAGTCTCAGTGGTTTATTGATGCTAGAAACCAATTTTCACCTCAACTGATTTCCAATTGGGGATTTAAGTATTTAGGAGTTGGGAGATAATTAATTTTTAAGGACATTATGGATCAACCAAAAATACTAATTACTGGCGGAACTGGTTTTGCAGGATCACATTTAGTTGAAGCACTTCAATCTAAAGGCTTCGAAAACATTCACACAACATCTTTTGGTGGTGGGTCTGAATATTTAGCCAATTTAATTGGTAAAGCAAATATTCATCAACTAGATTTAACAAATGCCGAAAATACAAATATTTTATTAAAAGAATTAGTTCCAGATCAAATTTATCATTTGGCTTCGTTTGCATACGTGGGTAAAAGTTTTGAAAAAGCAGATGAATTACTTGCCAACAATATTACTTTGCAATTGAATTTACTAAAAGCTGTAAAAGATTTCGTACCTAAAGCAAGATTGCTAGTTGTTGGTTCAGCTGAAGAGTATGGAGTAAGTAAAAGTGAAGATGAACTTCCTTGCGATGAAGATCATAAATTAAGACCCATTAATCCTTATGCAGTTTCAAAAATTGCTCAAGACATGTTGGCTTATTCATATCACATATCTTTTAATCTAGACATAGTGACTGTTAGGCCATTTAACCATATTGGTGAAAGACAGTCGCCGGATTTTGCTATACCAGCATTTGCAACTCAAATTGTTGCAATTGAAAATGGCTCTCAAGATAAATTAAGAGTTGGAAATTTATCTGCAATTAGAGATTTCACAGATGTTAAAGACATGATGCTTGCATATATTATTGTAATGAATAAAGGTGAAACTGGAGAAGTTTATAACATTGGCAGTGGGGTTGGTATTAAAATGAGTGAAGTTGTCAAGAAGCTGGCTTCTTTATCAATCGTAAAAATTGATATAGAAGAAGATCCTTCTAGAATAAGACCGCTTGATATTCCTAAAATGGTAGCAAAAAATGATAAAATTAAATCATTAGGTTGGACTCCAACTATATCTCTCGATGACTCTTTGGCTAGAATAATAGATTCAATTCGTAATAAAAATAATTAAGAGGTTTAAATAAATATCACTGGAGAAATTTTTATGAAAAAAGCATTTATTACAGGTATTACTGGACAGGATGGATCTTATTTAGCCGAATTTCTTTTGGAAAAAGGCTACAAGGTTTATGGCCTTACAAGAAGAACAAGCACTCAAAATTTTGCACGCATTCAGCATATTATTCACAATGATAACCTGAAATTGATTTCAGGAGATTTAATTGATCAGCATTCTTTAACTTATGCTTTGAAAGATGTTCAACCAGATGAAGTTTATAATTTGGCAGCACAATCATTTGTTAAAGCCAGTTGGGATCAACCAGTCTTAACCGGCGAGTTTACAGCGTTAGGAGTCGTTAGAGTTTTGGAAGCATTAAGATTAGCATGTCCAAGCGCTAAATTTTATCAGGCAAGCTCAAGTGAGATGTTTGGAAAAGTTCAAGAAGTTCCGCAAAAAGAATCGACTCCATTTTATCCAAGATCTCCTTATGGTGTTGCTAAAGTCTATGGTCATTGGATCACTGTTAATTACAGAGAATCATTTGATATGTTTGCAACTTCAGGGATTTTATTTAATCATGAATCTCCAAGAAGAGGGCTGGAGTTTGTTACCAGAAAAATTGCCAATGCAGTTGCTAGAATTAAGTTAGGCAAGCAAGAAAATGTTGAACTTGGAAATTTAAACTCAATGCGAGATTGGGGATATGCTAAAGATTATGTTGAAGCCATGTGGCTAATGCTTCAACAAGATGAACCTGAAGATTTTGTAGTTGCCACAGGTGAAACTCATTCAGTTGAAGAATTTTTACAACTTAGTTGCAAATATGCCGGCATTGAAGATTGGAAATCCGTATGGAAACATAATCCCGAATTTGATCGTCCCGCTGAAGTTGATTTATTAATTGGTGATCCAACTAAGGCTAATCAAAAACTTGGATGGAAACCATCAATTAGTTTTGAGGAATTAGTAAAATTAATGGTAGAGGCAGAAATTGAAATTGAAAGCAAGTAAATGCAAAAAGCAATTGTCATAATCCCAACCTATAATGAACGAGAAAATATTCAAAAAGTTATTCCTCTTTTACTTGAAATTTTTAAAAAAGTGAAAAACTGGGAAATGGGAATATTGGTTGTCGACGACACTTCTCCAGACAAAACATATGAGGAGGTACAAGAATTGACCAAACTACATAAAGAAGTACATTTGCTTGTAAATTCTAAAAAGGCGGGCTTAGGTGGAGCATATCTTAAAGGTATGGAATATGCGTTTGGTGAGTTAAAATCTGAGGTTATTTTTCAGTTTGATGCTGATCTTTCACATGATTATACAAAAATACCCGAATTTATGAAGGAAATTGATAACGGAGCAGATCTAGTTTTAGGTTCGAGGTATATAAAAGGTGGAGGTATTCCTGCCAATTGGGGTTTGGATAGAAAGTTTTTAAGTATTGTTGGTAATTTAGTAATTACTACTGTTCTTACAAATTTTAAAATTAAAGATTGGACGACCGGCTTTCGTGCAGTTAGAAAAAAAGTTTACGACAAAGTGCGTCCACTAATCAATGATGAAAGATTTATGGGTTACACATTTCAAATTGGATTTTTGAACAACGCTGTAAGAGCTGGTTTTAAAATCAAGGAAGTTCCTTTTGTTTTTGTAGATAGAACTATTGGTGAATCTAAATTGGGTGCTGAATATATTAAAAACACTTTATTATATATTTTAAAAGTAAGGATTAAAGATATGCTTAATAGTAGAATTTTTAAGTTTGCTTTTGTGGGAGGGGTTGGTACTTTTGTTCAACTAGTTTCACTTTCAATTATCAGAAACTTACTTCCCACCTTTCAATTATTGGTTTTTACTAATTTTTTGGTTGCGACTTTATTGAGTATTGAATTAGCAATTATGTCTAATTTTGCACTTAATAATTTATGGACATTTTCTGATAGAAAATTAAAAAAATCTCAAATCCCTACAAAGTTTTTGCAATTTAATTTAGCTTCTGCTGGATCAATTTTGATTCAATTAACTATCAATTCATTAGGCGAAACTTTCATAGGCTTAAAATCATTATTTGTTTTACCATTTATAAACTTTAATGTTGATACAGGTATTGTTTTCGCTATGTCTGGAATTGTTATTGGTTTGTTTTGGAATTTCTTTGCATATAACAAATTTATTTGGAAAAAGAAAAACTAGGTTAAGAAAAAGATTATGAAGATGAATTTTCCTGGATTTCCAAAAAAAATGGAAATAAGACATTACTTATTTATTTTAGTGTTGCTATTGGCTACATTCGTAAGATTTTGGAACATTCCCAACTCAGTGCAATTTCTTGGCGATCAAGGTAGGGATGCTTTAATTGTTTCAAAGATATTTAAGAATCATGACTTAGTTTTTATTGGTCCAGTTACTAGCGTTGGCAACATGTATCTTGGGCCTCTCTATTATTATTTTATGGTTCCTTTTCTAATGTTATCTTATCCAAGTCCTCTTGGTCCGGTTTATGCCGTGGCTTTCTTAGGATTATTGACCATCTATTTAATGTATGTTTTAGGTAAAGAAATGGTGGGAGAAAGAGCAGCTCTTTTTGCTGCAACATTAATGGCGTTTTCAGCGATAGTGGTTTCATTTACGAGGTTTAGCTGGAATCCTAATCCAGCGCCATTGATATCTTTATTAATGATTTATGCCATATTTAAGGCAATAAAAAGTGACGTGAAGTATTGGGCAATAGTAATTTTATTATTTAGCGTATTGATTCAACTACATTATCTAACTTTATTATCAAGCGCTGGAATAGGATTAATTTGGCTCTGGCAACTTATCTCTAGGTTTAATGACAAAAAATTGGTGAAGAAAATGTTTTTTGCAACAGCGGTAGGAGCGGTTATATTTTTTACCTCGATTTTGCCACTCGTACTATTTGATTTAAAACACGATGCTTTAAATTTTAAAGCTTTTCAGAATATTTTAGTCGGTGAAGATAGCTTTGAGCAAACATCAACTGATTTAAAAGGCAGGCTTAGTGAATATGTTCGAGATACACAAAAGGAAGCAAGACACATCTTAGTTGATATTCCTCTTGGCCAGAATAATCAAATTAATTTGGTTTTCTTAGCAATCATTTTAATACTACTTTTCTTAAATTTTAGAGAATTAAAAGTTGATCAGCGGAAAAAATATAAGTATGGAATAAATATTATTTTTACTTTTCTTTTTTCTGGGATATTTTTAATTGGATTTTATCAACATACTATCTATGATCACTACGTAGCATATTTATTTCCAATTACTTTTTTAACATTAGGAATTACTGGGGATTATTTATATAAAAAAGGAATTTTGGGAAAATTTCTTATATTAGTATTTATTTTTTTCTTTTTAAAATACAATCTACCTTTAATGAAAATTGTAATGTCAGACACCGGAGGCAGAATTGTAGACATCCAGCGAGCCGTGGATACAATTACCAGTAGAGTTAAGCAAAATGAAAAATATAATATTATTTTACTGACTGGAACAGGTGACATTGAAGGTCAAAATTATCGGTATTTTTTGAGTGCAACAAATAATCCACCAGTAGTAGATGAAGATCGAGGCAATATCGATACGCTCTTTATTATTAATGATGATAGAGTTTTAACAAATGTTGTTGATTCCCCAATTTATGAAATTGTCGTTTTCCCCAATAAAATCCCTAGTGAGGTCTATGAAGTAGAAAATGGCCCAGAAATAACAGTATTGAGAAGAGAGTAGTTAGTGTTTTATTGAACTTTAGTATTAGTGTATGATTAATCACATGAAACCATATTTATCAGTCATAATTCCATCTTACAATGAAGCAAAGAATTTCAAAAGGAAAGTCTTAAATGAAGTTTGGGATTACTTAAAAGTTCAAGATTATGAATGGGAACTAATTTTGTCTGATGATGGGTCTACTGACGATACGCCCTATCAATTAGATATATTTGCACAAAAAGATAAGAGAATAAAAGTGTTGCATAACAAACACGCAGGCAAAGCTCCCACGGTAAAAGCAGGCATGTTGGCGGCAACAGGAGAATGGAGATTATTTACTGACTTTGATCAATCAACACCTCTTAAAGAAGTTGAAAAATTATTCAAATATACAAAAAATGGCGCTAATGTTGTTGTTGGTTCAAGAGAAATTGTAGGTGCTCGCAGAGATAAAGAACCATTTCATCGGCATGTTATGGGTAGAGGGTTCAATATTATTGTTCAAATGATAGCTATTCCTGGAATACTCGACACTCAATGTGGTTTCAAACTATTTTCTAGTGAAGCCACAGAAAAGTTGTTTAATCAACTATATGTTTATGGTGGTAATCAAGTAAGAAAGGATGCTTTTACAGGTGCGTTTGATGTTGAACTATTGTTTTTAGCTAAAAAAAATAGTTTCAAAATTAAGGAAGTTCCAATTGTTTGGAATCACAACGAATCTAATAGGGTAAGCCCAATCAAAGATTCTCTTAGAATGTTTCGTGATATTTTAATTATTAGGATGATGGATATATTTGGTAAATATAAATAAGATTTTAATGACAGTATTTATTTTGTATTTTATAATTTTATTGATATATTCAATATTTTCATATAGTTTGGTGGATCCCAATTTGGTTTTGACTTCAAATGATATTTATTGGAAATTTCAAAACTTCATGTGGAAAACATTTTTTCACAACTCAATATTGACAGGATATATTTATCTTTTCTTAATAATTTCATTATTTATTTTATATTTTTATATACTAAAAAAGTTAAAATCAAAAAAGGTAAATTTAAAAAAAATATTTTTTAATAAATATGTTTTAATCTTTTTAGTAATTATTGCTCCAATTGCATTTTCATATAATTCATTATCTCACGACGTTTTTAATTATATTTTTTATGCCAGGATGATTGCAAAATATGGGGTAGACACAAAACTTTATACAGCGCTTGATTTTCCCAATGACCTTTGGATTAGATTTATGCATAACACCAATGTCACTGATGTATACGGAAGAGGATGGACTTACTTTACTTTAATTCCCTATTATTTAGGTTTTGGCAAATTTTCTTTAACTCTCGCTGCTTTTAGAGTCTGGAGCTATTTATGTATGATTCTTTTATATTTTTCAATGCAAAATTTTTCCATGACATTATTTAAAAGACGGATGAACCTTTACGAAAGTGCAATGGTGTTTTTAAATCCATTTTTCTTAATAGAATATATTTCAAATTATCACAATGACTTATTAATGATGCCTTTTGCAATTTATGGATTGAGTTTCTTAATTAAGCCGATTACTTCTCAAATAAGCGACAATTATTTAAAAGTTAAATATTTTTTGGTTTCAATTCTTTTCCTTTCTATTTCTATTTCAATTAAATATGCGACGCTAGCTTTGTTGCCAATTTGGTTTTTAGTTTTATTAATTTATCTTTTTTATTATCGACTTGCAAAAATCGTGAAGCGCAGATTTAAAATAAATATTGATCAAAATTTCATAGATAAAATATTTTTCATAATTGTTAATAAATGGATTTTTTATATTCCAGATTTAGCAGCTACCATTATGATGCTTCTGTTATTTACTCCTAGATCGCATCAATTTTATCCTTGGTATTTTATTTGGGTGCTTGTTTGGTTGCCGTTCATGAAAATGAAAAAACTTCGCAACTTACTTTTAGTATTTACTGTCAGTTCAAGTTTAAGATATTTGCCATGGTTGTTTAATGGTTTGGAATATAGTCCAAAAATTATTGCCAATCAAACATTAATTGTATGGATAATACCATTAATATATCTATTTACAAATATTAAGACTAAAATATGGACAAAAATAGATCATGCTTAAAAAATTACAAAAATTTATTGTAAAAAATAAACTTAGTATATCTTTATACATAGGGTTAATTCTTATATATTTTTTCATTCATTTATTCGCCTTAACTAGGTTACCAGTATTTGCGGATGAATCTATATATATTAGATGGGCTCAATTAATTATTGATGATTGGAAGAGGTATCTGTTTTTTTCAATGAACGACGGCAAGACTCCCTTGTTTATTTGGTTATTAGTTCCTTTTCAATATATTTTTAAAGACCAATTGTTTGCAGGAAGATTTTTAGCTGTTTTAGTGGGGTTGATTCAGGTTTTTGTAAATATGGATGTTGTAAAATGTTTGGGTGGAAAAAAATCAACTCAATTATTGATGGGAATTTTCACTATAGTTTTACCTTTCTGGTATTTTCATCATCAAATGGCCCTAATGGATGGTTTACTAGCTTTATTAATTTCAATTTCATATTTATTTTTAGTTAAAGTTTTTAACTCAAAAAAATCACTAACTTTAACAAAAAATACTTCAATTGTTTCAGCGGTATTTGACAAAAGTAGTGTTAATAATATTTTAATTTCTGGATTCTTCTTTGGGCTGGCTCTTCTTACAAAAATTCCCGCAATTTTATTTATTCCTTCTTTATATTTATCCATCTTTCTAACTAAGGATAAAAGTACTAAAACATTATTCATAGGTTTTTTAAAAGTTTCTGTATGCCTTGCTATCGGCATAGTTATGTTCTTTTCATTAAAACTTAATCCAACTTTTGGTCAATTATTTAGTCGCGGTGGAGATTTTCTGTTTCCTATATCTGATTTGCTTAATGGGTCATGGCTCTACACTGTTTCGAATGTTCCTAATTATTTATATTATTTTTACATTTATTTAACACCTGGAATAATTATATTTGCATTAATAGGTTTGTTTTCCAAAAAAAATCAACTGATTTCTCATGTGTTGTTTTGGTCAGGTCTATTATTTATTTTTCCCATAGCTTTAATGGGAAAAACTGTCTATCCAAGATATCTTTTTCCAGCATCATTCTTTTTTACCTTGTCAGCTGTAATGGGTTTAGAAAGTCTTTTGGATAATGTATTTGAAGGGAAAAGTAGGTTTTGGAAAAAAGTATTGATTGGCGTATCAACTTCTTTGATTTTAGCAAATATATTTGTTGTTTGTGCAAATTACATTCAGTTTTCAATCTTGGAACCAAATAAAATACCATTTGTTTCTTCAGATATAACTCAATATCTTACTGAATGGTCTTCTGGACATGGGATTAAAGATACTGTTGATTTAATTGAGAAAGAAACAACACAAAATACGCTTGCGGTTGCAACTGAAGGATATTTTGGAACTTTGCCTGATGGCTTATTAATGTATTTACATCGAACAAATGTAGATAATCTTTATTTAGAGGGTATAGGACAACCTGTTTCGTTTTTACCAAAAAGTTTTGCAGATAGAGCAAATAACTATCAAAAAAAATGGCTAATAGTTAATTCACACCGACTCTTACTTAAAATTAACAGTAAATATCTCATAGCTGAATTTTGTAGGCCTTATGATGGTCCTTGTTTGCAAGTTTGGGATCTCACTGAAAACTTTGATTCTTATATAAAATAATCCTTTATTTTCACACATGATTTAATATTTGTAAATGTATAAGTTTGATACCTTTACATTGTAATATATATTTAATAAAATTTCAAAAAACTGCCTACATAGACAACTTATATGTTAAAAAAAGTAGCAGAATTTTTTCAGGTTGTAATTTTTAATAACAATATTTTTTTAATTGGAGTACTTAATATCATCAATCTGAAAAATCAAATTCCAAAGTATTCTTTGGTTAAGAGTAAAATATTTTTCCATGCATGCTCAACACCTTTAACAATTTTATTATCAAACTTAGAATTTGCGTTAGATGATGAATCGAATGTTCATATAAAGCAAAAAAGTTCTCTTGAAGCTGCAAAAAAATTAGCAAAAATTATAAATTCAGTTTCTGGAGATGTTAATAAAAATGAAAGATTTTGTGTTATGGATTCTATAAATGAAGTGTTTTGTTTATGGAATCCAAGAATAAATAATTGTAATATTGATTGCAAATATTTCAGTGATAATGAAATATATTTAATCGGTAATAAGTTATATTTTCAGGAAGCGCTTTCTTGTATTTTAAATAATGCTTTTCAAGCATATAAAAATAAATTGCATAAGCCGATAAACCTAATTGTTAGAAAGGAAGATAATAATTTAAAAATTGATTTTGTTGATTTTGCTTGTGGCATGAATTTGATAACTCAAAAATTAGCTTTGATTGATGGTTTGAGCTTTAGAAAAAATGGTCAAGGAATTGGGTTGCATTTTGTTAAAAAAACCATTGAAGAAATATTTTCTGGAAAAATGTCAATCCAAAGTAGCCCTGGATTTGGTACTCATATTACCTGGATTATTCCACTAACGAAGCCATATAACCAAAACCCCTTACAGTCTTGATCAAAGCTTTTTCACTACCTAAAAATATTCGAATTCTTCTTATATATACATCTAAAGTTGTATGAGTGGGAATTTCCATTCCTCCAGTCCAAACATCGTCAATAATCATGTTTCGGCTTACCACGTGATTTTTGTGTTTAAATAGGCAGGCAAGAATTTGAATTTCTTTTCTTCTCATTGTAAGGTTTCTTTCTTTGAGTATCACCTCGCCAGTTTTTGGAAAAATGGTAACTTTTCCAAGTGAAAGTGAGTTGGAGTTTTTTACCTTTTGTTTTGCTAATAAATTTTTAACTCGTAAGAATAGTTCCGACATTGAAAAAGGTTTTGCTAAATAGTCATCAGCACCAATTTCTAGTCCATTAATTCTTTCTTCTACTTTTGACTTTTGTGAAAGAATAATTATTCTTGTTTTATAATTAAAATCATTAAGAAATTCGGCCACTTCTAATCCGTCACCATCATCTAAGATTCTGTCTAGTATCAGCAAATCATAATCATTTTGTTCAATTAAGTCGCAAGCTTTTTGAACAGTTGAGCAAGTTTCACAAGTAAAGCCTTTCGATTTGAAAAAATCTGCTATGGTATTTAGTAAGGTTTTGTCGTTTTCGACTATTAAAATTTTTTTCATAATTGTCTGTATACAGTAAATAAATTTAGTGAATATTGCATATTATAAAATTAAGAACAAGATTAGAATTTAATGATATAATTTGATATACTAACGGTTTTGTTAAAGAAGAAGAAAATACTTTATTTATTATCGATTTATACAAAACGTAGTAGAATGTTATTTACATGCGCTCCCGGATAGTGAAGTGGCATCACAACAGTTTCTGGAACTGTTATCCTAGGTTCGAACCCTAGTCCGGGATCATAATAAAAAAAGATAGCACTTGCTATCTTTTTTAATATTATTCGGGTTGGAGGGTTTGGGCTACAGGTTCGCGACGGAAAGCGAATGTAGTGAGCCTTCCTAGTGCAAGCGAGCCAACATCCAGAAAGTGTAAATAGTGGCGAGTCGTGAACCCTAGTCCGGGATCAAATTTAAATGATATAATATCATTTAAATATAATGAAGGAGAAGAGAATATGAAAACTGAAATCGATCGAACGGAACAATTTCACCCACATACAGGACAATTTATTAGTGCCATGGATTGCATAATAGCTCGGGGAAAATTAATATGGACTAATACTAATCATCCATTATATCAAGAGGCAACTGTAGAACATACTGATGAAGAAAAAAATCATTTTCGAATAGAGTTTATCAGGGATAATCACAGTGTCGGACACAGAAGGATAGACATAACATATCTTGATGGTTCAAAAGCCTATATGTTTATTGATACTCACTCTGTTGATTATGAAAATGGTGGCGGTTTGAAGTTTGGTGGGTTTAATGGCAGATTCAGCAAAAATATTACAAGTGAACAATACGACTCAGTTCTCGCTGTAATAAAATCCCTCTCCAGTTGATTTTACTATTAAATAGGTTCGAATAGCGTCCACGTACGGGATCTTTTTCAAATATATCATTATATATCAATCTAATTTTTAAATTTAAGTAACAAAACTAGGTTGGACAATGTCTTTTTTGGTAGAAAAAATTATTAATATATTCTTTTTAAGTTTTTGAGGAACTTTTCACCAAAATAACTTCTAGCAATTTGAGATTTAGTAGCATTTTTGTGGTCAGGTATATCAGAAATTGGTACAATTAAACGAGCTATGTTAATATCTATTGCAACAGGCGATCTCCATTCTTGCAGAATATGTGAATCACGACTGACTTCCTGTATTGGTAATAATGAGTAGCCAGCTTTCACTAAGTCACTTGCTTGAAAAATAATTGCATACCCAGAATTATATATTATTCTATCTTGGCTCATAGCGACTTGATCAAAACTTCCTCTTCCAACTGTTCCTGTTCTTATTACCATTAATAAGGATTTTGGAGTGAGTGCATGAACAAGAAGGCTGTTTGGATTTATATTTTTCTTCTTTGCCCACCAAATTTCTGGATTTATGCCAGCACCTCCAAAGTAATATTCAAAAAAACTTTTATTTTTTAACCGTAAAAATTTAGTATCACCATTTTTTTTCTGTAGTCATCTTCTTCATATTGAATAAACATTTCCATTTTATATTTAGTTGACCAATCATCAAATCCGTATTTTCTTCTAAATTTATCTTTTGAAAAGCCTAGTTTTAAGTAATTTTGCCATCCCTGTAGATTTGGTTGTAGGTTGTTTTTATTCTTAATTTTTTCTGATATATTAGCAAGTTCTTCTAACCATATCCTCAATGTTATCTCTTCTAGATTCTCTTTAGCTTTAAATATAGCCTCTCGTCTGTTTTGGTAAGGAATAGTTTTTAAAAAAGAATTAACTTCTTCTGAATTACTTAGATCATCATATATTTTTTTCATCAGTTAGATTGTAGCATGTGTGTACAAAATAGGTTCGAATACTGTCCACGTACGGGATCAAATAATTAACCAGCGAAAGCTGGTTAATTATTTGATCTTGAATTGTAAGATTGAAATTATTTGGTTCGCGACGGAAAGTGTAGAGCGAATGCGAAACACCTTCCTAGTGCATGTGAGTGAAGCGAGTCGTGAACCCTAGTCTGGGATCTTCAAACAATTATAACTATATACGAATATAAATAATATTATTTTTATTCGCTATTGCTCAAGTAATTTACAATATAGTTCATTTTTGATAAAATAATTTCTTATGACAAGAAAATCGCAAGAAAATGGACGGGCGGCAGAGGAAAGAGTAGTAGATATTGCATTAAGATTAGGTTTATCTGCTAGATTAGCTACTACTCAAGAAGATTATGGTAATAAAACTGATGCTGTTGTGAATGGAAGACCCATACAGGTTAGTGTTCAACCCAAATCTAAAAAACAAAGAGTTGGTTTGCAAAGAAGAGGAATAGAGAATATAGCTGCGGGTCAACATATTGAAGACTCAACAATACTAGCAATTCTTAAAAACCTATTTAATATTGAGTAGATTATTAATGAATTGTTTTATGTTACGATATTTATATGTTTGAAGTAAATTCAAAAAACATAAAAAAAGTTTATACTGTTGAGCGATCTCCATTTGAAAAAAAGTTTCCTTCTGTAGTTTTAGATAAGGATTTATTATATAGGTTAGAGTTGGAAATTCCTGCTAGGCTTTTATTTAATTCTGTAAAAAAAACTTGAAGATCAATTAAGATTAAGAGCATCTAATCGTGGCTACGAACTTTGGTATGATGATTTGGAGGAACCAGAATACCCAGATGAATTTGCACACGTTCTTGAACATGCAATATTGAGTGTTGTTGACAATAATTTGTCAACACCCGCCACTTTTTCCACTGGATACACAACAATTTCTGGAAGGGTTAGTCGAGAAGATCCTATATATCACAGTACTCAAGCTGATGGAAGAATTAGTTATGGAAGGAAAGTTGTGCTAAATTTATCACCCCTGATACCTCCATCTTTGAGAGAAAAATATGTTTTATTCATTATTGGTGAAATTGTCAGACAATACAAATCATCAAATACGATCGACTTGAATTTAATTAAACTTGAAACTTAAACTGGTTTTGATCTACTTACTATCTAAAAAAATCATGTTTTATAAACTTTGCAAGAATTGTTTATTTGCAATAACGACTGGGTAAATATGGAGTATATCATTTTTCCAAGGAATCAACCCGTTCGCTTTAAGGGTTTTCCCTGATACAGTTAAATCAATGATAGCATCGATTGGTGCATTGTTAAACTTGAGATTAATCATCGCTTCCGTACTTCCATTAACTGAAATAAGATTTATATCTTGAGAAAGTGTGTTAAAAAATACCTGGGCTATTATTGGATAACTTGTTGCAATTTGACTAATTTGTCTTAGGTCTAGTAGTTTTTGTTTTGTTGCAAGAACTATTCTCCATGGCTGTAATGTCTCTAAACATTTTATTATTAGTATATTTGTATCTATATTTTGTGTCTGAATTCCAACTAAATGTCCAAATCCTTCTTCAATTAGTCGATCTATACCAATAACAGCGATATCTGCTGCGCCACTGTTAACAAGATGAACAATATCTGAATTTCTAGCAAAAACTAAATTATCGTCACCATTTTTTACAAAAAATTTTCTATCATTAGGTTCTTTTGGAATACTTCTATTTAAGATCTGTGATAAGGTAATGAGAGCAATATTAGAAAGCTCACCGCTTTTTTGTAAAGCAATTGTAATCCCTTTCTTGCCTCTCATGTCTTCTTTTCGAAAAAAGGGAGGTTCAATTTTGGCTTTGATGCTAATTATTGTTCTTGATTCTTTTGACATATTTTTTGAAAAAATATAATTATACTATATAATACAGATATAATACACACATGAACAAACCAAATATATGAAAAGAGCAGTTGAAAATCATCGCCGATATGAAGATCATCTCCTGTATGAAAATATACAAAAACCTTTCAGTGAGGTACATTTAGTTACAGTTTCAATTACTGATGGGGTACTTACAGTTCGTCAATTAAATAATGAAGTTCATATCAGTGATAAGCAAAAGATTAATTTATTACAATTATTTTCTGAATTAAAAAATGTTAGGCTTTTTAATATTAAGATTAAAAGCCTTGATAAATTTACTGCATCTTCTTTAAATAAAGATGATTTAATTTTAAATCCAGTGCAGTTTATTTTTATATCAAGTTATGGCTTATTAGGAGACAGTGAATGGACATCTAATGTCCCTTCAGAAGGTATGTGGGTAATATCTGAATGGTTATTAGCAAAGTCTCAAGAAGCAACAACGCTTTGTATTGATCCAAATATGTTTTCTTCTCCCACTGAACTTTTAACAAAAATATCAGAATTTATAATACCAGGATCTCAGGTAGTTTTTGGTTTTAGTATGTTGCCAGTAAACTTAAGAAACGATATTAGTTTGTTTGAGTTAATACACAAAATTTTTCCAAACTCAAGAAAAATTGTTGGTGGTATTGGCAGTGATTCTTTGCAGTATTTGCCAACAATGTCGGGGAGAAAAGGCTTAGATGAAGTGCTACCAGTTGATTTAATCATTCCAGGATATGCTGTTAAAGAGCTAGAAGTATTGGCAAAATACCTACACAATAACACAGATGTTTCTAGAAATAGTATAAGGCAATTTGCCCATAAACATTTTCCAGATTTATATACTAATGAGAATTGGGAAAGTATTTTAGAGAGAATCATACAATCAAGAAAAACGGCAAAAGATCAATTTATACCACAAGGCCATTTGGATTTAATTCATCCACAAATGTATTCAAGTGCCAATTCGGTCTCTGTTGATGGAGTTGCAACAGGTTCAATTCAAGTTTTGTCAGATAATAGTTGTAGTCAAAAATGTTCATATTGTGCTGTTCCTAAAAACTTAGTTTTTAACTCAAGAGAACAAGAATTAGCCTATTTATTAGATATTGGTAAACATGCTGATGTAATTTCTTTTAATAATAATGATTTAGCAAATGATCCAGAGAAAATGATTTGGTTATGTGGTCAAATGGTTAAGAATGGGTTGATTCAACCAAAGCATGGAAAAATGAGAATTACTTCGTTCAATCAAGAGTTGATAGACGCATTATTTAAAGCAAATTTCGTTCGAATTGCTTGTGGTGTAGAAAGTTTTGATTCAACAGTAAGATCTGGATTGAGTAAAAATAATTTTTCTGATGCTAATATTAATGAATCATTAAGCTATATGTTGGAAGTTGGTATTACTCCAGAAATTAATTTGATGTTATTTAATCAATTTGAAACAGATCAATCACTTAGGTTAACGACAGAAAAGTCTTTATACTGGTTATCAAGGGGTGCTATTATTTATGCAACCTTTGGAGTGTTTGCTACACCAAACTCACCAAGTGTGTTAACTTTGATGAAAAATAATAGGCTTGAGGCAATTAAAAATAAAATTATTCTAGATGAAATTAGTTTTAGTGGATCTGATAATACTTTATTATATCCAACTCAGTGGAAAGCATCTCCACTGATAACTAATATTAAGGAAAATGTTGCTAAAAAAAGGAAAAATATTATTGATAAATTGCAGAAAAAATACTCAAAAAAAATTAATATTTCTGTAGAGGCATATATTGCAATAGTATTGTTGGCTCAGTATTTTGAAATAACTGGTTATAAGACTGACCAACAAATATATAAAAAAATTGAAGCATATTTACAAAGAATGTTAGTTTATGAATATATTAGCATTTAACTCTTATTTTTTTTGTAAAACGTAACCGTATTCATTGAATATTCTGATTGGTTTTTTTGGCAGTGATTTAACTAGTTTTGATTTCTTTTGAGTTAATATTTTGAAATTAAGATCATTTAATAAGTTCTCAAATGATATTGGGTCAATTTGCATTTTTAATGGAGTTTTTTCTTCATAATCGAAAGCATTAACAATGATACAATATCCTTCTATTTTTGTTATTCTTAGTAACTCTTTAGTTGCTTTTTTAGGATTTACTATTCTATCAAGAACATTAATACATACTGTTAGGTCAAATTGGTTAGATTTTACTTCATTCAAGTTTTGTATATCCACTCCATCTTTTAAATTAATATTTTCAAGTTTTTTTCCAATTATTTTTTGATCTTCAGTTATTGCAAATATATCTTTAGAAATTAAAATTTGTTCGGATATTTTTTTCATGTCACTGGAAAATTCAAGCCCTTGAATTTTAACGTTTGGAAATTGTTTACTTAACTCATACAAAATTCTTCCTGCTCCAAAGCCAATTTCTACGATTGAATTTATTTCTTTTGGGTTATTAATTTTTTTAATTAAATTTATAACCCAACTATAGAAAGGCTCCATACTTGAGTTATATCCAAGTTCGGGCCAAGACATTCTTGCATATTCAATGGCTTTATTTCTATTCAAGTATTTGCTAATTTTCATATTTATTTCTTAGTATTATACAGTATCAATTTTATATAATAGGTTCGAATAGCGTCTAAATACGGGATCTTTTAAATATATCTTTATATATCTATGTATTTGAATTATCTATTTTATAAAAACTATTTAATTTAATATTTGTTACAATTAAAAGATATGAAAGATGTATAAATTCTCCACGGTACAGGTTGCAATCCCAATTCTTATTGGCAACTTAGTATAAAAAAGTTTCTTGAAAGCAAAGCATACCAGGTTGAAGTTCGTCGTCTTCTGTATGCTGACATTCCTGATTTAAAAAATGGCTACCAGTTGCAGATGATAATCCCTTAATATTACATGAAAAATTTAATTGGAAAAAGATAAACGGAAATGCAAGGGATATGATTTTCATTAATTCATTTGGTTTCTTTATTATTTGTGTTGAATAACATACAATCTAGATATCTATGAAAAATTTATTGAAACCTTTAAATATTTCAGTCACTATTATTCTTATTGCCATCTTTTTTTATAAAATTTCAGATGCTCCATTATTTAGTTATGATGAGGCCTGGTATGGTGATGTTGCACGCAATTTAGTTATAACTAAAAATCCGTTGAAATTGATATACAACGGAGGAATATTTATTGATCATCCACCACTAGGATTTATTCTAATGTCAATTCCTGCCATTTTTTTTGGAAGTAATGAATTTTCAGTGCGCTTTCTCTCAACTCTACTTGGTATGGGAAGTGTTATTTTAGTTTACTTGGTTGGAAAAAAAATGAACAATAAAATAACTGGAATTATTGCATCATTAGTATTGCTTTCTAGTATGTGGTTTATGTTTAGGGCGAGATCTGGAAATCTTGACGCTCCATTAGTATTTTTTCAAATATTATCAATATACTTTCTTTTGAAAAAGGGTGAGAAAAATTTATTTTTTGGAAGTATAAGTTTTGCGTGCTCTTTCTTAATTAAAGCTTTGGTTGGAATTGGTATTTTGCCTGCTGTATTGTTTTTAATTTATAGCAATCATAGAAAATATTCTTTTAAAATTTATTTAAAAACTATTTCAATTGCTTTAATTATTTTATTACCTTGGTTTGTTTACAATCAACATTTAAATAGTAATTTTTTAAATCATCACTTTATAACTATTGGTACAAGGGGGGAGATTAATTCATTTGCCCTTGATTCTATTATCAGTGCTTCAAATTATTTAGCAATTGGTATAGGTAAATGGTACAAAATTTTCTTGACTTCTGGAATCATTTCGATCGTAACATTTATCTTTAATAAAAAACAAAGAAAAAATATTCTAGTATTATTTTTATGGCTTGTAGGCTTTTCAATGTTTTTTATATCAGATAAAACTGAAATATGGCATTTGATTCCTCTATACCCAGCGGTTTCCTTACTTATTGGCTTACTTCCAAACTATTTATTAAAATTGCTACCAATAAAATTTATAGTGATTGAATATTTATTTTTAATTCTATTTTTTCTTTTGGCATTTTTTCAATTTAAACAATTTTCTAATTTAATTTATACAAATCACAACAATTATGGGGATGAAAAGGATATTTCTATAAAGGCTGGAAAATATGAAAACATTAATGTTGTGGAAACTTTTTTCCCAACAGTTATTTATTATTCAAAGAAGAATATAATTACTCTCAATTTATCTGAGGCACCATACCACACTATGGTTGAAAAAATTAAAGAAAAATCAAACGAAGTATTTATTGTTAATAATGGACTTTTAAATAGATTAAATGAAGATTTAATTGATAATAAAATTCTTGAAAAAAATAATTCCTATTTAATTATTTCTTTTTCTGAATATTACTAAATAATATTTATACAAAATCCAAGTAATAAATTGAGTAACATATATCAAGGAAACCATAAACATTCTAGGATTGAGTATCCTAGAGCTTTAGTCATTTATTTTCTGAGTTTTTTCAAGTCTTTCAAAAAATATTAACGATTTCAAATTAATGATGGAAATGTGACGCTTTATATCAAAGTTGAATGAAAAATTCTCATCCTTTGTCTGGCTGCAAAAATTATATAATAATATTGACTTATATATAAAATATGGAGAGAATATATCTTAATTGATATATATAACTATAATATGACCAAAAATCCTTTTATTAATGCTTTAAGCGCTTCAGTATACATCATTTTTGTAGTTGGTGTTATGAATTTTGCAACACAGCCATTGAGAAATAAACCCGATACTTTTTTTGCCCCAATTTTAGTTTTATCAGTACTTACACTTTCTGTGGCCATTATGGCATTCCTGTTTTTTTATCAACCACTTTTATTGTTTATTGAAGCAAAGAAAAAAGATGCAATTGATCTATTTATAAAAACCGTAGGTATTTTTGCAATTTCTACGTTAGCAATTTTAATTATGCATTTTTTGGGAAAGATTTAATTCGGATTATTTATTTAATATGCATTAATTTATTTCATTTTGTATATCTTTAGTTTGTCTTTAAATCTCTGATTTAGTCAGGCTATTTTTAATTTGAATGTTTATTCGTAAGTTCGAAAGTTATTATATATTCAATCAGTACTAAATAAAAATATTTAAAAAACCAAATATCACTTTTGTAAGTTATAATTAGATCATGATTCGTTATTTCTTAAAAAACCGTAATGATAAAATTCTTAGAGTAATTGATTCTCCCAAAGTTGGTTCTTGGATTAGTGTTGAAAATCCTTCTGAAAAGGAATTAATCGATTTAAGTGAAAAATTTAATTTAGAAGCAGATATTTGTTTGGATGCATTAGATCCCTTTGAAGTTCCTAGAATTGAAAATGAAGAAGGTAATAATTACATTTTTACTAGATTTGCTCACAAAAGTGAAGACAAAATAGTTACCTCTCCGATTTTATTTATTATTACCAGTAAGTTTTTAATAACAATTTCATTAGAACAACTACCATTCATGACAAGATTTATAAATAATAAAATTGAATTTTTGACTACTCAAAAAACGAAATTCTTAATTCAAATGTTTTTTGAAATTCACCGAGATTATCAAAGACTTGTGAATGCTATTCATAAAGATATTAGAAATTTAAGTACAGATTTGGAAAATATTAATAACAAGGATATTAGTAAATTCGTGAGATTTGAAACAATTTTTAATGATTTCTTATTTGGTTTGGAACCAGCATTAATTACCTTAAAAAAATTAATGACTGGTAAATTTGTTAAGCTTTTTGAAGGAGATTTGGGCTTGGTAGAAGAACTTTTAGTAGATAATGAACAACTAGTTGCTATTTGTAAATCAAATTTAAAAGGTATTGTTAATATTAGAGAATCACACTCTTCAATTTTGAATAGTAATTTGAATAAAACCATGAAACTTCTGACGGCGCTAACTGCAATTCTTACTATACCAACGATGATTTTTAGTTTTTATGGAATGAATGTAGCCTTACCAACTCAACATAATCCACTTGCCTTTTTAGGAATTATTATTTTTACTTTAATTATTTCGTTAGGAATCATGACATATTTTATCAAAAGCGATTTACTTTAATTAAATGAGGTTTCTAATTCTTTAAGATGTAGATATTTCTTTCTTTTGAAACTATTTGTATTAATTCCGGTTTTCCTTAGTAAATTTGCAGTGTGTTTAACTCCAATGTGGTGAGGCATGACTACGTAATCTGCTCCAGTTTCATAATATGAAAGCGCTTCATCTTTGGTGTGAGCATATATTATCACTACGGTTTTTAATTTATGTTTTTGTGCGTATTTTATTAATAATTTATTTGTTTCAATATCAGGTAATGTTGAAATTATTAATAAACTTTTTGAAAATGATAATGTATCTAAAAATTCAATGCTACTTGCATCTCCAAAAAAGAATCCTTTGAATTTTTTTGGTAATCTTTCTTTGGTTTCAGGATCATAATCAACTACTGCGGTTTTATAATTCATCTCTTGAAAAGTCTTTAGAAGGTCATTGCCCGATCTATTAAAGCCAAACAAAAATATGTCATATTTTTTGGATTTGTTTTCCTTATTAATATTATGCTTTCTAAATTCTAAAAATGTTAATAGATTTATTATGTATGGATAAATTTTCTCAGCATGAATAATAAAATAGGAAGATCCCGAAATTGAAATTAGACCAACAAAGGTAATTAAGGTTACAATTTCCTTACTTAAATGACCAACTTGCATTCCTAGAGTTGCTAAAATTAACGAAAACTCACTTATTTGAGCAATGGCCATTCCAGTCATAAAACTAGTTTTTTTGTGATATCCAAGTAAATTCATGATAATCACTAAAATAATTGGGTTGCCAATTAAGACAAATAATGATAGTACAATAATTGGTAGTAGTGATTGTATTGAAATGTCTAATATCATGTTGGCGCCTAAGAAAATAAAAAACAAAACTATAAAAAAGTCTCTTAAAGGTTGAAGCCTAGAACTAATTTCCTCTGAAAATTCTGAAGAAGAAAGTGCTACTCCCGCAATTAGGGCACCAACTTCAATTGATAGTCCCATTAGGTTAAAAGCAATAGCTGTTCCCAGTCCCCATGAGATGGAAAAAAGAAAAAGCAACTCCTGATTGTTAGAAGCAAATTTTGATAGTTTTGGAACAATAAATTTAAGAATTATGGAAAAACCCACGATTAACCCAACAACTTTAAGTAGCATTAATCCAAGTGGATTTGCAACATTTAAATCAACAGATTCACTAAATGAAGAAACTAGTAATAAAATAAAAGTTGCAACTACATCCTGAATTATTAATAAACTGATGGTTAGCTTTGAATAGAGTTTATGAGTATCACCTTTATCTGATATTAATTTTAAAATAATTATTGTACTACTTAGAGTTAGAGCAATTGAAACATATATTGCAGCGATTTTATCAATTCCTAAAAATAGAGCAATTAAAAATCCAATTAAAGAAGTAAAAAATATTTGTCCAACCCCTACTAAAAGAGAGGTAGTTCCCAAATCTTTGATAACTTTTGGACTCAAATGAATTCCAATGATGAAAAGTAATATTGTAATTCCTAGTTTGGAAAAAAGTTCCAAAGTTTCATGAGAATGTAAAATATTAAGCGCATAAGGCCCAGCAATAATTCCGGTCAAAATATAACCAACAATCAAGGGTTGTTTTAAAAACTTCATCACAAATGAAACAAATGTTGCTAATGTAAGTACGAGGCTAATTTCAAGAAAAACAGGCATATTTAAGTATAGCTTGATTGGAGTGATTTAGTCTAGAGTTTTAGATTTAAGACCCACCATATCAATATGAGAAAAACGTTTTCTAACTTCGTTCCAGAATTTATCTGCTAGTTTGTCCGAATAAATATTATTATTACCTCTTTCCATTCCTGAACAGAGTTTTCGTTCCCAAAATCTGATTATATCCATGACTTCTAGTCCTGTTTTATGAAATTTTGTAGCAATTAAGCGCGATTTACTATTTATTGCAAATTCATTGTTGATTACTTCAAATTCATCAAATAATTGCGTATTTTGAGCAGTCATTAAAGAGTAGTATTTTTTAAATTTTTGTATTGCCATAGAGGTAAAGTTTTTCTCGATATTCTTTTAACATTCTAGCGGCGCTAAAATTTTCCGCCAATTTGATTGATTTTTGCATCATTTCCAACCAATTTACTGGAATATTATTTTCATTGCGAGAGTAAAAAAGAGGTGCTACTTCCTTTTCAAGTTTTTCATAAAGATCATTTGGCAAATTATTATTATCTAGCACCCAACCAATACCATTCCAATCAACTTCGGCCGCCCAACCTTCCGCAGTTGTCAAATTTAAAATTCCATTACTAATTGCTTTCATTCCAGAAGTACCACTGGCTTCTTGACCGGGGGTTGGAGTATTAAGCCAAACATCGGAGCCTTTTACCAGCATTTGTGCAATTTCAATATTATAATTTGGGATATATAGTGCGTGTCCAACCAATTCGCGCTTCATGTAGCCAATAATTTTTTGTAGCAACTGCTTTCCCAAAGTATCGCCCTGATGAGCCTTTCCAGAAACCAAAAGTTGGATTGGTCTTTTTGAGTTTTTAAATATACTTCGTAGTCTTTCAATATCCTGAAAAACTAAATCTAATCTTTTATATCCAGCCAATCTACGTGCCCAAGTAATAACCAGTGTGTTTGGATCATAACCATATCCAGTTTTTTCTTTAACAAATGCTTCTAAAGCAACTTTTTGATTTTGGTGGTTTCTCCAAAGCTCATCGAGGTTATTCTCAGAATTCTTAATGGTATTTTCTTGCCATGTTCCCAAGTGAACACCATTAGTAATATTTGTCCAGTTATATTCTGGCCAATTTTTCTTTGAAAGGTCTGAATGAACCTTGCTTACTCCATTTGCTCTACAGGACGTGTTTAAAGCAGCTTTTGTGATAGAAAACATCTTCGGGTCTTTGTCTATGCCATCTTTCAATAGTGTTTCGTTGGTAATGCCCATTTTATCAGCATAATATTTTGAAAAAATATTTAATAAGTCCATAGAATACTCTTGGTTTCCTGCTGCAACTAAGGTGTGGTTAGTATAAACTGTTTTTTCTTTTGCAGTTTTTTTGGCAGTTTCATAGTCAATATTATGAGTGTCCATCATTTCTCGAATTAATTGCCAGTGCAAAAAATTAGGTCGACCTTCATTCATGTGAAAAACTACTGGATGAATTCCTAAGGTGGTTAATAGTTTAACTCCGCCTATACCTAAAATTATTTGTTGCTTTAAGAGTGACTCCTGAGTACCACTATATAGAGTAGAAGTAATACTTCTTTCATTTGGAAGATTTTGATCAGTTTCAGTATCAAGTAAATATAAAGTTACATTTTCGGAAAATGTTTTTTTCCAGCATCGTACCCAAACATCCACTTCAGTCATATGAACTTTAATAAATAATGGCATTTCATCTTTGTAGACGTGTTCTAGACCAATTGTGGTGGGGTCAAAAGGATAATTTGATTCAGTTTGCATGCCGTCATCAGAAACATTTTGAACCACTCCATAACCTCGATAAAGTAAGCCAATACCAACAAATGGTAGATTTTCTTCAGCAGCTTGTTTAATAGTATCTCCAGATAAAACGCCTAGACCTCCTGCATAGATTGGTAATTTACTATCGAATCCGAATTCTGCACAAAAATAAGCTATTGGGTTTTTATTTGTTAATTGCATTTCTAAAGTGTAGTGCAAATTATGTTTAGAATCAACCCAACTTGAGCAATAAACTAAAATTACTATGAAAATATCTTATTGGAATGAGCAATGTGTTAATAAATGTTGTATAATACAACGTTCGCAAGTTCATAAGATTAATTTATTTTCATGTTGAATGTTATAGAACTCTCGCTTAAATCTCTATCCAAGAGATTGTATCGAGTTTTTAGATTTATGATTATTTAATTAAGAGTTTGTAATAATAATTTAAATTAAGAATAACTATGGAAACTCAAAATAGTTATGGAAATTAGAAATAATTATGGAAATTAGAAATATTGCAATTATCGCTCACGTTGACCATGGAAAAACCACTTTGGTTGATGGAATGTTGAAACAAACCGACACTTTTCGTAGTAACCAAGCTGAAATGCAACAAACAACTATTTTAGATAGTAATGATCAAGAAAGAGAAAGAGGCATTACTATTTTGGCAAAAACCACCGCTGTTATGTATGGTGATATCAAAATTAATATTATTGATACTCCAGGTCATGCGGATTTTGGCGGTGAAGTTGAACGTGTAATTAGTATGGCAGAAGGTGCATTATTAATTGTTGATGCAGCTGAAGGTCCTCTTCCACAGACAAGATTTGTTCTTGAAAAAGCACTTGAAAATAATTTAAAAATGCTTGTGGTTATTAATAAAATTGATAGAAAAGATGCCGAAGTGAAACGAGTCAGACAAGAAATTGAAGATTTATTTTTACAACTAGCAAATCATGATTATCAGTTAGATTTTCCAATTGTTTATGCGGTGGCAAGAGAAGGAAAAGCTTGGTTAGAAATGCCAAATTCATTTGAAGATAGAGCAAATCTTGATCCACTTTTTGAAATGATTATCAAAGAAGTGCCTGCTCCCACAACTCGTGTAGACATGCCTTTTAAAATGCAGGTTTCAAACATCGAGTATGATACTTATAAAGGTATTCGTGCCATTGGTAAGGTTCAGCAGGGTAGTGTAAAAACAAACCAACAAGTTGCATTGCTTGAAGAAAATAAAAAAATTGGTCAATACAAAGTTCAAGGTGTGTTTGCAAGTATGGGTTTAGAAACCATAGAGGTTGCAGAAAGTACACCTGGAGACATTATTTCTTTAACAGGTTTGACAGATGTAAAAATTGGTCAAACAGCCACAGATCCTAGCGATCTTACTGGTTATCCAATGATTACAGTAACTGAACCAACACTAAATATTCAAATCGCAGCAAATACTTCTCCGCTCTCAGGTAGAGAAGGAGAATTTTCAACTGTCAGGCAAATTGGTGACAGATTGCTTCGGGAGAAAAAGACAAATATTGGACTTAGAATTAATCCCAATGAAAATGGATCAGGTTATATAGTTTCTGGAAGGGGCGAGTTACATTTAGCAGTTCTAATTGAGAACATGCGTCGAGAAGGCTACGAGCTGGAGGTAGGTAAGCCCGAAGTTATTTTAAAGGAAATTGATGGAAAAACTTATGAACCCGTAGAAGAACTCACTATAGAAATTGAAAATACATACACAGGAATAATTGTAGAGGAATTAGGTAAACGTCGAGCAATGATGCAAGATTCAATTACAAATGAAAAAGGTAGTAATAAGATGATTTTTGAAATAACCAGTAGAAATCTTCTTGGATTTAGAAGTGAAATTCTAACAAAAACTAGAGGTAATGGTATATTTGCGAGTAGATTCATGGGATATTTTCCAGCCAGTGATTTTATTGAAAGATCGAGAAATGGTGTTTTAATAGCATCAGAAAGTGGCTCTGCGACTGCCTACTCATTAGACTCCATTCAAAAGAGAGGTGATACATTTGTTATTCCTGGACAGACAGTTTATGAAGGTCAAATTATTGGAATTAACAAAAAACAAGAAGACATGGAAATGAATGTTACTAAAGGTAAACAGCTTACAAATTTCAGATCCGCCGGTGATTTCTTGATAAAAATTGCACCTCCAGTTGAAATGACCCTAGAAAGATGTTTAGATTTCATCAATGATGATGAATTACTTGAAGTTACTCCAATAAATTTAAGACTTCGTAAAAAACTACTCAACAAAGATGCTCGAAATAAAGCAAGGAATAGGTAATTTTCACTTTAGATTTATTTTGATTCAGTAATGTGGTTAGATATTTAAATTTTTTTTCTAAAGTGTAAACTGCCCATCCTTATAAATAACAATTTTTCCTCCATTCACTAGGTTGGCAGTAACGGTTCTATCTGTTGTACTTACCATATCTGTGTGTACGGAAGAATTATTGTAACCCATTTTTTTCCATTCGCTATTTTTAACTCGTGACGGATCTCCTTTATAACAATCTTTGTATGCCATTCCAACCGCAATGTGGGTATTCCCAAATGGACCACCGATGTTTTCATCATATAAGGTTTCTGCCATAGGATGGGTAATTCTTGAAAGTCTTTTATCTGTCAAAGAAAATTCACCAAGTTTATTTGCATCTTTTACCCCAATCATGTCATCTAAAACCTTTTGACCCATCTTGGCTTTTGCGAAAATTATTTTGCCTTTTTTAAATTTGAGCTCAATTCCATCAATGATATTTCCATATCTATATAAAGGTTGATTAAACTTTATCCAACCGTTAGTTCCTCTCCAATCGGGCGAAGTGAAGTGTTCGAAGCTTGGAATATTAGCTCCACCACCTGTTTTCCAGGCTCTGTTAGCACCAATTCTAACTTCTAGATCAATGTCATCGCCAACAACATTTAATGATTCAATCTCTAAACTATTCAATTTATTTTTTATTTCTTGTTGTAGCTTATTCAAATCTCTCCAATATTGAATTGGATCATCTTTATCAAGGAAGCAAGCTCGAATAATTTGATTCCAATATTCTTCGAGACTTAAACCAACTATTTTTGCTTTAGCGTAAGTACCATAGAGTCCAAGAGTCCAAGAAAATTGATGATTGCGTTCTTTTTTAAACATCCACTCTCTGTATGGATATCTAGCAAGCTGAGACTTCATGATTTTTTTAGTATCAATATTTTTTAGTTCTTCAGGTTCGGTGTCGGCAATAATAGAAATGACATGGTTTAACAAATTAATTTTTTCTTTAAAATATTTTTGGGGGAAATGAGTAAGTTGTTCATCAGAAGCTAGATCAAAAAAATCTTTTGTGAATTCCCCAGTTGGAATTAGTCTAATAATTGGATGAGCGCCTGCTTTAAGAATTGCACGTTGAAGTTCTTTAGCAAGAGGTTTGGCTACATCTGGCACATTTACCTCAACTACTTCATTTTTTCTTACCCCAACTCCAGAGTTAAGAGCAAAATTTACTAATACATCAGCGTATCGCTCCAAAACAATTTGTGGAGGATTGTAAGGTTTTGTCATTAATCTTTCTAGGCCAAAATTTTAACCGTTATCTATATTTTTTTATGTAGTCTTTAACTTTTTTAAATGCTTTTGCTCTTTGAGAAGTGGAATTCTTTACATTTTCCCCAAGCTGAGCATAGGTTTTATCAAATCCGTTTGGAATAAAAATTCTATCGTAGTCAAATCCAGTGTTTCCAATAATTTTTGTACCAATAGAGCCTTCAAGGACACCTTCGAATATAACACATTTTTTTGTATTTGGATCATAAAAGCAAGCAACAGTGATATATCTAGCATTTCTATTAGTTCTATTTTTCAAGCGATTTAAAACTTCTTGATTTCTTTCATCTGAAGTACCATTAAACCATCTGTTGCTATGAACTCCAGGAAGTCCATTCATTCCATCAATGATTACTCCGGAATCATCTGCAATACATGGTAAATTTATCTGTTTTGCGTAGGCTTTGGCCTTTAAAGTTGCATTTTCAGCAAAAGTTTTGCCAGTTTCGTCAACATCAAAATTTTCAAATTCCTTAAATTCATCGGGGAAAACTAGATCAATGGCTAGATCTTTAAAGAGAATCTTTGCTTCTTTTTGCTTTCCTTTATTTTGTGAAGCAAACAAAATTTTCATAACTTAACCCTGTACTTAAGAGGTCCAAATACGATTTTGGACCTGAAGATAAATTATTTATAAGAGGTTTTAATCAAAACTTTAATTTCCCCCAAGCATTCCACCCAAACCACCAGTCATTGACTGAAGTTTCTTTGCAGCTAGTTCTTGAGATAATTTGATTGCTTTATTTAATGCATCAATTGCTTCTGGGCTTGATATACCTTGAACTGAGAATTGTTTAATTTTTTGATCACCTGAAATAACTACTAAAATATCTCCTTCTTCAACTCTAATTTCTTCTGCTTGAAGTTGTTTTTGCATTGCTTGAGCTTGTTTTCGTAATTGATTAAGATCGCCCAAAGCTTTTAGTGGATTTGCCATAGATACCTTTCTATTTTTTAATTATATCTTCTTAGGATACGTTCTAATTCTACTACATCTTTGGAATATAGACCACAGACGTTCTAATATTAAACTACATTAAGGCTTGAGAAGCAACCTGAGCTAAGGATTCATTATTTTCAATTTCAACCAATTCAGCTTTGATTGGAGTTTGGGTTAAAATAAAATCAAGTTTTAAATATCCGTCTGCAACACTTTTGATGAATTCTTGAATTAGGGTGTTAAATTTTGGTTGGGATAATTGTTCTTGATGAAATTTATAGAAAACCCCAATAGTTGCTTCTCCAATTTTTCCAGAAATTGGCTTCGCAGATCTTAGAAGTGAGGCAAGGGTAGAATTATTTTCAGCTACTAAGTCAACGAAGTTATGCCATTTTTGACAAAGTTTGTTGCCATCACCATTCAATTCCAATGAATCTAATGCTTCAATAGCTCTTTTGGTTTCACTTGGAAAGAATTTATCAATCTTTGGGGTAAAGTTTGTGTTAGAGATGGAATCCACTAAGTTGATATTTGAGTCTACTGAACCAAATTGCTTTAGGTCGTTTATTCCGACAGAGTTATCGTGATTATTTAAATTAGAACCAGGATTTAAATTTGAACCAGGATTTAATCCAGAATCAAAACTTGAACCAGAACTGAATCCTGTTTCTTTTTTTGATAAAACTTTTAATTTTTCAGGATTTTTTTTTACTGTCTTAGAATTTTTATTTTTTGATCTATCAATTAATTCAAGAATTTTTAATTCGAGAGTTAAGTGGGGGATTGGACTCGGAGTTGATAGAAAATCATCACTTAACTCAGTCAAAAGAAATTGAGCAATTTTTTTATTTACCAAGGGTTTTCCCTCTTTAACGCCCAAATTCTGTAATAAACTGGTGTGAAGTATTTCAAGTAAGGATTTGTGAAAATATTTTTGTTCGATATTTTTGTTTCTAAGTTCCTCAAAAAGTTCTACGACCTTTACTTCATCTTTATTTAACAAGTTATCAATTAAATTTGTAACTTCATTGTCTATTGAGGCTGCGGAATAAATTCCGACTTCTTTGACTGTTACCTGACCTGTTTGGGCCGTCATTTCCAATAATTTAATGGCATCTCTAAAACTACCATCAGCTCGATTGATAATTATTTCAAGCGCTTCGTCTTCGAATTTAATTTTTTCATTGATAAGTATTTGTTTCAGAGTGTTTAAAAGTTCTTGATTTGTTGCTTTATGAAACTCAATGGTTTGACATCTAGAAATAATCGTTGCAGGAATTTTGTGAATTTCGGTGGTCGCTAAAATAAATATTGCGTGCTCAGGTGGTTCTTCCAGTAATTTGAGTAAGGCATTAAATGCTTCGGTTGTAAGCATATGAGCCTCATCAAGAATAAACACAGACATTTTTCCAGCTTGAGGAGGCATAAAGGCCATGGTTTTTAATTGTCTAATGTCGTCAATGCCACGATTGCTGGCTGCATCCATCTCTTGAACTACAAATGATGAACCCTCAAATATTTTATTTGCAAAATCAGTATCATTACTAGGTTCGAGTAATTTGGAGTTTAGAGTCTTGGAAGGTTTTTTATTATCAGCTTCATTTTGACCTTTTTTTGAAAAATATGCTTGATCCACTTGATCATAGTTTATTGGATCATTAACTATTGCGCCAATAATTCTTGAAGAGGATGTTTTGCCTGTTCCTTTAGGTCCAGAAAATAATAGGGCCTGAGGAATTTTCCCTGCATCCATCATGCGATGAATTTGGGTACGCACCGAATCAAGGTGCAGATCTTCAATTCTAGTTGGTCGGTATTTTCTATTCCAAGACATTATTTTTGTTTCTTTGTTTAATAAATGGTAATTTATTGTAACTTTGAAAAATTTTAATCATGATGATATCCCAGTAAATGCATCATGCCATGTTGTAAATAAAAGCAAAGTTGGTCATCAACAAGTTTGCCGTAGCGTTTTGCACTCTGTACTGCTTCTGGAAAACTAATTACAACATCACCTAGGTGTGGTGGAATTCCCTCTGGAAGTGGGAAGTCATATAAATTATTTTTTTCGTGCTGAGGGAATGAAAGTACGTCAGTGACACCCTCATGTTTTAATTCGGATTCATTGAGTTTTTTAATTTTTCTTTTTCCTACGATTGAGATGTCGATTTGAGCATGTTCAATATTGTTTTCTTTTAAAACCAGTTGAGCTGTTTGCCGAAGTTTTTTCCGGTTGATAGGATAGCGAGAGCCAACATGTAGATTAATAATTAGCATACTAATACAAGATACTACAATGAAGACAATAATTGAATACGATAATGATGGTTTTTTGTAAAAAGTTCTTTATTGATCATGACGTCATCTTTTCGGCCACCAATTTGGAACTGAATAGTAACAAGATTCGATTTTTTTGAATTAATGAGTCTTAGTCGGAAAGAGATTTATTTGCCGACAGAATAGTTCTTTCAATAGTTTCGGAAATTATTTCTTGACTACCTGGAAATTTTTCAACAAGAAAGTCTAGTATTTTCGGGTTTTGAAAATCATCTTGGCACATCCGTAAAAATTGTTTCTTATCCTCCAGGTCATCAAAATCTTCCAACAAAGTATCAATAATTCTTACATTGAAAATAGAAATTAAAACTTCAGTAACCGGATCAACATTTTCTGCATTTAATGTTGATAAAAACTCATTAATCTTTTCAAGCGGTAAGAGAGATTTATAAAACACTTTTTTAAAGTAATCTACATTAATTAAATTATTATTCATAAATTAGTTTTGCTTAAATAACTGTTTAAAATCGATTGGACCTAATGGAACTTTATTTTCTGGATCATCAACAAACATTAATAAGATTTTTCCCCTGGATTTTGGACTCCAAATCATGCCTTCTCGAATAATTTCTGGTGAAGCGCCAAATTGTTTTTTTAGTTGGCTTTCATGATCAATGTTTCCAACCACCCCAACAACTGCAATTTTCTCCATTGGGTTGATTGCAATCATTTTTCTGAATTTATACCATTCTTTAAGCTCTTTATAGTGTGAGCTCCAAGTTTCCAAATGGTATAGTTGAAGACTAAAGTAATATTTTTCAAACTGTGTTGCTTCTGGAGTGATTTGGCCATGATTAACAAACCAGCCAAAAGCACTTCGAGCATTAGCAATTCCTGCTTCTAAGACATCGTCATGATTTTTTAGTTCATCGTTAGGATAACGTTTTAAATGAGGTTCGGGACCAAGTAAACCAGTGGAATGGTTGAGTTGTTGGTCATCAAGTTTGGCTGCTACATCAAACCCCAATAAATCTGTGAGTTGCTGTTCTAAATAAAGTTCTGACTCTCTTTCAAGTTGTCCGGCAGGGAGGACTAGAAGGTTTACGAGCTTTTCAAAAATTGCATCATATTCTTCAAGAGAAATTTCAGTTTCAAGTTTAACTTTTTCCGTAGGTTCTTTGGCAAACTTTTCAATAACTTGAGAATCTACTGAATTAGCGGCACTCTCAATATTTGTCTGATCAGAATCGGTTATTTTACCTAGATTTTCAATTTTGAGATTTCGATCATGGAGCCACTCAAGCAAATCAGTATTACCTTTAGAAAAATCTGTTTTAGTTTTTTCTAAATATCGCTTTAATTTTATAAGCTCTTCAGATGGTGTTTGTGTTTGGGCAGACATCAATAATTCATTCTACATCAGAACTATCAATTAACTCAATGAGGGCTAATAATTATTAACTAATTGAATACCATTCTTTAGCCTTTTTAAGACCAATTCTTTTCCGATTACTTCTATAGTTTCAAAAAGAGGTGGCGTTGCCTTTTTTCCTGTGACTGCAATTCTCAACATCATAAAATATTGACCTTTTTTCCAGTCAAGACTTTCTTGAAGAGTTCTAATTTTTATTTCAATTGAAGCTGTATTCCATTCCTCAATGATTTTCAGCGCCTCTATAGTTTTGGTTAGTTGCGCTGTGACATCCGAAGAGTTAGATTTTTTCAATAATAAAGTGCTATCAAATTGAATTTCTCTGTAGAAAAAACTTGATAACTGTTCTACATCGGATAATTTTTCTAATCTTTCTCTAATTAAATTTAAAATTTTTTCAAGCTTATCGATTGGAAAGTCATTTGGTAAAAACTTTTCAATTTTTTTTTCTAGTTCTGGGAGAGCTAATTTTCGAATATAAATGCCGTTAATCCAGTCAAGTTTTTTGATATCAAAAACTACAGATTTCGGACTGACATCTTTGGGATCGAATCTCTCGATGTAATCTTTCATATTCATAATTTCAACTTCATCGTCACGAGACCAACCCAAAATCATCATAAAGTTAAGCAGTGCATCTGGAAGGTAGCCTCGATCTAGAAAAGATTGTGCAGAGACTGTTCCTTTGCGTTTACTCATCTTTCCTTTGCCATCTGGATTTAAGTAAACAGGTATGTGTGCATACACAGGAATTTCCCAACCAAAAGCTTCATAAAGCAAAATATGTTTGGGAGTGGAGCTAATCCACTCTTCACCTCTCATAATGTGAGTGATGTCCATCATATGATCATCTACTACGACTGCTAAATGATAGGTGGGATAACCGTCACTTTTCATCAAAACTTGGTCATTAACAATATCAGACTTGACCACGATTTCACCCCTAATAAGATCGTTAAATTTAACATCTTTTCCAGATGGAACTTTCAGTCTAATAACTTTTTCAACTTTTTGAGCCAATTTTTTATTTATCTCTTCTGGGGATAAGTTTCTACAATGTTCATCGTATTTTGAAGGAGATTTAGAAATCTTTTGTTCTTCTTTAATTTGCTCAAGTCTTTCTTTACTACAAAAACAATAATATGCCTTTCCATTTGCAACAAGTTCTTCAGCAGCTTTTTGGTAAATATTTAATCTCTTTGATTGAATGTAAGGTCCATATGAACCTCCGACTCCAGGGCCTTCATCCCAATCAATTGAGTATGCCTTGAGAATCTTCTGAATTTCTTCGACACCTCCGCCAACTTCTCTGACTTTGTCAGTGTCTTCAATTCTTAGAATAAATTGACCATTGTGTCTTTTTGCAAAAGCATAGTTTTTCAAAGAAATTGAAAGACTGCCGATATGCATTTCTCCAGTAGGACTTGGAGCCATTCTTGTTCTTACTTTCATGAGAATATTATAACTTGAAATTGGGTTAATTGCGAATGGTTATAAGATTCGATATTTCTTAATTAATAGATTAGATTGATAGGTGTTTGTTAAATCTATTTTTGAATGTATGTAGGTTCTAATGCGCTTACATACCCTAAGAAACCATCGTCTTCATTTTCAAAAATATATATTGGTTGTAAATATTCTTGTTCTTCGAAATCATCATAGTAACCTAGCGTGATCGTTCGAATTACTGCTTGTTCCGATTTTCCTTTGTTAGCAATATAGCCTTCGCCGGCTTGTAAGATTTGCCAGGCAGATCTGGAACTTCTTAGAGGATAAGTGTGGACTTGATGATAATCAACAACATTATGGTTCATTTCTAGGTCGACAATACTGTCATTGCCAGTCATTGCTCCAGTAATAATTGCTCTGATTGATCCTTTATATCCTTCGGGACTATACATTTTATACACATCATCAATTGGAAGTCGATCGAGGTCTACTTGAATAAAGTCTGCATCTGATTGTGATGCGGCGGGAGCTAATTCACCACCTAAAGCTTTCAAATAAACAACTTCTGCAGAAGCAGATGCTACGTCATCAGGCAGTAAACCAGGTCTTTCAAGGAATTTTTTTAATCTGTTGACGGCGTCGATTCCAGCTGGAGCTTTGGCTCCAACTAAAAATTCCGGATGCGATAAAAAGTTGGTTGTAAATTTAAAATTTAAATTTCTGATATTCATCTCTAAGACTGATGAAATTGGTTTTGACTTGGTCCAGCGATATGTTTCTGTGCCTAAAACTTCTGGTTCAAAAAGGAAATCATATGATGAAGCAATCTTTTTGGCATTTTGATCAGCTAATAAGCTAGCTGAAGCTTTAGGCATAAAGTAAACTTTTGCTCTGTCACCAAAATCTGGAGTGGAGCCATTTGCAGTTTCAAGTTTGTAACTACTTGGCATTTCTTCAATGCTTTTTTTATTAAATCTAAGTGCTGGTAATTTACCAAAGCCAACTGTTGGAGGAGGAGGAGGCTCGGGATGAGTAGCTTTCCAATATGCAACAAAACCATTAATCAATACTCTTCCGACCATTAACACAACCAAGATGATTGAACCATATTTAACAAACTGCCTACTAAAGTAAGTAAAGTTTGTCAAAGTTGGACCTGTATTTTCTTGAGTAGCCATAATATCTTTAATGATATCAATATTTTTCAATTGTTTGAACTAGGAGAGTGTATAATGTTTAGTATGAAAGTAAACATTTTGACTATCTTTCCAGACTATTTTAAGTCTCCTTTTTCAACTTCTATTATTAAAAGAGCAATCGAAGGTGCTATGGTTGAAATAAATATCGTTGATATTAGGAATTTTGCGACAGATAAACATAAACTGACTGATGATCGTCCATTCGGTGGTGGTCCTGGTATGGTTATGAAGGTTGAACCGATTCATTTGGCACTTGAAAGTTTATATTTACCAAAAGCACTGAGTGCAAATATTAAAACAAAAAAATCTAAAATAATTTTGACCTCAGCTAAGGGCAAGCCTTTCGATCAGAATATCGCTAAAAACTATTCTAAGTTAACCGAACTAACAATTATATGTGGTCATTACGAAGGTGTTGACGAACGTGTTGCTGAAAATTTGATTGATGAAGAAATTAGAATCGGCGATTATGTCTTGACTGGTGGCGAAGCTGCCGCAGTGGTTATTTCAGACGCGGTGATTAGATTGCTTCCAAATGTTTTGGGCAATCAAGAAAGTACTCTAAATGAGTCACATTCAACTCCTGGAAAATTAGGCTTTGCTCAATACACGAGACCACGAAGTTATAACGGTTGGGAAGTCCCAGAAGTTTTATTGCGAGGAAACCATACGAAAGTTGAAGATTGGAGAGGCCGGCAAATACAAGAAAAACCATCGGACTAAAATTAAGCCATCGGACTAAAATTAAGTCATCAGACTAAAATTATGCCATCAGTCTAAAGTAAGCCCCTGTCCAGGGTTAAATTAGCTATCATTAGTAGTATGGAATACCGGTGTTAATCTAAAAAGTTAAAGATCGACGAGTTTAATTGCTTCTTCGACTGTCTTAAGTTTAAAATCTATTTCGCTTTTCAATTTATCAACATTCATAGCAGTATTTATTTGATATGGGCGATCTAAAGTTTTTAAATAGGAATTTAAGTCACCTTCTGTAACGGCTCCTTTAAAATTAAAAGTTGAATTGATCAAATTCGCAAAATCGAAATCAGTCCATTTTTCTCCAGAGGAAGAATTATAGATTCCTGTTGAGCCAGTTCTAATCACCCAATCAATAACTAAAGCGAAATCATCAATATAAGTTGGACCAAAAAAATGATTGCTAAATTGTGGATATAAATTATTATTTTTAAGTCCGCTAGCTATTCTTCTCACAATATCTGGTTTAGAAAAATTATCAGATCTAAAAGGTTGGTCAATTCTAAGTATTGTCCAATTTATATCACTATTGGTAATTTCCATTTCCGCATCTGCTTTCGTTTGACCATACCACTCAATCGGACTTAAGGGATCATTTTCAGTGTAATATCCTTCGTTTTCTCCATTAAAAACATATGCGGTTGAAATATGAACCAAATGCTTATTGAATTGTTTGCATGCTTTGATGATATTTTTTGTGCCAATAACATTAATTTTGTAAGCAATTCCTGATTTATCGTCTTTTTGGTTCCAAGCTCCTGTAACATCAGTGTATGCAGCAAAATGAATTACAAAATTTGCAGATGAATTCTTGAATGAATTCATGACATCTGATTCATTAGTTATATCCACAGGAGATTCTGGATCTGATATATCCATAGAGTCAAAAGAATATTTATCACTGAGAAGTTCGTCGATTTTAGAACCTACTAGTCCATTTATTCCCGTAGCTAATAATGGTTGTTTCATATTGAGTTACCTTTTTATATTCAAATATTCAGTAAGAATTTTTCCAGTTTTGTTAGTCAATTTAGAATTTATCAGGAAACATATTTCTTAAAGGAATGCTTTCAACATCTCTTTTAGAAACAATCATTTGATCTTTTGAAATTGGCCATTGAATGTTAATGTCAGGATCAAATAAAGCAATGGCAGTATCACCATTTGGATCACGATCTTTCCAAACTGCATCAACTGCGTAAATATAATCGACTGGACCTTTTAAAATGCACATCGAATTACCAATGCCTTTGGATACATAAAGTGATCCTTGAAGCGCTTTTTGATCAATTCCTAAATAAAAACTTTCATATTTTGAAAAAGTAGGAGAGTCTGGTCTTAAATCGATTAGAGCACAAAAGCAAAGTCCAGAAGTGACATTTATTAATTTGTTCCAGTTTTCTGTATGAATGCCTCTTGCGACATTGGTGTAAGAGCGTGATTGATTCATTTGTTTAATCACAAATTTTTCATTAGTTACTTTTTCTATTTCTGGAATGATACTTAATTCAGAATAAAATCCGCGTTTGTCTGGAAAAGAGTTGTGAGGAATATAATATAAACCTTCTATCGAAGTTTTGTGTAGACAATCTCCAATTTTATTTTCAGTAGTTGGTATAAATGTTGTTTCAATCATTAAGTTCCTTTTAATGCCTAGCGGCCTTGATAATTTTTTAAAAAGAAGTCTTTACTATCGTTTTTAAGAGGCTTCCACCAGCTTTGATTATTTTTATACCAATCAATTGTTTTTTGCAATCCTTCTTCAAAAGTGACAGAGGGAGTCCAATTTAATTTTTCTTTAATATTGCTCCAATCAACACTATACCTCTTGTCATGACCAGCCCTATCTTTCACAAATTTGATCAAATTTTCACTTTTACCCATTAAATTTATGATCATTTTAATAATTTCAATGTTGGGTATATCTTCATTTAAACCACCAACAACAAAAGTTTTGTCCGTATTTTCTGAATTTAAGACCATGTCTATTGCCTTGCAGTGATCCTGGACATAAAGCCAATCTCTAACTTGCATTCCATCACCATAAACTGGAATTTCAAGATCTTCCATTAGATTGGTTATTGTTAGTGGAATTAATTTTTCTGGATGTTGAAATTCGCCATAATTATTGGAACAATTAGTGATCGAGTATTTAAGATTGTACGTTTCTCCATATGCTCTAACTAAATGGTCTGAGGCGGCTTTGCTTGCAGAGTATGGACTTCTAGGGTCATAAGGAGTATTTTCACTGAATTTTGAATTGAGATCTTCTAAACTTAGAGTGCCAAAAACTTCATCAGTTGATATATGGTGGAAGCGCTCAATCTTATTTCTAACAGCAGATTCTAGGAGAACATGAGTTCCCATTACATTTGTTTCTAGAAAAATTTCTGGATTTAGGATTGAACGATCAACATGCGATTCAGCAGCAAAATGAACAACAATATCAACATCATCCATAATTTTATTAACCAATTCTTTGTTGGTAATATTCCCTTCAATGAAGGTGTAGTTGGGGTTGCTACTAATATCAGTTAAACTTGTTAAATTACCCGCATATGTAAGGGAATCTAGGTTAATAATTTTGGTATCTGGATAATTATTCAACCAATAATGAACGAAATTGGCACCGATAAATCCAGCACCACCGGTTACTAAGAGAGTTGAGTTTTTTTTCATAATTTATTTATACTTTATTGTTTGTAAATAATAATCAATTAATTTTCTTGACGGGACTGATCAATAAGTTTTTGAGTTTCATCAATTCCTAATTCCCCTCTAACTCTAACATATCTATCTTCCAGTCTTAAATATTTTTGGTTTTCTAAAATTAAAGCATTGTGGTAATAACCAGCAATTAAACTTAATATAAATATGATAAAAACTAAGATCCTGGTTAAAGTTTTTTGCGATATTGGTTTAGATTTTTCAATTTTTAAAATATATTTCATTTTAAATTCTTCTATAATAAATTAAGTTTGGATAAAATTTCTTCTTTAAAAAGATCTCTGTTTCTGATTTCGTAAACCCATTCTCCTTTATATTTATTGACCGGAGGGTTAGAAATTACTCCGTTTGGATCTTGAGGAAATATGCTTAACTTATTTGGATTGAAGGTAAGTTTATTTCTATAGGGATATAATGCTTTTATTGATGCAATTCCTTCTTCAATAGAAAATTGTTTCGATAGATTTTGATTATAATATTTATATAATTTAGCAAGTACGACTTCATCTGCCAGCAAGTTAAAATTTTGCAACTTGCCAATCATTGAATTGATCACGATTTGCTGCCTCTTGGATCTTGAAATATCATCACCTTGATCATCTCCAGATTTTCGACTACGAATATATTGTAGGACTCTTTCTCCATCCATACGTTGTAAGCCTTTTTCAAAGGTAATGGTTTCATAAAGTTTTGCAGGATCCCTTTCAATTGTAACGTCTACATTTCCTTTTGGAAATTCTGTATCGGTAAATCCTTGTTCTACATCAATGTCAACTCCATCCAAAATATCAATAATTTCGGCAACTGAATTAATAGAAATCACAATCGTGTGGTGGATTTCAACGCCAGTAAGATTTTCCACCACTTCTTTGGTAAATCTTTGAGGCTCAGAAGGATATTTTTCTTGACCATAAAAGTAGAGCGCATTTATTCTGGTTAAATATTCATCACTCCACAAGTCTCTTGGCAAGGAAATGGTTGAAATTTCTCCAGTTTTAAAATTAGTGGAAATTATCATGATTGTATCAGTTAGAGCTGGACTTCCTGGTCTTGATTCCAGGCTATCGACTCCTAGTAGAAGAATATTTTTATGTCCCTCAGATTGAGTGATTGGCAAATTCCATCCAGCTTGAAAAATTGTGTTTAACTCGGTAAGCGAAGTACCAGAAAGTCTTGCAAAATTATTCAGCTTATTTAAACTCCAAATCCCAAATCCAAAAGCGGTGATGATCAGCATTATCATCACAAAAAACAAGCTTAATAAAGTGGCTTTTATGAAGATCGATCCAGCAGTTGGAACAGCCTTGGGTGTGGTTTTTGGTTTGGGTTTTGGTATTTCCTGACCAAGATTATTTTTTGTATCAGTGCTTTCTTTCATTTAGGGTTCCATTTTATCATCTTATCAAACAATATTTTATCATCATATCTAGCAACATTTTATCATCTTATCAAAGAATATTTTATCATTAATGTGCAAAAATGGGTTTTTTTATTGATTTTGAGTTACAATTAAATTAATGATTAAGAAAATCACTATATTCTTATTACTTCTTATTATTTTTTGGAGTTCTTCTTGGGCACTCTTTAGAAATGATTTTTTTTATGTTCATGATTATACTCAGGGAGCTAGAATCGTTGAGATGAAAAATGCTCTTAGTGATGGTCATTTTCCAGTTAGGTGGAGTCAAAATTTTGGTTATGGTTATGGAATGCCGTTATTTGAATTTTATGCACCGCTTCCCTATTATGTTGGTGGCTTGATTTACTTACTAGGCTTTTCCTTGATTAATTCTATTAAGGCATTGTTTTTGATTTCCGCATTAATAAGTGTGATTGGAGGCTATAAGTTAGGTAAAGAATTATTTGGAAGTTCTTGGGGAGTTGTGGTTGCAGCCGCAATTACTTTGGCACCATATCGAGCTTTAAATTTATTTGTAAGAGGTGCTGTAAGCGAATCTTGGGGTGTCATGGTATTACCATTTATTCTTTATGGAATAATTTTAGTCGTTAAAAATAAAAAAAATGGTTGGATTACCTTACTATTTTCATTGATAACCTTACTCTTGAGCCATAATTTAACATCGCTAATATTTATACCTTTGAGTATTATTTTTAGTGCAGTTTATTTGCTGATAAGTTTTTATGGAGAGAAAAATTGGTTTAAATTGTTGTTCAGCAGATTATTGGTGTTAACTGGAACTTATTTACTTTCCATTTTAATTTCTACTTTTTATATAATTCCTGCCTTGGCTGAAAAGAGTTTTACTAGAATTGATCAAACTGTTCTAGCAACCTATTTTGATTACAATTTGCATTTTCTTTCCATCAAACAATTTTTTGAGGATAATTGGCAATACGGCGGATCTTCATTTGGTCCAAATGATGACATTTCATTTTATTTAGGGACTGGACAATTAATGGGTTTAGCGATTTCTGGGATTCTGCTAATTAAATCATTCTATTCATACACTGGTAATTTAAAGAAAATTCATCCTAAAAAAATATATCTTTTTTTAACTCAGAAATTTAATTTGTATTTCTTATTTCTTGGATTGCTTTTGTTTTCTGTGTTTATGTCAGTTTATAAATCAAAATTTATTTGGGATCAATTAAGCTTTTTATCATATATTCAATTTCCGTGGCGATGGTTGTCAGCTTCAATAATATTTTTAGCAATCGTAATTGGATATAATTCAAAATTTTTGAAAGGAAAATTCCACCGTTTCTTTTTTGCTGGAGCAATTCTTTTAGTGATTATTTTTTCAAACTGGAAATTTTTTCAGCCAGCTGGTTTTTTATCAGAGACCAACCTAAGATATTATGATGATTCACAAAGAATTAGAGCAGAAATGAGTAAAACTTTACCAGATTTTATACCAATTCAAATGGCGATAGCGAAATCAGAACCTTTGTCTGAAAAATCTATGTTTACTTATGTTCCTGTTGGAAAAATGTTTCTTTGTGAATTTGAGTCTGTCGATTCATCTTCACTTACTGGCAATGAATTAGTAATACCTAAAGATAATTGTAATTTTAAATTCAGCATCATTGCAGATATGACACAAAAAAAATTGGTTGAAGTTGAAACACAAGAACTAACTCTTGTTGAATTTGCTCTAGCTGATTTTCCTGGATGGACAGCTAAAATTGATGGTAATGTGATTCCTCACCAGGTTGGAGAATTGGGAACTATTATTGTGCCTGTTGAGGCGGGCAATCATTTAGTGGGTTTAGAATTTAAGGGAAGCAAAATTAGAATCATTTCTGATCGCTTGTCATTGTTTGGACTTATAATTTTTTTGTTAACCTTAATTTGCTATTATAGGAAATTATTAAAGAAAAAATTAGAGAGCTTAATTGTTAAGAAAGATTATTAATCCAGAATATTAATAATAAGGAAGATAGATCTTATGAACGCCAAAGAACTTAAGAGAGTTGAATATCTTCAAGATGTTAAGAAAAAATCTGTCACAGGAGCGATCTCATATTTTATTAGAACATTAATACTTCAAGGAATTGGTTTAGTATCAATTTTCATCCTTAGTTCATATTTTTCACCTGAAGATTTCGGTATATATGGTTTTGTTATCCAAATTATTGGAATTCTAGTTTTCTTTTCCGATGTAGGTTTGGCAGCCTCATTAATTCAAAAGAATTCTGAACCTACTGCGAATGACTACCGAAGTGCTTTTACAGTTCAGCAAATTTTAAGTTGGGTTATTTTTGGAATAATTTTGATAATTCTTTTGACTGGATTTGTGCAAGCAAAAACTGGTGAAACCGGAAAATGGATTTTATTAGCTCTGGGCATTTCGTTCCCACTTGCAACTTTTAAAACTATTCCATCAGTTATTTTAGAAAGAAAATTGGATTTTTCAAAATTAATTTTGCCACAAATTTTTGAACAAATTGTTTTTCACGGGATACTAATATATATGGCTTTATCTGGTTCTGGATCTATAGCTTATGCTTATGCTATTGTAGCTAGATCGATAGTTGGTGTCGCAGTCATGACAATTTTACAGCCATGGTCTTTTGGCATAGCTCTAGATAAAAATTCCCTCAAGGTTTTACTTGGGTTTGGAGTAAAATTTCAAATCAATGACTTTCTAGCTAGAATTAAAGATCAATTATTTTACTTATTTTTAGGATTAATTTTACCTCTAAGAGACTTTGGTTATATTCAGTGGGCAAAAAATTGGTCAATGTATCCATACAATCTTACTGTACAAAATATGCTAGCGATAACTTTTCCAGCATTTTCAAGGTTGCAAGGGCATACAGAAGCATTAAAAAAAGCAATTGAAAAATCATTATTTTTTATTACCTTAGCAATCTTTCCAATTTTAGCAGGAATGAGTGTTTTTATTTTTCCATTTATCAGTTTAGTGCCAAAATGGAATAAGTGGGAACCTGCTGCATTTAGTTTAATTTTATTTAGTTTGAGTATTGCCTGGGGAGCAATTTCAACCCCATTAACAAATACTCTTAATGCCATTGGTAAAATTAATTTAACTCTAAAGTTAATGATCTTTTGGACCATACTTACTTGGATCTTGACTCCAATTGGAATTTACTACTTTGGATTTAATGGTGTTTCAATTGCCGCATTGTTAATTTCATTTACATCAGTATTATCAGTTTATCTTGTGAAGAAAATTATTCCAATTGAGTTTATTGACCAGGTTTGGAGGCAGTTTGTAGCAGCTTTAATGATGTCGCTTGTAGGAATGATGGGGATGAATTACTGGAAATTGGGTTTTGTGAATTTTGGATTTGGTTTAATCTTGACTAGTTTTGTTTATTTAATTACTTTATTATTATTAGGTAGGAATAAAATTTTACAAGAAGTTAGGAGTCTCAAATGAAGCTTTCTGTGGTGATAAATACAAAAAATGCAGAAACTTCGCTTGAAGCAGCATTACAATCAGTAAAGTTTGCAGATGAAATTGTAGTTGTAGATATGAAAAGCACCGATAATACGGTGTTAATTGCAAATAAATTTACCAAGAAAGTATATACCCACGATGATGTTGGTTATGTAGAACCCGCTAGGAACTTTGCAATTTCAAAAGCAAAAGGAGATTGGGTATTTATTTTAGATGCAGACGAGGAAGTTCCAAAAAAACTCGCAACAACAATTTTAGATATAATTTCTGAAATCCCTGAAAGTGGGGAAAAATCCGGTAACAAAATTGGAAAAGCAGTTGCTGACTGTTATTACATTCCAAGACAAAATTTAATATTTGGCAAATGGATTGAAAAAACTGGTTGGTGGCCCGACCATGTTTTGAGATTATTTAGAAAAGGTCATGTTGAATGGTCCGATGATATTCATTCCATACCTATCACTAGTGGTGAAGTGAAAGAATTACCAGCTCAAAAGGACATTGCAATTATTCATCACAATTATCAACATGTTAATCAATATATAACCAGAATGAATCATTATAGTAGTATTCAAGCTAAAGAGTTTGTTCATGATTCAAAAGATATTCAAATTGACTCAAAATTTATATTTAAAAAATTTTATAGTGAGTTACTATCCAGACTATTTGCTCAGAGAGGTATTAATGACGGTAGTCATGGTTTATGCTTGTCTTTGCTTCAATCAATTTCTGAGGCTTCTGTTGCTATGAAGGTTTGGGATTTAAATGGATTTCCAGAAACTGACAAAGCTCAAGAAGAGGAGTTAATTGAGGAAATTTCTCAATTTAAAAAAGAGTTAGCTTACTGGATTGCTGACTGGAAGGTGGAAAATAATACTGGCTTTATTAAACTTTTTTGGAAAATTAGAAGAAAACTGTATTTTTGAAGAAAGCTATAATTTTTTAGAAGAAATATTTAAATTTTTCTAATGTTGTATAATAAGACCGTGTTACATATATCAATCGTAATTGTTAATTATAATTCTCAACCAGATACCTTAGAATGTCTGAATTCTTTGTCGAAAGTTAAATCTAGTGGTTTCAAGTTTTCGATCTTGATAGTCGATAATGGCTCCAAAGAAGCATTTGTTTTACCAAAAAAACTTAAAACTAATGATATTGAGGTAATTAGAAGCGAGTCAAACTTAGGTTATACAGGTGGGAACAATATGGGTATTCATTATTGTGTTGAGAAATATAATTCAGATTTTGTTTTATTATTAAATAATGACACTATTGTTGATCCAAAATTTTTAAAAGCATTAATTGATCATGCAGAAAAATATCCAAAAGCAGGTCTTATGAGCTCTAAAATTTATTTTGCCAAAGGTCACGAGTATTTTGTCGATTCGTATTCACAGCAAGAACTTGGAAACGTACTTTGGTATGCGGGTGGTTCAATTGATTGGGACCATTTAGTGGCTTTTCATCGTGGAGTTGATGAGGTTGATCGAGGACATTTCGACAATCAATTGGAATCTGATTTTGCAACTGGTTGTAGTGTGCTTATTAGACGCGAAGTACTTGAGAAGGTCGGTACGCTTGATAAAAGATATTTTTTGTATTTAGAAGATGTTGATTTGAGTGTTAGAGCACAAAAAAATGGATATGAAGTACATTTTGTACCTCAATCTATTGTTTGGCATAAAAATGCTAATTCGAGTGGAGGATCTGGATCAGGAGTCCAGGAATATTATCAAACTAGAAATAGATTCATATTTATATTTAAGCATGGTGGTTGGCATCAACTACTAGCTGGATTCAGATTGGGTCTAAATTATATTCTGTTTGGAAATAATCGTCAGAGACTTGGGATTTTTCACTTTTTGACTGCTCAATTTGGTAAACAGCCAGTTTTATAATTTCATATAATTTTTTCATATTTTCATAAATTTATGTGTCAGATTGTAAACTAATTTTTTGCATAAATTATTTTAGAATGATTAGTGAAAATTTAGGATTTTTTAAAATCTCCATAGTTTCTTTTTTAACCATTTTGAAGGTATAATAAATTTGACAGATATGATCAAGCCAACTATATCAGCTTTAATTATTGCCAAAAATGAGGAGAAGATGATTGGCAATTGCATTAATTCACTCAAATGGTGTAGTGAAGTAATTGTAATTGATGATGGTTCGATCGATGACACCAGAGAAATTGCCGAAAGCTATGGTGCTAAAGTAATTTCATTCAAACACTCATCATTTTCCAGATTAAGGGAGGAAGCATTAAAAAGAGCAAAATCTGAATGGGTTATTTATGTTGATTCTGATGAAAGAGTCAGTCCTATTTTGGCCAAAGAAATAATGGTAAATATTGAAACGAATAGCGCTCAAATATTTAGATTGAAACGAGAAAATACATATTTTGGTAAAAAATTATCATGGGGAGGTTGGCAAGATGACGTTCTTGAGAGAGTATTTAAAAAGGATAATTTGATGGGTTGGTCTGGCGATATTCATGAAACTCCCATTTATAAAGGTAATTTGATTGATTTAAAAACTAAGCTGATTCATTTTACTCATAGAGATACTATAAGTGGTCTGTATAAAACTGCAAGCTGGACTCCAGTTGAAGCAATTGAATTATATAAAGCTAGTATTCCAGCTGTAACATTTTTTACTCTAGTGCGTAAAGGATGGATGGAATTTTTTAGACGAGCAGTTATGAAAAAGGGTTATAGAGATGGGATGGAGGGTTTAATTGAAGCTGTTATTCAAGCAATTAATAGAATATTGGTTTACATTCAAGTATGGGAATTTCAACAAAATCCTACAATTCAAGATAGATATAGTGAGAAAGAAGTAGAACTCTCAGCTCTTTGGAAAAACGAGCATGATCTAGGAAGGAAAAAGTGAAGATTTGTTTTTATTCCCCTTACGTTCCAAAGCACTTTGGTGGGGGAGAAAGGCATTTTTTTGACATTGCAACATTGGTTGCATCGAAACATGATGTTTTTATCTCTATTGATAAAAATGAGTCCAAAAACTTTGCTCAAATTAAAAAAGATTATGAGAGTTTTTTAAATTATTCATTAGAAAAAATCAATTTTATTACTTCTCCAATTCCTAAGGGAAATTTTTTTCAAAAATTGTGGTGGACAAAGCAGTTTGATTATTTTTACTATGCAACAGATGGGAGTCTATTCTTTAGTTTGGCTAAAAAAAATAACTTACACATTCAGATTCCATTTAAAGTAGGAAAAAATTCCTTAATTGATCGACTAAAATTAAAAAATTGGAATATTAAAAATACAAACTCCATTTTTACTAAGAGATTTATTCAAAATAACTGGCATACCACAATTGATTTTGTGCATAATCCAAAAGTCAACTTAAGAGAATTTAATTCAAATAAACATAAAGAAAAAATTATTTTAAATGTTGGTAGATTTTTTAAACAATTGCATAGCAAAAGACAAGATGTTCTAGTGGAAGTGTTTAGAAAAATGATAGATCAGTATCCAGATCAACTTAAAGACTGGAAGTTAATATTTATTGGAAATATTGAAGATAAGGAATATTTTCACGAAGTAGTTGAGGCAGCGAGCGGATTACCAATTGAGTTTCATAACGATGTTTCACGTGAAACACTAATAGAGTACTTTGAAAAATCAAAAATTTATTGGCACGCCACCGGTTTTGACATTGATGAAAAAAAAGAACCAGAAAAAGTTGAGCATTTTGGAATCACAACTCTAGAAGCTATGGCTTCGGGATGTATTCCGATTGTTTTGGGTAAAGGTGGCCAAGTTGAAATATTGGGAAATCAATTATCCGAGCTATCGTGGGAAACAAAAGACGAATGTATTATCAAAACTATGCAAGTGATAAATGGTAATATTGATTATAATCAGTATGTTTCAAAGGTTTTAGATCGCGCAACAAATTTTGATGAAAGTAAGTTTGAAGAAATTGTTTGGCAAATGTTTTAGAGAACGTTCTCAATTTATCACTGGGAAACTATGAAAAAAATATGTTAAGAATTAATAATCAAAAAATCAAAAAAAATTTGGGTGAGAAAGATGAATAAAAAAATTGAAAAAAAATTACAAACCAATCAGCATGTCTCAGTTGTAATTCCTACCTTCAATGGTCAAAATTTATTGAAAACTTTTCTTCCAGATGTCTTGCTTGCTTTAAGAAACGGCGACGAATTAATTATTGTGGATGATTGTAGCAATGATCACACAGTGAGCTGGCTAATTAAAAAATTTAAACTTAATTTGATAAAGACAACCCTTAATATTGAAGATTTTCCGCCAAATTATAATCCCAACGTAAAGCAAATTGATTTCAAGGTATATTCAAATAAGATTTCATTTAGAAAATCAATTAATATTTCAAGTGAGAAACTAAGTGAGGCACCAAATGCTAATAGGAAAACTCTTTCATCTGAAAAGCTAAAGGAGGTCTCAAACTCAGGCTCAAAAACTTTTTCAATAAAATTAATTTCTCAACAGCTAAATTTAAGATTTGCCGCTACTGCTAATGTTGGTGTTTTATTAGCTAATAATGATCATGTTTTATTATTAAACAATGACGTAAAACCAACAAAAAATATAATTAGCCAATTGCTATCTAATTTCTCAAATGAAAATGTTTTTGGAGTTGGTTGTTTGGAATACGAAAAAGATAATTCTGGAGAGATGTCGGGCAAAAATAAACTTTGGTTTTCGCAAGGTATATTTATGCATTCAAAAGCAAATAATTTTATTTCGGGAGAAACTGCTTGGGTTAGTGGAGGTTCTGGCATGTTTTCAAGGAAAAAATGGTTACACTTGGGTGGATTTGATAAATTATTTTATCCTGCCTACTGGGAAGATGTAGACCTGTCGTTTAGAGCTCGAAAAAGAGGTTGGAAAGTTTTGTTTGATGAGAAAGCAGTTGTTTTTCATGTGCATGAGTCTACTAATTCTGATGAGTTTGGTAAAAATAAAATCGATCAAATGAGCTGGGAAAATAATCAAAAATTTGTGTTAAAACATGGCAATTGCTTACAAAAAATATTGCATCAGATATTTAAACCAATTTGGAAGTTGCGAAGATCTCGCTAAAAATATATTTAGAAAAATCCTAATATATTTAAAATACATCTTTAAGAGATTTTGCACTTCTTAAAGATCTTTTGATTTCGCCCAAAAAATTTGATTTTGTTCCAATATTGTCTAATCCGATTCCAAGTAATATTACCCAATATGGAATAATTGGAATTAAAAATCTATCATATGAGGCAGCTGCAATTGAATAGAATATAATTAATCCATAAGTGTATAAAATTAAGACAAAGTTTTTTAAATTAAATTTATTCTTGTAAGTAGCAACGATGCTTCCAACAAATGTAATTGGCCAAACAATTGACCAAGTTGAGATAGTTTGCCATTCATTATTCCACCAACCTAAAAATCTTCCTAAAAAAATAGTTTGAAATATTAAAAATTTTGGTATTGTTCTATTGCCTGCAAACCAAATAAATCTATACCATTCAAATTTTGGCCACTGTGCCAATGAATGATGTTTGAAATAAATCACGTAAGTTGCAAAGTATGTGCTAATTAACGATAATAAAGTGACAAGTAAATATTTAAACTCACTTTTATAAAATGCCCAAATTAATAATGGGATGATTAATAAAAATATTGAAGGAAAAGGATATCTTGTGCCTGCAAAAATACCAAGTGATAAACCGAGAAACAAGTATTTTAAAATAAGATTTTTCTTTTCTGAGAAAAGTATGTTAAAAAATAACAGTGTTGCGAAAAGGTTTGGTAAATCTAGCATTCCTTGAGAAACATTAAAGTAAAAAAGTCTTTGCGTACCAATCAAAACAATCAAAACATACAAAATGATTTTATTTTTAATAAATTTACTAGCAAGCAAATAGAACAATAGCAAAATTGAAAAATATAAGGGAATATTTAGTAGTACAGAATTACCTGTTAATAAGTATGAAAAACCAAGAAAATATTTTGCCAATGGCGTGTGCTCAAAATTAACCAGGGTTGGATCATCTCCTCGAATATAGGTATAACCTGCATAAATATAAACTTCATTGTCATCTATTTTATGAGTTGACGCCTCTCCTAAAACGTATTGTGAGTTTGCATATAATTGTTCATAGCGTTCCATATCAGTAGGATTTGAGAATATGTTCCAATATTTATAAATTGGAAATAGAGTTAATAAGAGGATAATTGTTAAGGCAATTATATTAGTAACGAGAAAATTTATGCATTTAGAATTCATAATAATCTATATTTTGAGTATAGTAATGTAATTGTAGCATTTAATATTACTTCAAAGTACTAGTTGGTGTGTGAGCCCAATTACGATAAGATAGGTTTGTATATAATTAGAAAATTATGATAGCTAAACTTTTTAAAAAAAGATGGTATTTATTGTCGGTTTTAGCAATATTATCCCTAGCAGTTGCTTTGCGCTTTTATCAGCTTGGCAATATTCCTCACGGAATGACTTGGGATGAAGCTGCAATAGGTTACAACGGTTTTGCAATCTTCACTACTCGCCGAGACGAGTGGTTACATCGACTTCCAGTCAGCTTTCAATCTTTTGGCGATTACAAAGCACCTTTAGCAATCTATCTAAATGGACCATTTACAAATGTTTTTGGATTAAATTTGTTTGCGGTTCGCTTGCCCTTTGCAATTAGTTCAATTTTAGGAATTTTAGGTATGATGTTGCTGGCAGATCTTATATTTGAAAAAAATAAGTATCGCAAGTATTTAAGTTTGTTTGCTGGATTTTTATTAACGCTATCACCTTGGCATATATTCTTTTCTCGCGCAGGTTTTGAATCGGGAATGGCACTTACATTTATTATTTGGGGATTATATTTTAGTTTGACAGCAGTTAGGAGTAATTTTATCAAGCGTTTGTCATTAGTTTTAGGAGGATTATGCTTTGTTGCTGCTCTTTACACATATCATAGCGCAAAGGTATTTGTTCCAGTTTTATTATTTGAATTTTCAGTATTGTTTTTCCCACTTGTAAAAAGCAATCTTAAAAAAATCTTGGCATTAATTTTTGGTATGTCGATTCTACTATTTCCACTAATAAAAGATTCTTTTTTTGGCGAAGGCTTAACAAGAGCTGGAGTTACTATTTTTTCATCTAATATTTCTCTGCTTGAAAAAATTAAATATGTTCTTGTGAGTTTTGCCACTCACCTATCTCCAAACTTTTTGATTTTGGGAGAAACTACAACTCTAAGACATGGACCAGGATTTATGGGAGTTCTATATATCACAACTCTTCTTCTAGTTTTGTTTGGAGCAATTTCAATTATTTTAAATCAAAATAGATCCCGAGAACAATTGTTGATTTTTTCAATAATATTTATTGGTTTATTACCCGCTGCAGTTTCTTTAGAAGTTCCTCATGCTAACAGAGCTATTTTAGCTTTACCTGGATTTTTACTTATGGCAGTATATGGTTTTGAATTTCTACTTCAATTTTTGGAAAAATCTAAATCGAATAAAAAATTCTTGGGCTCTAAAAGTGAAAATAATATCATTCTCAAATCAGTAGCAGGAACTTTTTTAGCTATTCATATTTTGATAGCCATCACCTTTTTGAATAAGTATTTTACACAGTTTGCAAGTCAGTCTGCAGAAGATTTTTCTGATGGATATTTAGAGGCGTTTAATATTGCTGAAAAATATGAAAAGGGTTTAGATGGCTATAGAGAAGTGGACAAGATCGTTTTTACTTCAAAATATGGTCAACCATACATTTACGCCTTGTTTTCCAGAAAAACTAATCCAATTTGGTATCAAGGCGGTTCGTTAATTAAATATGAATTTAATTCATCTATTAATATTGGTGACTTGATTAGAAATAATGCTTTAATTGTGGGGAGTAATTCAGATGAACTTCCAATTGAAAAAGCCCAACATCTAATTTATGGATCTGATGGAAAAATGAAATTTCAAATATATCTAACTGAAGAAAAAAAAGAATGATTGGATATCTATACACCATAATTAAACTGATACTTGTAATTTTGATGATTATATTTGGATATATGGGATTTGGTTTATGGATTCTAAAAAAAATTAAAATTAAACTTGATGGTGCTCAAAAATATTTAATTGCTATGTTTTTGAGTATATCCCTAGTAACTTCTGTTATTGCAATAGTCGGGCAATTTTTAAGTGTCTCAGCTTATTATTTTTTGATTCCTATCTTTATTACTGGATTTTTACAGTATCCACAGATATTTAAAATATATTCTGGTTTAGTTAATTTCATAAAAGAGAATCTTTTTGGATCAATACTATTAATAACTTGCACATTACTATTTACATCAACTTTGATATTCAGTCGAATAAACTTTGCTGGAGATCTAGTTTTGCAAGAAGTTCATGATAGTTTTTGGCACTTAGCATTAATTAAAAATTTGCAAGTTAGTATTCCACCAGCTCATCCTTCTACAGATACTATTGTTTTAACAAATTATCATTATTTTTATGATTTATTTTTAGGCGGATTAGTTAAATTTTCTGGGATTTCAAGCCTAATACTTTATTATCAAGTGTCCGTAATATTTTTAAGCATTGGACTTGTATTAAGCGCATTTATTTTAGGTGAAAAACTCAAGAACAAATTTTCTGGATATCTTTTAGTTTTAAGTACTACATTATTTGGTAGTCTTTCTTATTTAATTCCAGTTTTTTTCCATCCCGACCAACCTTGGGCTGAATCAAGCTTTTGGGTCAGCCAAACATTTGTGATGATTGTTAATCCTCAGGTTATATTTACATTAATAATAACTTACGTAGTTATTTTACTCATCTTAGAACTAGAATTAATATCTGGAAAAATTACCAATAAAACTAGACAATATTTTGCACTACATTTTCTCATTATTATTTTTATTGCAACGAGCATTGGTTTTAAGAGTTACGCCTGGGTAATATTAAGCGTAGTTTATGCAGTCGTATTATTAAGAGAAATATTTAAATATAAATCTTTTTACCCATTTTTATTGGGAATAATATATTTGCTATTTTCATTACCTTTTGTATGGTTGATCACTAAATTTAAAGGAGACTCTTTTTTCTATATGCCCTTGTGGTATACAAATTCAATGATTGAAAGCCCTGATAGAGTTAATTACTTGGAGTGGAAGTTTCTTCAGGATCATTACTTATTTAAAAAGAATTGGCTAAGATTGATTTTGCTAGAGACAAAAAAACTGATAGTTTTTTATATTGGAAATTTGGGAATTAGATCACTATTCTTTGGCCTACCTCTTTTTCTATTTTTTAAAAAGTTGAAAAAAAATGTCAATTGGAACCTATTTGTCTATATTTTTGTAGGTTTTTTATTTAGCTCAATTTTTCCATTACTATATTTACAAAAAGGAATAGTTTGGAACTCAATTCAATTTTGGTATTATGCATTAGTTTTTGCGAATATCATGTTTGTAGTTTTCATCGCTGAAATTTTGGAAAAAAAGCCAAAGTTTTTAAAAATATTGATTGTTCTAATTTTATTATTGATTGCTATTCCAACAACTATTAAAACATTTTTTGAAAAAACTAACTCTCCGTTTTTACTAGAAAACGAAACCATCAATCAACTTACCAATTTAAGTTCTAGCGATAAGATAATGATTTGTCCTGAAAATTCATATATTTATCACAGCACATTGGTTTCTGTTTTATCTCCTGCGAAAGTATATCTGGCCAATCCATCCCAATTAGAGTTAATAGGTAGTGATAAAAAAATTAGTGACGAACTAAATGAAATTATCAAAACTAACGATGATATTTCTTTAAAAAAACTGATTGAGTCTGAAAATATTAATATATTTTTATGCAAGGATGATCATCTTACAAATGTATTTCAAAAGATGTTAGGAGATTCTGAAAATAATCTAGAAGTAAAGCCATTTGGAAGTTGGAAAGTAATTAATTTATAGATGCGAATTTACTGGCATTTCTAGACAGTATTTAGATGCTATAATTTTTTAAATATGAAAACATTTATTTCAAAATTCTTCAACTTACCAACGTTAGTAGTGATTTTAATATTAACAGGTACATTTTATAGAGCATACATGCCTCAACTTTATCCCTTTGGCTTTGATCAAGTACAAATTTTAACAAATGCCGAAGACATTAAGAATGGAAACTTAACCTTGATAGGTCCAAGAACTGGACCAGCCCAAATGTTCACAGGACCTTTAGTCTATTATATTACCGCTGTATTTTTCTTCTTTTTTGATTCTCCTTGGTCAATTGTTGGAATGTCTACTTTGATTTCAGCTGTAACTGGATTATCAATATTTTTCTTATTAAAAAAATACGTTTCTAAAAAAAGTGCCATCATTGGACTTTTAATTTGGACATTTTCTCCATACTTAATATATTTTGATCGAATTGCATGGAATCCCAACTTATCATTCTTAGCAAGTGCTTTTATATTTTTTCCTTTATTGGGAATAATTACTGAAAAAAAATCTAAGCGAATTGATTTATTTTTAATTTTTATTGGTAGTTTCTTAGGTTTTCAGGCTCATTTTTCAGGATTATTGTTGCCTGTTTTATTAGTATTAACTTTACTTATATATAAAAAATTTTCCATTAAACCAATTATCGCCTCAGCCTTAGGATTTGCATCAAGTCTTTTACCTACAATAATTTTTGATGCCAAAAACGGATGGTTAAACTCTAGGGGATTTATTTCATTTTTATTAGAAAAAGAATCTGTTGGAGGTACGTTATTTTATTCTAGATTTATTCATTCTATCAAGGCTGCTCTTGAAATTTTAGGGAGTTTGGTTCCATATCAGCTAGAAAGAAATATTAGCGTTTATGTAGGCTTATTTATTCTTATTTTTGTAGCTTGGTTTTATTTTAAAAAGATTTTAAATAATGGGCTTAATACTTCAATTTCCTTTTTGTGGATTAGCATAGTTGTTGTAATATTCAGTTTTTATCGTTCCAATTCACCTGAATATTACTTTTTTATTCTTTTACCAGCAATGTTTGTTTTTGCCTCAAATTTTATTTCACCTCTCATTAATAAGATTAAGTATCCAAAAGAAATATTCTTATTACTATATTTTTTATTAGCTTTTTCGACAGTTTCAAACTTTAAAGCAATTGCAGGTAGTGGTTCTTTACAAATAAGCAACCAACTTAATATGGCTTTAGATATCGCAAGAATAAGCAAAACAACTCCAATCAAAGAAGTATCATATGATATTTCCAGTGTTGATAGTTATGGAATGAATTATTTTGTTAAAAGAATGATTGATGTCAACAGTCTAGACAGAACGAGTCAGAACGCGAGAGTTATTCATGTTGCTCATGCGGAATCAGCTAATGATAGATACGGCAATTATGGGCTTTGGATTGACCCAAGGACGGACGAACAAAGCAACTATGTAACTAATTCTGATGTCGTTCTTAGAACTACTTCTAATTTCCTCTTATATCAAGACAAATATATGGGTTGGGCATATGGACCACATGAAGCCTACCGAATTGTTTCTGAAAATGGATTTACTGGGGACTTATTAGTTTTAGTTAAAAAAATAGACAATCCATTTTTACCTGGGAATGATACTACTCAAATTTTGAATAAAAATGCTTCTGAAAAACTACTGGAAAATGATTGGAGAGCAATTAACTATGAGGAATATAAAGGATATTTAAAAGAGTATGAACTATTCAGTTTAGTTTATATATCCACCAAATTAGGTGATGAATTTTCATTAATTTCCAAGGATTTTGAAGCCTTGAATATTCGGCCAGGAATTTTATAATCTTGAAATGTATTTTTGAAAGTTAGTGGTAATTCAAATGTTGTGGTTGGAGATTAACAATGGATTAATTTGTCAGAAGAACAAATCCAGGTGTTCCATCATCAAAATTGGCAGTTTTTAGAACAGAATAAGTATTTTTTAGCGAATCAGAACAACTTTCAGGAGCTATTAATAAACTATTTGGTAAAACATTTTCAAATTTACATTGATATTGATTGAAGCTAAATTTTCCCAAAGTATAGCTTTGTGAGTATCGAGCCATTGGATTAATTTGGATTTCATTAATGCTAATCAGGTTGTGTTGCCACAAATAGATATACATTTCCCTAAGATCACTGGTAAATTGTAGAGAATTATAATTTTCATGTTCATTGGCAATGATTTCACTGACAACTTCGTACGATCGACTTCGGTAATGAGTATTTTGAATTGGCATCATAACAAAAAATTGTTGAATAAATGCAGTGATACTCCATACAAACACAAAAGCTGATACAAAATAAAACAAATATTTGCTTTTTTTATGAAATAGCTCAGATAGGTAATTAAATCCCATTGCTGATGCCAAGATCAAGGGAATGATTAATGTGAAAGCTCGAATACTACTTGGAATTTCTTCAGTTGTTAGAGCGGCAGGAATTGGTGATATGAGGACTAGTAAAATCCAGGGAAGTAATTCCTTAGTATGTTTTTTTATTAAAGTAAACAGCCCTAAAGGAATAAGAAGTAATTCAAACATATGGAATAAACCGTACTGAGGCACAATGAATCTTCTTGTAGCACCACCGATAGTAAATAAATAATTGAGATCAAAATGAGCTAGATATGTTTCAAGAAAATACTTAAAGTACATTACTGGTTTATTGTAAAAAGCTCTAATTGCTAATAAAGGTGTGTGTGGAGTTGATTTTGTAGTATTTTCAAAAATAAGTGCTTTAGGAAGATCATCATTTAATAAACCTATTGCAGAAAATCTTGTTAGAGCTGATTGTGCAGTAATAACAAAACTAAATACAATCAACAGAGATATAATTAACATTGATTTTTGTTGTGAAACTCCACCTTTTTTATTGATGAAACTAGCTAGGGCAAGAATTAGGTAAAATAATAATAGAACTATTTTAGCAGCATGATAAACATACATGCCTCCAACTGCAGTTAGGAAAAATAAAACTAAATTCTTAATTGAAAACTTATCATAAAATATTTTATAAGCAAAAATTAGGTTGGTGATTATAAAAGCTAGACTTAAAATCACCTCTTGAGTAGCTCGAGAGTTCACAATATGCCAAGGTGAAATCGCTAAAATCAATGCACTAAATATTGCCAACTTTTCGTCTTTAAAAACTGTGACAATTAATAGATAAAATAAATAAATGCTAAGTGTTCCGATCAAAGCTGATGGCATTCTAGAAGCAGCTGTTGTTGTTCCAAAAATTTTTATAAAAGGAATTTGTAAATATGAATAAAGCGCAGGCTTACTATCGATCAATGAATTAAGATAGATTGGAAATTGCCGGCCATCTTCATCTTTTCCAGTTTCTAAAATTGCTGCTGAGTTGATCAAAAAAGAAGCTTCATCTGATTGTAAGCCTTTAGGTACTGATCCAAGTGAGACTATCCTTAAAACAAATGCAAGAAAAACAATTAAGATTAAAAAGTAATTAGAAATTTGCTTTATTTTCACAGTCTTCCTTGATCATTAATTCAGTTACATCATAAACATATGCATATGTGTTAACACCATTTGTAGATTTTTCTTCATACATTTTAAATAGATTTTCAAGTTTTTTATCAGTTACAAAGTAAGCTTTTGCGCCTCTTTCCATTCCTAGACAAGCTACATATTCAGGGGAATATTTGTGTGCAAAAACATTACCAAGTTCAAGAGTATGTCTAAAGTTGGCGCCATCAAAATCGTCAATGACAGCCAGAGATTGATAGAGAGCTGGATCCATATTTGTGTAGAATGCATAAAACATCAAAGGATCGGAGTAAAACGGCACGATATTAATTAAGGTATCTTCTGGCAAATTTCCCAAATATTGGTTTAATCCAGGAAGATACGATTGATATTTATATTCATATTGTGTTGTATGCACTCCTAAATATTCTATTTGAAACAGAAAAGTGTATCCAAGCAAAGCAACAATTAATCCATAAAAGAAAAGTGATTTAAATATTTTATTTTTCAATAATTTATCGACTACCATCGCGCCATAAACAATAAATATCAACATGAATGTATATAGGGCGGAAATTCTAACTTTTTGTGGTTCACCGACTAGAGCTGTTGGTATTGGAGAAATTAATAACCCAATAAATAAAAGCCATTTTTGATTTTTAGTTAAATTATGATTTTTAAATGTAATTAGACCGATTAAACCAAATAACAATAGTGGATAAAGTGGTGGAAAAAATTGTCCAAAAGAATCGACTGCTAAAAAATCTGTAGTTAGTTCACCTCTAGTAACTAAATATTGCGGCGAGAATGCAGACAAATATCGATGAGTAAGCTCTTTAAAAATGAAAACAAATTTATTCGAAGCAATATCACAAAAAAATCTTGGGAAATGCATTGAACAAAAATTACGTTTTTCATTAATTACTTGAGCAGTTCCTGGGTCAGAAGCAATCCCCACTTGATCGAAGCGAGTGCTATTTACACTAATAATACTCGGTGCAAATAATGGAGCAACAACGAGAGCAAATGACAAAAGCAAAATAAAAATTGCTTTCTTATTTTCTTTAAAATTCGTTTTTAATTTTAAAAATGCAAAAACAAAAAGTAATATAGCCACTATTGGCCTATATGCGATATAGCTATACCAAGTTAGACCAAAACCAATTGCAGATATGATATACCATTTATTTTTTTTTGTTCTTTCTGCGCTAAATAAACCTGCTAGTCCCATGGTTAAAAATAATAAAGCCAGATTGGATTCAAAACCGAATCTACTCAAGAAAAAAGTCCAAGGACTAATTGTAGTAATCAATGCACCTAATAATGCCCACTTTTTTCTATTTGTTGCTTCTAAAACTAACCAGTAAGAAACTAATATTAATAATGATCCAGCCAATGCAGAAGGAATTCTAATTGCTAAAAGTGAGAGACCAAAGAAATAAACGCTGGGAATATCTAAATATGCCATTGCAGGCAACTTGCGATCACCAAATCCTTCAAAAATTAATGGCCATTTTTGTCCATGTTCATCAGCACCAGTTTTAATTAAGGATTGAGCAATATAACCAAAGTGAAGTTCATCGATGAGCGCACCTTTTGGAGCTTGGTCGATTTGCCAAAATCTCATCAGCATACCGAAAAAAAATAAAACAACTAAGATTAATGGAGCAAATAATTTATTTTTAGAATTAATTTGTTTCATGAGATATTTTTATATAATACACTTTATTAGATCTAACTGCCAGTGTTTTATTTACAATGATATAAACAATTTATATATTGATTTGACGATTTCCTTTTGGCTAGGCTATAATTGTCTGAATGCACCAATTTATTACAAAAAACTTTCACAAACTTCAAAAACTTTCATTTAACTCAAAACTATTACTGACTTTTTTCTTTTTAGTTGTTATATTTACCCGTTTTTATAATCTGGATGGCACGGCAAGATTTACTAGAGATGAATCAAGTGATCTCGCTCGCATGCACCAATATTATCAAAATAAACAATTATCATTAGTGGGTCCTATTTCCAGTGAACAAGATAAAGTTTTCAGTTCTCTGAGCTATTACATGGTGATGCCATTTGCGATTGCTTTTAATTTCACACCAGTGTCAACGGTCTATGGTATGGCATTTTATGGATTTATAACTGCTATTTTTTTATTATTAATTATTCATAAAGTTAACCCAAAATTTTTATTTTTAGGTAGTGTGTTAATTATGATTTGGTATCCACTGGTTTTAGTGAGTCGTTGGGCTTGGAATCCACATTTTGTGATATTTTGGGCTTCGCTAGGATTACTATTATTTTTTTATAGAAAATCACTCGGATTGATTAGCTACTTAATAATGGGACTTTCTTTCGGAGCAATGTTTCATCATCATTACGTGTCAATTTTTTCAACAGTATCTTTTTTAATTCTCATTTCACTGCAGTATTTTAAAAAGAAACAATTTAGAAAAGTATTATTTATGTTAATTGGATATGCTTTGCCATTCTCACTTTTTATTTTGTTTGATTTGAAAAACCCACCGGGATTATTTTTTGGGAAATATTTGTTGGGAGGTAACACTCCTCAAATTGAAACAGTTTATAGCATTGATTTAATTAAAGATCATTTATATAGAGATATTTCAATTTATTTACAAACATTTGTACAGAATGGATTTTTACAAGTTATATTATTATTTACTTCATTAATCTTGATAATTAGAGAACTTAAAACGAAAACTTATCAAACTTTAACATGGATAGTGCCAGCTACATTAATTATTTTTGCAGGTGTGATTATAAATGATTTTCAAATGAGATATGTTTATCCAAGCATTGTTTTTTTCTTTATATGGCTACTTTTGCCACGCAAAGAATTGCTTAATATATTTTTAGCAAAATTTATATTTTTAATATTAATTCTCGGTTCGTTATTGACTATCAAAAATCAACTAACAATATCTGAAGTTCCACCAAGCATGAAAATAACAACTAATGCTAGTCAAATAATTATTGACATCATTAATAATGAAAAGTTGCATAATGCTAATGTGGCGGCACTCTCTAGTCATGATAGTGATCCGCTTGCCGCAGATTACCGAGATTACATTAGAATGAGAAACACAGGACTTAGAGAACCAAGCGAGTATGATGTTAGTGAGCACTTGTTTGTAATTAGCACTGCAACAGATGAAATTCTTAGGCAAGATAAGTCCTATGCGATGACGGCATTTAAAGATAAAAAATTGCGAAAGGTTATTAATGTAGATTCAGATTGGAAAGTTTTTTGGTATGGCACAGAATAAAATTACCACAAAGATGAAATTTTTAGTGCTAATATTTTTTATATTAAATATTTTGGCTCGATTATTTCATTTTCAATCAACTCCTAGTGCAGCAACCTATGATGAAGTGATTTATTTGGCAGAAGCACAAAGTATTGTTAAATATGGAACCGATTTGAAAGGTACTTGGAAACCTTGGTTTTTAGAACCATCTGATTCTTATTACACCGAATTAACAAGCACTGTATTAACTCCAGGTTTTATTTTATTTCCCAATAATCCAATTCTTGCTGGAAAATTCGTGCCTCTATTATTAGGTAGTTTAATTCCAGTGTTACTCGGATTGCTAGCATATAGACTTAGAAAAGAAAAAAGAGTCTTTATAGCCACAACCGTTATTGCAACTCTAAATCCCTGGATATTTCAATTTACCAGAATGGGCTATGATTCGCTTTTTAGTATTGGATTTTACTTGATGGGAATGGTTTCTTTACTCTATTTTAAAAAATGGCGTAAATTATGGTCAGTTGCACCGCTGTTTTTGGGCTTTTTTCAATATCAGGGTCATAAACCTCTGTTAGTTCCATTAATCTTTTTGTGTTTGATATTTTTGATTTTAGAAAAGACTAGTATAAAAGATGAAGATAACTCAAAGAGTGCAAATAAAAAAGTAGATCAGTACAAAATAAAAAACTTTCTAAAACAATTAAAGAAAAATATTAGTAACAAAAATATTCTTGCAACAATAGTTATATTTATATTTTCAATTTTGCTTACAATTATTTACTTAGTTAGATTACCAAATTTAACTTCTTCACAAAGAAGTGGTGAATTTCAAATTTTTGATCCAACAGCTCTAAGTAGTAAGGTGAATGATTGGCGAAGAATGAGTCTGTCGACTCCTTTAAACAGTTTGTATATCAATAAATATTCTGTACTAGCAACAGAACTTACTGATAAATTCCTGAACTCTTTTGATTTTAAAAGATTATTTATTGAAGGCGATGCTAGAGTTGATACTTTTTCAGTTTTAGATTATGGCTATTTTCATTTAATTGATATTTTAGTAATTGTGATTGGACTTGGATTTATCGTTGCTAATAAAAAAGACTACAGAGTTCTATTTTTTGTTTTGTCATTTATCGTAATTGGGGCAATACCAAATACAATTCGCATCGGAGATCCATGGATTTATTTTAGAGGTGCGTTTGTATTTCTGGGAATAGTTTTATTAATGGGCATTGGCTCAGCTTCATTTTTAGAACTGTTTTCAAAAAGAATGACATTTTTGTTTGTGGCAATATACTTAATCACTACAACGCCGTTCTTTTTCATCTATTTTTTTAGATATCCAATTACTCATACTAAAAATGTGGGTTTTTACGAAAGAGTGGTGGCAAGCTACATAGATAGAATTAACTCCCAAGATGATGTTTATATTCTTCCTGACCGAGATGATGCCACTTTTAATTATCAAATTCATTATAACCATCTTTTATCTCAATCTAATCGCGAACAAGCTAGCTTAGCAATTAATGATCGTGAGTTTGAAATCAATAATTTAAAAATAGAAGGAGGTTGCTCTCAATCAGTTCTTGATTTAAATGACGTTACAGTATTTGTATTTTTTACCAAAGATCCATGCGTGCCAAACCACGATCCAAATTTAACCACCCAAATCAAGTCGCTCACCGACAGTGGCACAATATTTACCATATATAATGACAAACTTTGTAGCCAATATACTCTGAATCCATATCCGAACATCAAAAAGAACGTCATGGCAGTGGAATCGCTTTCAAACCAAGAGTTTTGTGAAAATCTTTTTAGCACCAACTAGAGGGATCTAGCCAGAGATGGTTCTTAATAGTACAATAAATGAATGCTGTCAGTTGTTTTAGCCACATATAACGAAGAAAAAAATATTCTTAAATATTTAAGTTCTGATTCAATTAGGAAGATTGCTGATGAAATTATTGTTGTTGACGGCTATTCATCTGATCAAACTAGAGAAGTTTGTGAAAAATTGAGTGCGAAGGTAATCAAGACTACCAATAAAAAAAACTTTCACATTAACAAACAGATGGGGTTGGATATGGCTAAAGGTGATTTAGTGCTCCAACTTGATGCCGATGAAGTTTGTGATAAAAATCTGGTAAAATTTGTTGACAAACTTAATAAAAAAATTCAAGTTATAAAAAACAATAATGAGAGCTGGGAAACTGAATGGAAAGCCAATAATCCAGTCGCTTGGGAAATCCCCAGAAAAAACTTGTTTCTAGGGGCTTGGCTTAAAAAAGGAGGTCAGTATCCTGATCCTGTCATTAGACTTTATATCAATGGATTTGCAAAATTGCCTCAAAAAGATGTTCATGAACAAATGGTAGTTGATGGAACTGTGGGATGGGCAAAAGGTCATTTACTGCATTATGCAAATCCTACTTTTTCAGATTATTTACGTAAATTTGGCACTTACACAAATTTTAAAGCACATCAACTAAACGAAAAAGGTTTGCAAATAAATATTTTCAATACAATGAAATATATGGTTTATTTGCCTTTAAAAACATTTTTAATGATGTTTTTAAGACACAAAGGTTTTGTTGATGGAATTCCCGGCTTTGTATTTGCTATCATGAGTGGGATGCATCATGCAATCGCATATTTATTGCTTTGGGAAATAAAGGAAAATAGGAAATACAAAAAAAATGATTAATATTTTATTCGACACAAATGTTTTAAGTGGTGGCAGTGCTATTAGAGGCATTGGTACTTACGCACGTCTTTTGTTATCAGAGTTTGAAAAAAATGATGAACTTAAGGTTTATAGATCTAGCACCTATTCTCAAGACGAAAAGGTTAAATTTGATATAGTTCACTATCCTTTTTTTGATTTATTTTTTAGCACTTTGCCAATTAGTCCATTTGAACATAATGTTGTAACAATTCATGATGTCATTCCATTGATATTTCCAGATTTCTATAAAGCAGGCGTAAAAGGTAAGTTGCGTTTTGAAAAACAAAAATTTGCTCTCAAAACCGTTAGCGCGATTATTACAGATTCTCATGCTTCAAAAGCCGACATAGTTAAGTTTCTATCGATTCCAGAAGAAAAAGTGCATGTCGTATATTTGGCGGCGAATCCTGAAATGCAATTTCAAAATGAAAAATTAGTGAGAAAAGTATTGAAACAGAATAACTTGCCGAAAAAATATCTACTTTATGTTGGGGATATTAACTATAACAAAAATATTCCTCAACTAATAAAAATGATGAAGTTTGTAGAAGACAAAGAAATTAAATTGGTATGTTTAGGTCGCAATTTTACTCCACAAGAAATTCCCGAATGGAAATGGATTGAAACTCAACTGGCACTGAGCGATGTTGCTAATAGAGTGATATTTTTAAATAATGTCCTTACAGAATCTGTAGAAGAATTAGCAGCAATTTACAGCGGAGCTCTTGGATATGTTCAACCATCCTTATATGAGGGTTTTGGGCTTCCTGTTTTAGAAGCGATGCAATGCAAAACTCCAGTTATTTCAACAGAAAATTCTTCATTAATCGAGGTTGGTGGTCAAAACGTAGTTTTTACCAAGCCGGTTGCCGAAGATATGGCTCAAGCTGTTCAAACAGTGCTTAATTGGTCAAAAACAAAACGGACTAATTGGATCAGAGATGCCTACAAATGGTCACAAACTTTTACTTGGGAAAAAACCGCCAATCAAACAGTTGAAGTATATAAAAAAATTATTGAAAAATAATTTTTCGAAGTCCAAATATTAAGATTGATCCGAAATATTAAAGTTGATAGGTAAAATGAAAGTATTTAAAAAAATATTAGCCACATTCTTTGTTTGGCGAGTAGCATTATTTATAGTTGGATATTTTGCCGATTTATTTTTGAAGTATGATCCTAGTTTTCCTTATGCCGACGGAACCTTGAGTTTTTTAAAATTTCCCAGATGGGTTTACTCTTGGGGAAACTTCGACGGCGTCCATTATTTGACCATTGCTAAGTCTGGATTTAAAGGCGCTGAGTACATTCAAGCTTTTTTCCCAGTTTATCCATTTTTTGCTAAATTCTTAAATATATTTATAGAGAATATTTTAGCCTCTCATCTATTAATTTCAAATGTTTCATTTTTAATTTTACTTTTTGTTTGGCACCAATTAATTTCCGGCAAGATCGGTGTGAAGAACGTTTATGAAAAATCTAATGATAAAAAATACGCAAAAAAAATTGCGTGGTATTCAGTTCTCGCCTTAATATTATTTCCGACTTCATTATTCTTTGGAGCCATTTATACTGAGTCCTTGTTTTTACTTACCGTTCTATTGGCCTTTATTTTTACTCAGAAGAAACAGTATTGGCTGGCTGCAATATTTGTTGCAATTGCAAGTGCTACAAAAATTATAGGCATCGCTTTGGTACCAGCATTGATTTTTGAGGTAATTTTTAGCGATCAAAAACTGCCAGATATATTTGGTGTGAAGTTTGAGCAATTGGCTATTGAGTTTAAAACAACTTTAACTAAAAAAATTAGTAATTGGAAAAAATATTTCAAACCAACTGCAATTATATCTTTAGGTAGTATCGGCTTAGTTCTATACATGGTTTATTTGTGGAAAAAATTTGGTGACCCATTATATTTCTTTCATGTTCAATCGGAATTTGGTGGGGGAGTAAGACAAGAATCTTTAATATCATATCCTCAAGTTCTGTGGAGATATATAAAAATATTAGTTACAGCAAGACCTTTTGACCTCAAATATTTTGCCTATTTCCAAGAAATGGTAGCTGGCACCTTGGCACTAATTGTTTTATTTTTAAGTGCAAGAAAAGTTCGTTTAAGTTATGTTTTATTTGCACTTCTAGCATTCCTTATTCCTACATTAACTGGTACTTTTTCTAGCATGCCAAGATACCTCTTAGTTTGTTTCCCAATATTTATTCAATTAGCCATTTGGGCTGAAAAATCAAAAAGATTTAGATATGTTTGGTTTACTATTAGTAGTATTTTGCTTATAGTAAATACACTGCTGTTTATACAAGGATACTGGGTAGCCTAATTGCTTGCATAATTTTATGAATACACTCACAAGTTTTATCAAAAAAAATAACACCAAAGAGTACCGAAGATTATTTTTAATCATCTCAGTATTTTTTATTATTTTTACCACAGTGGCATTACATCGTTATTGGCAATATTCCGCCTGGTATTATGATTTTGGAATTTTTTATACTGCAATTTCTTCTGTTTCAAGACTTGAAGCACCAATCATTGATCATTTTGTTTTTACAAATACCAATATTTTGGGAGATCATTTTCACCCCATCATCTTTTTGATCAGTCCTTTTGTGGCTATTTTTAAAACAGGAGAAGTTTTGTTGGTTTTTCAAACTTTTTTTGTGGCTTTGAGTGGATTATTCATATATTTAATTTCTAAACACTATCAAAAAACAAAATTCGAATCATTCGCAATGTTAATGCTATATTTTTCATTTATTGGATTGCACAACGCACTCATTACTGAATTCCATGCGATTACTTTATTACCACTGCCTCTTTCACTTTTCTTCTATGGCATGATAAAAAAGAAAAAGTTTTGGTATTTCCTGGGACTATTTTCAGTCTTATTAACTAAAGAACTTACTTTTATTATCCCTGCTTGGTTTTCTCTCCTGATATTATTTAAAAATAAAGGCGAGTGGCGCAAAATTGGTATATTTAGTCTTATTTTTTCTGTTGCTTATGGCTATTTTGTCATTAATTATGTTTTTAAATTTTTCAATGGAACTGGTAATTATTATTTGGGTGAAGCAACGACAAGTATTGAAGCCATTTTGCCAAAATTTGACGAGCTAAGAATTAAAACAATTTTTTATAGTTTTCTTAATTTTGGATTTTTTCCAGTTTTAGCTCCCGAGACTCTGCCACCAATACTTTTCAATTGGTGGTCAAGGTTTTCAAGCGTAGCTACAACAAGACATGATTTGGGGATGCATTACAATGCTGAAATAACTCCAACCTTGATACTTGGGGCAAATATAGGTTGGATAAGATTAAAAATGTTTATTCATAAAGTAATGCCATTTTTTAAATATCAATACATAAAGGTACTGCTATTTTTGATAGTGATACTAACAGCATTTATAAATGTTGTTTATTTGAATTCGCCAATTTTGTTATTTGGTAATTCAGCATTTTATAAACATTCTCAAAACTTTAAATTTTTATCAACACTCATTGACCATATTCCCAAAGACGGAGTAGTGATGGCTCAAACAAATATTGCTGCAAAGATCGCATACAGAAGACACGTGTTGATGCTCAGAGATAACTACGACCAATTTTCACCAGATTACATCGTGGTCGATTTCAGAGAGGGACAAGAGCCTAACACATTTTTGGGAATAAATTTCTACGATCTTAAATTTAAATTACTTCATGACCTTGATTATGAAATAATATATGATCAAGGAGAGCAAAAAATATTTAAAAAGATTGTGAAAGAATGATATGAGAATAATTGTTACAGGAGGTTCTGGATTTTTAGGTACTCACATGATCAGGGCTCTTAAAAATGAGGGCCATGAAGTTAAAAATATTGATTTAAGACCTTCAAGAGATAATGATGTTAACACCATTATTGCTGATATTAGAAATACTGATCTAATGAAGCAGCATATAAAGGACGCGGAAGTTGTTTTTCATTTTGCAGGCTTGATCGAAGCCGGAGAATCCGTCAAATTTCCTCAAAAATATGTAGATACTAATATTTCAGGTACGATTAGTGTTCTGGAGGCAATGCGGGTAAATAACATAAAGACAATAATCTTTTCATCATCTGCGGCAGTTTATGGAGAGCCATTAAATATTCCAATTAAAGAAGATGATAGAACTATTCCGATTAATCCTTATGGAATGAATAAATTAGCTATGGAAGGTTTGATCTCAAGTTATGTGGAGGCTCACAAGTTTACTGGAGTGGCGCTAAGATACTTCAATCTTTATGGTCCTGAGGAGCATCATATGCCAGAATCTCACGCCATGCCACGCTTTATTAAACAAATTTTTAACAATCAAGAAGTAACGGTTTATGGAAATGGGGAACACAAACGAGATTATATTCATATTCGTGACATTGTGTCAGCCCATTTCAAAGCTCTTGATTATGCGATAAAAAATCCAGAGAAATATCATTATTTTAACCTTTCAACAGAAAAACCATCTACAGTCCTTGAAATTGCTCGCGAGGTTGAAAAGGCGATGAATAAACAGGCTAAAATCACTTATTTAGCAGAGCGTCCCGGCGATCCTTTGGTATTGTATGCCAATGCTCAAAAGGCAAGGCAATATTTGGGTTGGCAAGCACAAGTTTCGCTAGAGGATGGAGTCAAAGAAACTGTTGACTATTTTTTGAAGTATTGGGAAAAGTAAGATGAAAGCTGTTCTTTTGAAGTTGTATCGATATATAAAAAAGTATTCCATTCAGATAGCAGCAATAATAGTATTTATTGTATACTTTGCGCTTTCTTTTAAAGATCCTTTTTCTGTTAGATCACTAATACCGAATTTAGAACCTTTCCCTGATACGCTTTTTTATTCTATTCCCGCAATTAATTTTATAAAAGGCAATGAGTTTAAAATGATGACTTATGGTCATGAAATTAAAAGTATGGTGCCACCCCTATATTCCATTTTTCTTATTCCTTTTTATTTTATTAAAAATGATTTCAGAATGTTTTATTTTGCAAACCAAGCTTTAGGATTTTTCAGTTTATTTTTGTTTATAAAAATTATTTCAACTTTTTCAAAAAAAAGAATTAATAAATCTTTATATATTTTATCCGGTGGTTTGATTTATGCGACCACCTTCCATATTTATAACTTGCCATCTTTATTAATGGCCGAAAACTTAACGCTCACATTAGTAATGCTTTCATTTTATTTATTAGCCACAAAAAATTCTAAAATAAACTCGATATTTTCTGGATATGTGGGACTACTGCTCTTATTGACTAAGTTTTCAAATTTACCACTTGCTTTGGCATTTCATCTTAGCTTTTTGATAAAAGTTATCCTTAATAACAAAGTTAATGTACTATCAACATACTTGATAAATTCAATTATTTCAGTAATGATATTTGTCTTTTTTGTTTTGAAGACAAATATTTTATTTGGGCATGCAAACCTATCCAGCGAAACAAGTTTTAACATTGAATCGTTTAAAACAAATCTAAATTTTTATGTAAACGGTTTGATGGGCTCAAACGCCAGATTTTTGTGGTATCAAGAGTTGTTGTTTAATAAATTTTTTGCAGTAACTGGTGTGATTGGTTTAATATGGTCATATTTAAATAATAACAAACGCAATTTAATAAGTTATTTTGGTATTTTTATTGCATTAAATATTGGCTTTATGTCATTTTTTTACTATGCAGATTCAAGATACATTATGACTTTGGTTATTCCACTAATACTAGGATTTGTCTTATTTTTAAATCAATTTGCTAAGATTAAATCTGCCGGCAAATCTTCTGCAATTGCATTTTTTATAATATTATTTAGCTTGCTAATTACAAAGCAAGGACCTCATCTTAATGTTAATAATCTTATTTCTTTGAAAAATCAGATAATGATTAACTTTAAATATCAAGAAACCCCTTGGAATTATTTGGCGGTACAAAACTTTAATGATAATATCAACGAATCTAACTCTTATCTAGCTACTTTTTTACCACCTTTTTATATTGAAATTAATTCATTTGGTAAATACAATTATCTTCCCATTAGTCTTTATCAAGAATTTTCATCGAGTGAAAAAGATGTTCTAAAATATTTTTATAATAAAAGCTTGATTGATGAATACCTTAATTTAATGAATGATGGTAAAAATATATATATCTCAAATTATTACGCAAGTACTGATGTTTGGAAAAAAGACTACCAAAATATTGAAGATATCTTCGAAACTGAATTAGTATCAGAAGGTTGTTTTGGAAGTTGCAACTTATATAAATTATCAATAAAAAATGAAAATTAGCATCATCGTCTCTACTTATAATGAGGGTAATAGAGCAGTAAAAACTATAAATAAAATTCTTGAGTTTTCAAAAAATCCTGTAATCGTGGTTGATGATGGTTCAAATCAAATGAGCAGAGATTTGTTAAACAATAATTTTTCTGAAAATTCTCAAATTTCACTTGTATTTCACAAAATTAATATGGGAAAAGGTAAGGCAATGAAAACGGGAATTGAGAAGGCATTTAAGAACAATTCTCAATCTGTAATTTTCATTGATGCGGATGGACAACATGACCCTAAGCTATTACCTCAATTCGAAAAAGCTCTCAAAAAAGACCAGTTGGTCTTTGGGTATAGATTATTAAAAGAAAATGTTCCGCTAATCCGGAAAGTTGGAAATTTTATTGTTAGAAAAGTAGTCCATATTCTTTTTGGTATCAAGAGACATGATTTACTTTGTGGATTTTTTGGAATGAATTTAAGCCTTTATAAGCAATTGGAATGGAGTGCTTCAAATTATGGAGTAGAAACCGAAATCGCCACCAAGATTGGAAGACTAGATCTTCCTTTTTCTGAAATTAAAATTAATACCACCTATTTAGATGACAAATCGGGAATGACCTTACTTGATGCTTTCAAAGTTTTAATTAAAATTCCTATTTGGTATTTTAGAAAATGATATAGAATAAGTTAATAGGATATATTTAAAAATGAAAAAAAAACAAAAATTACTATCTGTCATAATTCCGGTCTTCAATGAAGAAAATACTATCGAAGATATAATCTCTCAAGTTAGAAATTCTGGTATAAAATCAATAGAGTTAATTGTTGTGGATGATAAATCTACCGACAAAACTAGAAAATTGCTTAAGAAGCAAAGTAAAAATATTGACGTACTGATTCTCAAAAACAAAAATGAAGGAAAAGGATCTGCGCTTAGAGAAGGAATAAAAAAAGCCACTGGAGAAATCTTAGTGATTCAAGATGCGGATCTAGAATACAATCCAAAAGAATATCAAAAGCTAATAGCTCCAATTGTTGATGGCAAAGCTGATGTTGTTTACGGCTCCAGATTTACTGGATCAGAAGCTCATAGAGTGGTCTATTATTGGCACTTTGTGGCAAACAGCTTACTTACAACATTGTCTAATATCTTTACAAATTTAAATCTAACAGATATGGAAAGTTGTTATAAAGTTTTTAAGACAGACATAATTCAAAGTATTAAGATCGAAGAAAATTCATTTGGCATTGAACCAGAAATAACAGCTAAAATAGCTAAAAAGAATTTAAGAATTTACGAAGTGGGTATTTCTTATCATGGCAGAACCTACGAAGAGGGTAAAAAAATTGGACTTAAGGATGCGTTTAGAGCTGTTTGGGCTATATTTAAGTATAATTTGTTGAGTTAGTAAATTTGTTTTAGCATTCCGGAAAAATTTTTAGCCCTTTCCAGTAAAATTTGCGGAAGGTTTTTTATTATTTGCTCAAATGTCCAGTTTTTTAATATTATCAAAATCCAATTTTTAAAATCATAATAAGATTTATTAAAATTAATTGTGCCAGAAGTCTGATGTTGTAAATGAATAACTTTTACTCTACTATTAACTATATTTTGATAGCCCGCTTTTGACAGACGCAAAGATAAATCTATATCTTCAAGATATGAGCCAAATCTCTCATCAAAAACTCCCACTTTCTTTAGTGCTTCACGTGAATAAATTACACACGCTGCATTAGTAGCATCAACGATTTTATTACTAGGAGCTTTTTGAAGTGGAAACGCTTTTCCTTTAAGATCAATTTTTATTCCAGCGCTCTCAACTGACTTATCTAAATTCAAAATAATTGGATTAATAGAACCAGTCATTTCATCAGTTGATTCCAACAAGTAAGAAATCCAATTTTTGGTTAAAATTACATCATCATTGCAAGTTCCTACAAATTTTCCTGTAGAAGCTTTAAAACCAATATTTACTGTATTTGCAAATCCCTTATTCTCTTCAATTGGGATAAATTTGATTTTAGGAAATTTTGAGCGATAATCCCAAACTGACTTTTCGTTTAGAGCACTAGTAACAATAATTAGCTCGGTTTTGTTGTCAAAATACTCAATATTTGTCCTCAAAAAAGATTCGAGTAGATCTAATTTTAAATTTGGAACAATAATTGAAGTCAAATCCTTATTCATTTTAGGTAAAATTACTTTAAACATTATTAATATATTATATATAGAGTTTTTGCTAATATAAGTAGTGTAGTTATAATATCATTCCCAAATTTTTATAAACAAATGATGAATGTTGTGTGTAAACTTAGAAAATACTAGACATGTGGTACACAATTATAATGTTTGTGGCATAATGATGAAATGACTAAAAGTATCAATACGAAAAAAATATTAGTTACCGGATCGTGCGGATTAATTGGTGCAGAAACAACGAACTTTTTCATAAAAAAAGGTTTTGACGTTGTGGGAATAGATAATGATATGAGAAAGTACTTCTTTGGCAAAGAAGCTAGTACTAAATGGCAAGGTGATCTTTTAAAAGAAAAATATGGTGATAAATTTAAACTATACAATTGTGATATTAGAAATAATGAAGATATTGAAGAAATATTTAAAAATCATGATTTTAATTTAATTGTCCACACTGCCGCACAACCATCTCATGACTGGGCCGCTAAAGAACCAATTACAGATTTTACAGTCAATGCAAATGGAACATTAGTTTTGTTGGAAAATTTTAGAAAATATTCTCCAAAAGCAACGTTTATTTTTACTTCTACAAATAAAGTTTATGGAGATAATCCAAACTCATTGCCATTAATTGAACTAGATCAAAGATGGGAAATTGACAAATCACATCCATTTTACAAACATGGAATTAATGAATCTATGAGCATAGACAACACTAAGCATAGTATGTTTGGTGCATCTAAAGTTGCTGCCGATATTATGGTACAGGAATATGGTAAATATTTTGACCTCAATACAACAATCTTCAGAGGCGGCTGCTTAACAGGATCTGGTCATAGCGGTACCAAACTACATGGTTTTCTAGCGTATTTAATAAAGTGTGTTGCGACTGAAACAAAGTACACAATTTTCGGGTATAAGGGAAAGCAGGTTAGGGATAATATTCATTCCTCAGATCTGGTAAATGCTTTTTACCACGTTTACTTAAATCCAAGAAAAGGAGAGGTTTATAACATGGGTGGAGGAAGACATTCTAATATATCTATGCTTGAAGCAATTGAAAAAGCTGAAAAAATATTATCAAAGAAAGCTATTATTGAGTACAGTGATAATAATAGAATTGGAGATCATATTTGGTATATAAGTGACGTATCAAAATTTAAAAATCATTATCCTAATTGGAAATTTAAATATAATATTGATGCAATATTTGCTGATATTTGTAAGAATGGACACTTTTAATTAATATGAAATATAAAAATATTTTAATTACCGGTGGAGCTGGTTTCGTAGGATCAAATTTGGCCATAAGTTTTAAAAGAAATTTTAACAATATTGAGGTAATAGCTTTAGACAACTTGAAAAGAAGAGGTTCTGAACTAAATTTGCCCAGACTTAAAAGAGAAGGTGTTATTTTCATTCATGGTGATGTTAGAAATAGCTCTGATATAGATATTATTGATAAAACTGACTTAATAATTGAATGTTCTGCAGAACCTTCTGTTATGGCTGGTTTAAACGGTAATACTGATTATTTAATTGATACCAATTTAGGTGGCTTAATCAACTGTCTTAATTATTCAGTGAAAAAAAACTCTGATATTATTTTTTTATCAACTAGTCGCGTATATCCATATCAAGTATTAAATAAGTGCAATTATGTTGAGTCTGAAAAAAGATTTGACTTTTCTGAAAATCAAGAAATTACTGGAGTCACAACCAAAGGAATTAATGAAAAATTCCCATTAATGGGAGCTAGATCATTGTATGGAGCTACTAAATTAGCATCAGAGTTATTTATAAGAGAATATGCAGAATCATTTGGAATCAAAACAATTATTAATAGATTTGGATGTATTGCGGGACCATGGCAAATGGGCAAAATTGATCAAGGTGTAATGGCTCTTTGGGTAATTAAACATGTTCTTAAAAAAGAACTAAAATATATTGGTTATGGAGGACTAGGAAAGCAGGTGAGAGATTTTATCCATATTGAAGATGTTTTTAACGTATTAATTAAACAAATTGAAAATATTGATAAATTGAGTGGTAAAACTTTCAATGTTGGAGGTGGAATAGAAAATAGTGTGTCATTAAAAGAATTATCCGAAGTTTGTAAAAAAATCACTGGAAATAAAATAAATATCTCTAGTGAACAAAAAAATAGACCAGCTGATTTAAAAGTCTACATCACAGATAACAGTGTTATTCAGAATACTATTGATTGGATTCCTCAAAAAAATATTGAGGATATTGTTAAAGACACTCATGAATGGGTGATAAAAAATCAAACATTACTAGATAATATTTTGGGCTAATATGAATAAAAAAATGCTATCTCTTGTAATTCCAGCTCACAACGAAGAAGAGTGCATAGAAGAAACTGTTAAAAAATTTAGCAATGCTTTGAAAAATAATGATATAAAGCATGAAATATTAGTAATTAACGATAATAGCACAGATTCTACTGAATCAAAATTAAAAGAATTAACTAAGAATATCAAAGAGGTAAAATATTTAAATAACACTCCTCCAAATGGATTTGGTTTTGCAATAAGAAAAGGATTGGAAAACTTCTCCGGAGATTATGTGGCAATTGTGATGGCGGATTTTTCAGATAATCCCTCTGATTTAATTAAAATGTACAAAAAAGCAAAAGAAGGCTACGATTGTGTATTTGGAAGCAGATTTATAAAAGGTGCAAAAATTAAAGATTACCCGATTCATAAAATGATTTTAAATAGAATTACAAACAATATTATAAAAATATTGTTCTTAATTAAATATAATGATACAACAAATGCTTTTAAGATGTATTCCAGGGACACAATTTATGGATTAAAACCTTTTTTGAGCAATCATTTTAATATTACAGTGGAACTTCCCTTAAAATCAATTGTTAGAGGTTTTTCATATGCTGTAGTGCCAACTAATTGGACGAATAGGAAAGAGGGCGTATCAAAACTAAAAATTAAAGAAATGGGTGGAAGATATTTCTTTATAATATTATATTGTTATTTGGAAAAATTACTTGCAATGGGAGATTATAAAAAAACCATATGAAAATATATCAAAAATTAGATAAAATGTATGAAAAAAGATTTATCCAAACTGGCTTAGAATTTCGTAATAATATGTGGAAAATATTATGTAATGATTTTTTTTATAAATATTTTGATAAAAAAGATATTGTGCTAGATTTACCATGTGGATATGGAGAATTTATTAACAATATCAATGTTAAATATAAAATTGCAATTGATATTAATCCTGATTCAAAAAGATTTCTTAATAAGGGAGTAAAATTTTATAAAGCATTATCAAATTCTTTACCGTTAAATAATAAATCAGTTGATAAGATATTTGTAAGTAATTTTTTCGAACATATAACTAGAAAAGAAATTCAAAAAACAATTATTGAATTTAAAAGAATTTTGAAAGACAATGGGAAAATTATCATCTTACAACCAAATATTAGATTTTGCTCTAAAGATTATTGGATGTTTTTTGATCATATTACTCCAATAGATGATAGAGCTTTGGATGAAATATTTGAAATAAATGGTTTTAATTCAGTAGAAAAAATTGTAAGATTTTTACCATATACAACAAAAAGCACACTGCCAAAAAAAGATTGGATGATAAGATTGTATCTTAAAATCCCTATTTTATGGAAATTTTTTGGAGCACAAAGTCTATTAGTCTATAAAAAGTTAAATTAAGAAAAACAAATGAAAGAAAAGAATACTATTTTATCAAAATTTATAGATTCATATATTTTAATATTCTTTATTGTAATTCTTTCTTTAAGTTTTGTACAGATATTTACAGGATTTGAAAATGACATAATTAATATGTACGGGTTTAGACAAACTCAGACAGCAATATCAGCATTTTATTTGTTGAAAGATGGCTTAAAGATCGATTACATCACACCGGTTTTAGGTGCTCCATGGTCTATACCCTTGGAGTTCCCAACCTATCAGGGACTGGTGGCTATTTTTGCAGATACAACTGGCATTGGCTTAGATCAATCAGGACGCTTGGTAAGTATTTTCTTTTTTTATTCATCAATATTTATTATTTATTACCTGTTAAGTAATTTTATAAAGAAGAAAATATTTATACTAATTCCAATTTCTTTATTTCTGGCTAATCCAATGTACATATTTTGGTCAAGATCATTCATGATGGAATCTACTGCGTTCTTTTTCTCTATTTCATTTTTAACCGGATCTATTTATTTTATAAAAAATAATGATAAAAGAATCTTATTTCTAACAATAATGGCTGGAATTTTTGGAGCATTAACAAAAATAACCACATTTATAATATTTTGCTTTCCAACATTCGTATATTTATTAAAAACTTATTCAGACAAATATAAAGGACAGATTTTTTTAAAAAATATATGGAGATATATCAAAACTGGTATTATAATATTTGGAGCACCACTTCTAATAGGTATCTCATGGATCAAACACACAGATGTAGTTAAAAATATGAATCCATTGGCGGCTAACTTTATAACTTCCGGAGCTCTTACAAAATGGAATTTTGGTACATTATCTCAAAAATTTTCTCTATCAACTTGGAATCAAATAGGCATTCACACCTTTTCAAACTTATTTGAATATTCAAATATAACCATATTAATTTTAGTTTTTGTTTTATTAACAATCCCCTTATTGGTAAAGTCAAAATATAAAAATAATTCTTTATTTTTATATCTATTTTTTCTAATTGGCCCAATATTTTTTACTAATCTTTTTTTTACACATAGCTACTACTTCTATGCAAATTTGTTTTTTCTAATTCTTGGTCTTAGCTTAAACATACTATATTACTTAGAAGAATCAAATACTTATAAAAAATTCCTTGGAATAATTTTATTTCAATTAATAATTATACTATCTTACCAAAGATACTATAATTATTTTTTACCAGTTCAAAAAACAATGAGCCCCGACATTCACATTATTAGTAGATTTATCAAAACCAGTATAAATAAAAATGATATATCATTAATTTACGGGTATGACTGGGATTCATCAATTCCATACTATTCCGAAAGAATGGCGATAATGGATAAATTTTATATACCTATAAACGATTTAAGGTTCTTAAAATCATTAAAATATAGTGGAAAAAATAATGTAAAACTAATGGTTCTTAATTCTAATTCTATATTTATTAATGAAGATGAAAAATCAAAGTTTATTAATGACAGAATAAACTATTTCGAATTTGATAATACACCACATGTTATTGGTAGTGCAATAATATATTTAAAGAAATAATACCTTTATCATTTATATTTTTGAGCATAATGTCAAAATTTTTTAATAAACATAAAAAAACTGTTCTCTTAGAAATTATTGTAGCTGTTTTGTTGCCTTTAATATTTTATTTCAATGTATTTTTTGGAAAATCATTTGGATTTGAATGTGCCAATGGTGTAATGGGAGGGAACACGCCTTTTCAGCAAGAAGGCATTAAATTTAATGAGTATTGCAAAACAATGATTGACCCAGGAGCATATGTTTGGCAACACCCGCCTCATTGGATGGAAAGTTCCAGGCAAATGTTTGATTTAAAAATACCAAAATGGAGCCAAAATATAGGCGTTGGCTTTCCATTGGTAGCTAATTTTCAGTCAACTGTATTCTATTTGCCACTGATGCCATTTTCAATTTTATTCTCAATAACAAAGAACTTACTATTTTTAGATCTTTTTTTTGTTACTAGATATATTATTGCCTCTATTGGTATGTTTTTGTTTATTAGAAGTTTTAAAATATCTAAAGAATTGTCATGGTTTGCCGGTCTATCATATTTTTCTATAGGATATTTTATTTATCTTCCAAATATCGCTCATCACAATGTTGACATTCTAATTCCTTTTATTGCTTGGGGAATAAATAAATTATATTTCAATAAAAATCCAAAGTGGATAGGTTTAACTGGAATACTATTAGGTTTATCAATGCTCGGGGGTATGCCAGAATCTAGTATATTTGTACTTTTTTTCGTAGGTTTATATTCAACATTCTTATCATTTTTTTATTTGAAAAATAATAGTTTAAAATATTTTCTATATGGATTATTTATTTTATTACTTGGTCTTGGAATTGGAGCAATTATTTACTTGCCAGGACTCGAATTTCTTTCTAATGGAGTTACCACGCATGTATCTGGAATAAATCCAAAATCTGTTAGTTGGAAAAACGTTATATTTCTAGCTATGCCAGAATTTTTTGCTCTAAGAAATGTGTCTGAATATCTTACAAAGATTGATTTTCACATTGCATCAGTAAATCATGTTGGAGTTATTATTTCTTATTTATATATAATATGTAGCAGCACTTTTATTTTTTGGATTAAGAAAATTAAGAATAATAGCCAGATATTAATACTGTTATTCTTTTGGATATTGTCGTTAGTTTTACTATTACAACAATATGGAATTATTCATTTTTTCTTCTTTGAAAAATTACCTGTCTTCAAACAAACTATTTTTACCAAATATAGTTCAAGTTTAATTGGTTTCTCCATGATATCTACTGTAGTAATCTTTTTAAATCAGGTATTTAAAAAAAGAAATTATGTATTGCTACTATCTGGATTATTTATTTCGTACGCAATATTTTTTGCTAATAATTATTATCAAGATGTAATTTTATCAAGTCATTATATTAAAAAATATTTTGGTTTTATAAGCGCAAATGCATTTTACGCTCTAATAATTGTTTTCATTATTACATCAATATTAATATTTTTAAGAAATAAAAAACACATAGCTTACATCCTTTTATGCCTTGCATTAATAGAAGCATATATTTATTTTCCTAAAGATGGAGATCAAATGAGAAGAGATAGTTTTAGAGAGCCTCCCTCTTTTACATATTTGCTAAATAAGAACTATAAAGAATTTAGAATTTTTGGCTTAGACCATATTTTGTTCCCAAATCTTTCCACAATTTATGATCTTAATGATATTAGAATATTGGATGCCATATGGCCAGACAGATATTTCTATTACATAAAAGAATTTTTTGCAGAACCTAATTCTCTTCAATTAACTGGTATTAGAGAGCACAACGCCACAAAATCAGCAAATTTAATTGACAATCCTTATTTTGATCTAATGTCAGTAAAATACATAATTTCATATGGAGATATAGAATCTAAATTAATCAATAATAACATTATTGAAACTTTTTTAAAAAACAAAAAAAATGATTCTAACATAGTAGCTTCATCTTTCCAAATTGGAAATGAATCAAAAAATATATTATTTCAACACGCTCCTGGAGATGACGCTGCCAAAATCATTAAACCTATTGGTGCAAAGTTTTTATATTTATATCCAGCCATTTCTCCCGGTATATTTAATATTAACAAAGGAAATGGTGTTACTTTTGCTGCTAAAGTTATATATGATAAATACATAATCGATTTTCAAACTGTTCGAATTGATCCAGCAAATAATCGAGATGATCAAAAATGGTCTGTGATGAAATTAGGACCTTTTCCGCAGTCAGATGAATCATATTCTTTTGATTTGGAATTAATCACAGATCCAAACGGCGATAACTCATATGATCAAAGTGGGTGGGGAGGATTTATCTGGGACAATGAACAAATGCAAATTAATCAAAAATATCAATTAATTAATAGTGATTTAATGAATATCTATGAGAATAAACAAGCTGTCCCAAGATTACATTTTGTAAAAAAGACTATTTTCATAGGTAAAAATAACTCTGATGTTGAATACGAAAACATTATAAAGTTGATGAATGAATATAGAAAAGAAATTACAGATATTGCGATTGTAGATGGAATTAATAATGAAAATCAAGATTTTGACCCAACTCAGGTTATAATTTCAGAATCTTCTTTCGAAGATAATCAATTGAGTTTTAAATATTCAAGTTCTCAACCACAGTATGGAGTATTATCAGATGCATATTACCCTGGTTGGAATATCTATATGAATGGAGTTAAGGGTAAAATTGATCCAGTAAACCTAGCATTCAGAGGATTTAATTTGCCAGCTGGACACAATATTAAAGTAGAAATGAAATACGAACCAACAGTATTTTATATTGGTAAAATAATTTCACTGATTTCAATAGGAACATGCTTAATAATTATATTTAAAAAAAATAAAGGATAATTTTATTGATCACTATAAATTCTAATATGTATTATTTACTAATCATAAATCTATTAAATATTATTTTGCCAATTTTTGATAGCATTACAGCAAAGAATATGATAAATAAAATAATAAATATAGATTGAAATAACAATGAAGAGATGAAAGCTGGAGCAAAAAAAACTTTATTTGGTAAAAATATATCTCCCATAATTCTTATTATAACCTGATGTTGAAGTAAAAAGATTAAATATGATATTGAAGCTAAATAAGTTATTGATTTATTAATAATTTTATTCTTTTTAAAATGACTGCAGATAAAATAAGCTGTTTCTATAAAAATATAATCAACAATAATTAAACGAATAAAGAAAAATATTACTGTTGACGTTGTATAAAAAGTAAACAAGGCCAATAAACTAAACATTAATATCAAGAAATGATTGCCATTATTTTTACTCAATGCAGTTTTTGCATACAACATACCCAATGAAAATTCTAAAATTCTTAGCGTTATAAACCTAGAATCTATTTGATTATTAGATATATATAAGGTAAAAGAAAGCAAAGAAATGGCAGTAAATAACAAAAGAAACTGATTTTTTTTGTAGATCGAATACATCAAAGGAAATATTAAATATAAAATTAAAATAAATCCAATAAACCAATCAAATAATGAATAAAATTTAAAATCAAAGAATGATATCAAATATGTATCAAGTCCAGTTAATGAAAGTAAAAGTCCTGGAAAATCTACTGTTTTTGGTAAATATTTCATATATGCGTACCAACAAAAAAAGAAAAAGTAAGCAATAAAAAATTCAGGATATATATTTTTAATTCTTTTGGAAAAGAATTTTATTATATTAAATTTTCCATAATTTGATGAGATTGTTAAACTAAGTCCTGATATAAATATAAAGAGTGAAACACCAATGTCACCATAACTCAGACCAAAAAAACTATTAGACCAAAGTTCGTCTTTGCTAAATAATCCCATATCTAAAAAATGAAAATGTAAATGATGAAAGATAACAAAAAAGATAGCAACTACCCTGATTAAATCAATAAATACTAATCTGGGTTTCTTTAATTTTGTTTTCATTTATAAGATTCAGCAAATTAATAGTTTTTAATTGATCTAGCTAGCTTCGATATAGATTCCTTCACATCTGTCTTTGGCTTCCAAGTAAACTCATTTGAAAATCTAGAAATATCTAGAACTATTTTTTTTATATCAAAAGATCTGCTTTCTTTCAAAATGGGAACTAAATTAGTCCCAGAGGCTTCTTTGATTACATCCCAAACTTCTCTTATTTTTAATCCAGATCCATTTCCAATATTATATATAAAGTAATTATTATCTTTATATAATGATAAAACAATTGCTTCAACTAAATCTTGAACATGAATAAAGTCTCGCACCAAATTTCCTTCCCCAAACAGAGTTGGAGGAGTATTAGTTCTTATCCCTTCCAAAAATGTTGGAATTACTCCAAATCCTTCAGTTTTTTCTTGACCCATCCCAAAGGGATTACTGACCCTAAAAATTGTAAATGGGAGATGAGCTATTGAGCAAAAATATTTGAGAAAATATTCTGTAGATAGTTTTCCTATTGCATGTGGTGATTGAGGATTTGGCAAATCTGTCTCCGAGAATGGCTTATCACCCATATCACCATAAATACTACCTCCAGATGAGGTAAAGATAATTTTACTAACCTTTTTTTCACAAGCACGCATAAAAAAGTCAGCCTGTGGCTCAATATTATTTTGAATTTCTTCAATAGGCATTTTTACAGAAGTTACAGGTACTGAAGATGCAACGAGATCAAAAACAATATCATATTCTCTCAGAAAAGAAATACTTTTAGTTGTATCTTTAAAATCACACGCTTTAATTTCTAATGAATTGGTCAAATTTCCAAATTTTTTATGTAATTTCTCAGTATTTCTTCCGACAGCAACAACATAATATTCATTTCTAATTAATTCATTTACTAAATATCCTCCAATAAATCCTGTTGCCCCGTAAACTACACATCTATTTTTTTTCATGATTTTAATAAGTTTTGATAATTATATAATAAATTAAAAGTATCTTGTTTAATTGATTTTTGTTTAAGAATTTTTTTAGACATTTCCTTTATTTTTTCTGGCTTCTCAATTAGAAATTCGATCTTATTAGCCAGGTCATTTTCGTCTTCATTTTCAAATAACAGTCCATTAAGAGGATCATTTATATACTCAGGATTACTGCCCAAATTAGTAGCTATCACTGGAATTTTACCCAACAAAGAGTTTCGCAATACCAGAGGACCATTCTCAAACCATCTTGATGGCAAAACTAAGACATCAACTTCAGAGAAAACTTGAGCAATTTCTTCAGGTTTAAATGTACCTTCAAGTTTAATACTCTTAGAATGAGATATAAGCGACTGGATAGAAGAAGTATACTTTTTATCAAGATCAAACTTGCCATATATTTTTAGTTCAACATTACTTGAATCTATTTTTTTCCAAGCTTTTAGCAAAATATCCAGACCTTTTGCTGGAATAATTGCACCAATAAATGCAAACCTTATTTTTTTACTTGGTTCCTTTGTGAACTTTTTAAATAGAGATGTATCAATGCCATGTTCAGAGATAATTACTTGCTTTGATTGAAATCCCCACTTAGAAAATTCCTGATAAAGAAACACAGTTGGAAAAATTACTAGATCAAGTTGAGATAAAGTCTCTCTAACTTTGTCAGACCTATGATCAATAAGATTTAAATATTTATTCAAATTTAAAAACTCAGTAGAATGGCCCAGTACTCTTCGACTTACCTTTTTGAAGACTGTTTTTAAATATTCAACTTTATCTTTATTTTTCAGAAAATATGCAAAATTCAGAGGAGTACTTTTTCTTGGACCTGAATTTAATTTATCTGAGAGTTCTCTCGCATCCTCTTCCCTAGAGAATTCTTTATAAAGCGTCCCTTTAGAAGTAACCCTGTTAAATAAATGAGTTTGCATCCAAAAATCATTTAAAGTAGCAACCTGTTTAATTCCGCGTTGGGATGCTATTGAAACCAGATTCAACGAAAGATGCATTAAATGAGTGTAGTGGATGATATCTGGATTAAAATCATCAATAAATTTAATAAATATATCATCTACGTCTGTATCAAAGTAAGTTTGTTCAAAATTTTCATATTTTAAAATATTTTTCTCAATTACACTAATATTTAAACCTCTATATTTTTTCTTAGTTAATGAATAGGCTTTCTTTTTACTCAAAGGATCAGTACATAATATTTCTACATCGTGACCCTGAGCCTTTAATTCTGTTGCTAATTCAAAAGTATATACTTCAGTACCACCTACGTATTTAGGCAGAAATGTGTGAGAAATTAGTAATATTTTCATACGTATCCAAACAAAATATTTTTTAATATTTTTGTATTTATCTTGACCTCAGTAGTCTGTTTGCTCAGGCAATATTTTGCTAGAGTATCTCCAATTTTAGTGCCCAGCATTTTTTCCAGAAAACCAAATCTGTCCTTAATTGAGGCAATTATTTGAGGGTGTTTTTTCAAATAATTATCTAACATATTTAATAAATTTTGATAATATTTAAGAATATCATCATCGGAGATAGATTTATTATCTAAATTTGTACTTTCTAGAGAGAATAAAATTAGTTTGCTTAACTCCGAACGTATTTCACTTTTTTTAAAATCATTAAACTTGAATTTATTCATAAATTCACGAAGGTCATCTTTAGAAAATTCTGACAAAGTCTGTTTACTTGATAAATATTCAGAAATAGTTAGGCCTGCTATTAAATCTAAACTAGGGTTGATCACTATACTATCGTCCACAGCAGATAATAAATCCAGATCAAGCATGCTACTAACAAAAGTTCTTTTTAAGAAATAATGAGCTGGTCGATTGTGAGAATGAATTACTCCGGTCGAACAAACTAAGCCAAGTTTATAGCCTTTTTTCAGGACTTTAAATGCATAATCTAAATCTTCTCCAAAGATAACCTCCGTAAAGCCATTCAGCTCAGTGAAAATATCTTTTCTGTATAGTGCGCATACATTATCTAGCAAAGAAACTCTTCTTTGTAAAACAAATGATTCCTGACTAAATTTATTAAAATCATTAATTTTACTAATTGAATCATAATTCAAATCAAGTGCCTGATTGTGATTGTCTACTTGCCATCTTGCAAAAATATCAGCGTCTGGTCTTGCAATCTGTCTAGTGGAGACTGTTGCAATGTTTTGATCCAAATAAAGTAATTCTGCCATTTTGGCAAAAGTAGTATTCTCGGCTGGAAGTTCATCTTGGACTGTAAATAGAATCAAGTCATGCTTGGCATGTTTAGCTGCAATATTTCTAGCTAAACTATGAGTAAAATCATTTTGTTTGATAGTTAGAACATTAGCCCCAAAGTCTTTAGCAAATTCTTGAGTTTTGTCTTTAGACTCAGAATCAATGATAATTAAATCTAAATCTTCAATGTGTTTTTGAGCAGAAATTGCCTTCAATAGAGAGGGCATAAAACTTTCTGCATAATAAGTGGGGATAACTACTGATATTTTGTAGTTTTTTGAAACTTTGACATTTTCTAGGCGAGTGATATAATTTTTTGCATTCAAATCCACTTTTATTTTTCTTAATAACGTTTTACCTCTGTCAAGAAGTAACTTTGGATAAATATTTCTCATAATATCTGACTTAGTTTTATTAAATAAAACCCAATAAGAAAAGGCTTTAGAGGAGGTGATCTTTTCAATATCTTTTTTTTTAGCATTAACTTCTTTCTCCAACTTAGAAACTTCTTTTTTCTTTTTAGAAATTTTCTTCTTTAAGTACTCTGTGGAATTAAAATCATTATTTTTTGTATTCATTCACTTATTACCTTTTTAGATTTAATAAAAATTGCGACAATTTATAGAACTTTGAATTTAACAAGCTATTAAGCTGACGTTGACAGCTATCTTTTTCAAAATAAAGCAGCTTGCTTTTCTCTTCTAAGGAAACATATTCAACTATTAAACCATCAAGCTCATCATTCACTTCATAATTTATTATTGATTTTTCAAAATATTTACTTAATAGGTTGGTCTGATAGTCTTTAGTTAATGAAATTACTGAATTAATTAACTTTAATTTTGTTTTATCTAAACTGCTCAACTTTACTCTGGATTTTTTCTTGATTATTTTATCATAAATACCAATGAGTTCCTTGATTTTAATATTTGCAGAAAATTCTTTTAATGCTAGTTCTTTCAGCCTAACACCATATTCATAATTATATTTAGAAAGTTCCTTTTTTAATTCAGCTACTGAATAATCTTTTTGATTTTTTCTACCGGAAAAATTACAAGTCATGCTTTCTTTATAATTCTCCGGAGTAATTAATCCATCACCTCCTAAGTAATCAAAAACAAAAGGAACTCTTCCACTTAGCATAGTTTCAATTACACCTCTTCCTAAAGAGAAAACAACGTCTGAACACTGGATAAGTTCTGAAATTTGTTTTTGATTCTTCCAGCCAAATCTCCCACCAACAAATTTAAGGTTTAGATTTAATTCTGCACACGCCTTTTTTATTTTGTTTTCTTTATTCTCATCGATTCTGGCAGAAACTACTAATACGTTTTTTAGCTTTTTGTTAATTTTCCTTTTTTCATGAAATAAGTCTGTATTAAAAATATTTCTGAATATCTCAACATTAGACTTATTTACTCCTGATTTAATTAAATTATCTTTGACTTCTTCGCTGACTGCTAAGAACTTAGCAATGTCTAGGTTTGAAATGAGTTCTGGATTTTGTTCTAGGTCTGGAATTATTCCATGAGACAAATAAACCATTGGTAAATCAGGAAAATAGTACCTTACCTCTAAAGCAGAAGTAACATGATGAACATGAGCTATATCAATTTTTTCATTTTTGATAAGATTTAAATCAGATATTACTTCAACATTTTTTGACTCAAAGAAAGGTAGTGTTTCATCTATGAATTTAGAATAAAGTATAACCTGATTACTATTTTTTAATAAAAAATTAGCTACTGTAAAAGTAAATATTTCAGAGCCAGTTAAACCATTAAGATGGTGGTTCGTTAAAAGTATTTTCATATTATGCCAAATATTTTCCCAACAAATCCTTAAATTTATTTTTTAAATTTATTTCATTCATGTTTATACGAATAATTATGTTATATAATCGATCATTAATTAATTTAGCAATAGCTTCATCATTTATTAATATTGTTTTATCAATGTTATATATTGCTTTAATAAAGTACCAAACCAATATTTTATTCTTAAAGCCATAATTATTTCGTAATATATTATCTGGATTCTCTTCCCATCTGTCCTTTTTTAGATCATAATATTTGGTCATTCGATCATTGAAGATTCTAATTGCGTCTTTCAATGCTTGAATTAACGACCCATCTTTAAAAGAGAGGTTGACTCCTTTATTGCTAAATTCAGTTAATATATATTTACCGATATCACCTTGACTAAATCGAGCATCATCATTCGAAATCAAAAACACTTCTGGCTTTCCTTTCAAAATAAATTTTTTATTTTTTGTTCTAATACATCTCTCTGAAAGTAACCAATCTTTATTATCTGGATATTCCAAAGGATTTATTATATTTGATTTCCATACTTCAGAGTATGTATATCTATGAGTATTAGTAAAATTAAGCAAATCAATGCCATCAAGATTATATTTAGGATAGAAGAAAACATCATCCCCAAAAACAAAATTAGTTATCGTAGGAAAAATATCTATTAGAGAAACAAGACGCTTATCATTCTTTACTTTATGAATATCTTTATGAATTAAAAACAAAGGAATTCTCACTGCATCATCATATAAATCACCTCCATGAGCAAAAAAGCCATTTTTATCTGTCCTACCTTCGCCATGATCTGCAAAAAAAGCAAATAAAGATTCTTCAAACTCTCCCATTTTCTCTAGATTTTCGATAAAATATTTAAATCTACCTTGATCAAACTTAGTTATTCCTTTCACATACAAGGGGAATAAAGATTTAATGTTATTATTTTTTCCTCCGTAAACTTTTCTCCATGAATCATAATAATTTAAATTTGTTTTTAGTTTTACTTTCTTATTAATTTTTTTACTAATAAACTTTTCATAGTCGTTATTTACATCCTTTTTATAACTATATCTCGTGTATAGGTAAGGATTGTGAACATCTAAAAAATGTTTAAAAACAAAGATTTTTTCATTTTTATTTTTTTTAATAAATGAAATTAATTTATCATCGTTAATTGGAAAAAAGTAATCAAAGCCCCTATGTAGATCTAAAGGTTTAAACACAGACTCTTCATCGGTTGCAAAAACAGTTTTATATCCCTCAGACTTAAATACTTCAGCTAAAGTAATTAAATTTTTATTTAATGAACTAGAAGATGGATTAAAAAAAGATCTAACGTTAGTTCTGGGAGGATATAGGCCAGTAAACAAACTAGCGTGCGAAGCAGATGTATAGGGTGCCGTTGTAGTCGCAAGTTCAAAATTTAGACTTTTTTTTGTTAATTTTTCTAAAGTTGGTATTTTAAGATATTTTAGAACACGATGTTTTTTTAAAAAGCTTTTATCTTGTTGATAAGGCACACAATCAAATCGAAGTGCATCAATAGAGACTAGATAGACATGTTTTGTCATATCTTTACCAATATCCTAAATCCCTCAATCTTTTCATGACTCTTTCTTTTGTTGCATCTCTTCCAGCTCTTTCTGAAGCATTTGGATCATCAACTGGACTAGTAAATGGCATTTCACCCAATGACTTATATCCCTTATCATAAAGATCTACGTAAGGTACATTAAACATTCGAATATAATTCCAGATATCATCAACTGTGAACTGCAAAATAGGATGAACTCTCATATGAGAAGATCTTTTAGAAAATGCTTTTTCATCACTTCTCGCCTCATGTTCATCCCACCTAATTCCAGACATAAATGCTTTGAGGTCATATTCCTTAAGAGCGAAGTTTAATGCATTAATTTTAGCAATTCTCAAAATCTCCATTTGCTCTTCTTTATTCGATGAAGTCTCATAAATTTTAAGATCTTCTGGAAGATGCTTAATCCACAACAAATCCAAATCCCATTCTTTTTCATATTTTCTTATAAAATCATATATTTCTGGAAACTCTAAAGTTGAATCATTAAACATCAACTTAAACGGAACTTTACCATCAAACATCTCTCTAACAATATGAAGAATAACTGTAGAATCTTTACCTCCGGTCCAAGCAATTGCAATTTTATCGTGATCCCATTTTTTACTAGCTTCTAGAATTATTTCCTTAGCTTTTTTTATTTTATCTTCTAAATTCATAATAATTCCTTATATTTTACTAAGATATTGATCTAGCACCAGATCTTTTTTACCAAATTCAGCCATTTTATTATCATCAATATATAACACCTTATCACAAAAAGTTCTAACCGAATCCATATTATGACTCACATACATAATAGCAACCTTATTTTTCTTAAACTCATCCATCTTTTTAAAACACTTTGCTTGGAAAGCAGTATCTCCGACAGCCAAGATCTCATCAATCAATAAAATCTCTGGTTCAGTGTGAATTGCGACTGCAAAAGCTAATCTTAAGTACATCCCTGAGCTATAATGCTTTACTGGCTGATCAATAAAATCCCAAATCTCTGCAAAATCAACAATTTCTTTGAATTTGGCATCAACTTCGGCTCTAGTCATTCCCAAGATAATCCCGTTTAAATAAACATTCTCTCTGCCTGTTAACTCTGGATGAAAACCAGCTCCTAATTCAATCAAGGGTGCCATTCTGCCAACAGTAGTTATCTTGCCCTTTGTGGGCTGTGAGACACCTGCGATTAACTTAAGCAAAGTAGACTTGCCCGAACCATTCACACCAATTATTCCAATAGTTTCACCTTTTTTAATTTCTAGATCAATATCTTTCAAAGCCCAAAAAGACTCAGCTACTTTTTTTCCACCAAATAAAGCAGGAATTAATTCCTTAAAAGTTCTCTGGTTCTGCTTTCTAAAAAGCTTAGAAACATGCTGGATGGAAATAGCTACGTCAGACGACATCGGCAAACATCCCTTCTAGATTTTTAAATATTTTATACCCTATAACGACCATAACTAGAGAAAGTCCCAAAGCTATTCCCAAACTTGTAAAGTTTGGCAAGCCGCCGCCCAACATAACTTGACGATAGGCATTGATAAATATTGCCATCGGATTTAATTTGAAAATCCATCGATACTGCTCTGGAAACATTTCAGTAGGATAAATGACTGGCGTAATATACATCCACGTGAGTAAAATCAAACCAAAGAGGTACTGAATATCTCTATAGAACAAATTAAAGGCCGACAAAACCAACGACAGACCAAAAGTAAATAGTTGCTGAATCAGGAATATTGGAAGTATCCAGAAAATATTTAACGTGACTTGCTGATGGAAAAATATAAAGAATATTACCAAAACTATTGATGCCAATAAAAAATCAACTATCTTGGCTAGAATAGTGCTAATTACAAAAATTTCTCGAGGGAAATAAATTTTGGTTAGTAGTGAGCCATTTCCAACAAGAGAGTTCATGCTACTAGTAATAGATGCAGCAAACAAATTCCAAGGAAGTAGTCCTACATATAGAAAAAGGGCATAGGGCACACCCAAATCGGTAATTCTTAAAATTTTTGAAAAAACAAACGCCATCACCAACATTTGGAAGAATGGATTTAGAATAACCCAGGCATAACCCAATACGGATTGCTTATAACGAGCTTTAATTTCTCTTTTAGTCAATTCAGATAACAACTCTTTATATTTATATATCATTTGGGTAATTCTAGCACTAAAATTTAGTAATATTAATCTTTAAAGTAATATATACTAATTTGAATGCATAAAAAAATAAAACTCATCTTTGCCTCCGACGGCCTTCTACAATCAGTCAAAACCCTATTTGGCAGTACTTTTGCTACTGGTATCTCAGCCATTGCTTTAATGATTTATTCAAGAGTTTTGGGTCCAGAGAAATTTGGTGAATTTTCAGTGGGATTTGCAGTTGTGATGATTTTAACTAAAATTAACGATCTCGGATTCAATAACGCCATTTTAAGATATGGCTCTGAGAATGAAAAAACGGAAGAGAAGAACTTTATCTATTCATTTACTCTTAAATATAAATTATTGATTTCATTCTTTATCATCTTAATCGGAATTTTCTTTTCAGGTGCAATCAGTAAAGTTTTCAATTTTTCTGATCCTTTAATTATTTTGGTTGCTCTAACAATTGGGATCTCGACTGTTTATTACGAACATTTATTAAATACCCTGCAATCTTTGCAAAGATTTAATCAAGCAATATTTATTAATATTATTCAGGCAATTACTAAATTGGTATGGGCTTTAGCGCTCTTAATAACTGGAATTACCTCATCACTTATTACTTTTACTTGGTATATTGCCGCTCCTTTAGTGCCAGTACTTTTTTGGAAAAAGTTTGTAACAAAAGATACTAGGATAAATTTTAAGATTCATAATTCTAAATTGCAAAGTAAAATTTTAATGCTTGCTAAACATTCTGCCGTAGGTTTAATCGCAACTGGCTTCATCGATAATATTGATGTTCTATATTTGCAAAAATATCTAAGTTCCTATGAAGTGGGTTTATATTCTGGTGTTTCTAGAATTGCCATGTTGTTTGCTTTAATTGCATATTCATTAGGAAATGTTTTGTTTCCAAGAGTAGCGAAGTATAAAAACAAAGAAGACCTTAATGCTTTTATTAAAAAAGCTTTCACAATAGCAATTCTTTCAATAATTGGATTTATCCTATTTTTACCTTTTGGCAAATTATCAATATTACTTACCATAGGCTCGGAATATATTTCTGGCCTGAATATTCTTTACCTGTTAACTGCATCTTCATTCATCGCAGTTGCAGTAGTACCATTTATTGCTTTATTCTTTAGTTTCAAAGCCAACTGGTATTTTTCAGTTAGTGGCATTCTACAACTCGTTGTCGTACTTATCGGAAATACAATTTTTGTACCTGAATATGGACTTGAAGCAGCTGCTTGGACAAGGATAGTCAGTAGGGTAGTACTGTTAGTGTTTACACTGATTACTAGTATGATTTTATATAGGAAAACTTACAAATTAAAACTTTAAAGTTATGGTTTTAAAAATTGAAGGTATATATTTCTAACATTATACCCGGATATAATAAATAAAAATAATTGAGATTTAAGCATTATGAACGCATCACCAGCAACTAAACAAGGATATTCATTTAATGCAGATTTAGTCAGATCAATTGCAATTATATTTGTGGTGGGCATTCATATCCTAAGCCCCATTTATGCTAGACCTGATTTCTTTAATGGAAGTTTATGGTGGGCTTCATACATACTCAATGTTCTTTTCAGAACGAGCGTGCCACTTTTTGTAATTTTAAGTGGATATCTAGTGCTAGGAAAAGAAACTTCCATCAAACAAAATTTAGTTAGAGTTCGAGACAGAATCCTAGTTCCTCTTTTTTCTTTTTACACCATATTTCATATATACAGTTACTTTGCAGCCCAATTACGAAGTGAACCCTATGACTACTTAGATTATTTTGTCAATTTATCAAAAAATACATATACTTATCTATACTTTTTGGTAATTCTTGCTTTCTTATATTTCCTCCTCCCGCTTTTTCAAGCTTTATTTAATTCAAATAATAAAAAGGTAATTAAATACACAATTATTTTCTTTTTTGTCAATGCAATACTTGGAACATTTGTCCGCTATCTTACATTGAGGGTAGGAGACGTCTTCCATACATTCACACTTTGGATTGTATGGGTAGGATATTTTTTATTTGGTCAATGGTACAAGAAATATGGAGTAGATCTAAGTTTTAAAAAATTGACATCTATCTTCATCGGAGGTTTTATTTTTACAGCAATTTTTGGATACTTGAATACTTTTTGGCATATAAATGGAAATGATATTTTTTATATCGGAGGGCAAACATATGCTGAAGAATACCTGTCTATTAGCGTAGTAGTAATGTCTTTAGCATTGTTTACTCTAATTATGAAATTTAAAATACCAGATTCTTTAATGAAAAGTAATCTATTTACTAAATCAATTCAAAAATTAGCTCAATTAAGCTTTGGAATATACCTTATTCATCCCATTGTTATGGATTACATAAACAAGTTCCAAGGAGTTACAGCCGATAGTCCCAGCATGCCCAATTTGTGGATCTATGTGTTGGTGAACGCATCTATTACATTTGGCGCTAGCTTCATCTTAATTCTATTAATACAAAAAATTCCAGTACTCAGAAAGATTGTAGGATTAAAATAAATTATTTATTAATTGGAATAAATACGGCAGAATATAATTTATTAGAAACTACTTTGTTGCTCATCTCATCATTTTTACCACTTTTTGTAGAGCAGTTTTCATTTGTATAGCATACTAAAACGTAGTAATCTGCAGTATTTATGTCACTACTACTAGTTAAATCATCTAATAAAAAATATTTTAAAGACAAATCAAGCTCTTGGTTAGTTGTCTCGATATAAACTTTAGAATCTAACTGTTTAACTTCATCAGCAATATCTTTAAATAAATTATAAGCGTTGTAGGATGGAATCTTTAAAAAAGATATAATTTCTAAAGAAATAATAAAAATGAATATTGAATTTCTAACAATGTGCTTCCTAACAATGTTTGAAATTGAATAAACTAATAGTATCGGCATGAATTGCATAAAAACATATAAATAGTAATCGGGTTTATCTCCCTTGTATAATCTTAAAAATAAGCTCATAAAGGTAAAAATTGTAATATAAATTGCTGGATATAATGAATTCTTTTTTTTCAAATCTTTCAATGCGTACTTAAAATAAATCAGAATTATCAACCAAAATAATATTGAGTTAATTATTAAAGTTCCTCCAAAATTTTCATATTGAAATTCCCAATTATTTATAAACAAATTATTAAACAAAAATCTATGAAAGAAGTTGGGGAAAAAAACAGATATATAGGCAGGTATTCTTACTCTTTCAAAAACTAACTCCTTGTTGTTTAAAAATTCCATAGCTGTTGTTGAATTACCAAATTTTGATTGAAATTCTACAAATAAATATGGAGACATTAACATAATGCAAAAAATTGAAGAGAAAACTAAAATTTTCCATGTAATTTTTAAATTTTTCAAGCTATGAAAAAGTAAAATTAACAAAAGAGGCAACAAAACAAACCATTGAAAATGAAGATTAATTAATACAACAAAACTAATCAATGCTGATCCTAAATAATGCTTTTTTTTATCTATAAAATAAACTAAAACACTAACTAAAAATAAAGTGCTAAAAAATGGAATTAAATTTGGATTCCAAGCATAACTTGCAATTAAAACCATAGGGGAAAAAATATAGATCAAACCAGAAAAAATAGAGGGAATAATTTTTTTCGTCAATTTGTGAGTTACAAAAAAAATCATTAAAGGAGTTAGTGATTCTATTAAAATTACAAATAGATCCATAGCATAAAATTTATTAAAAAATATAATATGGGACAATAATTGAAAATAATAATAAAGCGGTGGGAGAAAAAAGTTACCTACACTAGTAGAAGGGCCAAAAGGAATAAAATATTTTCCATTAGAAATTATTTCTCTAATAAACAACACATCTCTTATTTGGTCTTGAGCAAAAGGAACATGATTAATAAAATAGAATATTCTTGTTAAAAAAGAAATAATGTATAAAAGTGCAAATATTTTCCAAAGTTTTTTCATTATTAAAATTTAGTATAGCAACCAGCAAAATTCAATAATACTACTGAAAGTATCAAATAACATTTAATTCAGTGTATACTTTTAAACGTGTGCATTAATAAACTTTTAAACACTAATTCTGCCAAATTTCTCTCTTTCTTGATTATCCTATTTCTTTCAATCTTCATTACATTTAACTCATTTTCTCAACCTGGCATGTATCGCACTCATGACGGTGATTACCATCTCATCAGGTCATTCCATTTTTTCACAGAACTAAAAAGCGGCCAATTTCCGGTTCGCATGACACCAGAAATTGCCTATTCATATGGCTACTTAACTTTTCAGTTTTTTTATCCACTGCCATATTACGTTTCAGCTTTTTTTCAAAGCCTAGGATTTAGCACTACCTTGAGTTGGAAACTAATGCAGTTTTTGGTGATTTTTTGCTCACTTCAAACCTTTTATTTATGGATGAAAAAACATCTGGATACAGTTCCAGCTCTACTGGCAACAATATCATATGGAATTGTCCCTTTTAGGTTTCTAACCCTTTACGTTACGGGTCAAACCGGTGGTTCATATGGCTTATTGTTTGCACCCTTAATCGGTTTAGGACTTTATCAGCTATTTACTGCTAAAGATTCAAAGAAAGATCGTGCAAGAAAATCACAAAATCAGCCTATATTCAGCAAAAATAGCGCCCCTTTGACTCTGGGAATTGCTGGCATTATTACTTCGCACCTTCTCTCAATTATCATTTTCTTTATTCCACTGTCTGCGTACGCGCTCTATTTACTTAGCAAAAACTTTTCAAAACAAAAAGTCTTGGCCCTAATATCCTCTACAATTTTTGGCGTTTTACTATCAGCATTTTATTTTTTCCCATTTATGCTTGAAAAATCCTGGGTAAAAATAGGCAACGAAGTATTAATCGATTACACCGACCATTGGTCTACAATAAAACAAATCATCTATTCAGCATGGGGCTACGGCAGTTCTACATCATTTAAAACTGATGACGTTTCTTTTCAGGTGGGATTAGCAATTTTGATTTCATTTTTAATTTCCCTTATTTTAATATTCCAAAAAAAGAAAAGAAAAGAAGCAAAACTTTTAGTAATTTTCCTCATTACTTTTTGCATCCTCATTTTCTTAATGACGGAACACTCAAGATCGGTCTGGCAAATAATTTATCCGCTACAACTAATTCAATTTCCATGGAGATTATTAGCTGCCACTTCATTGGTAGGTTCATTTGCCATCGGTCTAGTTTCACAAATGCTAGCGAGCAAACAAAGAATGATATTTATTTCATTAATTTTATTGGTAATGATTTATAACATTAGAAACTACACAAAACCTTGGCCTCTAGATTGGAAACAAGATCTAGATTACACCCAAGACTTAAAATCTTTTAATGGTCCTACCGATATTTCTTGGGAACTAATGCCTATCACTGCTACAAAAATACCAGTCTTACCGGGTCCAATAATTCTCAATGCTACGGGAAGCGCTGTTATCATCAATCACACTTCCAAACCATCCTATGGCAATGTAAAAAAGGTTGTTGAATTAACTCTCAGTAAACCTCAAAAAATAAATCTAGCTGTCTGGGATTTGCCAGTTTGGGCTGTTGCGGTGGATGATGAAATTACTCAAAAAGAAATTGCTGATGACGGCACAATTCTTGTCCAAGTTGATAAGGGCAATCACACGATTAAACTAATTCTTCAAAAAACCAATGTTCAAAAAGTTTCAGATCTTATTTCACTTATAAGTATTTTATTTTTAACTTCACTCATTGCCTTTCCACATTCCCACAAATCTGCTGTAAAATAGATTAGCAATGAAAAAAATCAAAAATATCATAATTTGGTCAAAATCTAAACAATTCTTTGTTTGGCTGAATACAAATCTTTTGTTTGTTTCAAGCACTTTTTTGCTAGCTTTCATTCCATTATTTCCTAAAATTCCCATCCTTGATATTTTACCTGGATATATTGTCCGTGTTAGAGCAGAGGACTTCTTTATATTTCTAACTCTTTTAGTTTGGCTAAGAGATGCCTATCAAAAAAAGTTTTCTTGGAACACGCCGTATTTTTGGATAGTTTTAACTTATTTATTCGCTGGTTTCACTACAATACTTATCAGCGCCACACTTTTGCAGTCCATTCCTTTTGAACTAATTCATATTGGAAAAAGTGCTCTTCATTATTTCAGATATATTGAATACTTCACTTTATTCTTTTTCTTATATTCTGCAGTCAAAACCAAACAACATTTAAAAATTATTGTTGTCACTTTGTTAATCACCTTACTAGGAATTGTCGGTTATGGCTTTGGTCAAAAATATATGCATTTTCCATTGTACTCAACGATGAATAGAGAATATTCCAAAGGTGAAAAACTTTATCTACAGGAAAATGCCCGACCTCAATCCACTTTTGCCGGTCACTATGATTTAGCAGCCTATCTCGTAATCGTTCTACCACTAATTTTTGCAATCAGTTTAATGCCGCTCAAAAAACTCAAAAAGCAAAAAGCTCTAACTAGCAAAGCAGTCGCTTTTAAACTTATTTTGCACCTAACCCATGCGCTCGGCGCCTGGATGCTCATTACTAGTGGCTCAAAAACGGCTCTTTTCGCCTATTTTGTAGGGTTACTCGCAGTAATTTATCTAAATTTACGAAAATTAAAGAATTTTAGGCAAAAACTTCGCTGGGGTGGAATTGCATTAGTAATTTTGCTAATTGGCTTCACTTTATTAATTACTTTATTTGGCGCACAAACAGAATCCGCACTTTTATCCATTGCTCAAAGAAATGAAACTGCAAATAAAATTATTTCCAAAATTCCAGGAATTTCAATCTCACCAGAAACTTCCGATCCAACAGTACCCGAAGATTTATTCGGAGAGGGACATGAATTTTATATTAAAACCACTATTAATGAAGATGGCACTGAAACCAAAGAAATAATCCCACAAAAAAGTGTTTGGTCTGCTAACGCTCTGAAATATGGAATTTCGATGGCAATCCGCTTGGATGAGTTGTGGCCACAAGCACTAAAGGGCCTAGCAAATAATCCTTTGTCTGGTTCTGGCTACGCAGCACTTTCTCAACTTGAAAATGGCGTGTTTTCGGAAGCAGATGGAACGGATAATAATTTTCTAAGAACACTTGGAGAAACTGGATTTTTAGGCTTCATTACATTTTATGGCTTTATCTTAATTATCCTCATTGAAGCAAATAAAAATATCAAAAAATCAGATCTGTTAATTTCTGCTCTAAATATTGGTTTTGTTGGTTCAATTATTGGCTTGCTGATCAACGCAACTTACATCGATGTCTTCGCTGCTTCCAAAGTTGCCTTTACCTTTTGGGCTTTTGCAGGAATCATTATAAAAGCTGGATCTATATCCACAAAAGCTAATTTAAAATCAGAAAATTCTAAGGCCTTAAGCTCAAATCCTTCCAAAACACATCATGCCACTTTTAATATTATCAAACACTTCAAAAAGCATTTCACCTTTTATCTTGCATTTTTGCTTCTGTTTTTAACTCTTCATAAAAACCCATACGCCACTAATAGTCTTTTGAAAAATTTTGATACAACTCCCGAAGCTATCGAAAATGTCGTCACTGCAAAATGTTATCTAAAAATCAATGCATTTTCTGTTTGTAGAGACAATGGTCTAGTTTTGAAAAATAATCCAAACTTTTATTCTTTCTTACTTGTTCCATTTTATAAAATTTATTCAGATCCTGGCACATATTATTATCTAAATATTTCTTTGGCAATTTTAATAATTTTGATCGTATATCTTATTATTTCAAAAATAATTGCTTCAGAAAAGAAATCCAGTCATCAAAATTCCCTAAAATTTTTCTCACTAATGATCAGCTTTCTTATTTTCAACCTGTTTTCAGTTACAAGCCAACCTCTTACCAATTCAATATTTTTAGAAATTATTTTATTGGCGCTAACTTTACCAATTATTTATTCATATATTTTAATAAAATTTAAAGAAAATAATCGAGTTTTCGCTCACTTGATTTTATTAGTAGCCATATTAGGCACAATTTTCCAAATGAATCTAATTGCAAACATTAAGACAAACTTCAGAAACAACAAACCAGCATATCAAAACTGGCTAGTAAAAAGGTTTAATGCTCAATTTGATAATAAATATTTTGCCAATCCAAATAAACAATACTATTTAATCACTCTTATAAACCCTTTTTCTTACGATTTATATAAAACACCAAGTTATGATCTTTTACCTCTGTCACCAGAACAAACTTACTTTGATCAAACTCAAAATGTTTGGGCAGATTTGGCAACTGATTCGCAGGGACTAAATCTTGAAACCAGCTATAAAAATATTCTATCAAACGATAGCGAGCTATATATTACAGATTACGGCATTGAAAATAATTCAACCTTTCAAAATAACTTTGAAAACTTCAAAAAATCTTTCGATATTTTTTATGAAGTAATTGATTGCGATGATCAATGCAACCTCTTTAAAGTTTCCAGTCTTGCTGAGCGAGTTTCAAAAACGCCGCCTTCAATCAATAACAACACTTTAGATCCAAGTAAATTATCCAATGGTTACTCGTTCTCAGTTTTAAATAATCGATACGCTCCAATTAAAAATCCTCAAAATGATCCAGCCAAACTACCTTACACGACTAAATCCTTTATCAAAAATCTAAATAATGCAGGTTTAAATAAAAGCACAAATGACTTCTTAATTCTAACCGGCGATCCAATTCATGTTACCGAAGCCTCCTGGATGGCTTATTTTGATCAAAACTTTGGCAACTTAGTCGATTATCCAATTCTGTATAACGCCGGAAACTACGACCTACTCAATACCAAATTATATAAATCTAGCTATCATAACTTTTTCACTCAAAAGGATTATTTTATATTTTTAGACTTGGATGAAAACTCCCAAGCTGATGCGAATCAAAAACTCTTTCTCTACAATTCTTTCCTCGAAATAGAGAAATTGCCAGATATTAAGAACATATTTGTGATTGCAACTAATTTGAACTGGCAAAATACAGAAGAAGAGAGTAACTTCGTACATGAGCTTGAAAAAAAGTTTGCTGAGTTCCCGAATATAAATAAATATATTGTTACCAGTAATAGAGAACTTGTATTAAATCAAAATGATGAAACTGAGATAACGCGAGAAAGTAAATATCAATACAAATATGATCAGGACAAGAAAACGCATTATTTTGCTAACCTTTCAGACAACGACTCTTTTGTTTCATATATTAAGTTTGACGTTGATGATGATTCGAATGTAAGTTTTGAGAATTTGAAGTAAGAATTTGCAGTAAGTATTTGGACGTGCTCAAAAATTTTGTTTCTTAAAAATATTATTTAACGGAATGGTGTCTTATGTCCCGTAAAAGATCTAAAGAAGCTGAAAAGAGAAGATCTAAAAGAAGAGGGATACAAGTACAACCGGTGGTAGAAAATAAAACCAGAAGTGCCAGCACTCCGCTTCCAGAAAATGGAGAAATCGAAAATGGAAGATTCAAATACCCAATCGAAATAATAAGATTTTTGGGCCAAATATTTCCCTCACATTTTGAATTTGATTCTGGATTAGATCCTGACAACTTGCAAGATAATCAAATAGTTGGAGGTGTACGTAATTCAGATAACTTACTTGTTCATATAAATGGAGATATTATTGAAGTAAGTCCAAACTGGAAGCCTAAATAAGGTTTCTGAAATATTCAATTGTAAGTTTTAACCCAGCTTCAAAATTTACTTGCGGTTCAAATTCCAATAGAGTTTTTGCCTTGGAGATATCTGGCTGTCTTCTTGTGGGGTCGTCTGATGGCAACGTTTTATTTTCAATATTAATTTCACTTTCATGTCCCAAAACTAACTTTGAAATAATTTTAGCAGTATCAATAATTGAAAATTCATCCGGATTACCAATGTTGATTGTTTCTCCTGCCAAACCTTCTTTTGCAGCAAACCTCAAAATAAATTCGCATAAATCATCAATGTAACAATATGACCTTGTTTGAGAACCATTTCCATAAATGGTAAAGGGCTGGTCTTTTAGAGCTTGAGTAATTAAATTAGGGATCACCCGACCATCTGCCGGATCCATATTTGGTCCATAAGTGTTAAAAATCCTAACTATTCTGGTATCCATTCTAAAACTTCTACTAAAAACCCCACAAATTGTTTCTCCTAATCTCTTTGATTCATCATAACAAGATCTCTCACCATTAGGATTAACATTGCCCCAATAACTCTCTTTTTGAGGATGTTCAAGAGGATCTCCATAAACTTCCGAAGTACCCGCAAATAAAAATCTAGCATCGGGATTATTATTTATTAAAAAATCTAATAAATAATGAGTTGCTATCGAATTAACTAAATATGTCTCTACGGGTTTTGCTTGATATCTTGGAGGAGAGGCAGGTGAGGCAAAGTGTAAGACTAAATCCAAATGAACATTTTCTGGTAAATAATTAACAACGGGTTGTGAGACGTCAGCCTGAATAAAAGTTAAGTTTTCAACTTTTGAAACTAGATTACTATCCAACAAATCCACTAAGTTTTCTTTTCTTCCAGAAATAAAATTGTCAACACTAATGACTTTTGAACCAAATGAGAGCAATCTTTTTGTCAAGCTTGAGCCAATAAATCCAGCGCCACCAGTGAGAAGAATTGTTTTTCCGTTGAAATAGTTGTTGCTTAAATTTTCCATATCAGGCATTCCATTACTTTTTGAGTTCCAAAATATATTTATGATCTATTTTAATCTGTTTTAAGATCACTGGCAAGACACCATCTCCAAATAGTGTTCAAGATTGTGATTTCGCCTAAAAATAAGTACAATCATCTGAGAGGTGAAACCGATATCTCAATCAAGATATTATAAATTATTTTTTGATAGATATTTTCGCCCCATTATGATGAAAAATATATATCGCGACAACACACCATTATTTTTGATTATAATTTTAGCGCTATTTTTAAGAATTCCTCATCTTAACGGCTCATTTTGGATGGATGAGGCCGCTCAAGCTTTAGAAATTGTCAGGCCGTTGTCACAACAATTCAACATTGTTGCTGATTTCCAACCACCACTCTTACATTTAATTTTGCATTTTGCACAATATTTTTCTCATTCCGAATGGTGGTTAAGAACAATCGGCGCTCTTATCCCTGGTCTAATCACTATCTTTTTTACTTATAAATTATCAGAAAAACTGTTTAACAAAAATACGGCTATTCTAGCTTCATTAATGTTGTCCACTTCGTCATTTCATATTTTTTATTCACAAGAACTAAGGCCTTACTCTTTGCCTGCAATGTTAGGAGTAATAAGCATGTATTACTTTTATCAATTCATTAACGATAAAACGATCAAGCATTGGCGTCTTATTGTGGTAAATTTATTAGGAATGTACTCCTCCTATCTTTTTCCATTTTTAATTATTTCTCAATTCCTGTTTATATTTATCAAAGAATTATCGCCAAAATTATTTAATCTAAATAATTTTCAATTAACAAAAATTTTTTTAATAACTCAAGTTATCGTTATCTTAGGTTTCTTACCTTGGATTCCAACCTTATTATTGCAACTAGAAGCAGGAGGAATGGTTAGAAAAAATTTGCCAGGTTGGGAAAACGTGGTAAGCATTCCTCAATTAAAAGCTATTCCCTTAGTAATAGCTAAATTTATTTTTGGGGTTCTAAATGTTGATCCAAATTTATTTTATATTTCATTTGGTCTCTTAATTTTACTTTTATTTTTTGTATTATTATTTTTGAAAATTAATGAAAATAGACAGGGCATTTTTCACCATCTATTTGCTTACAAAGATAATAGCAATTTAGCATTTACTATCTATTGGTTTTTACTGCCACTCCTAACATCCTGGATTGTTTCAATTTTTATCCCAGTAGTTAGACCCAAAAGATTGCTCTATATTTTGCCAGCATTTTACATTCTCGCCTCATTTTTAATTACTACATACTTAAAAAGTAAAAATAAATTGCTTTCGCAAATTGCATCTGTTTTATTATTATCAATTTTTTCAATTAATATTTTTTCTACCTTTTCTTATTACATAAATCCAAATTTACAACGAGAAAATTGGAAAGGCTTGTATCAAAATATTGCAGAAGATTTTTCGCCATCAAATACAATTATTATTTACTCCTTCACAAGCAAGTTTGCACCAATGCAGTGGTATGATTCCAAGCAATTTCCATCGCTTGCTACCGGAAAATTGTTTATTGATGATGTAAGTGACCTTTCAAATACCCTTAAATTAGTGATAGATTATGATAATGTCTTAGTTTTTGATTATTTACGAGATTTAACAGATCCAACAAAAAAAATTGAGCAGGAATTAAAAGAATTTGAATTCAAAGAAGTTGGTTTCCTAGACTACCCAAATATTGGTTTAGTAAGAATTTTTGCTAAACCTCACTCGCTAATAGGAATTAAATAAATTATGCAAATTGGAATTGATATTACACCAGCAATTTACCACCGTGGGGTTTCCAGATACACAGTAAATTTAGCTAAAAGCTTGAGTCGCGAAAATGAAGTGGCACTATCTTTATTCGGCAGTTCATTAAGACAAAGAAATTATCTGCAAAAAGTTGCAGATAATATTATTGGTAATTCAAATATGAATATTACTAATAGTAGTAGTTGTGCAAAAATTTTACCGTATCCTCAAAAAATTCTGAATCAAATGTGGCGTTTGGGCATAAACCCAGTTTCAAAACATTTAAAAAAATTAAATCTTTTTCATTCTTGGGATTGGCAACAACCTCCAGACAAAAATATTCCTATTGTTTCGACTATACATGACTTAGCAATTTTAAAATTTCCTGAAACAGCGCATCCGGGAATTGCAAAGTCTCATCAAATTTCTTGGGATCAACTAAGAAAAAATAAATCTCACATTATTGCAGTTAGTCGAACTACGAAAAAAGATATTATGGATCTTTTAGGATTTCCATCCTACATGGTTCACGTTGTTCACGAAGCTCTTCCAGAAGAATTCAAACAAGTTAGCGATTTAATTACTGAAGAGATTGCTTTAACAATAAAAAATAAATTTCAACTAATCAAACCTTATATATTTTTTGTTGGCACTAGAGAACCGAGAAAAAATTTGATCAGACTAATAGAAGCTTGGCAACCATTTGCAAAAAACTATGACCTAATTATTGCAGGTAGTGAAGGATGGGATCAAATTGAAGAAAAATCAAAACAATTTATTCACTTGCCTAGATTTCTTGGCAGAGTTAGTGACAAAGAATTATCAGTGCTTTACTCATATGCTTCAGTTTTTGCCTATCCTTCACTTTATGAAGGTTTTGGCTTACCAATTTTAGAAAGTTTTTATTTAGGTACTCCTGTACTTACCTCAAATAATTCGGGAATGATGGAAGTTGCAGGCAATGCAGCCGAGTTAATTGATCCAAATTCTGCAGAAGATATATCAAAAGGCTTAGAAAAAATTCTAAACGAAAATAAGTCTGAACAACAAATGAGAATGCAACGAATGATCATTAGGCAACAAATGTTTGACTGGAAAAAAGTAGCTAGAGAGACAATTGATGTATACAAAAGAGCAATTGAAGATTTTGAATTATGAAAAACACAATTAATATCGCAATTGATGGCAGAGAAGCAAATATTCTCAATAGAGTAGGTAGTAATGTTTATGCTTTTGAAATTATTACCGCACTAGCAGTTTTACTTGAAAATCAAGATAATATTAAGGTGACTGTTCTTTTGGCAAAAGATAAAGTTTCTGACATGCCAAAGGAAAGAAAGAATTGGTCATACGTTGTGTTTGGCCCTCAAAAATTTTGGACTCAATGGGCTTTGCCACTACACTTATTTCAGAGACAAAAAGATTATGACATTTTATTTACTCCGGGACATTATGCTCCAAGAATTAGTGTCATTCCATATGTTTCTACAGTTATGGATACGGCATATTTGGAATTTCCTGAGCAATTCAAAGAATCTGATACTTTTAAACTTACCAATTGGACGCAGTACAGTGTTAAAAATGCTAAAAAAGTAATTGCGATTAGCAAGTATACTAAGCAACAAGTTATAGAAAATTACAAAAAATCATCGAATGACGTTGTGATTGCATATCCAGCAGTTGTCGCTAAAAATCACAATATTAGCGATAAAAAAATAAAAAACTTTTTTAAGAAACATGGTATTTCAGAACCATATTTACTTTTTGTTGGCACATTTCAACCTAGAAAGAATCTTGTTAATCTAATTGAAGCATTTGAAATTTTTGATCGTATGAAAGCTGGAAGAGCATTAAAAAAGAGAGGACAAACTCAAGACCCAAGTGCACATAATAAAGTGAAATTGGTTTTAGCCGGTAAAATTGGTTGGCTTTCTGATGAAATAATGCTAAAAATCAATACATCGTCACTTAAAAATAGAATTATTATCACAGGCTTTGTGAGCGAAGAAGAAAAACAAATGCTTTACAAAAAAGCATTTGCAAGTTGTTTAGTCGGTCTTCACGAAGGATTTGGCATACCTCCACTCGAATCACTTAATTTTCTTGTTCCACCCATTGTTTCCAAAACCACTAGTTTGCCCGAAGTTGTTGGCAAGGCAGGTTTTCTAGTTAATCCGCTTGATTCAAAAGATATTGCTAATAAAATTTGGGAAGTGTTTTCTTTAACATCAAGAAATAAAGGTTTATTTAGAAAAGCAGCTAGGAGACAAATCAAAAAATTTAATTGGGCTAAATCGGCTGAGATTATTCTTGATACCTTATTAGAGGTTATTGATCAAACAACCAAAAACAATACCAAATAATATTAACAAAAAAATTAATGACCAAGAATTTACTCCCCAAAATTATTTTAGGAATTGACCCTGGCTATGACCGAGTGGGTTGGGCGGTTGGCTCTTATCAAAACTCAAAGTTTCATTTACTCAATTTAGGTTGTATTCAAACCGATAGCAATCAAAATATTTTTGATAGATATACAGTCATTATTTTAAATCTAAAAAAAATAATCAAAAGATATAAGCCGGAAGTTCTCGCAATTGAAACTTTGTTTTTTTCAAAAAATAAAAAGACTGCCCTTAGAGTTAGCGAGTCCAGAGGTATTATTGTTGGCACACTTTTAAATTCTGGCGTAAATGTATATGAATATTCACCAAATTCCATTAAGCTAGCCGTCACTGGCTCTGGATCAGCTAATAAACACGCAGTCGAGAAACTTGTCAAAATGCAAGTTGATCATAAGATGCTTGGTCAAATTAATGCTGAAATTGATGATGCAATCGATGCAGTCGCAGTTGCCATGACTCATGTTTTTACAAAAACTTTCTAAATTTGTAAATATTTATTCCAAATAATGCCTCAGGGCAACATCAGCCACTTCCCGAAAACATACCGTAATGTATACTGACACCATGATAAGTTTTTTAGTAGGTAAACCAATTATTCACCTAGATGAATTAATTATTCTAATTTCTGGAGTAGGTTACGGCGTAAAAGTTACCAATCAGACCTTAATGGAAGCTTCGGGAAAAAATGAGATTTCTCTCTATATTTATACTCATGTCAAAGAAGATGCCTTAATTCTTTTTGGTTTTAACTCTTTAAATGATAAAGAACTTTTTAAGCTACTTATTAGTGTATCCGGAGTTGGACCTTCAACTGCAATCAATATTCTAAACAAAGGCACTGATAAAATTATTTCTGCGATTCAAAATGCCGATGTATCATTTTTTACAAGCGTTAAAAGAGTTGGAAAAAAAGCTTCTCAAAAAATTATTATTGATCTTAAAAACAAGCTTGGTGGTATTAAGGATTTAGATTTAACACCAATGAGCCAAAACCAAACTGATATTATTGAAGCATTAACTAGTATCGGCTTTGAAGAAAATCAAATTATCAGCGTAATTGAAAAATTAGAAATTAAAGAACTGCCGCTCGAAAAAGCAGTGCAATTGGCAATAAGGGAATTAGGCAAAAACAAATAATTAAAATAATACAAGGATTAGTCCTTTAAAGCTTATGAATTTTGAAGATAATTTTGTTAGTGAAATTGAAATAACCCCACAAGAAGAAGAATTATTTACTTCTCTTAGAGCTGGAAGTTGGGATGCATTTTTTGGTCAATCAGATTTAAAAAGATCTTTGCAAATTGGTATAAGCGCAGCCAAAGGTCGAAAGGAATCTTTGGATCATACTTTGTTTTATGGACCACCGGGACTTGGGAAAACCACCCTTTCGCATCTAATTGCCAAAGAGCTTGGTGTTAATATCAAAATTACATCTGGCACAGCTCTTAGTAAGGCCGGTGACTTGGCAGCAATTTTAACCAACCTACAGCCCGGAGATATTCTGTTCGTTGATGAAATTCATCGCTTACCAAAAGTGGTTGAGGAAACACTTTATCCTGCAATGGAGGACTATGCATTAGATATTGTTATCGGTAAAGGTCCTTCTGCTCGAACTATTCGACTTGATCTTCCTCAATTTACGCTAATTGGAGCAACCACCCGGTATGGACTTTTAACTGGTCCATTCAGAGATCGTTTTGGAATAATTCATCGTTTGCAATTTTATAAGCCAGATGCATTAGCAACAATAATTCAAGCAGCCGCAAAAAAGCTCAATGTTGAAATTGATCTTGATTCTGCGCTTGAAATTGGTCGTAGGTCCAGAGGTACCCCAAGAATTGCCCTCAAATTACTCAAAAGAGTTAGAGATTACATTCAAGTTCATAATATTGCCTCAATATCATCACAAAATGTTTCTGATGCTCTAAATATGTTTGCTATTGATAAATTGGGTTTAGACGAGTCTGATCGTAGATTTCTTAAACAAATTATTTTGAACCACAAAGGTGGTCCCGTAGGCCTTTCTACCATTGCTGCTACACTCAACGAAGATACTTTAACAATTGAGGAAGTATTAGAACCTTATTTAATTCAAACAGGATTGTTGAAAAGAACCCCAAAGGGCAGAGTAGTTAGTAAAAAAGCCTACAAGCACTTAGGTGAGAAATTTACAGATATTTAAATTGTCCTACTTATTTTGACTCGTCCAACATATTAGTCCAACTCAACATATTAGTCCAACTCAACATATTGGTCTCTCAACTATTCCTTCGCATCAAGGTATGAGGTATACTAATCTCATGAAACAAGATTCTTTCGCCTCAAAAGTACTTCGTAGGTTGACCGCATGGTATTTAGAAGCCATTACCGGATTTCTTTGGTGGTGCATTGGATTTATTCCCTCTCATTTAATTAGACGATGTTTTTATCGTTTTTTTGGCATGAAAATTGGCGCTGGGTCAGTAATACATATGATGGCCAGAATCTATGATCCAAGAAATATTGTTATCGGAAATGACACAATTGTTGGTGAGAGAGCAACTTTGGATGGACGAAAACAACTTCCAAACTCAAATGGGGGACTACAAATTGGCAATCACACCGACATCGCTTCTGAAGTGATGATCTGGACAAGCCAACACGATATTAATGATCCTGATTTTAAAGCAATTGAAGAAAAAGTTATTATTGGAGATTACGTATTTATTGGACCGAGAACAATTATTCTTCCAGGAGTAAAAGTAGGAAATGGGGCCATCATTGCAGCTGGGTCTATAGTAACTAAAAATGTTAATGCTTTTTCAATTGTTGCAGGCTCACCTGCAAATGAAATTGGTCAAAGACAAAATACTAATCCAAATTATAAGTTAGGACGAGCCAGGTTATTTCAATAAATCATGTTACTATCAATCATCATTGTTTCTTACAATACCAAAGACCTAACATTACAGACAATCAAATCAGCTATCAGCGATGTTAACAACTCAAAATTATTAAAGAACAATGCAGAAATTATTGTGGTAGACAATAACTCCACAGACGATTCCATAAAAGCTTTAAATAATTTCAAGCTGAAAAGTAAATTTCCACTAATTATTCTTAAACAAAAACAAAATTTAGGATTTGCAAATGCAAATAATTTGGGTTTAACCAAAGCAAAAGGAAAATATATTTTTTTCTTAAATTCAGACACAATTGTAAGACACTCAGCGCTTGAAACAATGGTTTCAAGATTTGAAGCTGATAAAAACCGTAAAGGTGAGTCGATTGAAAAATTAGGAATTCTTGCAGCAACATTACTCAACTCTGATTTAACCGTTCAGCCACAAGGTGGTTCTTTCCCAACCTTAACAAATCTTTTTTTTCATATGAGCATGCTGGATGATTTACCAATTATTGGAACTCTTTTACCATCGACTCAAGATACTGGAAAAAATTCAAAACAATTATCTAGATATTCATTAAGCAACAATCTCACCACAAAGTTAAATAATTTAATCGAACTCGATTGGGTTGGTGGTACTGCCATGATGATACCTAAAACTGCTTTAAATGAATTTGGTACTCTGGATCAAAATATATTTATGTATGGAGAAGATATGGAAATTTGTATCAGAGCAAAAAACCATCATTATAAAGTAGCAATTGACCCCGATGCACAAATTATCCATCTCAAGAATCAAAGTTCGAGTTCTGAAAATGCAATCAGAGGAGAATTTGCTGGATATCTATTCATTTTTGCCAAACATAAAAATAAAGCTCAAATGGAAATGCTCAGAGTAATTTTACAAATTGGAGCAATTTTAAGAATATTCATCTACTCAACAATTGCCAAAAATAAATTCAAAAGAACAATATATAGTAAAGTTTTGGCAGACTTAAATAATTAATGAATGTTTTTTGATGAATAATATTTATGTTTAAAAAAATCAATCTGAAATCATTTTGGCAAAAGCTAGATAAAAATCTTTTGCTTATTTTAAGCAGTCTTTTATTAATAGTGATTCCACTTTATCCCAAACTCCCTCTTTTTGATGTAATTCCTGGGTATATTGTAAGAGTTAGATTGGAAGATTTTCTTATTCTTTTCACAATCATTGTGTTATTTATTCAAGCTGTAAGAAAAAAGGTTACGCTGAAAACGCCTCTAACAAAAATTATTGTTGCCTACGCTGTTGTCGGCTTACTATCAACTATATCTGGAATATTTCTTACCAAAACCATTCCAATGACTCAGGTTCATGTCTTAAAAAGCTTTTTACACTATTTGCGTTACCTAGAATATTTTTCTTTATTCTTTATTTTTTATGCCTCAATAAAATCTAAAAAGGATTTAAAAACTTTAATCTATACTTCCTTTGGAGCATATTTCCTTGTTGGCATTTACGGCATTGGACAAAAGTATTTGTATTGGCCTGTATATTCCACGATGAATCGGGAGTTTAGCAAGGGAATCACACTATATTTAACAGAACATGCGCGCGTTCAATCAACTTTCGGTGGTCATTATGACCTCGCTGCTTACATCGTAATTTTATTGCCAATAATTTTTATCCTAACCCAATTTTTTTCAAATAAATTATTCAAGCTTTTTTTATGGTTAACATTTTCAATTGGCATTTGGCTGATGGTCATGAGCGCATCAAGAACTTCATTTATTGCCGCCATTGTGGGTATTTTAATCACCATACTCTTAAGAAGTTTTCAAGAAAAAAAGGTTGGGCAAAAAATTAAATTCTTTATTTCCAAATCAATAATCACTGGATCAATTTGTATTATCATTTTTTCCACATTTGGTGATGATATCAGTGAAAGATTGCTTCAAAGTTTGAATAATTATCCAATTTTTAGTAGTAGCTATATTGTAGTAACCTCAAAACTAAGTGAAGCCACTCAGATTCTTTCATCAAACATTTCATTCATAAACCCTTTTGAACAAATTCAGATTGATAAACCAAAAAATGGATTATCAACTGATGTCGCTGAAATATTAATTGCGTCAGATACTCGCCCAAGTCCAATTAAACCGAGTGATGTTTTTGTTGATGTTCCAAATCAAATCCGAGTCGCAACTGTTTCTGCAACTGGAGAAACAAGCATGATTGTCATCGAAGTACCGAGAACTTATTCTGAAAACGCAATTAAACATGGATTATCTTTGGCAATTAGATTGGATACACTTTGGCCTCAAGCAATTAAAGGATTTTACTCAAATCCATTGCTCGGATCCGGCTACGCAACTCTCACAAAATCTCAAGTTGATGAATTCACTGAAGCAGATAGTACCGACAACAACTTTTTGCGCACTTTGGGAGAAACGGGACTATTGGGTTTTATATCATTTTACGGAATTATTATTATTTCAATTTCAAATGCATTTAAAATCTTTTATCAAAATGAATTTAAAAATAATTTGAAATCACTGCTCGCCATTGCCTTTATCGGCTCAAGTATTGGACTCTTAATTAATGCTTTGTTTATTGATGTTTTCGCAGCATCAAAAGTAGCTCTAACTTTTTGGGCAATAACAGGAATTCTTTTTGCCCTTAATAACATTAAAGATGATAAAGTTATAGTTGCTCCAGAAAAAAAAAGAAAAAGAAAAGTAAAAGGTAAATTCTCAAATACACCTAAATAATGAATACTTTATTAAAAAAATACCCACTGTTAATATTTATTATTTTTATTGCATTATTTTTGAGAATTTATAAAATTTCGAACCCAATTTTGGATTGGCATAGTTGGAGACAAGCTGATACTGCTTCGGTCACAAGAGAATATGTAAAATCTGAGATAAATCCTCTATATCCAAAATACCATGATATTTCGAATATTGCTTCGGGCTTAGAAAATCCGGAAGGATATCGCATGGTTGAATTTCCAATTTATAACATCATAGTTGCATTCATCTTAAAAAGTTTTTCTACTTTACAATTAGAAGCAACAAGTAGAATGGTTTCAATCATTTTTTCTATTGGAACACTTGTTTCATTGTTCTTTTTGACAAAATCTTATTACGGAAAAAAAGCTGCTTATCTTGCTTCATTTTTCTTTGCAGTTTTACCTTACTCAGTTTTCTACTCTCGAACAATTTTGCCAGAACCAACCATGTTATTTTTCTCCACATTTTCACTGGTTACTTTGAGATATTATTTAATCAAACCATCATATCGCCATTATCTTTTATCTGTTATTTCGCTAGCTATTGCTGTTTTGCTAAAGCCATTTGTAATCTTCCTTTTTCCGCTATACATTCAAATGATTTTAGAAAAGAAAGGTTGGAAAGGATTGAAGGATTTTAGATTATATTTATATGCTCTTATTTCGATTATCCCTTTTTTACTTTGGAGAAAGTGGATCATAAATTTTCCCGCAGGTATTCCTGCTTCAGATTGGCTTTTTAATGGAAACGGTATTAGGTTTAGACCTGCCTGGTTCCGATGGTTGGGATATGAAAGAATCACTAAATTAATACTTGGATTTGTGGGAATAATATTTTTACCAATTAGTTTTCTAGGCTCCCTTAAAGAAAAAGAATTTTTTATTCCAAGTTGGTGGCTTGGAATAGGTATTTATTTTTCAGTGATTGCAACCGGCAATATTCAACATGACTATTATCAGATTTTAATCACTCCAATCATTTCAATAACTTTGGCTCATGGCGTGCTCATTCTCGATAAGTTTTTATCAAAGAAAATTAATGCGCTTGTTTCAATGGGTCTAATTAGTTTTTTGATAATATTAACGCTATATTTTTCAAATGAGCAGGTTAAAGGATATTTTAATATTAATCATCCAGAACTTTACGACGCAGGTATTGCTGCAGATAGATTACTTCCCAAAGATGCAATTGTAATTGCGCCATATTTTGGTGATACAGCATTTTTATTTCAAACAAATCGATGGGGCTGGCCTATAGGTGATCAAATTGATGATAAAATTTCCAAAGGCGCTACACATTACGTCACCACAAACATGAATGATGAAGCAAAACAATTAGAAGCAAAATATATTATTGTTGAAAAAACTCAAGAATATATGATTTTAGACCTTAGACAAGAAAGAGAATTGGAACTCTAAATGAAAATTTTAATGCTTACTCCTTATTTACCGTTTCCTTTACTTTCTGGAGGACAAATTAGAACCTATAATTTGCTAAAAAAGTTAGCTAATAAACACGAAGTTACTTTATTTTCATTAATTAAAGACAATAATGAAAAGAAGTATATCCCAGAGTTAGAGAAATATTGCAAAAACGTCAAGGTTTTTAAAAGATCCAGTAAACCGTTTACCATGAAAAATGTTTTTAAAACTGCTTTTTCTTCTTATCCTTTTCTAGTTATCAGAAATCATGCCCCTCAAATTATTTCTGCAGTAGAAGATGAATTAAAAAGAGAAAAATATGATCTTATCCATGCAGAAACTTTTTACATGATGCCTCACATTCCAAAAACCTCAATTCCAACAATTTTAGTTGAGCAAACAATTGAATATTTGGGATATGAATCTTATGCAAAAAAAGCCTCACCATTGTTACGCTCGATTTTAAATATTGATATCAATAAAATTAGAAGGTGGGAAAAATATTACTGGAAAGCTTGCGATACATTAATTGTCATGAGTGAAGACGATAAAAAGTACATTTCTAATGAGATTAAAGAATCCAAAAAAATCGAAGTTGTGGCAAATGGAGTTGATACTAAATGGTTTGAGGAAATTAAAAAAACCGAACATAAATTCCCGACTCTTCTGTCAGTTGGCACTTTTAAGTGGCTTCCAAATGTCGAGGCGGTAGAATTTTTAGTTAAAAAAGTTTGGCCAATTGTTAAAAATAAGTTACCCAATGTAAGGCTTTGGATCGTTGGAAATGCACCCACAGATCAAGTTTATCAATATGAAAGAAAAGATCAATCTATTCAGGTCATTGGTCGAATTCCCGACATCAGAGATGCATTTTCAGGAGCTGATGTTTTAATGGCTCCAGTTTTTAGTGGCAAAGGAACTAGATATAAAGTTCTTGAAGCAATGGCTTCAGGAACTCCAATTGTCGCTACCAATACCGCAGTTGAAGGATTAAATGTTAAAAACGGGGTTCACATTATGACAAGTGACACTGCGGAAGGTATGGCAGATTTAGCAATCGAACTTTTAAATAATTCAGAAAAGAGAAAAAATATGGCAAAATTTGGCAAAGAATTTGTGAAAAATAATTATGATTGGTCTTTAATTTCAAATAAGTTAGACTTGATTTATAAGAGAATTGGAAGTAAATAAATAATACTATGAAAAATAAAAACAAACAAAAAGATTTAGAAATCATTATTGTTAATTACAATAGTCAATTCTGGTTAAAAAAAACTTTATCAACTTTACAGGAATTTTATTTAAATAAAACAAAGAAGAAAATTGATGTAACCGTTGTAGACAATAACTCAACAGATGATTCAATGAAAATGGTTTTAAGAGAATTTAAATGGGTCAATCCAATTAAATTGCAAGAAAATTTTGGTTTTGCAATTGCTAATAACACAGCTCTCAAAACGTCTACTGCTAAATATATCATGTTATTAAATTCTGATGTTGAATTTACCTCAAACTCTAATCTCGACATCTTATTAGACTTTTTAGATAAAAAAACTAAAGTAGGAGTAATTACACCTAGAATTGAATTTACTAATAAAGATTTAGATCCAGCCTGTCACAGAGGTGAGCCAACAATCTGGGCTTCTTTTACTTATATGTTTGGAATTGAGAAGATTTTTCCTAAAACAAAATTATTTGCTCAATATCACCAAACGTACAAAAATCTTGATAGTATTCACACCATTGATGCTTGTTCGGGCGCAGCTATGATCATCAGAGGCAAATTGCTTTCAAAAATAGGCCTTTTAGACGAACGATTCTTCATGTATGCTGAAGATCTAGATTGGTGTAAAAGAGTACGCGAAGCAGGTTATTTAGTCGTTTATAATCCAGACGTCAAAGTAATTCATCATAAAAATAAATCAGGCATAAAAAGCACTTCTCAACAAATTGCTAGAAAAACAAGAAAGCATTTTTACGACACCATGTTACAATACTATGACAAACATTATAAAGACGCCTATCCGTCATTTATAAGAAGTATTATTAAATATATTCTTGTGATCAAAAAAGGAGCACTATGAACAATAAAAATCAATTCGCCGTCCAACAATTGAGAACCAAAAACCTTAATAAGGGTGTTGAAACTATCTCAATTTTTGTAGCAGCAGTTGTTGCCAATATGTTGGTACCTCAATTATTAATTAGATATGTCTATGACCCAACTCTTTTAACTGAAGCACCACCAATTTTTGAATATCTTCCTCTTGTAACATATTCAATTGCCCTAGCATTCTTTCTATATGCCATGATAGGAAACCTTCTAAGAGAAATGAAAGCAAAAAAAATGGAAATTGAATTAAGCTTATATGCGGGTGATTGCACCTGTGGAGATTGCACAGATGGTAAATGTTCCAAAGATGATGAAATTTCTGATGACGAGCTTAAAGAATTAGAAAAAATTGTTGATCAAGCTTTAAAACCATCAAAAAAGTCTTCTACCAAAAAGGTAACTAAAAAAACTACTTCAAGAAAATCAACCAAAAAAACTAAATAGTTTTTCTTTTCTATACAATTAATTTATAATTAAACTCACAGGGATGCAAATTCCCTGTGAGTGTATTAAATAAAAGAGGTGGCATGAAGATTGGAATTGATTGCAGACTTTCTGGACTGAAACATGCTGGAATTGGTCGCTACACCGAAAATTTAATTAGTAATTTATTAAAAGACACAAAAACAAATTGGGTTTTGTTTTTTAATGATGCCCAACAAGCAAAAATTGTATTAAAAACAAATCTTTTAAATAAAAATGTAAAAGTAGTTATTACCACTATCAAACATTATTCCCTTCAAGAGCAACTCGAACTTCCAAAAATATATAATGCAGAAAATTTAGATTTACTTCATATCCCACATTTTAATATTCCAATTTTTTATAGCGGAAAAATTGTTGTTACTATTCATGATTTACTTTGGCATGAACACAAGGGAGGGGAAGTCACAACTTTAAGCCCAATTAAATATTTTTTGAAATATTTTTTCTATAAATTAGTAATAAACCAAGCTGTAAATAAATCAAAAAGAATTTTTGTACCTGCGAATACAATTAAACAAACTATTTTAAAGTTTTATCCAAAAGTAAATGATAAAATCATTATTACCAAAGAAGGTGGAAAAATTTGGGATAAAAAAATTTATCCAGATAAAAAACTAAAGAAAACTCTTCTTTATGTTGGATCCCTATATCCACATAAGAACATCAAACTTATTCTAAGATCTTTGCAGATTCTTTCAGACTACACACTCATAATTGTTGGATCAAGAAGCGTATTTAGAGAAAAAATAGAAAAGTATGTGAAATTTAATCGAATTGAAGACAGAGTTAAATTTTTAGGATTTATTGACGATGAGGAGTTAGCAAAACTATATCTAAGTGTAACAGCATTAGTTCAACCTTCATTTTCTGAAGGATTTGGTTTGACTGGAGTTGAAGCAATGGGATTGGGTACAAAACTACTTGCTTCAGATATACCAATCTTTAAAGAAATATATCAAGATGTTGCGCATTATTTTAGCCCACACGCAGAATCATCATTCATAAACGCCGTAAGAGAACTTGAAAAAAGTGATTACAAACAACAAAAAAAAGGAATTTTATTAGCAAAAACTTACAGCTGGAAAAATATGGCTCTCAAAACTGCTCAAATATATCAAGAAGTGGTTAACCAATAATTAATGCCAAAAAAAATATCTAGTCCGAAAGTAGCATTAGTTTATGATCGGGTAAATACTCCCTATGGTGGAGCCGAGCATCTGTTGCAAGCGATTGGTGAAATTTATCCAAAGGCACCATTATTTACTTCTGTTTTTTCAAAAAAGAAAGCTCATTGGGCTCAATCCTTTGATGTAATACCCTCATTTTTACAAAAAATAAAATTTTTCAGGAATCATCACCAATTAATTACCTATTTAATGCCTATGGCATTTGAAAGTCTAAATCTTGATGATTTTGATATCATTATTTCAATAACAAGTGCTGAAGCAAAAGGAATAATTACAAAACCTCATCAACTTCATATTTGTTATTTACTAACACCCACTAGATATCTTTATTCGCATAAAAAATCATATTTAAAATCAAAACTAATTTTAAGACTGCCGTTAATTCACAATTGCGCTAATATAATTCTAAAATACCTAAAATGGTGGGACCAAGCTGCAATTTTTAGACCTGATAAGATTATTGCAATTTCATCGTTAGTTGAAGCTAGAATAAATAAATACTATCCAATTAAATTTGTTGATCAAATAATTTATCCACCTATAAACACAAAATTAAGAGTTCCAACCAAAAAGGAATCAATTTCACCATTTTTCCTAAGTATTTCAAGGCTGGTTGATTATAAAAAAGTTGATTTAAGTATTAAAGCAACCCTAGCTACAAATAACAGACTGATAATTGTCGGAGAGGGAATTCAAGGAAATGAATTAAGAAAAATATCTATGAATAATTTCATAGAAAGAAGAAAAAATGAACCAATTCCAAAGCTGTTAAAAAGAGCATTAAATAAAAATAAAACTATAATTTTCACGAATAACTTGCCTGAAAATGATGTTAATTATCTACTCACAAACTGTGATGCTTTGCTTATGCCAGGTGAAGAAGATTTTGGAATTACGGGACTTGAAGCAAGTATTTTTGGCAAACCTGTGATAGTATTTTATAGAAGTGGTGTTTGCGAGCTTCTCACCGACGGAGTTGATTCAATTATAATACATAAGGAAACTGAAAAAGAACTTATAAACGCACTCAATAAATTCAAAAAAACATCATTCAATAAAAAAATCATTGAATCAAAGGTAGCAAGTAGAAGCACAGATAAATTTAAAGTTAAATTTGAAAAAATGGTCAATACAAGTTGGAATAATCACGTAAAATGCTTGAATTGAAAGGTTAATATGTCATATTTGGATCATACTTATGCAGTAATATTGGCTGGAGGAGGAGGAACCAGGCTTTGGCCAAAATCGAGAAACAAAACTCCAAAACAATTCTTAAAATTAGTTGGTGAAGACACCATGATCCAAGTTGCAGCATCCAGAATTACGAAAATTCTACCTTGGGAAAGAATTATTGTTGTAACTAATGAATTATATAAAGAAGAGGTACACAAAGAATTACCAGAAGTACCAATTAAAAATATTATTGCTGAGCCAATGAAGAGAGATACTGCTCTTGCGATGTTAATTGGCACTCTATTTGCAAAATCAATGGATCCTGAAGCAGTAATTATAAATATGGCATCAGATCACATTGTAACTAACGTTCCAGAATTTTTACGTGTCATGAAATTAGCTGCTAAAACTGCTAGTGAAAATGATTATCTTGTCACAGTGGGTATTTCACCAAATCGTCCCGCAACTGGATTTGGATATATAAGAATTGGTCAAGATTTACAAAAATTAGATCGCGGATTATCACTTTTCAAGGTTGATAGTTTCACAGAAAAACCTAATGAGGCAACTGCGCGTGGATTTATTTCTACTGGAAGATATTTCTGGAATGCAAATAATTACGTTTGGTCAAGCTCTGTGCTTGAACGAGCATTCCAAACTTATATGCATGACATGTATAAGTTAACAAAAAATCTTTCAACTTTGACAGCTAAAGAATTTCATTCAGCTCTTAAACATATTTATCAAAAAGCTGAATCGATTTCCATTGATTATGCTATTTCAGAAAAAGCATCAAATTTAGTTTTAATTCCCGGGGATTTTGGATGGGATGATGTTGGGGATTGGAAAGTTGTTTATGATCTTGAAAAAAAAGATGAGGCTGGTAATGTAATCTTAGGAGATAAATCTGCTAAAAAAGTTTGGGCAATAAATTCTCAAAACAATTTGATCCATACTAACGGAAGAATGATATCTTTAGTTGGCGTTAATGATATGGTTATCATTGACACAGGAGAAATATTGATGATAATACCAAAGTCTAAAAGTCAAGATGTCAAAAAAATAGTTGATAAGTTAAAAGAAGAAAAAAAAGAAGAATATCTTTAAAGCCATATGAATTATTATCAACAAAAAAGAATTTTAGATATTATCACCTCAATAATTATTTCGATAATTTTTTTACCAGTGTGGTTTGTTGTGCCATTAATGATATATTTTGATTCAGGATTACCAATCATTTTTAAACACAAGAGAATGGGAATCAACGGCAAAGAATTTTATTTGTACAAATTTAGATCAATGGTTCCCAATGCCGACGACATACTTCATAAGCATAATAAAAAATTATTGGAAAGATTCAAAAATGGGGATTGGAAAATAGAAAATGACCCAAGAATTACAAGATTAGGAAAAGCATTGCGCTCCTTAACTATCGATGAATTCCCTCAAATTTATAATGTTATTAAAGGTGAAATGAGCATGGTTGGTCCAAGAGCTTATCTTAAAAAAGAACTTGATCAACAAACTAAAAAATATCCTAAAACTAATAAATATAAAGATTTGATTTTATCTGTAAAACCTGGAATTACTGGTCCTTGGCAAACTTCTGGAAGAAACGAGGTTCCCTTTGAACAAAGAGCCAAAATGGATGCTGAATACGCTTCTAAAAAATCAATTGTGGAAGATATAAAAATTTTACTTAGAACTCCTCAAGCTATGATTTCAAAGTGGTAACTTTCCTATTTATTTTGTTATACTTGTTAATATGGTCAAAAAAATTATCAATTACATAAAACCTAAATTAAATTCAATAAATAGCGCCTCTGAAAAAGTTGAACCTTTGTCAGAATTGGAGGTCGCTGAAGAATTGAAAGCTGGTGAAGAGTTAAATGTAAAATCATTACCAATGAAAAAGATATTATTGTGTCTAGGAGTATTCCTACTTTTATTTTTATCAATATCAGTAACTTTAGGCTTTTACACATATCAAACAGCAATTCAAATTAAACAGCAAGCAAATTTACTAAAAGACAAGTCCTCTGAAACCTACACATTATTTAAAGACCAAAACTTACCAGCTGTAGAAGAAAATTTAAATCAATTAGAGCAGCAACTTTTTCAAACAAAACAAACATATCAAAAATTAGCATTTTATTCATATTTGCCTGTAGCAAAAAATTATTTTAACGATGGTTTACATGGATTTAATGCTGCTCAATCAGGATTATCAGCTGCCAAAAAATCGATTCAAGCTATCACTCCATACGCTGACGTTTTAGGTTTTTCAGGAGAAGGCTCTTTTACAGGCGGAACAACAGAAGATAGATTAAAGGTTATTTTAGAAACCTTGGATAAAATTGCACCAATTTTAGACGAAATTACCAATGATTTAAAATCTGTCGAATCAGAATTAGCAGCTATTGATTCTTTAAGATACCCAGAAATGATTCAAGAATTTGAAGTTAGATCAAATATTGTTAAGGTACAAGAACTCACTTCTGGAGCTGTGGTTGCCCTAACTGAATTCAGGCCTGTGATTGAAGAACTCCCCGCAGTTGCTGGAGCAAGAGGTGAAAGAAAAAAGTATCTGATTCTTTTTCAAAATGACAACGAGCTAAGACCAACTGGAGGTTTCCTAACAGCATACGCCATAGTCAATGTTGAAAATGGCAAAGTTGAAGCAGAAACTTCAGATGATATTTACAGATTAGATCAAAAATATACAAATAAGGTGGCAATTCCACCAGAACTTGGAAGATACTTGATTACTGAAAAATACTGGAATTTGAGAGATATGAATATTTCTCCTGATTTTAAAATTTCCATGGATCAATTTTTTGAACAATATCAAACAGTTAAGGGTCAACCAGATAATATTGATGGAATTATTGCCGTGGATACACACTTTCTAACAAATTTAATGAAAGTTTTGGGTCCAGTTGAAGTTCCTGGATATGGTACCTTTAGCGCCGAAAATGATCCCAGATGTGATTGTCCTCAAATTATTTATATCCTTTCAGAAATTATTACCCGACCAACTCCATACTTAAGAGATGATAGAAAAGGAATCCTCGGACCATTAATGAGATCACTTCTAACAAAAGCTTACACTGCGCCAAAACAATCTTGGCCAGAATTATTCAGAACTGGTTTTCAAAGCGTACAAAACAAACATGCTCAATTTTATTTTGTTGATGAAAAGGCAAGAAATGCTGCTGAACTTGCTCAGGTTGCTGGAAGAATGATTCCTCCAGAGGATGGGAGTGATTTTTTGGCAATCATCAATGCAAATCTAGCGGGAGCTAAATCAAATTTATTTATTGATTATCAAGTAACTCAGACCGTTTTAGCACCTGAAAATGGGTTTTTAGAAAAAACTGTTGAAATTACCTATAAAAACACTCATAAGGCTGACAATTGTAACCTTGAAGCTGGATTACTATGTTTAAATGCTACTCTAAAAGATTGGACGCGACTTTTTATTCCAATTGGCTCCGAGCTAATTAGTTCTCAAGGATTTTTAGAAGAAGCAAGGACGTACGATGAAAATGGGTTTACAGTTATCGATGGTTTTTTCACCTTAGAACCAGAGGCGTCAGCAAAAATAAAAGTTGTTTATAAAATTCCATATACTGATGATTTAAATTATAAGATTAATGTTTGGAAACAGGGTGGCATTGAACAATTTGAAACTTTAATGGATGTTACCGGAGGTCAGGAAAAAATCATAATCCAAAAAGATACATCATACGAAACTTTCTTTTAAAAAAGTTAATTAATATGAAAGCAAAAACTTTCTCCACTAAAGGAATTGTTTTGAGACGCGCCAACGTAGGTGAAACCGATAGAATTATCAATATTTTAACTCAAGAATTTGGTAAAATAACTTGTGTTGCAAAAGGTGTTAGAAAAATTAAATCCTCCAAAAGAGCCTTTTTGGAACCTGGAAATTTGATTAACGCATTTTTAGTAAGCACAAAATCACTTCCTATTTTAACTCAAGCATCATTAATTGATGATTGTTCTAAAATGAATCATACCTTGGGCTCATTTAGACAACTATCACAGATGTTAGAAATCTTTGAAAAATTATTTGTTGAGCAAGAATTAGAAGAAGAAACTTTCAATAATATACTAGTTTTAAGAACAAGAATTTCAACCAGCACGGCTACGGCAAAATTTATTAAAGATTCATTTTCAAGAATTATTACTGATCTAGGATATCAACATCCAGACGAATCAAAATATCCAAATATTTCCGACTATGTCTCAGCTCTTTCAGATAATAAAATGAAAAGCTTTGATTATCTCAATATTAAATGATAGGAAGAATCTGCTATAATAATTAAAATTAAATATCTCTTGTTGTCCCTTTGGCAAGGAACATAATTAAACAAGAAAATAAAGTGCTTTGAAAAAAGAACTAGGGTGGAACCGCCCGGCAGGGTCCCTAAGCAATTATTGCTTTGGGATTTTTTTGTATAAGAAGCATTTAGGGTATTTAGCAGGACTCCCAAATCAAATAATTAAATATAATAGTAGTATTATTAATAGAAATTAAGTTTTAAAGGAATCAATGCCCGATACAATTCAACCTTCTTTAGATGAAATAGTTAGTCTTGCAAAAAGAAGAGGTTTTGCATATCAAACTTCCGCTATTTATGGAGGTTTAGCTAATTCATATGATTTTGGACCTCTTGGAGTAGAGTTACTTAGAAATATTAAAAACGAGTGGTGGAATGAATTCATTAATAAACGCCCTGACATGGTTGGAATTGATTCCCAAATCCTTTTACATCCCCAAACATGGGTTGCTTCCGGTCACGTTGGCTCTTTCAACGATCCTTTGGTTGATGACGTTGTAACAAAAAAAAGATACCGCGCAGATCACTTAATTGAAGAATGGGTGGAGAATCAAAATGCAAAAGGTGATACCAAATGGATTAATTTCAATATAGAAGAACTAAGTTTAAAAGAAATGGCCAAGTTTATCCAAGAAAATGAAATTTTAAGTCCTGACGGAAACAAAGTCACAGATCCGAAATCATTTAATCTGTTATTTGAAACTTCGATTGGAAATATTGCTGATGAAAAAACCAAAGTATATCTAAGAGGAGAGACAGCTCAAGGCATTTTTACAAACTTTAGACAAGTTCTAGACTCTACGAGAGTTCAAATTCCCTTTGGCATTGGTCAAATAGGAAAAAGCTTTAGAAATGAAATTACTACGGGGCAATTTGTTTTTAGAACATTTGAATTAGAACAAGCAGAAATTGAATATTTTTTCAATCCAAAAAATCAAGATTGGCACGAACTTTTAGAAAAATGGAAAGAACAAATGATGAATTTTGTCGTTAATAACCTAGGTGTTAGAAATGAAAATCTTAGGTGGAGAAGACATTCAGACATTGAAAGAAGCTTTTATAGTAAAGACACCTATGACTTAGATTACAATTATTCTTTTGGTTGGAAAGAGCTCTGGGGAGTAGCATATAGAACTGATTATGATTTAAAGCAACACATGGAGTATTCTGGACAATCATTAGCATATAGAGATCCTCATACAGATGAAGTATTCGTGCCACATGTAGTTGAACCCGCACTTGGAATTGGCAGAGCATTTCTAATGGTACTAACAGATGCATATTTTAATGACAAAGAAAAAAACAGAATTGTTTTGAAACTAAAACCATCGCTTGCACCTTATAAAGTTGCTGTTTTTCCATTAGTAAAAAATAAACCAGAAATAGTCTCTAGAGCTGAAAAGCTCTATTCTATTCTAAGTTCTAAATTTTCATGTACCTGGGATTCCAGAGGTAATATAGGTAAAAGATATTTGTATCAAGATGAAATTGGTACTCCATTTTGCGTCACCGTAGATTACGAATCACTTGAAGATGAACAAGTAACAGTAAGAAACCGGGATACAGCAATTCAAGAAAGAGTATCAATTGAAAAGCTTGAAAGCTATATAATATCCATGTTAAAGTAAGCTCTATGAATAAAAAACCAAATAAAAAAATCTTTTTTGTAATAGGCTTAGTATTACTTGCTGTAATAATTGGAGTTGGATTTTTTGTTAAATCAAAAGACAACTCAAAAACGGTCGTAGAAGAACCAAAACTTAAAAAAACAAAAATTTCTGAACCTGTAAATATCATTGATATTGAAGAAAGACCATATATTACCATTGAACCAAATGCTGATGGGAAAAATATTAATCTAACAGTGCTCTCAGTCAAAAAGGACGCATCATCAGTTGATTATGAACTAGAATATCAGTCAGGCTCATTACTTCAAGGAGTTTTCGGATCGATTGAATTACTCAAGCTTCCTGCTTCTACAAAACAGTTGTTGGGTAGTTGTAGTGCTGGAGGAGCTTGCACTTATCACACTGACGTAACTGGCGGCCACCTCACCACAAGGTTTAATGGTGATGAAAATTATGCTTTAAAATCAGAATGGAAATATATTGAAAATGTTGACAAAAGTGATGGATTTAGTTCCAAAGATGCAAAATTTCAAATAACATCAGATAAACTTAAAAATGTAAATTTAGCAGTTATTTTTAACACACCAGGATTTCCTGATTCTATAAAAGGTACTATTTCGTCTGATCCATATTCATTACAAACCTATCCTTCAATTTCTGGTACAGCAAGTTTAACCATGAGAGCTAGAGATGAGGGAAACTTGGTAATTATGGGTTGGGATGGCTCAAAATGGACAGAATTTAATGGTGAAATCGATGGTAAGTCAATTACAGCAGAGGTTGATTTGATGGAATTGTACATCGTGGTTCTAAAATAATTAAATCAGTTTGAAAAATCGCACTTATTTGCTAGAATAGATTGTAATATGCAACCCGTAACTTTACCTGATCCCGAACCTCACCCGAGGAATTTTTCTCGTGGACCAGAAATAACTAGCTCCGACATAAATAAATTAATTTCAAATTCTGAAAGAAATAACTATAATATTCAATTAAGCAATCTTTTTAAAATAATTATATTAACTTTTTTTTTGCTAATAATAATTTTAATAGCATCAAATATCTAATAACATCAAATATCTACAAACCCTAAAAACCAAATTCTTCTTTCACAAATAATTTGAGATCGTGTTTTAAATCTTCTTTAGTGTTTGCAACCACAATATTTGCTTTTAACCAATTAATTAAGTTGCCACCATCTAAATATCTACCTCTAGGTGTATAAACAGATACGTTGTTGTTTTGAGCAAGAATCGTTGCTGAATCAGTAATATAGTATTCATTATTTGATTTATTTGGTTTCTGATTAGCAATAATGTCAAAAATTTCGGGAGTAAAAATATATTTACTAATATTGATCAGATTCGAAGGAGCTTCGCCAAATTTTGGCTTTTCAACTAAATTTGTTAAAAATGTGAACCCATTTTCAGTTCTAATTTCTGCAACACCAAAGTTATTTAATTCTTCATCTGGCTTTGTTATACAAGTAACCAATCCTTTAGAATTTGATCTGTAAAATAAATCAATCATCTGCTTGGCCTCACTTCTTTCATCAGCATTAAAAATAAAATCGTCACCCATAAAAACTAAAAAAGCTTCTTCATCTATAAGATGCTTTTTTGCCAATTCAACTGGAATTGCAGTTCCATATCTATCTGCAATTGTTTGAGTTACAAATCGAAATTTGATGTTTTCATGAATAAATAGTTGATCTTGAAAAGAATTAAGCTTGCCCATTTTTTCTAAATGCTGTTTAATCGACCTATATTCAGTGTAGAAATGCTCAACCAATTTATTCTCGCTTTCTTTAACTACAAAAATAATTTCAGTTATTCCAGCATCAATACAGTCCTTAACAATGTAGTCAATAATCGGTCTATTTAAAATTGGCAACATTTCTTTTTGGATGGTTTTGGTAATCGGTAACAATCTTGTACCAAAACCAGCGGAGGTTATCAGGGCTTTTTTTATCATGAGCTTTTCCTAGTGATGCTGATTTTAATAATCACAAACAGATTAAATTATAACCCGTTGCCATCAAATTGACCACAAATACTATGGATCATAATTGTTTTTAAATATAGATTTCTTTATAAGCTTCAATAATTCTGAGATTCGGGAATTCTTTGTCTTTACAAGTTACTTGAAGTATTAGATACTTCTATCCAGGTAATGGTAATAAATGGTATTTAAGCCTTAGAAGATGTTTATCGGAAAATTTTATCACAGTTTAGAGGAGAAAGGCAGAATTTCTTTACCAAAGAAATTCAGACGCGAAAGCAAATCCTGGATAGTATCTAGGGGACTGGACGGAGGACTCTTTATTTTTAAAGAAGAAGACTTTGAAAAAGAAATTGCTAAATTCGAGTCACGCACATTTACAAAAAAAAATAACCGCGACTTTATTAGATTAATGACTAATGAAGCTCAAGCTGTTCAGCCAGACAAAAATGGTCGAGTCCAACTGCCCGAGTACTTGATTAACTTTGCAGGTTTGAATAAATCAATCGTCATTGTTGGAAGTCTTTCCAGAATTGAAGTTTGGGATAGAGATATATATCACAACTACATTGACTCAATTGAGGAAAAAGCCGAAGAAATCTCTGAAGAATTAGAAATTTATGACAAATAATCAACATATAACTGTTCTACTAAATGAGGCTACAAAAGCTCTTCAAGTGAAAAAAAATCATTGGTATATAGATGCAACCTTCGGAAGAGGAGGACATACGCAAAAAATTCTTGAAGAAGGTGGAAAAGTCATTGCTTTCGATGTTGATCAAGAAGCAATCGAGTTCGGTAAGAAAATGTTTGGATCCTCTATAAAACCAGGGAATTTAATTTTGGTTAGAGAAAATTTTGCAAATATTTCTTCAATAATATCTAGTTTGAGAGAAGATGGACAAATTGAAGATATTGATGGCATATTATTTGATTTCGGTACCAGTACTCAACAACTTAAATCAAATGAAAGAGGTTTTAGTTTTGAAGGCGATGGTGAGCTAGACATGAGAATGGATAATCGTCTTGGAGTTAAGGCAAAAGACTTGTTGGCTCTTATCCCAACTAATCAGCTAGAAGAACTGTTTAGAGAATTTGGAGGAGAAAATGATGCAAGGAGAATCGCAAAAGCAATTAAAAATAGTCCTCATCCAATTACTACTACTAAAGAACTTTCTAACTTAATAATCAATATCAAAGGAAGACAGCAAGGAAAACTTCATCCTGCAACAAAAGTTTTCCAAGCACTTAGAATCGCGGTAAACACTGAAATTGAAAACATAATGATGGTACTTCCTCAAGCTTTAGAATTATTAAACTCTGAAGGTCGGATTGTGACCATTGCTTTTCACGAAGGTGAAGACAGAGAAGTTAAAAATACTTTTAAACTATGGGAGCAAGAAGAAAAAGGTGAAAATTTATCTAAAAATCCAATTATACCAACTAATGAAGAAATTAAAGGCAATTCTAGATCAAGAAGTGCAAAAATGAGAATTTTTATAAAAAAATAAATGAAAATACATAAAACAAAATTATATTATGCAGTATTAACAACAATCGTTGGTATAAATATCGTGATGACTATTTTTCAGGGCGGACTTTCATCTCATCACAGTACAAAAATTGCTCAACTTAAACTACAAAAAAATAATTTACTTCAACAACAACTAAAATTATCGGCCGAATTATCACAAAAAAGCTCTTTATCTCAAATAATTAATCAAGAAGATCTTGCTCAATTTCAAGGAATTGGAAAAACAATTATTATTACCTCAAACAAAGAAGTTGCCTCGAGATAATTTGCAATATCCTATATATTTAATGTAATTATTGTATTATAAATACAGTCTTAAATAGGTTTGTAATTAAATGATTCACATATCAAAAAAAAATCAGCATAATTCAGACTCCTCGTTAAAAAGAGGAAAAATCATTTTAATTACCATATACCTGGGTTTACTAGCAATCACAGTTAGATTATTTTACTGGCAAATAGTGAAAGGAGATTCTTTACAACAGCAAGCTGAAAACCAATATAGACGCTCAGTTACTTTAACTGGCAACAGAGGGAGCATTTACACTTCTGACGGTTATACCCTGGTTACCAACAAGCGAGTTTACACTTTATTTGTTCAACCGCAAATTTTAGATCAAAACCCAGAACAGGTATCCAAATTACTCTCTCCCATACTTTTAAATGAAATTGATGAATATGCTGAAGCCTCAGATAGTGCCACAAAAGAAGAAATCGCTAAATCTTATGAAGAACAGCTTTTAATTAAGCTTGAAAATATTAATAGTCGATGGATTAGTTTAAAAACAAACCTTTCAGAAGAAACCAAAAAACAAATTGAATCTTTAGAAATCAATGCTCTTGGTTTTGATCCTCATTTACAAAGATACTATCCAGAAGCATCAATGGCAGCTCATGTTACTGGCTTTGTTGGTAAAGATGAAGATGGAAACGATATTGGCTATTTTGGATTGGAAGGAGCTTTGGAAAATGAGCTAAAAGCAAGATCTTCAAAAAATACTGTGATTACTGACGCTCTGGGATTGCAATTGAGTGATCAAAATATTGAGGACAGTAATCTTATTGATGGCAGAAATATTACAACAACTTTAAGAAGAGATGTGCAATTTTTACTTGAAGAAGAAATTGAGGGAGGAGTGAAAAAATATGGAGCTAAATCTGGAGAGGCCATAGTGATGGAACCTAAAACAGGTAAAATTTTAGGATTAGCCGCTTATCCAGATTATTCACAATCAGAATTCTATAAAACTGATTCGCAATTTCATAAAAATCCTTCATTAAGTGATTTATATGAACCTGGAAGTACATTTAAAGCAATTACTGTTTCAGCTGGAATTGAAGAAGGAGTAATTCAACCGGATATTCAATGTATTAAGTGTGATGGACCAAGACAATTTGGAAAATATACTATCAGAACTTGGAACAATGAATACAATCCCAACATTACAATTGAAGAAGGTCTTGCGAAATCTGATAATACAGCAATGATTTTTGTAGCTGAAAAAATTGGAATAGATAAATATAAATCATATTTAGAAAAATTTGGAATAGGAGAAGAAATTGGTATCGACTTACAAGAAGATCGCTCAACTCCTTTTCCAGATCAATGGGGAGAAGTGAAATTAGCCACGACTTCATTTGGTCAAGGAGTTGTGGTAAACACCCTACAACTAATAAGAGCAATTGGCGCCATTGCAAATGGTGGAATTATGATGAAACCCATGATAGTTGATAGTGTAAAAAATACTGCAACCGGAGAAGTAATTGAGAATACACCCACTCAAGTACGTAGGGTTATTTCAAAAGAATCTGCTGATACAGTTACAAAAATGCTTATTACAGCCGCACAACATGGAGAAGCTCAGTGGATTGCCTCAAAAACATATGCTGTAGCAGGTAAAACTGGCACATCTCAGGTTGTAACAGAAAATGGCTATGATAATGAAAAAACTATTGCAAGTTTTATTGGATTTACACCTCCTGAAGATCCGAAATACATTATGATAATCAAACTTGTAGAACCAACTCAATCACCTTGGGCTGCAGAAACAGCAGCGCCACTTTGGTATAAAATTGCAAATAAATTAAACCTATTATTAAATGTTTTTCCTGAAAGTTTTGATTAAAAAAATATCTAGACTTTCACTTCAACAGGTTGTATATATAATGAAGCTATGATTAAACACTTTTTATATAAAATTAAAAAACCATATCATTTTATTAAAACTGGAGTATTGAATGGATTAAAAGCAGAAATTAAATATAAATTTCCTGCTAAAAGTTTAAAAATTATTACTATCACTGGCACAGATGGAAAAACCACTTCTTCAACTTTACTTTATCATGTCTTAAAAACTGCCAAAAAAAAGGTGGGCTTGCTTTCTACCGTAGCAGCTTATTTAGGAAGTGATTCTATAAGTACGGGTTTTCATGTAACATCTCCTCAGCCTTCAGACTTACAAAAGTTTATGAAAAGAATGGTTGATAAAAAATATGAATATTTAGTATTAGAAGTAACATCTCATGGGAATTATCAATATAGAACTTGGGGAGTCACTCCAATTATCTCTGGACTTACAAATATTGCAAGCGAACATTTAGACTATCATATTAACTACGATGAATATTTAAAAGCAAAAGCTGAAATTTTAGCAAAAGCACCAATAGCAGTTATTAATTCAGATGATCAATCATATCTTCCCTTAATAAAAATTCTTAAGAATAATTTAGTAACTTATTCAAAAGATTCGCAATTGCCAAAAAAAGTTCAAAGAATTATTAAAAAAACATTTCCTGAAGATTATAATCAAATGAATGCCAAATTGGTTTATGCAATTTCAAAATCATTAAACATTAATGAAATTGATTTTGTAAATGCTCTAATGAGCTTTAAGGGGGTTCCAGGTAGAATGGAAAAAGTTGCAAACAATAAAAAACTCAACATCATTGTCGACTTCGCACATACTCCCCAAGGTTTAAAATCCGTTCTGAGATCTCTAAAAGAAAAACAGGAAAAAAATCATAATTCTGGCAGACTTATTACTGTCTTTGGATGCGCAGGAAAAAGAGACATTAAAAAAAGACCAGAAATGGGTAAAATTGCAACTCAACTTGCGGATTTATCCATCTTCACAGCTGAAGATCCAAGAGATGAAGATGTTTGGTCAATCATCAGACAAATGAAGGAACAAATATCTAGTGGACATGATAGGATTTTATCAATTGCCAAAAGAGGAGAAGCAATTGAATTTGCTATTATGAAATTAGCTAAACCGGGAGATACTATAGCAATTCTAGGCAAAGGTCACGAAGAAAGCATGAATTACGACGGTATAGAATATCCATGGAATGATATAAAAGCAGTTGAGCAAATCTTAAATGAGCAACATCCAAGGGTGAAATAATATGAAAAAACTAAAAATAGTTGCAATGGGAGGTGGAACTGGTACCTTCCCTGTTGTTTCTGCTTTAAAATCATTAAACGTTGATATTTCAGCAATTATTTCTGTATCAGATTCTGGAGGTTCGACGGGAAGAATTAGAGATGAGTTTGGATTTCAGCCAGTGGGTGATTTGCGTCAATCCCTAGCTGCTTTAGCAAATAAGGAAGGTCAAAAATGGATCAAAGAAATACTTTTGTATCGTTTTTCAAAAGGATCTGGTTTAAAAGGACATAATCTTGGCAATTTAATTTTGACAGCACTTCAAGATTTGACTGGCAATACAGTGGAATCACTAACTATTGCTGAAAAAATATTTCATTTAGATGGAACGGTGATACCTGTTACTCAAGCCAATGTTAATTTAAAAATTCATTATCAAGATGGTACTACTGCAATTGGAGAACATATTCTAGATAATAATGATCATCACCCTAAGAAAATTGAAAAGGTTTCTTTAGTTCCAAACTGTAAATTAAGCAAACCAGCAAAAAAATCAATTATCGAAGCTGATTACATAGTTATTGGACCAGGAGATCATTATGCGAGTTTGCTCGCTACTCTAGTTGTTGATGGAATAAAAAATGCATTTCAACAATCGAATGCTAAAATTATGTATATTTCCAACCTTATGACTAGAAGAACCCAAACATATGGGATGACAATTTCAAATCATTTAGATGAAATTGAAAATGCAATTAATAAAAAGGTCAATTATATTTTAATCAATGATTCTAAAATACCCAATGATATCTTGAAAATTTACGAAAATGCTCAAGAATTCCCAGTTGAAGATGATTTAAATGGAGATTTAAGAATTGTTCGAGCAGAGCTTCTTTTAGAAAATATCGTTTCAACAAAAGAATATGACACTTCTTATAGATCTTATTTAAGACACGATTCAAAAAAACTCGAAAATATCTTTAGAAAAATACTTAAATAAAATGATGTCAATTTTAGATTACAATAATTTTTTCCTAGTAGGTATAAAAGGCGTTGCTATGACCGCAATAGCACAAATTCTGATTGACGCAAAAAAAAGAGTATCAGGAAGTGATGTAGAAGAAAATTTTGTTACTCAAGATATTCTAAAAAAATTAAATATTGATATATTAAATGGTTTTGAAACGGAAATACCAAAAGATACTGATTATGTAATTTATACTGCTGCCCATAATGGACCTTTCAATCCTCAAGTAATAGCAGCAAAAAAGAAAAATATTCCTGCATTATCGCAAGCCGAGGTGTTAGCCAAATTTTTTAATTTGAAAAAAGGAATTGCGGTTTGTGGCGTAGGAGGAAAATCCACCGTAAGTGCAATGATAGCTTGGATTTTGGAAATCACCGGCAGAAATCCTTCATTTTCAATTGGAGTTGGAAACATTCCAGGATTAAATAAAACAGCTAAATGGGATCAAGACTCAGATCTATTTGTTAGCGAAGCCGATGAGTACGTAATTGACCCCAGTTGTATAGAAAGACATGAAAAAATTATTCCAAGATTCTCATTTTTAAAACCTTTTACCACAGTTTGTACAAATTTAAAATTCGACCATCCAGATGTTTATAAAGATTTTGCTCAAACCAAAGATGTTTTTTTTAAATTTTTTAATCAAATTTCAAATAATGGCTTTTTAATTTTAAATTACAAAGACCTAATTTATAATCCAACTACTTGCGCAAAAACAATCTTAACATTCGGTAACAATGAGGAAGCTGATTTTTACTATGATCAAAAACCAGGTAATCCTGGCTCAAATAACGGAAGCTTAATATTTAATAACAAAAAATATGAATTAACTCTAAAAGTCCCTGGAATGTATAATTTGGAGAATGCTACAGCTGCAATTGCAGCGTGCTACAGTGTAAACGTCTCGATTGTCGAATCAATTAATGCCTTAAAATTATTTAACTCAACACAAAGACGATTTGAATTAATAGGCATAAAAAATGGAGTTACTTTTTATGACGATTACGCACATCATCCCAATGAAATTCTTTCAGTAATATCAGCTTTAAATAATTGGTATCCTAAAGAAAGAAAAATTATTGTTTTTCAACCACATACCTTTTCAAGAACAAAAAGATTATTAAAAGATTTTATCGATTCATTTAAAAATGCTCATGAAGTCTTATTCCTAGACATTTTTTCCTCAGCTAGAGAATCACTAGATTCATCGATCAGTAGTGATGACATTGTAAATGGAATCAAAACTAAATTTCCCAACATTCAAGTGGAAAATCTAGGGACAGTTGAAAAACTCGCAAAACACCTCAAAGCATGTCTTAAATCCGGCGATGTTGTGTTAACCCTTGGTGCTGGCAACATATATAAAGTACATGACTTGTTATAATAAAACATATGATCAATCTGTACGAAAATCTTACAACCCAATTTAATAAATTAGAATTTAAAAAAGAACATCTACTAGCAAACTACACTACGGTTAAAATTGGAGGTCCAGCCGAAGTATTTTGTGAAACCAAAAACTCTCAAGATTTTGTTAAGCTCATTTCTTATTCGATAAAAGAAAAAATTCCCTTCACAATCCTAGGGTGGGGTGCAAATGTATTAATCTCAGACAAAGGAATTAGAGGATTGGTAATTAAAAACAATTCAAATAATATTCAGGTTATCGAAAATTCCAATAAAGTCACAGATGAAACCGAGGATCAAACCAATGATCAAACTACAAAAAAAACAACAAATGAATCCATAAATATCAAAGATATAAATCATAAAAGTGGAGTTTTAAAATCCCGCTGGCATTCAGATAAAGTTAAGGGAACATTCAAATACGAATTTTCCGATTTAGATTATGACGAATCAAACTATCCCACAGTAATTGTTGAAGTAGACTCAGGAGTAGCATTACCAGTAGCCATTAATACTTTAATTGGAAGAGGTATAACAGGGCTACAATGGTATTCACGAATTCCAGCCACAATAGGAGGAGCTATTTATAATAATATTCATGGCGGAACACATTTTATTTCTGAAGTAATTGAGTCAGTAAAAATAATTGATGAAAATGGTAAAATTAAAATACTTCCAAAAAATAAACTAAAAATTGGCTATGATAAATCAAGATTTCACAGCAATAACGAAATCATCGTTTCTGCAAGACTAAAATTGTTTAAAGGAGATAAGATTATGGCTGCTAATGTAGCTAAAGAATGGGCCATTAGAAAAGCAATACAGCCTAAGAAATCTTTAGGATGCATATTTCAGAATCTTACTGAGAATCAAAAAAACTCATTAAATTATCCAACTTCAAGTGTAGGATACATTGTAGAACACATTCTCAATAAAAAAGGGTATAGAATTGGTGATGTAAAAATATCTGAAAATCATGCGGCATTTTTAGAAAATGTTGGAAATGCAACTGCTAAAGATTATCTTGAACTAATCAGAAAAATCATAGAAGAAACGAAAAATATTGCTGGAATAAAACTAAAACCTGAAATATTTTTTTTAGGATTTGAAGAAAGCGAATTAAAAGGAATCACTCATTAATAAATAGAAAGTAATTATGTCAGAATTTCATGTAACTGGAGGAACTCCTCTTTATGGTTCGGTAAGAATTGGTGGAGCAAAAAACGCTTCATACAAACTAATGATTGCCTCATTATTAGCAGATACTGAATCTAGATTGTTGAATTTTTCAAGAATCAGCGATGTTGAATTAGTTGCAAAAATTATTTCATACTTAGGTGCCAAAGTTAATCGAGCTGGAGAGAGAGCCATATCCATACACCCAAAAAGCATTAATTCATTTGAAATAGATCGAGAGCATGGTGAACAAGGTAGATTTTCTACCATGTTTATTCCTCCACTTTTAGCTAAATTTGGAGAAGCTAGGGTACCAGCTCCAGGAGGTGACAAAATTGGAAAAAGACCACTGGGTAGACATTTCGAAGGTCTTGAAGCCCTAGGCGCAAAAGTTATTCTAGAAAAAGGAATGTATATAGCAAAAACAACAGGATTAATTGGCAATCGCTATAAATTTGAAAAAAATAGTCATACAGGAACTGAAACATTAATTATGGCGGCTGTCAAAGCCAAAGGACAAACTATTTTAGAAAATGCAGCCTTGGAACCTGAAATCGACGATCTTATTGATTACCTAAATGAAATGGGAGCAAGAATTCGACGAAGATCTTATAGAATTATCGAAATAGATGGAGTTAAAAAACTCCACGGAGCAATTCATAAAATCATTCCAGATAGAAATGAAGCAGTGAGTTATGCTTGCGCTGCAATTGCAACTAAGGGTGACGTCATTATTGAAAATGCACGCCACGATCATTTAAAAGCATTTTTAAATAAGCTAGAAGAAATAGGCGCTGGATTTGAAATAGGTCAATATGGTATTAGATTTTATTACAAAGGAAAATTAAAAGCTGCTGATATTACTACTGAAATTGAACCAGGATTTATGACTGACTGGCAACCATTAATGGCAACAGTGCTAACTCAGTGCGAAGGAACAAGTGTTCTACATGAAACAATTATGGCAAATCGTTTTCAGTATGTTGATGAGTTAATAAGTATGGGAGCAAATATTGAGCTATTCAATCCAAAAATAGCTCATCCTGAAAACATTTATAACTTTGATTTAAAAGATGATGATCCCTCCTATAAACACGCAATTAAAATTAAAGGATCAACTCCATTGAAATCTGGTAATTTTGAAGTGAAAGACTTAAGACACGGAGCTACTTTAATTTTAGCTGCTATGGTTGCTAGGGGCACAACAATCATCAAAAATATTGAACATGTTGATAGAGGTTATGAATCACTTGATAAAAGATTGAAATCAATGGGTGCAAAGATTGTCAGAAAGTAATAGAATTAACTAATATGAACTCCTTAGCATTAATATTAAGCATATTAATTTTATCTTTTGTTGTCACTAGCATTACCATAATACCTTTTATCGATCTTTTATATAAATTAAAATTTCAACGAGCAAAACAGGAAACCAGAGATGCATTTGGAGCTCTTACTCCAATATTCAATAAATTTCATAAAATTAAGGCAGGTGTTCCAGTCGGAGGCGGTTTTCTTGTAATAACAGTTGTTTCAGCATTATTTTTTATTTTAATGCCAATGGTCAACTATTTTGGAGTAGACATTACGAGTAACTATGGAGCAATAAAAGAAGAAGTGAATATTTTATTTTTCACATTTCTTTCATTTGGAATGCTCGGACTTTATGATGACGTTAAGAAGTTTTTTAAATTTGAACAAAAAGGCTTATTTGGTCTGAGACTAAAACACAAATTAATATTTGAGATTATATTAAGTTTCATCATAGCCGTAATGCTTTATTACAACCTCGGTATTTCAATACTCAATATTCCTTTTGTTGGTACCTTCCAACTTGGAATTTTTTACATACCCTTTGCTACTTTTACAATAGTTTCTTTTGCAAATGCTATTAATATCACAGACGGCCTAGATGGTTTGGCAGCTGGATCACTAATGATTTCACTTTTTGGACTCTGGTTTTTATCATCAGCGATATTAGATATTCCAATTTCAATATTTTTAGCATTATTAATCGGCTCAATGATTTCATTTTTATACTTCAATGTATATCCAGCCAGAATTTTTATGGGAGACGTAGGCTCTTTAGCCTTTGGAGCAACTCTTGCTGTCATTGGTTTATTATTAGGAAAAATCATCGCTTTAATTGTAATTAGTTTTATTTTTGTTATTGAAATCTCAAGCTCATTGATTCAACTTTTATCAAAAAAATTCTTGAAAAAGAAATTATTTCCAGCAGCTCCAATTCATTTAAGTCTGCAAAAGTATGGATGGGAAGAACCAAAAATTGTACAAAGAGCCTGGTTGTTACAAATAATGCTTACCATTTTTGGAGTCTGGCTGGCCGTTCTTTAAGTTTTTTATAATGCATTGATCAAAAAATATTTTAAATTTCTCTATTGCCCATGAGTAGAAATCCAATCAAAGAATTACCCAAATCCAAAAATCACATTTATTTACTTGTTATTACTTTAATAATGAGCTTCTTGGGACTAATTTTTGTGTTTGAATCATCTACAGCAGAAAGCTTTACTCTTTTTGATAATCAATATCATTTTTTATTTCAACATAGTATTGGACTGGTAATTGGCTTAGTTGCCTTAATTATTGGCTTAATTATTCCATCAAAACTTTGGATAAAATCTTCATTGTTATGGTACATTGTTGGAATAATACTGTTGTGTTTGGTATTTGTTCCTGGACTAGGACTTTCACTTAATGGATCAAGAAGATGGATATCTATTGGTAACATCCGATTTCAATCAATTGAATTTTTTAAGTTTGCTTTAATTGTTTTTTTCTCCAGCTGGTTAAGCAAACATCAAAATTTTAGACCATTTCTATTTTTAACAACAATTCCAGCATTATTAGTGATTCTTCAGCCTGATCTAGGATCACTTTTGTTATTAATTGCAATTGCTTGCGGAATGTTTTTTGTTGCTGGCGGAGATAAAATGAAACTTTTTGGTTTAGCAACAATTGGTATTCCAATTGTGATCATTGCAATTCTTTTTTCTCCCTACAGATTAAAAAGATTAACAACTTTTATTAATCCAGAATCAGATCCTTTGGGAGCTAGTTTTCATATTAAACAAATTACTTTAGCTCTAGGTAGGGGAGGATGGACTGGTCAGGGAATCGGAAATTCAAAACAAAAATACTCATATATACCAGAAGCAAGCACCGATTCAATTTTCGCAATTATTGCTGAAGAAATTGGTTTTATTGGTTCAATCACTATTTTAGGGCTATTTTCCGCATATTTTTATAATGCATACAAGATAATAATTACATCACTCAAAGAAAAATCAATTAAATTGCTAGGATTTGGTATTATAATTTGGATAGGCTTACAAGTTATATTAAATTTAAGTGCAGTAGTTGGACTAGTTCCACTTACTGGAATGACGCTTCCTTTTTTCTCATATGGAAGATCGTCATTAGTCATGTTACTCTTTGCCACAGGTATTCTAGTCAGAATCGGTAAAAAAACGTAAGCACATTAGCGGGATCATAGTTAAAAGGATATAAATAAATGAAAATATTAATTTCTGGAGGTCATCTTACTCCAGCACTAGCATTTATTGATTATATTCAAAATAATCATCCGAAAAATGAGATAATATTTATCGGAAGAACTCATACTAGAAAAAAATCTAGTCAGGAATCAAGGGAAAAACAAGAAACTAAAAAAAGAAATATTGTTTTTATTCCATTTCACTCAATTAAGTTAGCTAAAAATAATTATTTTGAAAAAATTAAGTCTATTCCGCTCTTAATTACTTCAACCCTAAAAGCTGTGTTAGTGCTAGGAAAAACTAAACCGGACGTGTTTGTTTCATTTGGTGGATATTTAGCAGTTCCAATAGCTATGGCTTCTTGGATTATGAGAGTGCCCATTGTTACTCATGAACAAACTCGAACTGCTGGGGTTGCAAACAAACTAATTGCAAAATTTGCTCACAAAATTGCAATCTCCTATCCAGAAAGCAAAAAGTTTTTTCCTCAAAAATCTACAGTTTTGACAGGAAATCTCATTAGACAAAATATTTTATGTGAAGAAAATAATAAACCCAAATGGATAAATAAAGAATTATCATTTCCAATTCTATATATTACTGGTGGAAGTCAAGGATCAGAAATCATTAATCATACGATTGAACAAATCATTAGAATAATTTCAAAAGATTGGATTGTAATTCATCAGTGTGGAAACCCAACTAAGCGGCGAAATTATAAAAATGAGCTAGAGGAAATTAAAAATAAATTACCTAAATTAAATAGAAATAATTATTATATAAGGGAATGGTTGGATGAGAAAGAGCTTTCTTGGGTATATTCAAATGCAAAAGCAATTGTTTCAAGAGCTGGAGCAAATACTACTGAAGAAATTGCTAGTAGAGGAATTCCCTCTGTTCTAATTCCTCTCCCATTTTCTCATCATGATGAACAGCTAAAAAATGCTCAAGCTCTTTCTAATAATAAACAAGCAATACTGCTAGAACAAAAATTTTTAAATCCTGAAAGTTTGATCGATAGTATTAACTTGGTAAATAAATTTAATAGAAAATTTTCAAGAAACCTCAAATCTTTTATAAAGTCAAAAAATTCTGAAAAAAAACTTTATACTTTAGTTAAAGAAGTTTCTAAAAATTCATAAAATGAAAAAGCTCACAAAGATTTTAGTTTTAATACTGATAACTGTTTCGCTACTTATATTTAGTGCTGACAAATTCAAAATTCATACTATTGATTGTAAAATCTCCTTAGATAATTGTGGTCAAACATTGTATAAAAAACTTGAAAAACTTAAAAATAAATCAATTTTTCTAGTAAATATTGAACAAGAATTAAGCGCTCAAGAATTTAATTCTGAAACTGCTCTATTAGAAAGTTATTCTAAACGTCTTCCAAGTACAGTTATCTTAAATTTTAATAATGAAAAAGTTTTATATCAAATAAACGTTGGAGATAAAATCTTCTACATCAGTGAATTCGGAAATATACTTGCAAATAATCAAGGAATTGAAAACTTGATCACTGTTTTTTTTAGCCCTGAAATTAAAAATCCAATCAATGATACATCTGTGCAACAGAGCAAACACCAACAAATTGTTGAAATTATTAATAGTCTAGACAATAATAAGAATATAATTAAAAAGGTTAATTGGAAAAAGAATGAAGAGATTATCTTAGAAATATCCGGCGGTCCAGAAGTAATTATTGATGAAGAAACTATCAAATCCAGATTGAAAAGCCTGCAATTATTACTTGATTCTAGAGAAATCAAAAATTATGAGGAGCCTATTAAAGAAATTGACCTCCGTTACAATTTACCAGTACTACGCACAACTCAATAAATTTGATATCCTAGTAAATGAATTATGTCTCAAAATAGAATTATAGCTGCAATTGATGTCGGAACTGATAAATGTGTTAGTTTGATTGCTTCAATTGAAGAACCAACTCAGACTCTTAGAGTGATGGGCGTATCTGCTGTTCCTTCCAAAGGAATGAAGCGAAGTCAAATTATTGATCTTGAAAAAGTGCTTGAAACAATAACTGAAAGTCTAGATGGAGCAGAAAGAATGGCTGGATTAGAAGTAAAAAGTGCTTATGTCTCAATTAGCGGAACACATATCTCTTCGCAAAATTCCAAAGGTGTTGTTGCTGTAGCTTCTCCGAATAAAGAAATTATCCCAGACGACGTAGATAGGGTCATCGAAGCAGCTCGAGCCGTTTCACTATCTTCTGAGAGAGAAATAATCCATGTAGTTCCAAAAGATTTTCGGGTAGACTCTCAAACTGGAATTAAAGATCCAATTGGAATGACTGGAGTCAGACTTGAATCAGAAGCTCATATTATCACTGGACTTTCTACTGCATTAAAAAATATGGAAAAATGTATTAATGATCTGGGCATAAATGTTGATGCCTTTGTATTTTCAGGACTTGCATCAGCAGACGTAGTAATATCAGAAACTGAAAAAGAACTTGGAGTTGCTATTCTTGATATTGGTGCAGGATCAAGCTCACTTTGCGTGTATGTAGATGGATCACTTGAATATTCTTCTTCACTTCCAGTTGGCGCAAGACACATTACTCAAGACATTGCACTTGGTTGTAAAATTAGCCTAGATACAGCTGAAAAAGTTAAAATTGCACTTTCCAAAGAATCTTTTAAAAATCTTTCTCCAATTTCAGGAGAATCAAAACAAGATTTTAACAAAAGGAAACAAAAAGTTGATCAACTTAATTTATCAGACTTTGATGATACAAGTGACACTTCTGAAACTCTTTCTAAAAAAGAAGTAGTAGAAAGAATTATGCTCCCAAGAATGCAAGAAATTTTTTCACTCGTGGGCGATGAACTTAAAAAAGAAAACTTATTTCCACTTATTCCAGCCGGCATTGTTATTACTGGAGGTGGAGCAGAAACAACAAAAATTGCCGAGGTTGCAAAGAGAGAACTTAATCTCTCTGCCAGAATTGGGAAACCAATTGAACTTCAAGGACTTACATCTGATATTAAAAAACCTGGATATGCAACAAGTATTGGACTTTTAATTTATGGGAAAAGAGAAGGAGGCAGTAGTACTGGAGAAGGATTTAATCTTAAATCAATATTTAAAGGATTTTCGTTTGGATCAATACCTAATACTGTGGGTAAATTTATTAAATCATTAATACCCTAAATTGCTCTTGCTGATCACTTCATTTTAGTGATACACTTTGTCATTAAGAGTACTAGTTTATACATTTAAGATTAATATATGGCACTTGTAAAACCAACAAACACTACATTCGCAAAAATTAAAGTTATCGGAGTCGGAGGCGGAGGAGGAAACGCCGTTAATTCGATGATAGATTCCAATCAAATTCAAGGTGTGGAATTTATTGCAGTTAACACAGACGCTCAAGCCCTTCTAACTTCAAAAGCAGAAACAAAATTACAAATTGGAAGTAATTTTACAAAAGGTTTAGGTTCCGGCGCAGATCCAGAAGTTGGTAGAACTGCTGCTGAAGAATCTTACGACAAGCTCAAAGATTTATTGTTTGATACTGATATGGTTTTTATTACTGCTGGTATGGGCGGTGGCACTGGAACTGGCGCATCATCAGTAATTACCGAGATTGCAAAAGAATCAGGAGCACTCACTGTTGCTGTTGTAACTAAACCATTTGCCTTTGAGGGCAAAAAAAGAATGATGACTGCGGAAGAGGGTGTAGCCAGTCTAAAAGATAGCGTAGATACACTCATCGTTATACCAAATCAAAGACTTATGGATGTTGTAGATAAAAAAATGACATTTTTGGATGCATTCAAACTAGCCGATAACGTTCTTGGTCAGGGTGTTCAGGGAATTTCAGATCTAATTACTATTCCAGGTCTAATTAATGTTGATTTCGCAGATGTCAAAACAATTATGTCAGAGTCAGGGTCTGCCTTAATGGGAATTGGTGAAGCTAGTGGTGAAAATAGAGCAGCAACTGCGGCTAGAATGGCTATAGCATCACCTTTGTTAGAAATATCTATTGATGGCGCCAAAGGAATTCTTTACAACATTATTGGTGGTCCTGATATGGCTATGAGTGAAGTTTCAGATGCTTCAACGATTATTGCAAATGCGGCCGATCCAGAAGCAAACATTATTTTTGGAGCAACTATTGATGAAACAATGGGAACAAAAATTAAAATTAGCGTCATTGCCACCGGTTTTGATGACGGTGATCTAAAAATTCCATCCAACAGACCATTGTTCGGAGCATATGGCAGAGATTCAAGAAATAGATTGAGTGAACAAAAAAAGAAAGAAGAACAACCCGATCCAGCAGAAGTCAAATATGATAGAGCGCCAACAGGATTTACCCAACCTCTCAGTACAGCTCAAATTGCATCAACAAAAAATGATGAAATCTCTGGACCATTTGTTAGATCTCAAGCTTTTGGCGATAAAATTAGTGGTGGCATAAAAGCTTTTAATCCTCTGGCAAAAAAATCCACGCAAGACTCCAACGAAGAAGAAAATGATGAAAAACCAGAACAAAAAAGAAAATCAATCCTAAGTGCTTTTGAAGATGAATTTGAAGTTCCAGCTTTTTTGAGACGTAAAAAAAGTTAGATACATCCTTAGTTATCAAAATATTGATAAATATTGCGGGTATAGTTCATCGGTAGAATGCCAGCTTCCCAAGCTGGATAGAGGAGTTCGACTCTCCTTACCCGCTCAAAATTCAATATTTTTGTAAATTTCTTTTAAGTCACTTAAATCACCCAAAAATCTGATTATACCTATCTTCCAAAGATCTAGTGATAGACTGTCCATTTTCTGCTGGATTAATTATTTTTGATAAAAGAACTGGCTCTTTGATAACTACTTGAACAGGCTGAGGTTTATAAAATAATTTTCTCAAAGTTTCTGAGGCAAAAATCATATAATCAGTTGGTTTAGTGCCATGGATTTTCACAAAGACAACTTGAGTTTTAGGATTAGAAATTTCTTTAACCATAAACCCAACTCCAGCTTTCCATTCGCTTCCTGAAATTAATTTTCCACCATCACCCCCAGGAAATATTGACACCATATTATCTTGATTAACCATCTCAGCCGCTCGCGAAATTGATTCACGATTTTTTTGTTTCATTTGCTCTTGAGAATACTGAGAATTGCTTTCAACTTTTGTAAAAAAACCTAAAATAAAATTTAAGATTTTCTCGTCAATTTTTTCTTTAATATATATTGGCAGAAGCATTTTTTTTACCACCGGACCAAATACTGAAAATTTTGCAATGCCAACAAAATATGTATCTTCACGATTTGCATAAGATGACAATAAAAAACTATCTATTGCCCCAGGATGATTTGAGATCACTAGCAATGGCGTTGCTTTTGGGATACTTCCAGAAACAACTATTGGAATGCCTACTTTACTAAAAAAAGTTTTTATTAAATTATTAAATTCTTTAACAGAAGTTACCGCTCTTAAAGATTTGAGTAAATCTGTATTTATTATCATCCCTAAATAATAACATATTGAAAATTGTGTTATAATAAATGCACACAATTAAATCCGTTTGAGTTCTGCCAATAAAAAGGAAATCACAGAACAAGGTGGGAGTAGAAAGTTGAGCGATAAATAAATTGATTTCAAATCATTTACCAATCGCAAAATTAGTAGATCTCTTCGGGTATGCCCGTAATAGCTGGAAATAAGATGTTTGAATAAAAAAGTGTTGAATCATCAACGCCTCTATTCAAATAAAAGAGGTGGAACCGCCATCAAAATTCTTTTTGAATTGAAGGCCCTCTTGTAACTAGTAAAAAATAATGCGTCGTGCGCATGAAAATAAACTAGTTACAAGAGGGCTTTTTTAATATTAACTAAATTAATTAAGTCATAAGGAAATATGCCAAAACTATCACAAATGCCAGTTAGACCAAACTTGCCAGAATTAGAAGATTCAGTCTTAAAATATTGGAAAAAAAATAAATCATTTGAACAATCTGTTTCAATGAGAGACAAAGCAAAATCCTATGTTTTTTATGACGGTCCTCCATTCGCCACAGGTCTTCCTCATTATGGACATTTACTTGGAAGTACGTCTAAAGATGTAATTCCCAGATATTGGACCATGAAAGGATATAGAGTTGAAAGAGTTTGGGGCTGGGATTGTCATGGATTACCAATCGAAAACATGATAGAGAAACAATTAGATATAAAAGGCGGAAAAAAGGGTATTGAAGACCTTGGAATTGATAAGTTTAACCAAGCTTGCCATAGAGAAGTGATGAGATTAGACACTGAGTGGGAAAAAATAATTGATCGATTGGGCAGATGGGTAGATTTTAAAAATAATTATAAAACCATGGATAAATCATATATGGAATCTATATGGTGGGGCTTCAAGCAATTAATCGATAAAGATCTAATATACGAAGGTCGAAAAATTGTTATGTATTGTCCAAGATGTTCAACTCCGTTATCCAACTTTGAAATTGCAATGGACAACTCATATGAAAACGTTGAAGATTTTTCGGTTTATATAAAATTTAAAATCAATGAAAATGATTTAACTTCTAAAAATAAAAATGAATACTTGATAGCCTGGACAACAACTCCATGGACACTACCTGGTAATGTTGGTTTGGCAGTAGATGAAAACGCTCACTACGTTCAAATTGCATTCGAAAACGAATTATTATGGGTAGCCAAAGACTTAGTCAATCAAGTTTTCGCTCAGAAAAAATTCAAAATTGTTAAAACAGTAAAAGGAAAACAATTAGTTGGAAAACACTATCAGCCTTTATTTAACTACGTAAAATCAAAAAAACCAAACGCGTGGTCAATTTTATCTGGAAATTTCGTTAGCATGGAAGATGGAACTGGAATTGTACACACGGCAGCCATCTTTGGAGAGGATGATTACGCTTTAGCCTTAAAAAAAGATTTACCATTAGTTCCAACTCTAAGTGAAGAAGGAAAATTTTTACCTTTTGTCAAACTTGTTGCGGGAAAATTTTACAAAAATGCAGAAAAAACAATCAACGAAGATCTGGCTAGGCGCGGTCTTATGTTTAAGGAAGAAAAAATCACTCATTCTTATCCATTCTGTTATAGATGTTCGACTCCTCTTTATTATAATGCAGTTCCGGCTTGGTTTATAAATGTTCAAAAATTAAAAAATGACTTACTCCAACAAAATGAAAATATTAATTGGTATCCTAAACATCTTAAAGAAGGAAGGTTTGGTAAAGGTATTGAAACAGCTCCAGACTGGAACATTTCAAGATCAAGATACTGGGGAACACCAATGCCTATTTGGATTTCTAAGGACAAACAAATTAGAGTCATTGGTTCAATAGAAGAACTAAAGAAATGGGCGGTAAATCCAAAACAAGTTGAAAAAATAGATGACATTCATCGTGAGTTTTTAGATGATCTTGAAGTTTGGATTGATGATAAAAAAACTATCAAAGGAACAAGAATTCCCGAAGTATTTGATTGCTGGGTAGAATCGGGATCAATGCCATTTGCTTCTAAACACTATCCATTTGAAAATAAAAAAGAATTTGAAGATACTTATCCTGCTCAATTTGTGAGTGAGTATATTGCTCAAACTAGAGCGTGGTTCTATACCATGCACGTTCTTTCAGTAGGTATATTTAATAAAAATGCAGTTGAAAATATACTTACAACTGGAACAATTTTGGCTCAAGATGGTAATAAAATGAGTAAATCCAAAAAAAACTATCCAGATCCTATGCTCTTAATAAACGAATATGGAGTTGATAGTTTAAGACTTTATCTGATGAGTTCTACGGTAATGAAATCTGAAAACCTTAATTTCAATGAAAAAGAGGTTTCCGATGTCCGAAAAAAAGTATTTTTAATTTGGTGGAACTTATTTGCCTTTTACAAGCTTTATGCTAATCAAGATCATCAAATTAACCTTGCAAAATCTCCTGAATCAAGTGATGTGATGGATAAGTGGATTTTAAGTCGCTTAAATTCATTAATTAAAGATACAACAAAATATATGGACAATTATAATATCCTCAAGGCTAGTAGGGGATTGATAAGCTTTATTGACGAACTTTCCACCTGGTATTTAAGAAGAAGTAGGGATCGATTGCGCGATCAATTTAACCCTTCTCAAGAAGTATTTGGTTTTGTTTTAATCAAAATTGCTCAATTATTTGCTCCAATAACACCATTTTTTAGTGAAACAATGTGGCACAATTTAGTTAATGAAAACTCAAGTGTTCATCACTCAGATTGGCCACAAGCAGACACGAAAGCAATTGATAAATCCTTAGAAGAACAAATTGATATAATTAGGAAAGTTGTTGAAAAATCTCATGCCCTCAGAAGTGAAGCGGGAATTAAAGTCAGACAACCTCTTGAAGAAATAACTTGTTATGTCAATCTAGCAGAACCAACAGAATTAATTCTGCAAGTTTTAGCGGATGAAATTAATGTTAAAAAAGTGAATTGGCATCGAACTACTGAATCAATGAGAGTAATTTTGAATACCAAAATTGATAATGATTTAAAGGCAGAAGGCGAAGCTAGAGAAATAATCAGAAATATTCAAAAATTAAGAAAAAAAGCAGGTCTCAAGGTAGGAACCAATGTTATTATCGAAATTTCTAAATGGCCAGAAAAATGGAAAACTGAGATTGAAAAAAAAACTGGAACAAAACTTAAAATTGGCAAAGAATTTAAAATTGTGGAATAGTTTTAATATTAAATCTAGATTTTAAAAACCATATTTTAATATTTCTAAACCAAATTTGAATTTCAAATGAATTGTGAGCAATTATATCTGTCAACTCAATTTTTTTAACAAAAAAATTAAAAGAGTAAAAAAAGAATTGGCAAAAATTTTATCTGCTGTATACTTTTATAAATGAAATTATGGATAATTCCCGCAATTATTTCAGTCTTGGGGTTACTAAGCATCTTGATTCTCTCAAGCATTGCTCCAACTCTCGCACCTAAACAATTATCGTTTTTTTTAATTGGTTTTGCAATATTTTTTTTGATTGCCCAAATTCCATTCAAAAAACTATTAAAAATAAGTCCTATCTTATATTTCGGCACAATTATATTGCTGGCAATTACCTTAATTCTTGCTCCAATTACTAGAGGAACATCTAGATGGATCGATGTTTTAGGAATATTTGCAATCCAACCCTCACAAATAGTTATCCCAACAGTCAGTCTATTTTTATTACATACTTTCCAAAAAAAACATCTCACTAGATTAAAGAACTTGCTTTTATTTTTACTCATTACTTTAATTCCGGCAATTTTAATATTGATTGAACCTGACTTGGGAACTACTCTAGTTTATTTAGCTTCTATATCAATAATAATTTTTTTATCCAAAACAAGCCTAAAACATATTTTTCCTCTGTTTTTATTAACTATTTTAGGAATATTTCTTGCTTGGAACTTAATTCTAAAACCTTACCAAAAATCTCGTATTACTTCATTTATTTCTCCCAATGACTCACAGGGTACCGGCTACAATGCTCGCCAATCACTGATTGCCGTTGGATCAGGAAAATTACTGGGAAAAGGATTAGGACAAGGAATTCAGTCACATCTAAGATTTTTACCAGAACGTCAAACTGACTTCATATTTGCATCTTTTGCTGAAGAATTTGGATTTATTGGATCTAGCTTGATAATTTTTTTGTATTTTACTTTAGTTTTTATATTAATTTCCACAGCTAATAGATCAAAAAATGAGTTAGAAAAAAAATTTTGTTATGTAGTAGCCATAATGACAACAATTCAAATTGGAATTAACATTGGCATGAATATGGGAATTTTGCCAATCACGGGCATTACGCTACCTTTTATCTCTTACGGAGGTAGTTCGATATTGTCATTGATCAGTATGTTTGGAATAATTCAATCAATTAGAATAAATCAAAAACAAGAAGTCACACTTCATTTATCATAAAATAATTATGTTTGAGCCAAAACTCGCGTTTCGTGATATAATCACTGTTCAATTAAATTATCAAATGTTAGAAATTTAAGAGGTAAATATGTCTTACGCAATAATTCAAATAGTCGGCAAACAATTTAAGGTTGAAGAAGGAAAAACAATTGTAACCGATAAAATTGTAGATAAAGAAATTGGTGATACTGTTAAGGTTACCGATGTATTATTAGTTGCAGACGAAAATTCAAGCACAGTTGGCACTCCTACTATCAAAAATGCCGAAGTAATATTAAAAGTTGTTGATAACGGCAAAGGTAAAAAAATCAGAGTCCTTAAATATAAATCAAAATCAAAATATAGAAAAGTAATTGGTCACAGACAACATCAAAGCACACTTGAGGTTGTTAAAATTAAAGCATAAGTTTTATCCTTCCTAGTTTTGTTGATAAGTACTCAAAAATCAAATATGCATAAATACTATATCCAACTAGGAAACACTCCTGAATTATCTCTCCAAGAAATCGATGCTGTCTTAGGTGATAGTAAAGTCCAAAGAGTTGCTACTCATCTAGCCTCATTGGAACTAAAAAATGACAAATCAGCAATTGATGTTATAAATACTTTGGCCGGTTCAGTGAAAATTGTCAAAGAAATTTTGAAATTTAAAGATAAATCGGAAAAAAATGTTATCGAGACTGTTGCAAATTATCTTCTCGAAAAAGAAGGTAAAAAAATTCACTTTGGATTTTCCGAATATGGAAGAGATCATCTTCCAAAAATTGAAGCGTATGAAATTAAATCAAAGATTGAGCAAGGTGGTAAATCTGCTAGATTTGTTGAAGGCTCAAGACATGGACTATCAGCGGCAATATTGATTCATAAAAAAAGAGTTGTTGAAATTTATATTATTCAAACTCCCGAAGGTGTTTTTATGGGCGAAACATTAGCAACTCAAAATATTGATCTCTGGACACTCAAAGATAGAGGTAAACCTTACTTTGATCCAAAAAAAGGTATGTTACCTCCCAAAATTGCAAAAATAATGCTCAATCTAGCTTTGGGAGATAATCCTCCTGCTAAAGGAAGAAAAAATCTCCTGTTAGATCCATTTACCGGAACAGGCACTGTCTTAATTGAAGCCTTATTAGAAAAATTGGATGTGATTGGTTCTGACATTGATCCTCTCTCGGTAGCTGGAACCAAAAGAAACTTAGAATGGCTTTCGTCAGAATTTAAAATCGAAGCAGAAAGCCAAGTAATAATGTTCGATGCTGCAAAAATTCCTCAACAAAAATATCCAATTCAATATCTAGTTACTGAACCATTTTTGGGAAAGCCTAAACCAAATTCAAGTAAACTTCCATATATTTTTAAAGGTCTGCTAAAAATGTATTTAGGAGCATTTAAACATTGGACGAAATTGCTCGCAGATGGTGCAACAATTGTAATCGTTTTTCCAACTGTGTCTGTGAAAAATAAAAACGAAAAAATAATTGAATATAATCTCGATAAGTTGATTGACAAATTAACTGCACTCGGGTACACTACTTTATCTAAGCCTGTTTTATATCATCGCCCAAATGCAGTGGTACAAAGACAGATTTATAGATTTAGATTCAATAAATAAGGGAGTTTTAAAATGTCACACGTTAAAGCAGGTGGAAAAGTCGCACAACAAGCACAAGGCAAACGCCATGGTAAAAGATTAGGTCTTAAAAAATATGGCGGTGAAAAAGTCATAGTTGGAAACATCATTCTTAGACAAAGAGGTGCTAAATACAAAGCAGGAAAAGGCGTAGGTATGGGCAAAGATCACACAATTTTTGCAATGGTAGATGGCGTTGTTAATTTTTCTAAAAAATTTGGACGCACTGTTGCTAACGTTATTGGCGCTTAATTACTTATCTAAAAAGGATTGTTAAAAATGTCAAATCAAAGAAACATTGAAAATTTACTAAGGTTTGTCCCTCTTCCAGGAGAAATAGAATTTGCGGTGATTCCAACAAATGGAGCTTATGAATGGGTTCCGGGAGAAGATAATAGGGGTGGTTCATTTGTTCCAAATCCAAGTCTATTGCTTGATGCAGAAAAAAAATATGGAATCACACTCAGAACAAAATCTTGATCCAAACCTTGATATTATGGTTAAAAAAATTGGGTCTATAAATTTTCCTTTAATTGTCAAAGCTATCTACCAATCGATCTCTTTTCGTGCATAGTAATGTTTTCATTTAATCTCAAAATGGGAGCTTTGAAATTTTTTAATATTGTCTTGCTTTAGGATTTTTTTGTGATGTTTTAAGTGATTTTAATCTAAAAAATATTTTTAGTTATCTTTAATTATTGTTTTTCCTTCTTCATGACGAATAACTTTTACATCTCTTTTAGCTATATTAGCATCTAATTGCGTTTATCTTTTTGTTTTTTAACCGCGATTATTTTTAGCCATTCTGTTATATTAAGAAATAATTTTGATTGTCCGCCCAAGAATGTTTTATGGATGAAATAGATCTTAAACAACTTATTAAGGGTTTCAGAGAAAAAACTCATTTATTAGTTTTTATTGTAGGGTTTTTATCAGTAATCTTATTAGCTACAAACATTTTAATTATTTCTATGAATAAACGTATTTCTCAAGGTCGAATTTCTGATCAAGCAGTTTCTACTCAAGTTGATGAAATTAAGAATTTTGAAATCTTTGGTCAAAATTCAGTGCCTAATTATTATATTGTGAAAGTTAATGATTCATTATGGAAAATTGCAGATCAAGAACTTTTGGATTCGTATAGATGGATGGAAATATATCAATTAAATAATCAAATTATTGGTAAAAATCCTGATTTAATTTTCCCAAACACAAAACTTTTACTTCCTCGTTTATAATCATTCAAGTTTATAATGAATCAAGCATATAATTATTAAATTCGTGAAAGAATTAAATATTTTGTAGTAATATTAAAATCATTTTGTGCCGAAGTAGCTCAGTTGGTAGAGCACTGGTATCGTAAACCATAGGTCGTGGGTTCGACTCCCACCTTCGGCTCAATAAAGTTTAAAAGTTGATTTGTGTTTGGAATTAGATGTATACTTGACATGATGATGGCAAAAAGCAGACGAAGAAATAATTCAAAATCAATATATACAAATAGTCGAAGTTATTCAGCTTCTTCTTTGGGAGGCTTTTCCAGGCGAGTTAATCGAGAAAAAAAGAAAGTAGTCAATCAATCTGTCGTACTCATTGGTTTCTCTATTTTAATTTTAATTGCTTTTGTTTTTGTGATAATTCCTGGATTTTTTAAGTTAACTAGTAACTTTTTTGATTCCTCTACTCCTTTTCAACAAAAAGATGAAATTGCTCCTCAAGTGCCAATTATTTCAGCTCCCCCAACTGCAACAAGTAGTGCTAGTATTAAAATTTCGGGATTTGGTGAGCCGAAGAGTGAATTGGTCTTAATATTAAACGGTCAAAAAGAAGACTCAATTGAAATTAATGAAGATGGATCTTTCGAATTAGGAATTCAATTAGATGAAGGTAAGAACACAATTGTTGCATATAGCATTGATAAGGCAGAAAATGAATCCATTTTGACAAGAGAATATGAAACACTTTTGGATACAAAGGCTCCATTACTTGAAATTTCCGAGCCTGAAAATGGCACTACTTTTGAATCTCGCGCAAATCAATCGATTACTTTAAAAGGAAAAACCGATCCTGATACCAAAATTTATGTTAATAAACGTGTGGTATTTCCTAACTCGGATGGTGATTTTGAACATACTTTAAGATTAGAAGAGGGTGAAAATAAAATTGAGGTTAAATCCGAAGATAAAGCAAAAAATTCTGTTAAAATTGATCTAATTTATAATTTTAAATTGTAATCTACACATTTATAGAAGCCCAACTTTTTAATCATTATCAGTATTTAATCTTAATCGTCTTTTTTATTGTGGCAATTCCACCCAATAGTAGAAGCAAAACAAAAGGTTGTAGAAGCGAATTGCTAAATTGGCTATGGAATAGTGTAACAATAAAGGCTATTGCAAGCATTAAATCAACTTTTATTAAATATGTTAAATATTTAATTATTAAATAAATCGCGCAAAATACTCCAATTATTCCTGTTGAAAGTAATATATTGATAAATAAATTGTCAGGGATTCTGGAATGGCTTGGAATTATTGAATTATTATTTTGTACTGATTTTAAAACCAGACTGTTTTGTTTTGAAAATAGTCCATTACCGACCAAAAGTGTTTGAAAACTAAGATTTGAAATTTGAGAAATTGCTATAGAAGTTCGAGCCTCAACCGTTGAAGTTCTGATTAAATTTACTCCTTCTCCACCTGGCTTTGGTATAAAAATTAGCATAAAGATAAAAATAAATATATACATTATAATTTCTTTAGAGACAATATTAATTTTTTCATGTGAAATAAGTTTATTAAGTATAGGTATTCCCATTAATCCTAATATAAGAGCAAGATATGTTGCTCTGGAAAAAGTTAATGAAATTGCCAGTAGAAAACTGAAGGATATTAAAAATTTTATGGATTTATTTTTTACTAAAGTATCAAGAGTTAAAAAATATAAATGTGAAATGACTAGGATTATTCCGGTAAAACCAGGATCAAAAATAGTACTAATTAACCTGTGAAAATGATCATCCCATCCAAGAATTGAAAGAAATCTAGTATCGTTAATGAAAATAATTTGTAATAGTCCAAGTGACATTATCATTATTCCAAAGCTAAAAAATTTAAATCTGAGGTTAGTTGTTGTAATTGATTTTATCTTTATCAAATATTTTAATGATATTGCAAAGCCAATGTAATTTAGTAGTCTTAGTAAATATAATAATGAAACATAGTCTTGAAATTTAACAATATTAATTAAAATTCCAACAATTAATGTCGATAGAAACATTTTTTCAAAAAAATATTTTGTGTTTATAATATTTGAGTAAGATTTGAGGGCATTTTTTATTGCTCCTAAAATTTTTGAGAAATGGTTGAAAAAAAACGCAATCAACCACACTAGAATAAATACGTCATGAAGATAAAAATTTATACCATTAAAAATTCCTGACAATTCAATTCTTTGTAATTGTCCCAGTGAAATTAATCCAATAAATATCCAAAGTAGTAAATTGATTAGTTTATGGCGCATGAGAGTTTATATTTTTCTTTTCAAAGTAAAAAATTCTTACAAAAAATGAGTGTAGACTCATCATGATTGCATATGTTAAACCTCTATACCCATCTAAAAATCCAAGTTTAATAAAATAATTTAGGAAAAATTTAATGATGGGATAAAAAATCATTTTTAATATATTTAGTCTAGGATTGGCTTGTTCGTTTATAGAAGCCATGAATGCATAAATTTGAATATCTTTTTGAAAACTAGATATGTTTGTGTGTGAAAAGTGTGAAATTAAAATATCCGATACTCCCACCTTACCAGCAATCTGGGCCACCTCATGAACATTTTTTACAAACTTTCCATTATTTTTTTTAAACATTCTAATTATTTTTGTGTTGCCCGCTTCTCCAAAATTTAACATTTTATTTAAGAAAATATCCTTTCTAATTATACTAACACCATCAAATAAATCTTTTTTAATAATATTTTCAATTTTCTTAATATTTGCTTTCAACTGATCCTCTGAATTTCCAAGAGTTTCGTCGCTATCCAAAAATATTACCCAATTTGTTTCAACTTTTTTTAGAGCAAGGTTCCTAGCTTTAGCAAAATTTTCTATCTGATCTGAGTAAGTCAATAATTTAAAGCGAAATTTTTTATTTAGTTTTTGCCAATTATTTTTGCTATTATTATCAATGATGAGAACTTCTTTAGCAATTTGAGAGGATTTCAGCGAATTTATAAACCTAGAGTCATTCCTATTTGTAAGAATAATTATCGTAATTGGAATTTGACCTTTCATCATATCATTTGATTCATTTATTATTTATTAAATATTTTGAATGTTTCATAAAATATTATAGGCAAAGTAATTAATCTACTAATTACCAGGGCTTGGCCAGCACCAGTAATTCCAGATATGGGACTAAGATATTTAATTAAAATGATCAGAATTAAGACTGTTAAAAAGAGGTGAAAATTTAATGCAGTATATCTTTTTTTAGCATAAAAAAGTGTGTAAAAAATAATTGTAATACTTTGAAGTATCCCAGCAAAAACAAACAAATAGAGACTTGGGACAATTGAGAGCCATTTTTGTCCTAAAACAAAATTTACAATTAAATTTGGTGCTATGAGTAATGGAAGTGAAACTGAAAAAACAATTAAAATAGTCGCTGTCATGGATTTTAAAAATGCACTTTTTAATCTTTTTATATCTTCTGTTATTTTTGAGAAAATTGGCAATGTACTATGATTGATTGATTTTGCAAAATCATAATTTGCTTTGTGACCTAAACTATATGCATTGTGATAAAGTCCAAGATTATGAGTTCCAATAGTTTTTCCAAGTAAAAAATCATCTATATTTTCATTTAGGTATGACAGAGCAGCGGAAACAGTCAAACCTTTTGCGTTGGAAAAAATTTCTTTTGATCTACTTGATATGTATTGAAACTTTGGTTTATCTTTGAATATCCAAAATGAAATAAGAACCTCAAAGAATGCTGATGTAATCATTGCTAATATTAAGGCAATTACATCTCTAAAAAAAATTGATAGTATGATAGCGAAAAAAGCTTCAATAATTACGAGTGAGAGTTTGAAAACACTGTCTTTCAAAAACTCTAGGTTTTTTTGAAATAATATCACACTTGGATTTATAAATCCTTTAATAATTGGAATGAAAGCTGCGATTGAAATTAAGATGCTTAGTCTGGGTTCATTATAGTAGCGAGTCATGCCAACTCCCATAACGACCATGATTATGCCAATAATTAATCCTCTAGTGATTGCAATTACCCAAGCGGTATTAATAAAATATCCGATAGTTTTTTTAGATTGAAGGATTGTAAGATTAATTCCTGTTTGAGTTGTGGCTTCCGCAAGACCTAACGCAATAGCAATCAAAGCAAATAAACCAAAATCTTGAGGATTCAGGATTCTAGCAATTACCATTATTTTACCAAGAGTTATGAGTGTCACAGCAATTTTTAGAAGTGTTTGCCAGCTGAAGCCAGATATTGTATTTTTTGTATAACCCATAGTCTCTATCTTACTACAATTTGATGGCAATATTTAGTCCTTGAAACTAATGTCTTGAAAATGCATAATCCCTTTATATGAATAGAGTTATCAAATCTATCAGTAGTTTTTTTTTGGATCTTCTTGAAACCACAGTTATTGGCTTGTCATTTTTCCTAATCGTATATTTATTTTTTATGCAACCTCATCAAGTAAATGGGTTGTCAATGTTCCCGAACTTTGATTCAGGAGATTATGTATTAACAGATAAAGTAAGTTATAGAACTGGGGAACCTCAAAGAGGTGATGTAATTGTTTTTCATGCACCACCTGAGGCAGGTTGTCCTACTGGAACAGGTTGTGACTTTATCAAGCGAGTGATTGGAGTTCCGGGAGATAGGGTAGCCGTTCATGATGGTAATGTCTATTTAAATGATGAAAAATTGGAAGAAACTTATCTTCCTGAGGATTATAAAACTATTGAAGGAAAATTCATCGTAGGACGAACTGTGACAATTGGTCCTAATGAATATTTTGCTTTAGGCGATAACCGATCTCATTCAAGTGATTCTCGTGTTTGGGGTCCTGTTAGTAGTTCAGAAATTGTTGGGAAGGCATTTTTTAGATACTGGCCAATGGATAAAATTGGACCAATTAAAAATGTAAGTTACTAAGATTTTTTTAGAGCCTCATCAACCATATTCATCACTTTTTCTAAGCTTTTTTGAGTTTCCTCAAGATCCCCCCTGATAATGAAACTAATTTGTGTTTGCTTTGCAGTTCTTTTTAGTTTAAGTTTGGTTTTTGTACCCAAGTATCTTTTGATTTTATTCTCAAAAATTTGAATTTTTTTATCATCTATTTGATAGATGACTGAGTGGGGTTTAAAAATCCTAGTTTGACCAATCTTACTTTTTGCTAATCTTGCTAGTTCTTCAGCTCTTCTAACTGAGGCATTTTCCTTGAGTATTTGTTTATAAACCTGGATCATGGCATTTAAGTCTTGTATACCCGAAATAGCTCTTGCATGGCCCTCAGTAATTTGTTTTCCCAGCATTCCATCTTTAATGGCGTCTGGAAGGTTTAATAATTTAAGGGAATTACTAATAAATGACGAGGATTTTCCAATCCTTTCGGCGATTTCACCAACACTTAAATCAAAATTTCTTTGCAATCTTTGGAATGACTGAGCTCTTTCAATTGCTGTTAAATTTACTCTTTGTAAATTTTCGATTATGGCCATCTCCAACATACCCTTTGGAGTTGTTTCTTTGATGATAACTGGGACTTCATTTAGCTTTGCAAGTTGAGATGCTCGCCATCTTCTTTCACCCGCAATTATTTGATAACCAGCTGGAGTATGAGCTACAATTAGTGGCTCCAAAACACCATGAACTTTTATGGATTTAACTAAATCTTCAAGATCTTCTTTATGAATTTTTTCTCGAGGTTGAAAAGGATTTGTTTGTAATAAGTCAACTGAAATCAGTTGAACACTTTGTGCTTTCATGTGGAAAGTATAGCAGAAGTTGCGTGAAACGTGAGGGGTTAAAATTTGTATTTATCTAGATAGTATAATTATGATTTTGATTTATGTAGTTTATCGAGACTAATTATGCCTAAAATAAATTATAGACTAGCAATTAAAAAAACTTTGACCAGATGCTCAAGTTTTTTCTTAAAAACTTGATTTGGTTGCTATTCATGTTAAACAAACTGAGTATCTTAATTGGTACAACAACAGGCAACCTCACATTGCTTTAAATTATCTATCACCTATACAATTTATACAAAGTAGTTTTTCGAACAGTATGTGCCTATAACAATAACATAATAGGTATTAAGTACTGTTGTATAATTGATGAAAGAAAGTAAATAATGACTAGATTGTCACTGCTCTCACCTCAAAATGGGTGGTGTTAAAACAAAGACTTGTAAAAATAAGATACTAAGTGAGATAATGTTGTACTGTACAAAATAAAAATATAGATTGAATTTATAACATTATAAAAAGGAACTATGGGAATATTTAAACATTTTGACAAAGAAAGTCTAAATGATGAAGAAGCAAGAAATGAAAAAGTAACTCAAGCTCTTAATAATTTGTTTACTGAGGACGAGCTTGATTCAATTTGTTTTAGTCTGAATATTGAATGGAGCCAATTAGAAGGTAATATTCAAGAAGAAAGAACCAAGTCACTAGTTAAAAAATGTAAAAATTTGAATATTATCCAGAATTTAATTGATGCTATTGTAGATAGACGAAGTAACTCTGGGATTATTTCATCTGGGAAAGACTATGCATTAATGGATTCTGACATGTTGGATGTTGCCAAATGGCTAACATCTAACTTTAGTGTAAGTGATACGCAAGAACTTTGCTCATACTTTGGATTAAATTGGGCTAATATTCGAGGTGAAACACAAAGAGTTAAAATTATCGAACTTATTAAAGATTTTTATCGCAGAGATTCAATTGAGCAATTAAGGGGATATATACTTGAAAAGCGTCCATTTCTTAGATCAAAATCTGGAAGAACCACAGAACAAACAAAAGGATACACAAAACCTGTTGAAAGAGATTTAGTTGCTTATGGTAATAGACATTTAGGAGTTAATAAAATACTTTCAGCTATAAATTCTTTAAGACCAGATATAGATTTATCTGATTTTGGAGTAGTACACAATGGTGGAAGTTCTGAACCAGCATTCCAAAATAAAGGTGAAAAAATAAAATTAATAGAAGGATTGCCAACAGAGTTACGTCATAATGATACGATAAAGTTGATAACTATTCTTATAGATCGAGTTAACTTAGCTGAGCTTAAAATGATATCTCAATTTGCTGGAATAAATTATGAAGATGTGGAAGGTGTTGATCTTAGTGGTAAAGCTAGAGATTTAGTTGCTTATGGTAATAGACATTTAGGAGTTAATAAAATACTTTCAGCTATAAATTCTTTAAGACCAGATATAGATTTATCTGATTTTGGAGTAGTACACAATGGTGGAAGTTCTGAACCAGCATTCCAAAATAAAGGTGAAAAAATAAAATTAATAGAAGGATTGCCAACAGAGTTACGTCATAATGATACGATAAAGTTGATAACTATTCTTATAGATCGAGTTAACTTAGCTGAGCTTAAAATGATATCTCAATTTGCTGGAATAAATTATGAAGATGTGGAAGGTGTTGATCTTAGTGGTAAAGCTAGAGAATTAGTTGCTTATGGTAATAGACATTTAGGAGTTAATAAAATACTTTCAGCTATAAATTCTTTAAGACCAGATATAGATTTATCTGATTTTGGAGTAGTACACAATGGTGGAAGTTCTGAACCAGCATTCCAAAATAAAGGTGAAAAAATAAAATTAATAGAAGGATTGCCAACAGAGTTACGTCATAATGATACGATAAAGTTGATAACTATTCTTATAGATCGAGTTAACTTAGCTGAGCTTAAAATGATATCTCAATTTGCTGGAATAAATTATGAAGATGTGGAAGGTGTTGATCTTAGTGGTAAAGCTAGAGAATTAGTTGCTTATGGTAATAGACATTTAGGAGTTAATAAAATACTTTCAGCTATAAATTCTTTAAGACCAGATATAGATTTATCTGATTTTGGAGTAGTACACAATGGTGGAAGTTCTGAACCAGCATTCCAAGATAAAGGTGAAGAATCGATTTATAGGACTCTTACAAAAAAAATAAATACAGATTCTCAAGCAAGAGCTTTGTTTCAGATTTTAGGGATAAGATATGATGATGTAACTGGAAGTAATCTACCTATGAAATTTTTAGAGCTCGTTAGATTATTTGAGAGACGAAGTGATAAATCTATAGATGAAATAAGAAATGCTATTTTAAAATTAGAATCAGACAATAATGATAATTTATCTTTAGATGAAGTTTTCTCAGAAAATGACTATATTGCATATTTAGAATCTAAGTTAAATACAGATGCAGATTTAATTAAACTATGCGAAACTTTAAATCATAATTATTATCATTTAAGTGGTGTTAATTTGAAGGATAGAATTAGATCATTGGTTTTACATTTTAAATCTAGAGGTCAATTAGCTGATAATCATCCATTGAATATAAAAAGAGTTCTTAGTGTTTACTTTAATTAACAAAATTAAATACAAACATGTAAGTAACAACTCTAATACTAGGGCGACTGCGTTCTCATGGGTTGTTAGTTTGAAAAAAAACCTTCATTATTATAAATATATCCAGATAAATCAAATTTAAATACTACTTGCGAACCCGATCGGGATCACGATTCGCTACTATTTATTTTCTAGAGGATGGCTCACATGCACTAAGTAGGCTTCTCACTCTCGTTCGACTACTTGCTCGTCGCGAACCTCAGAATGGAGTCTGAATTTCGCTCACAATTTGAACTCATATAAATAAAAATCAGACCGTTTGGTTTGTTTTTTATTTATACTAACTAGAGCGGAATTGGGTGGAACCATTACATACCTCACTTGAGAAGATTTTGAAGGTGATGAGGAATTGGCTTTCACCAGAAAATGTGGGACATATGCCGATATCAGCATAATTTATTTCCAAGTTGTTTATGGAACATTAGTAAAATATCTAAATTCAATAAGAAGTATTTGAACAAAGTTCTATGGTATAATTAAACTGGTATTTAAAATGAAGAAAGTTAATATTTTATGTTTGCAGAAACTACAGGACCCGAAATTAATAAAATGGGTTATGAAATAATCCCAATACCTAAAACACAAAAAGATATTCGAATTGCAATGACTTTTCAAAGATCTATTTGGGATAAACAAGCTAGATACCAGAAAGTTGAGTCATATGCCCCTACTGAAAAAGCTGATAACTATCCAGCATGGGTTTCATTGTCAGAAGAAACAGGTTTGACATTAGGTGAATTAGGATTACTAGGTCAAGAATCTACAAGTATTATAACCATCTCAGATACAGCAAAGAGAGCCTTAATTATTCCAGCTTTTAAGGCAGGATGTTTAATGTTTGGAAATATGCCAGGATATCTTTCTGATTTAGCTCGACTAGGTGTTTCAGATGATGTTTTAGATGATTTATATTTCTTTGCTTCCAAATTAAAAAATTTGGAGGTTCAAATGAAAAAACCGTATAAAAGTATGACTAATCAGTGGCCACCTGATCAACTCAACATGATTGAAAAGTGGTCTGCCAAAGATTTGGCCGAGAAGTTAATTGAAGTTGGGCCAGTTGTTGCCCTGCGAGCGATCGCAGAGGTAATGCTGAATGAAGATGAGGAAAAACTCAGGCTTCTTTTGGCAGATGATGCTTTCACTGCTCATTGGCGAAACTTCGAGTCTGATCTTGGACTTGATGAGAGTGATTTTGAATATGCTCGGAAGTTGGAACAGAAACTCAAAGAAATGTAATAAAACTAAGCAATAAATGTGCAAACCCCGCTGTAATAATGACGGGGTTTGTCGTTAAGTTCCATAATTAAGTGGGTAATAAATTAAGTAATTGCAGGTACAAACCCAACTTCCTCTGGTGTAAACCAATTATCCATCACCTCCACAACCCTCTCAAGTGAGTCATACAGCGGTTCTACCCAATTCCGCTCTAGTTCATCAAATATAAAAAATGAACCCGATAGGGTTATTTTTTATATTTGGCGACGCCAACCGGTGCTTAAACGAACCAGAGAGTGGGTGCAGTGGTTTTTGTTTAGTCCCAGAGTAAATTTGGCAATAAATTAAGAATACTTCTTGATTAGTTTATAAATCCTGGGCTAATATAACATAATAGGTATTGCAGTATTGTATAATTGATGAATGAAAGTAAATAATTTTTATGTCAAAGTCTATAGAAGCAAACTCATACTATTCAATGGGAAAAGAAAGAAATAATCGCGGTAAAAAAACAAAAAGAAAAACGCAAAGCGAAGTTGAAATAGCTAAAGAACAAGGAAAAATTATTCGTCATGAAAGAGGAAAAACAGTAATTAAAAATCACTAAAAATATTTTTTTATTAAAATCACTTAGAAAATCACAAAAAATCTCGTAATTGTATTATTCATTTATGTATTAGTTGAATGATTTTCCAAAACTATTCAATTGAAAAATTAAAAGAAAATATTGAGTTGAGTGTTGAAAATGAAAGTAGCGTTGATTTATTTGGAAACAATGGTTTAATTGGAGGTACTGGCAAACTATGTGATGCAGAACTAAGATATCTTGAAGAACTTGCGGCTGAGCTAAACCAGAAACCCAAAAAGGAGTTGGATAAAGGTAAAAAGCAAAATGAGGGTGAAAACAGTAGAAAACCTAAGAGGGCACGAAGACATGGGATTAAAGGTGGCTAATAAATAAGCTAGAGAGCCTATTCAACCCCACCAGTTAAAATTATTTACTTTACCTCCCCAAAGACCTAGAGGTTTTTAGATCTCAAATTATATTTAAAGTAGTGTAAGTTAATAAAAAGTCTTAAAAGTATACTATGAACTAAGTTAAAAAAGAAATATAAATAGGTCTTTTTAGTTTATGGCAAGCCCGATTGGGTTCACGATTCGCTCGTGATACTCGCTCACTTGCACTAGGGTGGCTTCGCTATTGCTCAGCCTTCCCGTCGCGAACTCTAAATTTTTCAAATTTAGTCTTCGCTAACAATTTGAACTCATATAAATAAAAAAACAGACCATTTTGGTCTGATTTTTATTTATGCGAGCTGGAGCAGAATTGGGTGGAACCACTTTATAACTCACTTGAGAAGATTATGGAGGTGATGGGAAACTGGTTCACTCCTGAAGATGTGGGGTACTCATCTGCTGTTGTTTAATTGATTGCCAAGAAAATTATAGATACTTTGATATAATTTCCATATATGATTGAAGATCTACAAAATTCAGCTGAAGGATTAAAGCATCAAAATGGTTTATCCTTCCGTGAGGCAATAAGTAGTACTTTTAAAATTTGGGAAAATCACTTAAAAAAAGAAAACTATAAAGGAAATGCTGAAGAGGCTGGGCACCTAATGGAAATTTTTTGCAATGGTATCCAATATGCCTATAAAGAATTACTAAAAAGAAATAAAATCAAAGATATAACTCTTCCTAGAGTAGATTTTGACCAACTGCCTAAAGGCATGACAATTGTATATTTAGCTCAATACCAAACAATAGTAGTTTCTACTAGCTTTCTTAAAGAATTTGAAGGGTATAGTCTGGAAACTATACTAACTAGAATTGATAATTTCAATGAACTTCAGTTTAAAGGAAAAATTAAAGAATTTTGGTTCTCAAAAGGGGTTGAAGAGTTTGTTCATTCAGTTGATCCAGATATTAAAAAATCTACTTTTGAACAAATAGAAAATAATGGTGGAACAGTTAAATATCATGCCCAAAAACATGAATATAAAGCACTGGGTTGGAGACTAAAAGCAAGTAGAGACCAACACTTTGATGAAAATACTATAACAGTACTAGAAAACCTTCTTAAGAAAATTATAGAACATAGAAGATCTAATAATAAATAATTAAATACTCAGTATCATAAAAATATCTTTGTAAATCAATCCAAACGAACATTTGCGAGCCCGATCGGGTTCACGATTCGCTCGTTTCACTCGCTCACTTGCACTAGGAGGGTTCTTCGCTCCCGCTCATCACTCTCCGTCGCGAACTCTAAATTTTTCAAATTTAGTCTTCGCTTACAATTTGAACTCAACAATATAAAAAAATAAGCCTTATTTGGCTTATTTTTTTATATTGGCGAGCCCGATCGGGTTCGAACCGACGATCTTCTCCGTGACAGGGAGACATGTTAACCACTACACCACGGGCCCACTTTATCAAACTTTAATTATACTTTAATCTTCGGGTTTTACCAAGAAGTAATTAATAAATTCATCTAGAAAGAATGTAATATTTGTAGTATGATTTGTGTATATAAAAATAGGAGAAAATATGCAATTAATCCCAATATTACTAATCGCTGGAGTAGCAATAGCTGCTTACATCATTTCAATCTACAACTCACTGCAAATACTAAAAACTCAAATTAAAGCCAGTATTCAAGAAATTGGTAACCAACTTAAAAGACAGGCATCTCTTATTCCAAATCTACAAGCATCTGTCAAAGGAATAATGAAACAAGAATCCTCAATCTTTAAAATGCTTACCGAGGCTAGAAAATCAATCAATACCGCTCAGGATTCTGGCAAAGTTGCTGACATAGAAAAAGCAATTGAAAATATCCAATCATTAGTACCAAAAATTTCTATTGCAATTGAAGATAACCCGGAATTAAAAAGTAATGAAGCCGTAGCAAAATTAATGAATGAACTTACCGACACCGCCGACAAACTTATGTATGCAAGAAGATCAGTTATTGATCTTTCGCAATCATACAACCAAAAATTAGTCGTTTTTCCATCATCAATAATAGCAAATCTTTTTGGCTTTAAAGAAGAAAAAGGTTTGGCTATTGCAACGACCGGAAGTCATGTAGAGGTCAGTTCTGAAGAAATGAAGGACATCAAAATCGACCTTTAAAATAATTCAAAATGACACATTATCAACTGATTGAAAGTAATAAAAGAAAATCTTTTCTAATCATCATATTTTTCATTGCTTTCATAATTTCCACTACCTATTTTATTTCATATAGCTTTGGATATGGATTAGATGTAGTTGGCATTGCATTAATTTTTTCGGGATTTATGTCGTTTGCATCCTATTGGTATTCAGACAAAATAATTCTAGGAATTTCAGGAGCTCATGAAGCAAAGAGAGAGAAATATTTTGATTTTTATACCGTTGCTGAAAATTTAGCGCTTTCACAAAAAATGCCCAAACCAAAACTTTATGTTATGGAAGATACAGCTTTAAACGCTTTTGCAACTGGCAGAGATCCAGAACACGCAGTAATTTGTGTTACTACTGGCTTGCTATCTCAATTAAATCGATCAGAACTTGAAGGAGTTGTTGCCCATGAATTATCTCATGTAAGAAATTATGATATAAGACTAATGTCGATTGTTACCATTTTAGTGGGATTTGTTGCACTTTTATCCGATTGGATGATTAGATTAAATTTTCGAGGTCGCAAAAGAGATAACAACGACTCTGGACAATTGCAAACAATCATTTTTATTGTCGGATTACTTCTAGCACTTTTGTCTCCATTAATTGCTAAATTAATTCAACTTTCTATTTCTAGAAAACGAGAATTTCTTGCAGATGCCAGTGGAGTAGGAATGACAAAAAACCCACAAGGATTAATTAGAGCCCTTGAGAAAATTTCTCTAGATAAAGAACCTTTGGAAGCAGCAAATAAAGCAACTGCCCACCTATATATTAGTAATCCTTTAAAAAATCTTCATTCGCAAACTGGAATGTTTGCTTCACTATTCATGACACATCCACCGGTAGAACAAAGATTAGCAGTGCTCAGAGGTTTATCTGGGACTTAATATTCTCCAAAAATTGATATAGATTGTTAAAATATGAATAATAATTCGAAAAAAAATATTTCATCACAAAAAATTTCTACTGCACAAATAATTCATATTGCAAATCTTGCTGCAATTCCTATCACAAAGGTTGAAGAAGAAGAACTCAGATTAGCATTTGAACAGACTCTAAATACAATTGCTGAATTACAATCGGTGGACATAAGCAATATTGAACCCACACATCAAGTTACCGGATTCGAAAATATTCTTCGTGAAGATAAAGTAAATCAAGAAAATATGTTCTCACAAAAAGAAGCGTTAAAAAATGCTAAAGAAACTCACGCTGGGTATTTCGTAGTACCCAGAGTATTAACTCATGAATAATAAACTTACTCTAAAAAAAGCTTTAGACAAACTCAATGATAAATCTCTTACTCTTGAGGAGCTTTATAATGATATTAATTCAAGTATTGAATCTCAGAATAAAAAGTTAAACGTTTATTTAACCCTCAACAGAGATGCTTTTGAAACAGCAAATACTAACCTAAATAAACCTTTAAAAGGTATTCCGATTGCCTTAAAAGATAATTATTGCACAAAAGACTTGCGCACTACAGCCTCTTCAATAATTCTTGACAACTTTATACCAACCTTCGAATCCACAGTCAGTAAGAACTTGAAAAATTCGGGAGGTGTTATTTTAGGTAAAACCAACATGGATGCTTGGGCTCATGGTTCTTCAACTGAAACCTCACAATACGGAAGAACATTGAATCCTTTAAATACAGAATATTTACCAGGTGGTTCTTCTGGAGGCAGTGCTGCTGCAGTTGCAGCCGATATGTGCATCGCTTCACTCGGAACTGAAACAGCAGGTTCTATAAGACAACCAGCAGCTTGGTGTGGAGTTGTTGGCTTAAAACCTACTTATGGCCGTTGTAGCAGATATGGAATTATTGCAATGGCTTCCTCAACCGACTCACCTGGTCCAATTACAAAGACCGTTGAAGATTCAGCTATTTTACTAAATTATCTCGCTGGACATGATCCTCTTGATTCCACTTCTGCTCAAATATCTATTCCAGATTTTACAAAAACCTTAAACCTAGGTGTAAAAAATCTTAAAATTGGTTATTTATATAAAGATTTGAAGGGCTTGGATGAAATTACTAAAATATTTTCAGAACAAATGCAGGTATTTGAAACCTTAGGTGCCACAGTAGACGTGGTCAACGCAATAAATCCAAAACATGGAGTAAGTGTCTATACAATTGTTCAGAGAGGTGAAGTTAGTAGCAATCTTGGAAGATATGATGGAATTAGATTTGGAAAAAACCGTTCAAATTTTGGCGATGAAGCAAAGCGAAGAATAATGATAGGTACTTATACTTTATCAAAAGGTTATGCTGATCAATACTATAATACGGCTCAAAAGGTTAGAACTTTATATATTCAAGATTTCAAAAAATTATTTAAAACATATGATGTATTAATTTCACCAACTTCACCTGGATATGCTAAAAAAATTGGCGCTACTCAAGGACAAGCAATGTTTGGAGAATTAGAAGATTTGCTCCTCGAAGCAAGTTCTTTAAGTGGTCTTCCAGGAATTTCAATTCCTTGCTATAAAGATGACAAAACTAATTTGTATCTAGGTATGAATATTGTAGCTCCGATGTATCGTGAAGATTTAGTAATTCAAGTTGCAGACGCCTTTGAAAAAGCAACCAAATGGAACAGATGGAGAAATTAATATAAGACTCGTGAAAAATATTTCACGGATACAAAAATTTTATCAATAAACAATGAAAACAATAAAAACAAACAAAAACGAATACCAGCTCATTTGCGGGATAGAAATTCACGCAGAATTGAAGACTGACTCAAAAATGTTTTGTGGTTGTAAAAATGATCCTTTCGGAGCTAAGGAACCAAATATTTATACATGTCCAGTCTGTTTAGGAATGCCCGGTGGTCTACCCACAGCCAACAAAAAAGCCATAGAATGGACTATTAAAGTTGGCCTGGCTTTAAAATGTAAAATTAACTTATTTTCCAAATTTGATCGAAAGAATTACTTTTATCCAGATTTGCCAAAGGCTTATCAAATCAGTCAATATGATATACCATTTTGCTTTGATGGTGTTCTCGAAACTTCATACGGCCCAGTTAAAATCACAAGAATTCATCTTGAAGAAGACACTGGAAAACTATTACATAAAGTCATAAATGGCAAAAAGGTTAGTTTAATTGATTTTAATAGAAGTGGTGTTCCTTTGATAGAAATCGTTACTGAACCTGAAATTTATTCACCAGAACAAGCAAAGGAATATGGAAAAAAGATACGTCAAATTCTTAGATATTTAGAAGTTGCGGACTGCGATATGGATCAAGGCGGAATGAGATTGGAAGCCAATATTTCACTTGCTAAAATTGATCAAGAAAATTTACCAAATTATAAAGTTGAGGTTAAAAATATCAACTCTTTTAAATTTGCCGAACAAGCAATATCTTTCGAAATGATAAGGCAAGCAAAAATTTTAGACAATGATGAAATACCAGTCCAAGAAACAAGAGGATGGGATTCAAATAAATCTATGACGTTCTCACAACGCTCCAAAGAAGACGCTGAAGACTATCGATATTTCCCAGACCCAGATCTTCCTCCAATTAGATTTTCACGTGAAAATGTTGATTTCATTGAACAATCACTTCCAGAGTTGCCTGCAAATATAGCTAGTAGATGGTTTGAAGAATATAAGGTAGAAGAGCGCTATTCCGCGCAATTAATAACTGATATCCAATCAGCTAATTTAATTGAGGAATCATTCAATTTATTAATTAATGATTCTTTAACACCGAACCAGCTTGCAAGTGCGATTGTTAATAAGAAAATTGACATTTCACGTGAAAATAAAGCAAGCAATATAATAACAACATTTAAATCATTATTTCAATTGGACGATGTAAGCCAAGATGAAATCCTAAAAAAAATAAATATTGTACTCTCACAAAATTCAGATGCTGTTAAAAAATTTCAAACTGGTGAAACAAAAGTTCTTGGATTTTTCATAGGCCAAACTGCAAGATTGATTGGCAAAAAAGTAGACGCCAATTTATTATCAACGCTAATAATTCAAGAACTTAATAAATAAACTTTCCACATCCTCAAATCAAATAAAAATATGCTACCATATCTACTAGATATGGCTGACACAAAACAATTAAAACAACTTCCAAAGGGAAAATTTGTACATCTTCATGTACACACTGAATATTCTCTATTAGACGGTCTGTCTAAACTTCCCGACTTAATGTCCAGTGCCAAAGAACATCGCCAACATGCTCTAGCAATAACAGACCATGGAGCAATGTATGGTGCACTCCATTTTTACAACGAATGTAATAAAAACGGTATTAAACCGATCGTTGGCGTCGAAATCTACATGGCTAAAAAATCTAGAAAAGATAAACAAATCAGATTGGGTTCCGATCAGTTTCATCTCACCCTATTGGCAAAAAATTTTACAGGATATCAAAATATCAATCGGTTAGTTTCAATTGCTAATTTTGAAGGTTTTTCTTACAAACCACGCATTGATGAAGAGACTTTATTTAAATATTCAAAAGGAATTATCTGTACAAGTGGATGTATGAGTAGCATTTTTAATAAACTACTTATGGATGGTAAAATTGAAGAAGCAGAAAAAAAATTCAGGCTATTTAAAACTAAATTTCCAAATAGATTTTACATTGAAATTCAAGTTCATCCTTCAATCAAAGAATTATCTAGTCTAACCAAACTCCAAGTTGAAATGGCCAGAAAACTCGATATTCCGATAGTTGCAACTAATGATGTGCATTATGTTGAAAAAAATGATGCAATTGCCCAAGATGCATTACTTTGCATCCAAACTAGAAAATTAATTTCTGATGACAAACGCATGACCATGCTAAACTCTCCCGATTTCTATTTAAGATCTAGTGAAGAAATGATTGATTTGTTCAAAGATTATCCTGATGCAATTGAAAACACAGTAAAAATAGCTGATGAATGTAATTTAATAATTCCCACAGGACAACTAATTTTTCCTGAATACCCAATTCCCAAAGGTGAGACGCTAGCCACTGCTCTCCAAAAAATGTCATACAAAGGTGCAAAAGATAAACTTGGTAAATTAACTCCAGAAATTAAAGAACGACTCGATTATGAACTAAAAATTATTAATGACAAAGGCTACGCTGCGTATTTTTTAATTACTCAAGACTTTGTTAACTGGTCAAAAGAAAATGGCATTACAGTTGGACCGGGAAGAGGGTCAGCGGCAGGATCATTGGTATCATTTAGTATTGGAATTACAACCATTGATCCATTAAAGCACGGACTTGCTTTTGAGCGTTTCTTAAATCCACAGCGACCCACACCTCCTGACATTGATCTAGATTTTGCTGACACCAAAAGAGATCAAGTTATCAACTATGTAGCTCAAAAATATGGAGACGATCACGTTGCTCATGTGATTACATTCGGAAAAATGGAAGCTCGAGTTTCAATTAGAGACATTGGCAGAGTTCTAGGCATGCCTTACGAAGATCCTGACAAAATTGCAAAATTAATTCCTAACCTTCCAGCAAAAAAAACATCACTTAAACAAGCAATTGAAACAGTTCCAGAATTAGCCGAATATTATAAGCAACCAAAATTTAAAAAACTAATTGATTTAGCAATGAAAGTCGAGGGTAGTATCAGGCATTCGTCAGTGCACGCGGCTGCCATTATCATTACTGACAAGCCTTTACCGGATTATGTTGCAATTCAAAAAGATTCAAAATCTGGAAAAACAATCACTCAATATGACATGTATGCTCTTGACTGTAATATTGACGATAACGCAATTGGGCTTTTGAAATTTGATTTTTTAGGTTTAAGAAACTTAACCACTATAAATACCGCGCTTCAATTGATTAAAGTCAATAAGAATGTTGATATTGATATCGATAAATTACCACTAAATGATAAAAAGACTTATAAACTTTTATCATCGGGTGATACTTTTGGGGTTTTTCAACTTGAATCTGCAGGAATGAGAAGAGTTGCTAGAACACTTAAACCAAACCTATTTTCAGACATTACTGCTATGGTTGCTCTTTATCGTCCTGGACCTATGGATCTAATTCCAACCTTCATTGAAGGAAAACATAATCCTAAGTCTATTCACTATCCTCATGAATCACTAAAACCGATTTTAAAAGAAACATATGGGGTCATGGTTTACCAGGAGCAGATTCTCGAAATTGCTAATCTTATGGCTGGCTATACCCTTGGAGAAGCAGATATTTTACGTCGAGCAATCGGTAAAAAGAAAAAAAAGCTTTTAGATGAAAACAAAAGAAGATTTATTGATCAGTCAGTAATCAAAGGTTATAAAAAAGCTGTTGCCGAAAAGGTTTGGGGCTTTATTGAAGCTTTTGCCAATTACGGATTCAACAAAGCACATGCAGCTAGTTATGCGATGATTTCCTACCAAACCGCATATCTTAAAGCCAACTATCCTGTGGAGTATATGACAGCTCTTATGAGTGTCGAGTCAGCTTCCCATTCTATGAATAGAGATATTAAAATTGCTCAAGCAATTGAAACCTCAAAAAAAATGGGAATCAAAATTTATCCTCCTGATTTAAATAAATCTTCGGATGATTTCATTATTGAAAAAGATAAAGATTCATTGGAAGGTTTGGCTATTAGATTTGGTTTTAATGCTATTAAACACATCGGCTCAAAGGCAATCGAAAATATCTTAGAAACAAGAAAAGAAGTAAAAACATTTTCCTCACTGACTCAATTTATTCACAAAACTGATAGTAGAAAAGTAAACAAAACTACTCTCGAAACTTTAATCAAAGTTGGTGTGATGGACAAATTTGGAAATCGATCAAGTATGCTTGAAGGACTTGAGAAAATTAGAACAACTGCATCTCAACTTCAATCAGAAATTGAAGGACAAGATTCTCTTTTTAATGACGTGACTTCGGTAGACGATACTCTAGAAGATACTTTTCCAAAACTTCCAGAATATCCACAACAAGAACTACTCTCATTTGAGAAAGAATTACTTGGTCTTTATTTAACAGATCATCCTTTAGCTCACCAACTAACTGCAGTTTCAAAGAGTGCAAATAAAAAGATAGAGGATTTAGATGAAAGCATTCATAAAGACAAAGTGTTTCAGTTTGGAGGACTACTAACCAACGTGCGTAATATTACTACCAAAAAAATGGGTAAAAATATGGCATTTGCAAAGCTTGAAGACGATACTGGTTCAATTGACATTGTAATATTTCCCAAAACATTTGAAAAATATTCAAACATTATTCATGACAATGCAGTCATCATGATAAAAGCCAAGGTAGATGAAAGAGATGGGGAACTACAATTACTAGTTGATACCATAAACGTCCCAAATGAAGATGACTTATTTCATGAAGGATCTTCGATCCATAAAGAAATATTTGTTCCCAGAAAAACAAGTAAAGAAACACTTAAAAAATTAGGAGATTTACTTAAATCTCAACAAGGTTCCCAAAGCGTAATAGTGCTTATCCCAAATGGCTCAAAACCTCAAAAGATGTTGTTACCTTACGGAGTGAATTGGAGCCCAGAATTAGAAAAGAAAATTGCCAATATATTAAAATAACTTTTGCTTAATCATTAAATAGAAAGTATAATACCTTTCCATGAGCATTCATGGTAATAATACCCCAATTAAAAATACTAAATATGTCTTCGTATCAGGAGGTGTTCTCTCTGGCCTAGGCAAAGGTATAACCGCTGCATCTTTAGGATTGCTCCTGAAAAATAGAGGTTATAGCATCACCAACATAAAATGTGAGAATTATCTAAACATAGATTCAGGCAACATCAATCCCATTGAGCACGGAGACGTTTTTTTATGTGAAGATGGTCTGGAAGCGGATTTAGATCTTGGTTCATATGAAAGATTCTTAGGTGAAGAAGTAGGCCACAAAAATTTTACTACATTAGGTCAAATTTATTCAAAAGTTATTGACAATACCAAAAACCTAGCCTACAACGGCGCAACAGTTGACGCCTGGCTATACATTCCTCAAGAAGCAATCGAAAGAATTAAAAAAGCTGGTGAGGGTTATGATATTTGTTTGGTAGAACTTGGTGGCACTGCAGGAGAATATCAAAATGTAATTTATTACGAAGCTTATCGTATTATGAATCTTCAGACACCTCAAGATACTATTCATATTCACGTTACATATTTTCCAAATCCTTCACATATTAATGAGTTGAAATCAAAACCAACTCAATTATCTGTTAAAACTCTGAATTCTATGGGAATTCAACCAGATTTTATTGTTGGACGAGGCGAGCTCCCAATTGATGAAAAAAGAAAAGAAAAAGTTGCCTTTTATAGCAGCATGGATAAAGATGATGTTATTTCAAATCCAGATTGTGAAAGTATTTACGAAATTCCACCAATATTAGCAGAGCAAAAGTTTGATGAAAGAGTTCTTATTAAGCTTGGACTACCAATTAATAAGGCAGACTTGACTGAATGGAATAATTTTGTCAAAAAGTTTAAAGCTAATAAAAAACATAGTGTAAAAATTGCAATCATAGCTAAATACTTGGCAACCGGAGATTATGAATTGACAGATTCTTATGTATCATTGATTGAATCTCTAAAATTTGCAAGCTCGTACACAGATACAAATATGGAGATTGTGTTTATTAAAGCCACCGACTTAGAAACAAAAAAAGATAAGGCTCTTAATGATTTAAAATCAGTTGATGGAATCATCGTTCCAATTGGTTGGGGAGAAAGAGGAGTTGAGGGAAAAATTTCAGCAATCAAATATGCTAGAGAAAATAAAGTTCCATATTTAGGGCTTTGCTATGGTATGCAGTTAGCAAGTATTGAGTTTGCTAGAAACGTTGCAGGATTAAAAGATGCCAATACTGTCGAAGTCAATCCAGAAACTCCATATCCAATTATTCATGACATCCCATTTGAAGAAAAATATCAAAAAATTAAAGGTAAAGGTGCCAGTATGAGACTTGGAGCCTACGATTGTATTTTGAAACCAAATACTCTGGCTCACAATATTTATAAAAAACACCATGCTTTCAAAGATGAAAATAAAAACTTAATTTCTGAAAGACACAGACATCGATTTGAATTTAATAATAAATATCGAGAAGTACTAGAAAATGCCGGTTTTATAATTTCTGGGACTTCACCAGACGATTTTTTTGTCGAAATGATTGAATTACCACAAAATAAACATCCATTTTTTCTTGCTACCCAAGCGCATCCAGAATATAAATCTCAACCATTAAAACCACATCCAATTTTTGTTGAATACTTAAAAGCAGTTATAAAACAATCAAAAAAATAGTAATTTAAGATAAACTATACCCAAATAGTTTAAGATTGCATATTTATGAGTTTTCGAGTAAAATGATAAGCCTTGTAATTAGGTTTATAGCTTTAAGCAAATAGGACAATAATCATGGCACAATATTTAACACATAACGACCTTAAAATTTCAGTTGGCGATACTGTTAAAGTTCATCAAGAAATATCTGAAGGTGATAAAACCAGAATTCAAATTTTTGAAGGCATTGTTATTGCAATCAAAAACAGAGGCAATGGAAAAACCTTTACGGTCAGGAAAATTGGCGCTGGCGGAATTGGTGTAGAAAAAATATATCCAATTAATATGCCGCAAATCAAAAAAATTGAAGTTAAACGTAAGGGAAATGTAAGAAGAGCGAAGTTATACTACTTACGTGATAGACTCGGTAAATCCGCTACTAGAATTAAAGAAAAAGACACTCACACTAAAGCAGTTAAGGCTGAATAATTTTTCTCTAGGAAAAAAGGGAGAGCAAAAAGCAAGAAAATTCTTGGGTTTTTTAGGTTACAAAATTTTAGAAATTAACATTAGAATAAATAATAGCGAAATTGACATAATCGCTCTAGACAACAAATTTGATGAAATAGTCTTCATTGAAGTAAAAACTAGAAGTAATTGTTTTTTTGGAAATCCATCGCAAGCAGTTACAAAAAACAAATTAAAAAACATGAATCTCGTTGCCCAAAATTATTTAAGGCAGAGAGGCTATAATAACGACTATAGATTTGATATTATAGCAATTGAGTATTTAAAAGGTGATGACAAACTAGTTAACCCACAAATACAGCACTTTGAAAATGTAAGTTGGCCATAAAAAACAAGAAAATTGTTTGTGAAAGTCAACGCCGTTTAAAAACGGCCCCATCGTCTAGCGGTTAGGACACCAGGTTTTCATCCTGGCAGCCGGGGTTCGATTCCCCGTGGGGTCACATAATAAAATAGAGCCATTTATGGTTCTTTTTTATTATTTTATCTCAACGCTGATTTAACTTCAGCACAAAGTACTGATTGGTTCGCGAACTTCGAGCGAGTGAAATGAGCCCGAGAAGTACTCTCGTAGTGATTCCCCGTGGGGTCACACGAGAGAAAAAGCGGATTTATACGCTTTTTTTTTTGTTTGATCTTAAAGTTGGAAGAGCACGCTCGCTGAATGAATTGAGGCTGGATTCCGCCACAAGGTGAATTGCGAAGCAAGAGAAGGTGCCCTGGGGTGCATGGCGAGCTAACGAGAGTGTAGCGAGCCAGGATAGTGCATGCGACTGAGCGAAACGAAGGAGTCGTAGCTTCCCCGTGGGGTCACAATATTGATGTATCAATACTTTTCAGCATATTATTATTGACTATTAAAATATCATTTTTTGTGTATAATATATGAATATGTATTCATATAAATGTTGTGACAATCAAACAGAAGAAAGTGAGCAAATACTGTCTCAACTTTCTCTGATCAAACTACTTTCTGATAAAAACAGATTGCAAATACTTTGTGTCTTGAACTCAGGAGATCATCCAGTCAATGACTTAGTGGATCATTTAGCAGTGTCTCAAAGTCTGGTTTCTCACCACTTGATTGCCCTCAAGGAATTATCTTTGGTTGAGTTTGAAAGATCTGGACGACAAGTAACATATTCCCTTTCTAAAAAGGGTAAAAAAGTTATCAAATTACTCAAACTATTGAGTAGTAAGGAGGAAAAATGAAAGTACAAGTTTTAGGCTCGGGGTGCGCTACTTGTAAAAAACTATTTGACATTACTCAAGAAGTCACTTCAAAAATGAGTGGTCACATAGAGCTTGAGTATCTAACTGGCGTTGAAGGTACTAGCAGAATTATTGAGCTAGGAGCAATGAGTAGTCCAGTATTAGCAGTAAATAATAAGACTGCTATGGTTGGTTTTTCTCCTGATAAAGAAAAAATTAAAAAAGCTATTATCAAAGCCAAGTAAGGAGAAAAACGATGGATATATTTTCTCCCTTCCAAATATTTGCAGATTTTGTCACCTATGACTGGCTCAACATTACAGAACAAAGCTATCTAGCAGGAGTAGTAAACTTTTGGATTTACGATGTCCTCAAAATTAGCATTCTTCTGATTGTCATCAACTATTTTATGGGAATTACTCGTTACTACTTTCCGATGGAAAAAGTCAGGGATTTGCTCACAAGAAAAAACTGGTATGGAACACAATATCTCTTTGCTGCAATTCTTGGAGTAGTAACTCCATTCTGTTCTTGCTCATCAATTCCACTGTTTATGGGTTTTCTATCAGCAGGAATTCCATTAGGAGTTACTTTTGCTTTTTTGATTAGTTCTCCACTGGTCAATGAGTCTTCTCTGTTTTTATTTCCAAGCGTATTTGGAATAAAAATAACCTTGCTTTATAACTTGCTTGGCATTTTTATTGCAGTTACTGGTGGGTATTTGATCCAAAAAATGAAATTTGAAAAATATATTCAACCTGACATTTTAGCTTTCACAGGCAAAAAAAAACTTATTCAAAGATATGAGGGTCAATATGTTCCCCTTAGTGAGAGGATAAAGCTCTGGACAAGTGAAATGTGGGACATTACTAAAAAAATATATCCTTATGTATTGTTGGGAGTAACGCTTGGAGCATTGATTCACGGTTTAGTACCAGAATCATTTATCAGCAATACCTTATCAGGTGCGTCTTTGTGGAGTGTTCCAACAGCAACTTTACTTGGAGTCCCACTTTACGCTAATTCTATAAGCGTTATCCCTATCATTGAGGCCCTAGTAGGTAAGGGAGTACCAATGGGAACAGCCTTAGCATTTATGACTGCTACTGTAACACTTTCAATACCAGAAGCACTAATGCTCAAAAAATTATTGAAGTGGCAACTACTTGCTATGTTTTTTGGAATTACAACTGTTGGAATCATTCTAATGGGCTATCTCTTCAATGTTATATAATTAGTTCAATACCCTATGGGGATGTAATAAAGCCAAGAGCTTTTACATCTGCATAAAAAAGGTCAAATAGCTTGACCAGATCGGAGATGATTTGGTTCGGTTTCCAAGAGTTTGGGGTCACAGGTATAAAAAAGGACGCATCAAAGCGTCTTTTTTTGTGCCTGTTGGTCTTAAGATTGGAATTGGACGCTCGCTGAGCATTCGCGAAGCTAGGTTCCGACGGAGAGTGCGTAGCACCCTCCTAGTGCATGCGACTGAGCGAAACGAAGGAGTCGTAGCTTCCCCGTGGGGTCACAATGACA